>DASXQT010000051.1:0-33938 GCA_036507005.1 Candidatus Eiseniibacteriota bacterium
CGCCGTGGTGAGGCGCTTGTAGGCCGCGCCCTCGGTGAGGCGCATCCGCTCCATGAGGAAGGCCTTCATGCAGGAATAGCCCTCCGCCAGATAGAGCTTGCGCTCGTCGATCTCGGCGATGCGGGTGAGGATCACGGCGAACGATTTGCGATCGTGCGCGACGCGCTGGTCGAAGTCGATCAGCAGGGCCTGGTTGCTGAAATGGGAAGTCGCGAAGGGATTGGCTGTACAGGCATTCATGGCCCGAAACTCCAGCGGGGGCTGGGTGTGATCGGGGGCCGCGGGGCACACTCCTTAGTAGCACGACGTTTTTCGGCGCACGCAGAGCCGCGGGGAACGCATCGCAGGGAGGACCACGAGCTTTTTCCTGCTGTGCAGAGAAACACGCTGCGTGCGGGCCTCCTGCGCACGCTGGCGCGCTATGGCGAGAGCGGCGGCGCGCCACGGATTCGGCGCGCGCGCAGCTCGTCAACACAAGTCTTGGTCAACTCAGTGGCGCGGCAATTGCCCACGACATTTGCCCCGCATCGTTGCCCCGCACTTGCGCGTCGCCCGCGAAAGGGCGCATCCTCGCCTCGATCGAATGCATGCGTGCGCGCTCGCGCAGGAGGACGAATGGCAGGCAGGAAGGCTCGCTCCGCGGATCCCGAGGCCGGCTTCACGATCTGCCGCGACTCCGAGAGGCGCGTGATCCGTCTCGCGCGGAACCGGTCGCGGAGCTGACGATGCCGAGTCGCGCGGAGCAGCTCCTGACCCTGGGGCAGAGCGTGTGGCTCGACTTCATCCGCCGCGGCCACCTCGTCTCGGGCGAGTTCGACCGGCTGGTGCGCAACGAAGGCGTGGTGGGCGTGACCTCGAACCCCACCATCTTCCAGCTCGCGATCGCCGAGAGCGAAGACTACGACGCCTCGATCGCGCGGCGCGTGGGCCAGGGACTCGCCGGCCCGGCGCTGTTCGAGGCGCTCGCGATCGAGGACATCCAGGCCGCGTGCGACCGGCTGCGGGGCGTGTACGAGAGGAGCCGCGGCCTCGACGGCCGGGTGAGCATCGAGGTCAGCCCGCGGCTCGCTCACGACACCGCCGGCACGATCGCCGAGGCGCGGCGCCTGCACCGCGAGGTGGCGCGCGACAACCTCTACGTGAAGATCCCGGCCACCTCCGAGGGCCTGCCCGCCATCGCCGAGCTGATCGCCGCGGGCATCTGCATCAACGTCACGCTCATCTTCTCGCTCGCGCGCCACGCCCAGGTGATGGACGCGTACCTGCGCGGGCTCGAGGCGCGCGCCGCGCGCCGTGAGGCGCTGGACCGGGTGTTCTCGGTGGCGTCGTTCTTCGTGTCGCGCGTCGACTCCAAGGTGGACAAGGCCATCGAGCAGCGTGCGGCCGCGCTGCCCGCCGGCAGCGCGGAGCGCGCCGAGCTGGAGGCGCTCGAGGGCAAGGCCGCGATCGCCAACGCCCGCCTCGCCTACGCCCAGTTCCGGCGCGAGTTCTCATCGCCCCGCTTCGCCGCGCTGCGGGCGGCGCGCGCCAACCTCCAGCGCCCGCTGTGGGCCTCGACCAGCACAAAGAACCCCGCCTACCCGGACACGCTCTACGTGGACGAGCTGATCGGGTCCGATACCGTGAACACCATGCCGCTCTCGACGCTCGCGGCGTTCAACGATCACGGCACGGTCGAGCCGCGCTTGGGGCGCGACCTCGACCGCGCGGAGAAGCTGTTCCGGCGGCTGCCCGAGCTCGGGATCCCGCTCGAGCGCCTGATCGACCAGCTCGAGGAGGAGGGCGTCGTGGCGTTCACCAAGTCCTACGAGTCCCTGCTCGAGACCCTGGAGACGCGTCGCGCGCAGCTCGCCGCGCGCTGACCCCCGGCCCCGGCATGGAGCTCTTCCTCGGTCCGCTGGAGGAGGCCGCGAACGCGCGGGTCGAAGCGCTCGAGGCCGGGCGCTTCGCGGCACGCCTGTGGGCGCGGGACGACACCCTGTGGGGGATCGATCCCGCGCATCGCGCGGTGGCGCGGAACCGCCTGGGATGGCTGGAGTCGCCCGCCACCCTGCGCCGTCAGTCGGGGGCGCTGCGCGACTTCGCCGTCGAGCTCCGGTCCGAAGGCTTCACGCACGCCGTGCTGCTCGGGATGGGTGGCTCGAGCCTCGCGCCCGAGGTGCTGCGGCTCACCTTCGGCGCCCGGCGCGACGCGCTCGACCTCACGGTGCTCGACAACACCTCGCCCGCCGCGGTGCGCGACGTGGCCGCGCGCCACGACCCGCGCCACACGTTCTTCCTGGTGTGCTCGAAATCGGGCGGGACGATCGAGGTGTCCGCGTTCGAGAAGTTCTTCTTCGAGTGGGCGCGCGCGGCGCTCGCGGAAAAGACCGGCCGGTCCTTCGCCGCCATCACCGATCCCGGCACGCCGCTCGAGGCCCTGACGCGCCTGCGCGCCTACCGGCGCACCTGGCTCAACTCGCCCGAGATCGGCGGGCGCTACAGCGCGCTCTCCTACTTCGGCCTGGTGCCGGCGGCCCTGATCGGCGCGGACGTCGGCGCGCTGCTCGACGCCGCGCTTGCCGAGGCGCGCGAGTCGGGGGCCGACGTCCCGGCCGCCCGCAATCCCGGCGTCCGGCTCGGGGCGGTGCTGGGCGAGCTGGCGCTCGCCCAGCGGGACAAGCTGACCCTGGTCCTCGGCGAGGAGATCGCGCCGCTCGGCGCCTGGATCGAGCAGCTCGTCGCCGAGAGCACCGGCAAGGACGGGCGCGGCATCGTGCCGGTCGCAGACGAGCCGCTCGGGCCTCCCGAGCTCTACGGTCCGGACCGCGTGTTCGTCGCGGTCTCCCAGCGGCCCTTCGGCGCCGAGACCGAATCCCGGCTCGCCGCCCTGCGCGCCGCGGGCCATCCGCTCATCCGCTGGTCCCTCCCGTCGCTCACCTCGCTGGGCGCGGAGTTCCTGCGCTGGGAGATCGCGACCGCGACCGCCGGCGCCGTGCTCGGCGTCGATCCGTTCGACGAGCCCAACGTCACCGAGGCCAAGCAGGCCACACAGGCGGCGCTCGCGGAGCATGTGGTGGGGAGTGCGGCGCCCGAAACCTACTGGCTGGCGCGGGCCGAGGACCTCGCGGTCGAGGCTCCGGTCTCGATCGCCGACGCGATCGAGCGGGCGGTGGTCGCCCGGGATCAGCCTGCGGCCTGGGTGCCGGCGCTCTTCGGCCTGGCGCGCCCCGGGGACTACGTCGCGCTGTGCGCCTACGTGCATCGCACGCCGGCGCGGCACGAGCGGCTGCAGCGCCTGCGCCTGGCCTGCCGCGCCGCCACGCGGCTCGCCACCACGCTCGGCTACGGGCCGCGCTACCTGCACTCCACCGGCCAGCTCCACAAGGGCGGGCCGAACCGCGGGATCTTCCTCCAGCTCACCGCCGACGAGGGCGACGAGCTGCCGATCCCGGGCGAGCGCCACGGCTTCGGCGCCCTGCGCCGCGCGCAGGCCGCCGGCGACTACGAGGTGCTCGAGCGCCGGCGCCGCCGCGTCATGCGCATCCACCTCGGCAGCGACGTCGAGCGTGCGCTCGATGCCCTGGTCGAGGCGGTGGAGGCGGTCGGCGTCTAGCTACACCGTGCTCGGCTCCAAGCGGTCCTTCACCAGCAGCGAAAGGGCCTTGAGCGCCAGCTCCATGTAGAGGAACGGCTTCACCAGCAGGTCGTCGCCGCCCTTGAGATCCACCAGCGACGGGTCCTCGAAGTCGGACATGAACGTGATGTAGATCACCGGGACGTGGGCGTACCCCGGAAGCGTCCGCAGGTGCGCGCACAGCTCGGTTCCCTTCATCAGCGGCAGCTCGATGTCGAGCAGGACGAGGTCGAACACCTCCTCGCCGAGCGCGCGCTGGGCGGCCGCCGCGTCGCCGACCGTCACGATCTCGAACTTCGCCTTCTCCAGCGCGTACTGGATCGAGCGCAGCGCGATCTCGTCGTCGTCGACCACCAGCGCCCGCGGCGGGACGGATTCCATCCCCACCAGCGCCCCGCCCTCGGACACCAGCAGCTCGAGGGCGTCGAGCGACTGGTCGATGGTGCGCAGGGTCGGGACCCGCACCTGGTCGGAGCGCTCCATCAGGAGCTTGGCGAGGCCTTCGAGGGCTCCGGCGAGCCGGCTCAGGATCGGCAGGTCCGCGAGCGCGGCGCTGCCCGCCATCAGGTGGGCCTCCCCGTACAGGGCCTGCATCAGGTCGGGCTGCTGCGGGCTGGTCACGAACGCCTTGACCAGGTCGCGCATGGCGTCGAGCGAGGCCGGCGCCGAGCGCAGGCAGGAGGTCCGCACCGCGTCGAGGAAGCGGCGATCGGCGTCGTCGGCCTCCTCGGTGCCCGCGGTGAGCACGATCGGGTCCGCGTCGGACGCGCGCGCCCCCTCGGGCGTGACACCCACGGCATCCTCGCGCGGGCGCGAGGCGCCCTCGATGATGTCGCGCACCTGCTCCACCACCTGCCAGGGCGTGTGGTCGAACTTGGTCAGGGTGAAGGTCGCGCCCGCCAGCTCCGACTCGCGCACCATCTCGCCCAGGAAGGCGTTGGTGAACGCCACCACCGGCAGCTCGCCGAGCCCCGGAGTGGCCCGGATGCGCCGCAGCACCTCCAGGCCGTCGATGCCGGGCAGCATCATGTCCAGCAGCACGCCGTCGGGCTTCGAGGCCGTGAGCCTCTCGAGCCCGGTGAGGCCGTCGGCGGCGGTCTCCGCCTGGTAGCCGCGGCGTTCGAACATCTGTCGATACACCGCCGCCGTCACGGGGTCGTCTTCGATGATCAGGATTCGCTTCATGTTTTTCTCCTTCCGACGCGAGGCGTCGTATTCCGGGGCCTTAGGGTCTCTATCCGGCCGCGGACATCAATGGCGGGGTCTCCGCGTATTCGGCGAGCCGCGCGCGCACGCCCTCGAGCCTCTTCTCGAGCTCGGCGAACGCGCGCGGGGCTTCGGTGATCCGGCCTTCCTTGCCCATCCTCTCCAGGTCGCGCAGCAGCGGCACCACGGCCAGGATTCCGCAGCTCGCGCTCGAGCCCGCGAGCTTGTGGGCGATCTGGCGCACCTCCTCGGCGGAACCGGCGGCGATCGCGGCGCCGAGCCGGGGCACGCTCTCCGCCATCTGGCGGAAGTAGAGCTGGAGCAGGTCGCGGAGCTTGGCCTCGTCGCTGCCGAAGGCGTCGCGCAGCAGCGTCATGTCCACGAGCGGCGCCTCGCTCCCGCGCGCGCGCGGCACGCCGGCGTCCCTTGGCGGAGCGGCGCCGAGGCCGAGCCAGCGCCGGATCACGCGATCCAGCTCCGCGCCCCGGATCGGCTTGGCGATGTAGTCGTCCATGCCGGCGTCCAGGCAGCGCTGGCGGTCGCCTTCCAGCGCGTGCGCGGTCATCGCGACCACGATCGTCTTCCTGTCCGCGCCCTCGCGCCGGCGGATCTCCTGCGTGGCCTGGAACCCGTCCATCTCCGGCATCTGGCAGTCCATCAGCACCAGGTCGTAGCCGTTCTGCTCCAGCGCGGTCAGGGCGTCGCGGCCGTTCGAGACCACCTCGGCCACGTAGCCGTGGGACTCGAGCTGGCCGAGCGCGACGTGGAGGTTCACCGCGTTGTCGTCCACCACCAGGATGCGGTTGCCACGCGACTTCTCCTCGCCCACGCCGGCCTCCGGCTCGCCCCCAGGGCCCGGCGCCACGGCCGCGGCCTCCGGGGCGCGCGCCGCGCGCCCCTGGGTCGCGACCAGGCCGAGCAGGCACTCGAGGAGCTGGCTCGGCAGCACGGGCTTGGCCAGGCACGCCGCGAAGTTCGTCATGCGCGAGATCTCGTCGCGGCTTCCGATCGGCGTCATCAGGACCAGCGCCGGGGCGCCCGCGCCCAGGAGCTTCGCGATCCCCTCGCTCAGGGTCAGGCCGTCGAGGTCGGGCAGGTAGAGATCGAACAGCACGAAGTCGAACCGCTCGGAGGGACGGCGCAGCGCGTCGAGCGCGTCGGCGCCGTTCTCGCGCTCGACCACCTCGAGGCTCCACGACTCGAGCACGTGGCGCAGCATCCGGCGGCTGGTGGCGTTCTCCTGCACCAGCAGCACCCTGCGGCCGACGAGCGGCGCGAGGTCCGGCGCCTCCCCCAGCGCGCCTTCGGGAGCGCGCTCGAGCGGCACCGTGAACCAGAACGTCGAGCCCCGGCCCGAATGGCTCTCGACGCCGATCGTGCCGCCCATCAGCTCCACGAGCTGCTTGCAGATCGCGAGCCCGAGCCCGGTCCCGCCGTGCCGGCGGGTCGAGGAGGGATCCACCTGGGAGAACGAGGCGAACAGCGCCGCCCGGCCCTCCTCGCTGATGCCGATCCCGGTGTCGCGCACCTCGATGCGCACCACGGCGCGGCCGCCGGCCTCCTCCACGAGCGTGGCCTCCAGCGCCACCATGCCGCGCTCGGTGAACTTGACCGCGTTCCCCACCAGGTTGGCGATCACCTGCCGCAGGCGCGCGGGGTCGCCCAGCAACGCGCGCGGCACGTCGCGATGCACCAGGCCCACCAGCTCAAGGCCCTTGGTCTGCGCGCGGCGCGCGAACAGGTCGAGCGCGTCCTCCGCCGTGCGGCGCAGGTCGAACGGGACCCAGGCCAGGGCGAGCTTGCCGGCCTCGGACTTCGAGAAGTCGAGGATGTCGTCCAGGATGGTGAGCAGCGAGTCGGCGCTGGCGTGGATCGTGTCGGCGTAGCGCCGCTGGGTGGTGTCGAGCGGCGTCTCCATGAGCAGCTCGCACATCCCGATCACGCCGTTCATGGGCGTGCGGATCTCGTGGCTCATGTTGGCGAGGAACGCGGACTTGGCATTCACCGATTGCAGCGCCTGGTCGCGCGCCGCGGCCAGCTCGCGCTCGATGCGCTTTTCCTCGGTGACGTCGCGGGCGAAGGCGTAGACGATCTGCTGTTCCACCACGTGGCGCGCGCGCCAGTGCAGCCAGCGGTAGGCGCCGTCCTTGCGGCGGTAGCGGTTCTCGTACGCGACCACCGCCTCGCCCGCCGCGATCTGGCGCGTCGCCGCCTCGGTCGCCGCCCGGTCCTCGGGGTGGACGAACTCGAGCGAGGGCCGGGACAGGAGCTCGGTCTCGGTGTAGCCCAGCAGCTCGGTCCAGGCCGGGTTCACGCGCTTCAGGTAGCCGTCGGACCCGGCCAGGCACAGCAGGTCGGGCGACAAGGTGAAGAACCGGTCGCGCTCCTCCTCCGCCTGGCGGCGGGCGGTGACGTCGATCATCGATCCGAACAGCCGGTCGGCGCGGCCGGCCGGGTCGCGCAGGATGAACGCGCGGTCGGACACGTGCGCGTAGGCGCCGTCGCCGCAGCGGAAGCGGTACTCGGCCGACCACACGTCCTCGCCGCCCGAGATCGCGCGCTCCAGGCTGCTCATCACGCGCTCGCGGTCGGCGGGATGCAGCCGGCCGGTCTTGGACTCGATGCCGCGCTCGACGTGCTCCGCCGGGTAGTGGAAGAGCGCGTAGAAGCCCGGGCTCCACCACAAGTCACCGGTCGGGAGGTCCCAGTTCCACAGCGCGTCGCTGGTGGCCCGGGTGACGAGCTGGAAGCGCTCCTCGCTGCGCCGCTGCGCGCGCTCGGCGAGCCGCCACTGGCCGGTGCCCACCGCGAGCTGCTCGTAGGCCTTGAGCGCCTCGCGCTCGCGCAGCCGCGCCGTGGCCGCCCAGTGCACGGCGAGCGCCGTGAGCATCGAGAGCAGGAGCCCCACCACCAGGATCGCGATCGGCACCTGGGCCACGGCGTCGGAGAGCCGGCCGGGGGCGGCCCAGATGCGCACCCGCCACAGGCGGTCGAAGATCGGCACCGGGACTTCCGCGATCGGCTTCAGGAACGCAATCCGGCCCTCGGCATGGGTGCGGAAGATCTCGCGCTCGCCCTCCCACAGCGACACCACCTGGCCGCGCCCCGGGATCACCTTGAGGTCGCTCGCCGCCCAGCGCTCGATGTCGAGCACGCCCACGATCCAGCCGCGATGGAGGCGGCCCGAGCCGATCGGCACCAGCACCGTGAGCGTGTGGGTGCCGTCCGGCAGCTTCTCGACCCGGGAGAGCGCGGGCCCACCGCGTGCGAGCGCGGCGTCGGTCACCCGGGCCTGCGCGGCGCCGTGCGAAAGCCGGCGCAGCTCGTCGGCCGGCTCGCCGACCGCGGGCACGACCCAGCGCACCAGCAGCGCGGGATCCGCCCAGCCGATCGCGTCGTAGCCGGTGAGGTGCGTGATCAGGCGCTCGGCGTCGAACTCCCAGCCGTCGCGGCTCGGCGCTCCGTGCCGCTCCCAGCGCTCGGCCATGCGCACCAGCGGGAACACCCGCACCGTCACCGCGGTCGTGGCCTCCTCGCCCACCTGGGCGGCGACGGTGCGGGTGGCGCCGTCGAGCTGCGCCCGGCGGTCGGCGCTCAGCGCCTGCCACAGCACGATCGTGGCCGTGATGCCGGCCGCGGCCACCAGCACCGGCGTCCAGCGCGGCAGCGTCGGGCTCGCGGCCATGCTCTCCCGCCACGCGCCCGCGAGCAGCGCGGCCCCGGCCAGCGTCACCGCGAGCCCGGCCGCGAGCGGAAGCCCGGTGAGCTTTGTCCAGTGCATGCTCGCGTCCACGCCGGTCAAGTGGCCGAAGCAGGCCGCGAGCCCGAGGGTGGCGAGCGCGGCGGCGAGCGTGCCCACGAGCGGGGCGCGCCGCGGACCGGGCTCGCGCCCGAGCAGGGTGAGCGCGGCACCGATCAGGCCGAGCTGGATCCAGGCGGGGTCGCCGAGCGGATCGATGGTCGCGGGCGCGCGGGTCAGCATCGCCTGCAGCAGCGACCCCACCACTCCCGAACCGGGGCCGAAGACCCGCGACGCCAGGTCGCCGGCGGCCGCCGCGATCGCGAACGTCCCGGCCGGAAGCGCGAGACGCGGCCGGCCGAGGGCGGCGGCGACGAGCCCGGCGCCGGCGAGGAGCAGGGCCGCGGCCGTCAGGTAGCCGGTGGGCGGGCCGGGCAGGAAGCCGCTCGCGAGCGGCAGGTTCCCGGAGTGCCATCCAGTGAGGACGAGGGCGCCGAAGGCGGCGCAGGTCGCGCCGCTTCCCACCGCCACCGGGATGGCCCAACGATTGGCGAAGCTCATCGCGAGAACCTCGCCCCGCGTCGGCGGCGCGGAATGAATCCGGCTCACCGGTGCGCAGGGGGAACACGGACGTCGCCCGGGAACCGTTCCAATCCCGGACCGTCGCCCGGTGCCGCGGACCGGCGCCGCGCCCCGACGTCCAATACTGGCCATGGGAAAGACCAAGAGACCTTTCCGTGCCAGGGTCATGCGGTTATCGGCCTCGAGAGCCCGTGGCTTTACGGAGTCGCAGGCGAGGAACGCCGCCGCCGCAACGACTTGGAGCGGAGTCGCGCGCGCGTGGCCAGCGCTGGCGGCAGCGCGCGAAGGCGGGCTCAGGTAGTGCGCAAGCGGACGCGCCGAAGTCTCTGCAAAATCGTCGGCTATGGGTGCGCCCGGCCGCCGGCGCCCGGGCCGTGCAATTCGCCCGAGAGGGCTAGCGGGCGTCGCCGCCGAGCCAGGCGCGGGCCGCCACGGGGTCCACGTTGCCACCGGAGAGGATCACGCCGACGCGCATGCCGGGAAGCTTCACCCTGCCGCTCGTGAGTGCCGCGAGCCCGAGCACGCCGGTGGGCTCGACCACCAGCTTCATCCGCTCCCACACGAAGCGCATGGCGTCGATCAGCGCGGCGTCGGGGACCGCGACCATGTCGCTGACGAGCTGGCGGATCAGGGGAAAGGTGATGCGTCCGAGCGACGGGGTGCGCGCGCCGTCGGCGATGGTGCGGGGGTTCTCGACGCGCTCGAGCCGCCCGCTGTGGAACGAGCGCACCCCGTCGTCGCCGCCCTCGGGCTCCACCCCGATGACCCGGCAGCCGGGCGAGAGGCGGCGCGCGGCGAGCGCCGAGCCCGAGATGAGCCCGCCGCCGCCGACCGGGACGAGCAGCGCGTCGAGCGAGCCCGCGTCCTCGATCAGCTCCGCCGCCGCGGTCCCCTGCCCGGCGATCACGTCGGGATGGTCGAACGGCGGGACGAGCGGGCACCCGCGCTCGAGCGCCAGGCGCTCGGCGACCGCCGCGCGGTCCGCCGCGCCGGCGCCCGGCCCGGCGCCCGGCGCCCCCGGGCCGCAGAGCACCACCTCGGCGCCGTAGTCGCGGGTGGCCGCGAGCTTGAGCGCCGAGCTGCCCGCGGGCATCACGATCGCGGCCGGGATGCCGAGCCGGCGAGCCACCAGGGCGACGGCCTGCGCGTGGTTGCCGGAGGAGTAGGCGACCACGCCGCGGCGGCGCGCCTCCTCGGGCAGGCGCGAGATCGCGTTCCAGGCGCCGCGGAACTTGAACGCGCCGGCGCGCTGGAGGTTCTCGCACTTGAGGAACACGCTGGCCTGAACGCGCTCGTCGAGGGTGCTTGAGGTCGCGACCGGCGTGCGGTGGGCGACGCCCTCGAGCGCCGTGCGCGCCGCGAGCAGGCGCGCGGTCAGGTCGCCGAGGTCGGGGGCGACGGGAGCGGCGGCCTTCACCCCGAAGCGCTTCCCCCCGGCTCCAGGCCGGGCTCGGTCTGCCGGCGCGGATCGAGCGCGCGCTCGATCTCCTCGGGCGTGAGCTTCGTCATCTCGCGCGCCAGCTCGCGCACTGGGCGTCGCTCCTGCAACGAGCGCTTCGCGATTTCCGCCGCCTTGTCGTAGCCGATCAGCGGATTCAATGCCGTCGCCATGCTGGGCGAGATCTCGACGTACCCGCGGCAGGTCTCCTCGTTCTCGAGCGCCCCCGCGATCGTCTTGTCGGCGAACGCGCGGCACGCCGCGGCCAGGAGCGAGATGCTCGCGAGCAGGTTGCGGGCCATGAGAGGCAGCATGGTGTTGAGATCGAGCTGCCCCCACTGGGCGCCCAGGGTGATGGCGACGTGGTTGCCCATCACCTGCGCCCCCACCTGGATCACGGCCTCGCAGATCACCGGGTTCACCTTGCCCGGCATGATGCTCGAGCCGGGCTGGATCGCGGGGAGCGTGATCTCGGCCAGGCCGCAGCGCGGCCCGCTGTTCATGAGGCGCACGTCGTTGGCGATCTTGATCAGGCTCGCCGCCACCGAGTTGAGCGCCGCGCCCGCCCAGGCCGCGGCGTCCTGCGCGCCCTGCGCTTCGAAGTGGTTGGGGGCCTCGACGAACTCGGTGCCGGAGAGCCGCGAGATCTCCTCGCTCGCGCGGCTGCCGAACTCGGGATGGGTGTTGAGCCCGGTCCCGACCGCCGTGCCTCCGATCGCCAACTCGCGCAGGTGGGGCAGCACCGCGCGCACGCGCTCGATCGAGTGCTCGATCTGCGAGGCGTAGCCGCCGAACTCCTGCCCGAGCCGGATCGGGGTGGCGTCCATGAGATGGGTGCGGCCGGTCTTGATCACGTGGTCCCAGGCCCGGGCCTTCTCCTCCAGCGCCTCGCGCAGGTGCTCGAGCGCGGGCAGCAGGTCGCTCTCGATCTCCAGCACCGCCGAGACGTGGAGCGCCGACGGGATCACGTCGTTGCTGCTCTGGCCCAGGTTGACGTGGTCGTTGGGGTGGACCTTGCGGCCCAGCAGCTCCGAGGCGCGGTTCGCGATCACCTCGTTGGCGTTCATGTTCGAGCTGGTGCCGCTCCCGGTCTGGAACACGTCGATCGGGAACTCCGCGTCCCAGCGGCCGTCCGCCACCTCGCGCGACGCGCGCTCGATGGCGCCCGCGGTGTCGCGATCGAGCAGACCGAGGGCGGAGTTCACGCGCGCCGCGGCGGCCTTGATGATCCCGAGGGCGCGGACGAACTTCACCGGCATGGGCTCGCCCGAGATCTGGAAGTTCTCGACCGCGCGCTGCGTCTGCGCCCCGTAGCGCGCCGCCTTCGGCACCCTCATCTCGCCCATGGTGTCCTTCTCCACTCGGTATTCGGTCAGCATGCGGACCGCTCCTCTCTCGCATTCAAGTGTTCGAAGCCGCACAGCTCGACCCGGTGGTCGTCCGGGTCGCTCACGTAGATCGAATCCGCCCGCCAGATCTCGAAGGTGATCGGACCCTCGACCGCGAGCCCCAGGGCCTCGAGCCTCGCCTTCTCGGCCGGGATCGCCGTGCGCGGGACCGCGATCGCGAAGTGCGCCGGCCCGCCGCAGTGCGCCGCCCCGTAGGAAAGCGGGCGGCTGGTGAGGCCGAGGCGCGGCGAGGCCTGCGGCGCGCCGGTCCAGAGCCACGCCCAGCCCGGCGAGTCGCGACGCTCGAGCGCGAGGCCGATCGTCTCGCGGTAGAAGGCGAGCGAGCGATCCACGTCGCGCACCCGGAGGATCAGCTCGGAGAGGCCGAAGCGGGGGGCCATCGCGCGCCGTTACGCCGGCAGGATCTCGTACCGGCTCGAGAGCGCCACGGCCGGGGCGAGCATGGCGTGCACCGAGCAGTACTTGGTGTCGCTCAGGCGGATCGCCTCCTCGACCGCGGCCGGGCTCACGCCGTGCCCGCGCACGCGGTGGAGCACCTCGATGCGGGTGTAGGCGCGCGGATGCTCCTCGCGGCGCTCGGCCGTGACCTCGACCTCGTAGCCGGTGACGCGCTGGCGCTGCTTGCGCAGGATCGAGATCACGTCCATGGCCGAGCAGCCGCCCACCGCCCCGAGCACGACCTCCATGGGGCTGGGATGCGCGACGCCGGGCCCGCTGTCGAGCGTGAACGCGACCTTGCCGGTGGCGACGTCGAAGCGCAGCCCTTCGCCCTCGACGGTCTGGAGCCGGAGACTCGCCGTGCGGGTGCTCATTTCGATTCCCTCGCAGCGGCGGGTGTGGGGCCCAGCACGCGCAGCTTGTTGTAACCGTCGAGCGCCGCGACCTTGTAGCACTCGGCGAGCGTCGGGTAGTTGAACACGTTGTCCACGAAGTAGTCGAGCGTCCCGCCGTACGACATCACCGCCTGCCCGATGTGGACCAGCTCGGTGGCCTGGGTGCCCAGCACCCAGACCCCCAGGATGCGACGGGTGTCGAGGTGGAAGATGAGCTTGAGCATGCCGTCGTGGTCGCCGAGGATCTGGCCGCGCGCGATCTCGGCGTAGCGCGCCACGCCGGTCTCGAACGGCACGCCCTTCACGGTCAGCTCGCCCTCGTGCGGGCCGACCCAGCCGATCTCGGGGATCGAGTAGATGCCGTAGGGGAAAAGCGACGGGACGCTGTGCGCCTCGATCCCGAACATGTGGCACGCGGCGAGCCGGCCCTGCTCGCCGCTGGTCGAGGCCAGAGACGGGAACCCGATCACGTCGCCCGCCGCGTAGATGTGGGGCGTCGCGGTCTGGTAGTGCTCGTTCACGCGCAGTCGCCCGCGCTCGTCGGCCGAGAGCCCGGCGCGGTCGAGTGCCAGGTCGGCCGTGCTCCCCCGCCGGCCGGACGAGACCAGCACGACGTCGGTGGCCATGCGCTTGCCGCTCTTCATCACCACCACGGCGCTCCCGTTCTGCGCGGGCTCGAGCCGCGCCACCTCCTCGCCGAGCCGCAGCGTCACGCCCATGGAGCGCGCCTTGACCGAGAGCGCGTCGGCGATCTCGCGGTCCACCATGTCGAGCAGCACCGGGCGCATGTCGAGCAGCGTGACCTCGACCCCGAGCGCGGCGAAGATCGTGGCGAACTCGGTGCCGACGACGCCGGCGCCCACCACCGTCATGGTGCGCGGCAGGCGGGCCAGCGAGAGGATGTCGTCGCTGGTCAGCACCGTGCGATGGTCCACCACGAGGCCCGCGGGGATGCCGGGCACGGTGCCGGTGGCGATCAGGACGAACGGCGCCTCGAGGGTCTGCCGGAGGTCGCCGGCCGCCACCTGCAGCCGGTGCGGCCCCTCGAAGGTCGCCACGCCCTCGATCAGCCGCACGTCGTTGCGCAGGAGCTGGGCCTGCACCACCTCGCGCTCGCGCTGCATCACCTGCTCGGTGCGCGAGAAGAGGTCCTGCACCGTGACCTCGGGCGGCGTCGCGAAGGAGCCTCCGTAGAGCGAGCGCTGCCGGAGCCCCGCGAGGTCGAGCACGGCCTCGCGCAGGGTCTTGCTCGGGATCGTGCCGGTGTTGATGCACACGCCGCCCACCTCGCGGCGGCGCTCGACCACCGCCACCTTCCTGCCGAGCTTGGCGGCCTGGACGGCGGCGCGCTGCCCCGCCGGACCGCTCCCGATCACCACGAGGTCGAACGCCTGCATGCCCTCTCCGCGCCGCACGACAGTGCCGCGCGCAGTGTAGGGAACCCGTGTGGGCCCCGCCAGTCGGAGCGCCGCGCTAGCGGGCGGCGCCCTGACCCGCCGTGCGGCCCGGGTCGGCGCCGGCCGCCGCCTTCCCGGCCGCGCCGCCGTCGCCCGCGAGCGAGAGATTCAGCTCCTCGTCGCTGAGCACGCTCCGGCGCGGCAGGATCTGGGCGGTGTCGTGGTCGAACATCAGGTGCGTGAGGTGGTCGAGCCCGACCTCGATCTGCTTCCGGAATCCCACCATCTTGACCAGGTAGGCCCCGGCCCACGCCAGCCACGCGAGCCGGCCCGAGAGCGGGATGCCGAACAGATCGAGCACCGAGCTGTGCGCGCCGAGCGAGATGATGTATCCGGTGTCCTTGAATGTGAACGCGCCCGCGGTCCGGCCCTGCGCGATGCGCACCAGCCGTTCCCCGACGTGCTGGCCCATCGCGATCGCGGTCTGGGCGAGCGCCGGCTGGTAGCCACCGCCTTCGCGGCGCGACGCGGCGCAGTCGCCGATCACGTAGACCTCCTCGAGCACGCGGCCCGCGGGATCCACGGCGCGCAGGAACTCGTCCACGATCACGCGGCCGTCGCGCGCGTGGGAGAGCGGCAGCTCCTGGACCGGCGGCGGCGGGCAGACGCCCGCGGTCCACAGGATGGTGAAGGCGTCCACCGGCTCGCCGTGGGCCGGGATCACGCGCCGGGGCTCGACCCTCGTCACTGGCACGTCGAGCCGGATCCGCGCACCGCGGCGCTCGAGATGGCGCTGCACGTAGGCCGAGTGCTTGGGACGCGCCGCGCTCACGATCCGGCTCCCGCCCTCCAGGATCGTGACCGTGACGTGCGAGCGATCGAGGCTCGGGTAGCGGGGCAGCAGCGTCTCGTGCACCATGTCGAGCAGCTCGGCCGCGACCTCGACGCCCGTCACGCCCCCGCCCACGATCGCGAACGAGAGCAGGCGGCGGCGCTGCGCGTCGCTCTCGGCCTGCTCCGCCATCTCGAACAGCTCGACCACGCGCGCCCGCAGGGTCATCGCGTCCGCGATGGTCTTGAAGGGCCGCGTGTGCTCGGCCGCGCCCGGCACGCCGTAGTAGTTCGTGACGCTCCCGATCGCGATCACCAGCGTGTCGTAGGGCTCCACGAGGTCGTTGTGGAGCGTGACCCGGCGCCGCTCCAGATCGATGTGAATCGCCTTGTTCTTGAGGAACCGGATCTGGCGGTGCCGCGCCATGGTGCGCAGCGGATACACGATGTGCCGGGTCTCGACCGATCCGACCGCAATCGCCGGGAGCAGCGGGTTGAACTGGAAGAAGTTCTCCTTGTCGACCAGCCGCGTATCCCAGTAGCGCCGCGCCGCCGCCGAGCGCCCGATCGAGCGCGCCACGTCCAGCCCGCCGAATCCACCGCCCAATATGAGGAGCCGCCGCCGACCCATCGGACGCAGCATAGCACGGGCACGCGGAGGCCAAGGCGCATCGAGGGTGTCACAGGCACGCGGGCAGGAGCCCGGGAGGCCCTGTTCGGCGCGCTCTGGCGGCGCGCGGGAGCCAGGGAGGCGAAGCGCGCCGCCAGGAGCGAGGCGTAGCCAGGGATGGCGGAGCCGAGCGGGCGCGCCGAACAGGGCCTCCCCGGGCTCCTGCCCGCCCCCGCCAATGCTACTCTGCGCCCCCGTGCCCAGGCTCTCCGTGCTGCTCCCGGTGCGCGACGCCGGGCGCTACCTCGCGCCCGCGCTCGCCTCCCTCTGGCGCCAGACCTTCCGCGACTTCGAGGTGATCGCGGTCGACGACGGCTCCCGCGACGGCAGCGCCGAGCGTCTCGAGCGCGCCGCCCCAAAGGAGCCCCGGCTCCGTGTCATGCACACGTCTCCGCGAGGTCTGCCCGCCGCACTCGACCTGGCGCTCGGGCACGCCCGCGCCGCGCTCGTCGCGCGCCACGACGCGGACGACCTCTCGCGCCCGGACCGCTTCGCGCGCCAGCTCGCCTTCCTCGCCGCCCATCCGCGGGACGCCGTGGTCGGGTCCCGCCTTCGCCTGTTCCCGCCCGCGAACGTCACCGACGGCATGCGGCGCTGGGCGGCGTGGCACAACTCCCTTCTTACCCACGAGGACATGGCGCGCGAGGCCCTGATCGACAGCCCCCTCGCCCACGGCACCGCCGTGATCCGCCGCGCCGCCCTCGAGCGCGCCGGGGGCTGGCGGGAATGCGGATGGCCGGAGGACCTGGACCTCTGGCTCCGGTTGCTGGAGCAGGGCGCCCGCTTCGGGAAATGCGAGCAGACGCTCTACGCCTGGCGGCAGCATCCGGCCAGCGCCACGCGGCGAGATCCGCGCTATTCGCCAGCCCGGTTCGCCGCGCTCAGGCTCGACGCCCTGCGCCGCGGCTTCCTCGCGGGCGCAGGCCAGGTCTCGCTCGTGGGCGTCGGCCGGACCGTGAGCGAATGGGAAACCCGGCTCGGCGCAGCGGGTATCCCGGTGCGCGTCAACACCGCCGCCCGGCCCTCGCGCGAGACTGTGAAATCCCTCGTTCCTCGCATCGTTCTGGTATTCGGCGCCCTTCCCGCGCGCCTTCGCTGGCGCCGGGCGCTCCTCGAACACGGCATGCAGGAATTACGCGATTTCGTATTCATTGCATGATATGGGAGGAGCGGCAAGATTTTGAGACTGTGGGGCAAATGAGCGTTTTTATCTGTTGACCTCGATGCGTCCAATGTGGCTTATTACGACTAAGGCACCTCGAACTCCAGTGCAAAAGGAGGATCCAATGACAAAGGGACGTCGGAAGAGAATGACGTACACGGAAGACCAGCGCAAAGCCGTATTGGCCGCGGCCGAGAAGGAAGGGCTCACGGCTGCCCAGGTGCAGAAGCGGTTCAAGGTGAAGCCCATCACCTACTATTCCTGGCGCAAGAAGAACCACCTCGTCGGGCGGCGCGGGCGCAGACCCTCGTTGACGGCCGGTATGGGCAATATCGGTGGTGAGGTTCGCACCGCGGTGCAGTCCCGGATCCGGCAGATCCTGCCCACCATCGTGCGCACCGAGGTCAGCAGCTATGTGGACTCCCTCTTTGGTGGGGGCGGCCGCCGGCGGAGGCGCGTGAAGGTTTAGCCCGTCGATTCGCGGGCCCGCCGCCCGTCGGCGCGGGGCTCGTACGAGATTGTTCGGATGACGTCGGCCGCCTGCGGCCGGCGTCATTCGCGTTCGAGGAGCTTGGCGGCCGCGGCGCGGTCCAGGTACCAGTCGCGTCCGCGGACGAGACGCGCCGGGACCTCGCGCGCCTCGCCCTCGCCTTCGAGCGCGCGCGCGACCGCTTCGGCCTTTTCGGCGCCGGTCGCGAGCACCAGCACCCGGCCCGCCTCGGCCAGCGCGCGCGGCGTGAGCGTGAGCCGCCGCGCCGGCGGCTTGGGGCTGTCGGTCACGGCTGCCACGCGCCGCCTGGTCTCGCCCACGAGCGGGCTCCCCGGGAAGAGCGAGGCGACGTGGCCGTCCTCCCCCACCCCCAGGATCAGCACGTCGAGCGGCTCCACGAGATGGGCCTCGTATTCCTCCACCGCCACGTCGAGGTCCGGGTACTCGCCCTTCATGCGGTGGACGTTCCGCGGCGGGACCCCGAGCGGATCGATCAGGGTCTCGCGGGCCAGGCGGAAGTTGCTCTCGGGATCGCCGGGCGGCACCGCCCGCTCGTCGGCGAAGAAGATCCGCACCCGCTCCCACGCGACCCGCGAGCGCAGCGGCTCGGCGGCCAGCGCACGATAGGTGGCGACCGGCGTGCGCCCGCCCGAAAGGCCGAGGCTCGCGCGGCCGAGTGCTTCGATGCGCGCGGCCGCGGCCTCCGCGACGTCCCGCGCCGCCTCCGCGGCCAGGGCGGCCGCGTCCTCGAACACGCGGACGCGGCCCGATCCGCTCACCCGCCCTCGCGCCGGCCCCGCGGCCTTCGGATCACAGCTCGCGCCACGCCCGCCGGTCGCGCCGCATCAGCTCGAGGGCGCGGACCGGGCCCCACGAGCCCGGCTCGTAGTTGGGAAAGTCGGTGGGCGGGTGGCGCTCGAAGTACTCGAGGATCGGCGTGATCCAGGCCCACGACGCCTCGACCGCGTCGCGGCGCGAGAACAGCGTGGCGTCGCCGCGCATCGCGTCCAGCAGCAGGCGCTCGTAGGCCTCAGGCGGCTCGCCGCCGAAGGTCTCCAGGTAGCGCATGTCCATCGCCACCGTGCCGACGTCGAGGTCGAGCCCCGGCACCTTGGAGGCGAAGCTCAGCGCGATCCCCTCGTCGGGCTGGATGCGGAGCGTGAGCACGTTGGGCTGGATGCGCTCGCACACGTCGTCGCGCCCGAACAGGCAGAGCGGGATCGCGCGCATGTGGAGCGAGACCTCGGTGACGCGCTTCGCCATCTTCTTGCCGGTGCGCAGGTAGAAGGGCACGCCCTGCCATCGCCAGTTGTCCACGAACACGCGGAGCGCGGCGAAGGTGGGCGTCACCGAGTCGGGCGCCACGTCGGGCTCCGCGCGATAGCCCCGGTACTGGCCCAGCACCACGTCGCGCTCGACGGTGTCGTCCCACGGCTCGCGCAGCGCGTGCAGCACCTTGAGCTTCTCTCCGCGGATGTCGTCCGCGCCTCCGGTGGTGGGCGGCTCCATCGCCGTCAGGCTCAGCACCTCGAGCAGGTGGTTCTGCACGATGTCCCGGAGCACGCCGGTCTGCTCGTAGAACTTGCCGCGCGTCTCCACCCCCACGGTCTCGGTCGCGCAGATCTCGACGTAGTCCACGTAGCTGCGGTTCCAGAGCGGCTCGAAGATGCTGTTCGCGAACCGGAACACCAGGATGTTCTGGACCGTCTCCTTGCCGAGATAGTGGTCGATGCGGAACGACTGCGACTCGTCCAGCACCCGCGCGACCAGCGCGTTGAGCGCGCGCGCCGACTCGAGGTCGCGCCCGAAGGGCTTCTCGAGGATCACCCGGCTCCACGGCCCCGCGCCGGGCGAATGGAGCAGCGCGGCGGCCTTCAGGCGGTGGAGGATGACGGGGAACTCCGCGGGCGGGACGGCCAGGTAGTAGATGCGGTTCCCCTCCAGCCCGCGCTCGCGGTCGAGCGTCTCGAGGCGCTGCGCGAGGCGCTCGTAGGCCTGCGGGTCGTCGAACGAGCCCTCGACGTACTCGAGCCGCGGGGCGAACTGCTCCCACGCCGCCGGGTCCACGGGCTTGAGCCGGGAGAACGTCGAGACGCCGCGGGACATCTCGTCGCGGAACGCGGCGTCGCTCCACGGCCGGCGCGCGAGCCCGAGGGCGGCGAAGCGCTCGGGCAGGAGCCCGCCGCGCGCCAGGTTGTAGAGCGCGGGGACGAGCTTGCGGCGCGTGAGGTCGCCGGTGGCGCCGAAGATGACCATCGCGCACGGCGGCGCGAGCTTGGCCGCCGGCCGGGCCGCGGGTGCTACGACCGCGGCCACGTGGGTGCTCATGCCTTCTCCTTCACCGCATGGCCGCCGAACTCGGCGCGCAGCGCCGCTAGCACCCGGTCGCTGAACGCGTCCTCCTGGCGCGAGCGGAAGCGGCGGAACAGCGAGAGCGCGAGCACCGGCGCGGGCACGCTCTTGTCGATCGCCTCGAGCACCGTCCAGCGGCCCTCGCCCGAGTCCTCGACGTAGCCGCGGATGCGGTCGAGCCCCGGGTCCTTCTCGAACGCCCGCTCCGCCAGCTCCAGCAGCCACGAGCGCACCACGCTGCCCTGGTTCCAGAGGTGCGCGAGCGCCGCGAGGTCGTAGCGGTACTCGGAGGCCTTGAGGATCTCGAAGCCCTCGGCGTAGGCCTGCATCATGCCGTACTCGATCCCGTTGTGGATCATCTTGGCGAAGTGGCCGGCGCCCGCGCCCCCGAGGTGCCGCCACCCGTCGCGCGGGGCGAGCGAGTCGAGCGCGGGCGTGAGCCGCGCGATCGAAGCGGGCTCGCCGCCCAGCATCATGCAGTAGCCGAGCTCGAGCCCCCAGATCCCGCCCGAGACGCCGGCGTCCACGAACTCGATCCCTGCCGGCCGCAGGCGCTCGGCGCGGCGCTTCGAGTCGCGGAAGTTGGAGTTGCCTCCGTCCACGACCAGGTCGCCGCGCGAGAGCCGCGGGAGGAGGGCCTCGATCAGGTCGTCCACCGGCTTGCCCGCCGGGATCATGGCCCAGATCGCGCGCGGGGGCGCGAGGGCCTGGACCAGCGCCTCGAGCGAGGCGGCGCCATCGGCGCCGTGCGCCCGGGCCTCGGCCACCTTGTCCGGGGTGCGGTTCCACGCCACCACGCGGTGGCGCGCGCGCGCCAGGCGGATGGTCATGTTGAGTCCCATGCGGCCGAGGCCGACGAATCCGATGTCCATGCGGGCTTCCTTTCGTGAAGGGCGGTGGCCGGCGATGGTGGCGCGGGCGCGCGCCGGGCGCAAGGTGGCCGGTGCGCCCTACGCGGTCGCGGCCGGCGAGGGGGCGAGCGCCTCGGCGGTCACCTTCCCCGCGCGCGGCAGCGCCAGGGCGCAGCCGAACCCCACGACCAGCATGCAGGCCAGCACCGCGAGCGCGGGGGTGAGCCCGTGGGCGTCGGCGAGCGCCCCGATCGGGCCGATCAGCAGCGCCCCCACTCCCCACGCCGCGCCCATCAGCAGGCTCGAGATGGTCGAAGAGTGACGCGGCGATAGCTCCTGGCCCAGCACGACGTTCACGGGCAGCGAGGTCTGGAGCAGGAAACCCCCGGCCATGAGCGCCACGAGGCCCGGGACATCGGGGAGGAACAGGAACGCGAAGTAGAGCGGGGCGGCGCTGAGAAAGGAGGCGATCACGACGCGCCGCCCGCCCCAGCGATCGGAGAGCCAGCCGCCGAAGAACCCGCCGAGCGCCCCGAGCGCGAGGTGCGCGGTGAGCAAGGCGCCGCCGGCGGCGACCGAGAACCCGTGCTGGTGGAGCCGGATCGGGAGGAAGGTCATGAAGCCGTAGGAGACCGCCGAGCGCGACACCACGGCGAAGTAGAGGAGCGTGAGCGGGCGCAGCACCGGGCGCAGCTCGGCGAGCGCCGGGAGCCGGCCCGCGTGGCGGGACCGCGGCGTCACGCGGATGAACCACGCGAGCAGGAGCGCCGCCACGAGCAGCCCGGGCAGCGCCGCGATCCAGGTGCGCTCGAGCCCCGCCGCGCCCACCACGGTCACCGCGAACAGCGGCCCGAGCGCGAAGCCGAGCGTGCCGCCGGTGACGAAGATCGACATCGCGAGCGCGCGCCGCGGCGAGAGGTCGCTCGCGAGCACGGCGGCCTGCGGGTGGAACGAGGCCACCCCGATCCCGCCCAGCATCAGGAGCGCGACCAGCGCGCCGTAGGTGGGCGCGAGCCCCACCGAGCTCAGGAACACCGCCGCCACCAGCGGCCCGAACGCGACGAACCACGGCCTCTGCACGCGATCCGAGAGCCAGCCGAAGAGCGGCTGCGAGAACGACGACGACACCGCGGCCAGCGCGACCAGCGAGCCGACGAGCGTGAGGTTCAGGTGCAGCTTGGCGACCAGCAGCGGCAACAGAGGGGAGAAGAAGCTCCCGTAGGCGTCGACGGTGAAGTGGCCGAGCGAAACGAGGATGAGGCGGGGAGTGAGGACCTGTCGCATGACCGGCCCGACCATAGCACAGAGCCGCGGGGCGGCGGCGCGCGCGGCACGCGTCCGGGTTGGTGATCGAATCGGCCGGCCGGGCGCGGGGCGACCCGCGCGCGTCAGGCCGCGTTCTGCTGGCTCTGCTCCATGCGGCGGATGTGCTCCTCGGCGCGCGCGACCTCCTGCTCCGCGCGCTGCAGCGCGGGCAGGGCATCGTCGAGCGCCTCGTTCTCGCCCATGTCCTCGATCTGCCCGAACACCAGCCCGCACGCCTCGGCGCCGATGGTGCGGCTCATGCCCTTGAGCCCGTGGGCCTCGAACTCGACCCGGCGGAAGTCGCCGGCCTGCACGGCGCCCTTGAGCTTTGCGAGCCGCGGCCGCACGTCGGAGAGGAAAGTGTGGAGCAGCGAGTTGCGGAGCGCCGGCACTCCCATGGAGGCCTCCTCGAGCCGGGCGGTGTCGAGGATCGCGGGCGGCGGAGTCCCGGGCTCGAGCGCGCGCGGCGCCGCTGCGGCGGCAGCGGGTGCGGCGCCTGCTGGGCCGCGGCTTCCGGGAGCGGCCGGCGGATCGTTCACGACCGTCGCGTAGGGACCGGCGAACTCCGCGTGCGCAGGCGTGACCGCAGGCCGGGCCTGCTCCGGCGGCTTCGCGGTCTCGACGCCGGCGCGCAGCTGCCGCGCAGCCCCACCGATCGTGCCCGAGGCGGGAATCCCGGCGGCCGCGCGGCGCGTGGCAGCGGGCGTCGCCCCCGCAACGCCGGCCGCGGCCTCGGCGGGATCGCGCGTCCACTGCTCGACCGTGGCACAGAGCTGCGCCAGGTCGATCGGCTTGGCGAGGAAGTCGTCCATGCCGGCCGCCAGACAACGCTGGCGCTCGTCGGGCGCGGCGTTGCCGGTCATGGCGATGATCGGCACGCGCACGCCGCCGCGCTCGCGCGCGCGGATCGCGGAGGCCGCGCGGTAGCCGTCCATGCCCGGCATCTGGATGTCCATCAGGATCAGGTCGTAGCGGTGCTGCTCCCCCATCTCGAGCGCCTGCGTGGCGTCGCCCGCCTTGTCGATGGTGTAGCCCAGGCGCTTGAGCGCCAGGTCCGCGACCAGCTGGTTCACCGGGTTGTCCTCGACCAGCAGCACGCGCATGCGCCGGCGTTTGGCCTCGGCCAGCGTGTGCCGGGTGACGAGCTGGGGCGCCGGCCCTCCACCGCCCTTCGCGTTCCCCACCACCTCGACCAGCGCCGCGTACAGCTCCGACCAGTCCACCGGCTTCACCAGGTAGGCCGAGAAGCCCAGGGTATTGGCGCGCGCCGCGTCGCCGCGCCGCCCCACCGCGGTCATCAGCATGGTCAGCGTCTTCGAGAGCTTGTCGTCCGAGCGCACGGTCCAGCCGAGCTGCTCGCCGTCCATGCCCGGCTGCTCGACCTCGATGAGCGCCACGTCGTAGGGCTCGCCGCCCGTGGCCGCCTCGCGCATGCGGGTGAGCGCGTCCTCGCAGTGCTCGGCCTGGTCGGAGCGGCAACCCCACGCCGACAGCATCTCGACCAGCGACTGGCGCGAGCTGGAGGACGGATCCACCACCAGGACGCGCAGGCCGCGGAGCTGGACGCTGGTCTCGCGCGGCAGCGGCGGCGCCGCCGGCGCCTTGTCGAACGGCAGGTCGAACCAGAACGTGCTGCCCTTCAGGGGCTCGCTCTGCACCCCGACCACGCCGCCCATCAGCTCCACCAGCTCGTGCGAGATCGCGAGGCCGAGCCCGCTGCCGCCGAAGCGCCGCGCGGTCGAGGCGTCGCCCTGGACGTAGGGATCGAAGATCGTCTTGGCCTGTTCCGGGGTCAGCCCGATCCCGCTGTCCTTCACCGAGAAGCGCACCTTCACCCCGACGTCGTCCTCCTTGAGCCGCTCGACGCGGATCGCGACCTCGCCCTTCTCGGTGAACTTGACCGCGTTCTCGACGAAGTTCACCAGCACCTGCCGCAGCCGGCTGGGATCGCCGCGCAGCCGCGACGGCACCTCGTGGTGGATGGTGCAGCCCAGGTCCAGCGACTTCTCGCGGGCGAGCGGCATGAGGAGCTGCGTCACCTCCTCCACCGTCACGCGCAGGTCGAAGTCGATGTTCTCGAGCGGGAGCTTGCCGGCCTCGAGGCGCGAGAAGTCGAGGGTCTCGCTGATCAGGGTGATCAGGACGCGGGCCGAGTTCTGGATCACCTCGACCAGGCCGCGCTGCTTCTCGTCGAGCTTGGTCTCGAGCAGCAGGTGGGTCATCCCCATCACGCCGTTCATGGGCGTGCGGATCTCGTGGCTCATCATGGCGAGGAAGTCGGTCTTCTGGCGCGCCGTGGCCTGCGCCTCCTCGAGCTGGGCGGCGAGCTCGCGCACCTGCTGGCTCGCCGAGCCGGCGAGCGCCGCCTGTGACCCGGTGTTGAACACCGGCCGCACCGTGCCCACGAACACCTTCTCGCCCTGGCGCTCGACCCGGCGGGCGCGCGCGTGGACCAGCACCTTGCGGGCGTCGGGCCCCGTGATCGTGAGCATCTCGTCGATCACGCCCTGGGCGCTGCGGCTCTGGCGCACCAGCCGCCGGCCGATGCGCGCGCGCTCCGGAGGCGTGAGCAGCACCGAGAGCGGGCGGCCCAGCAGGTCGCTGGGGCGCGAGCCGACCAGCGACTCCGTCGCGGCGCTCAGCCACTGCAGGCGGCCGCGGGCGTCGCAGCAGAAGATGACGTCGGGAGAGGCCTCGAGCATCTCGCGCAAGCCGATCGAGGGCGCGGGTGCGATCGAGGGGCCGCCCGGCGCGCGCAGCTCGCCCACGGTATGGCCGGCGGGACGCGCCGTCGCGCTCACCAGCGGGCGCGGGCCCGCGGAAGGGCCCGGCGGCACCGGTCCGCGAGGCGGCGCGCCGAGCGGGGGGCGAGGGGGAAGAGGCGCGTGCTGCGCCGGGCTCGGCGGGTTCGGCGGGCCGGGCGGGCGCGGCGTGCCGGAGGCCGGCCCGCCGATGCGATGCATCGGCGTGGGCGTCGGTCGGGGCGCCGGTGGCTTCTCGTCCATGTCTCCTCGAAAGGATCCCGGCCCGGAGCGTGGCAGGTAGGCCCGGGCGGCGGGGCCACGGACCCTATAAAGGTGGACGCCGCAGAGGCAAAGCGGCGCGACCATCGTGGTCCCCAGAAGAAATCGGCTTTCCGGGCCAGGAACTTGAGGGCCCGGGGTTGGCGACCAGCGCTCGCGGGCCGATAACCGGCTCCCATGCACGTCTTGATCGCCACCATCGGATCCCACGGCGACCTCCACCCGTTCCTCGCGGTGGGGCGCACCCTGGTCGCGCGCGGCCACCGCGTGACCGTCACGACCCATCCCTACTTCACGCCCGACATCGAGGCGGCGGGGCTCACGCCCTCCCCCATCCCGACCGACGCATCCTACGAGCGGCTGCTGCGAGAGCCGGACCTCTTCCACCGCTTCCGCGGACCGCTCGTGCTGGTGCGGGAGTTCGGGGCGGCGCTGACCCCGCTGATCGCGCACCTGCGCCGCACCATCGCCGCGCAACCGCCGGACGCGATGCTCGTCCATCTCGCCGCCCTGGGCGCGGGCTGGGTCGCGGAGGAGGCGGGTGTCCCGCACGCGATCGCGGCGCTCTCGCCGCTCTTCTGGAACGACCCGGACGATCCCGTGCCGATGCTCCAGTTGGCCCCCGGAGCGTGGCGCAGGCGTCAGGCGCGCGTGGCCGGCCGCGCCGCGGTCGCGCTGCTGCGCGCGGCGTCGGATGCGTGGGCCAACCGCCTGCGCGCCCGCACCGGCTTCCCGCCCGGCCGCGACCTGCTGCTCGGCGCGGCGCGCGGCGGCGACCTCAACCTCGCGCTCTGGTCGGGCGCGTTCCGGCCCGCGCTCGCCGGCGATCCGCCGCAGGGAGCGATCTGCGGCTTCCCGTGGTACGACGGCGGCCGCGACGCGCCGCTCGACCCCGGGCTGGAGCGCTTCCTCGCCGCCGGCGAGGCGCCGGTGGTGTTCACGCTCGGGAGCGCCGCGGTCCACAGCGCGCGCGACTTCTTCGGCCTCGCCGCCCGCGCCTGCGCCCGCCTCGGACGCCGCGGTGTGCTGCTCGTCGGGCGCGGCCTGCCGGCGCCGGCGGATCTTCCGCGCGGCGTGATCGCGGTACCCTGGGCACCGCATTCCCGGCTGTTCCCGCGCGCTCTCGCCAACGTCCACCACGGCGGCATCGGCTCGACCGCGCAGGCGCTGCGCGCCGGGCGCCCCGCGCTCGTGATCCCCCACGCCTACGACCAGTTCAACAACGCCCTGCGCGTCACCACCCTGGGTGCCGGGCGGATGCTCGCGCGCCACCGCACGACCGAAGCGCGCCTCGCGCGCGAAATCGAGCGCTGCCTCGGCGACGCCGCGATCGCCGCCAGCGCGGCCGAGCTGGGCGGCCGACTCGCCGCCGAGGACGGAGCGGCCGCGGCGGCCGGGCACCTCGAGCGCCTCGCCGCGGCCGGGCGGCGTGAGGCGGCGTAAACCTGTGGGCGCGATGCGCCGATAACATCGCGCAGGCCGTTGTTCACTCATGCGCCGCGCCCCCGGGAGCTCGCCGATGACGACGAGGCTGGACAAGGCGGTCGATCTGCTGCTCGAGCTGGGAGACCCGTCCGCGCGGCGGACGCGCTCCGAGCTTCTCGACCGCACGCTCCGCACCGCGGTCGGCCTGATGGATGCGGATTCCGTGGTGATCCTGGCTCCCGGCGGCCGGCGCACGGAGCGCCTCGCGCTCCACGCCGGCAGCGCGGCGCCCGCCACGCTCCAGCCCCCGGCCGAGGGCAGCGAGGTGCTCCGCCGCTTCGGGGAGAGCAGTCAGCCGCTGGTGCTGGCGGACCTCTCGGACGAAGCCAGCATCTCTGCCGCGGACGGCTGCCCGGGCGTGGAGGCGGGCCCCACCCTCTTCACACCCATGCGCCAGCGCAATCTCGGACCGGCCTACCTCGCCGCCTACCGCCGGCGCGGGCGCGCCCGCTTCACCCTGCAGGACACCCGGCTGATGCTCCTGCTCGGGGCGTGGCTGAGCGCCGCGCTCGACAACCTGCGGCTCGCCACCGGCACGGAGAAGCGCGCCGTCACCGATGTCCTGACGGACGTCTACAACCATCGCTTCCTCAAGACCGCGCTCCAGCGCGAGGTTCGCCGCGCGAGCCGGTACGGGCACGAGCTGTCGCTCGTGATCGTCGACGTCGACCATCTTCAGGCCTACCAGGAGCAGCACGGGCAGCCGCGCGTGAGCCAGGTGCTCAAGGAGCTGGCCTCGCTGCTCACCCAGCAGGTCCGATCCTTCGACGTCATGGGCAGGAACGCGGGCGACGGCTTCATGCTGATCCTGCCGCAGACCGGGCGCGACGGCGCGGTGGAGGTCGGCGAGCGGATGCGCGCCGCGGTCGAGCGGACCGCGTTCCAGTCCGGCGCCGCGGGCGAGATCACCGTGAGCCTCGGCGTCGCGTCCTTCCCGCAGGACGGCTCGGACGCCAACGACCTGGTCGCGGCCGCGGATCACGCGCTCGAGCGCGCGCGCCGGAACGGCTCGAACCGCGTCGAGTCGCGCGCCGACCGCAAGGCGGCCTGAGGCGCGGCTCCTGCGCCGCGGGCGGGCCCGATCGAGCCCGCGCCGCCAGTTCCCCCCAAGAAAAATCGGGCTCCGGCTTCAACCGCCCGGAGCCCGTGTGCTTTCGGTCTTGATGACGCTGGGTCACCCCGTCCTGGGGTCAGCCCGGCCGCCAATGCAACCGGTAGTCCCCTACGAGGACGCCACCTCCACCGAACACATCCGACTACTGTCCAATGGATCACCTCCTTTTCGGGGCAACCATCCACGGAGGGACCCATCCCTCCCGATTCCCTCGGCTGCCCGAGCCTCGGGGACCGCGCGCGGTTTAGCCGCGCGAGTGAGGCGGGAAATGTGCTACGCGAAACCCGGGTTTGTCAAATTCCTTCGGAGCCGCGGCCCGCCGGCGCTCCCGGCGCGCCACCGATGCGGGCTCTTGATCGCGCCGTCGGCGGGACGTAGCGTCAGGCCAAAGCCGATCCCAAGGCATTCCTTCGCGAGGTCCCCCGATGCTCCGAGGCCAACCATGACCATTCCGCAGACTGCCGACGAATCACCCTGGACCCCGACGTGGAAGCCACTCTCCCCCGAGCAGCGCCGCGTGCTCGGCGTGCTGATCGAGAAGGCCAAGACCACGCCCGCCACCTACCCGATGACGATCAACGCCATCGTGCTCGGCTCGAATCAGAAGAACAATCGCGAGCCCGTGATGGCGCTCGCGGCCGACGACGTGGAGCGGGTGCTCGAAGAGCTGCGCGTGCTTGGGGCCGTGACGGAGGCGCCCGAGGCCACCCGCGCCGCCAAGTTCCGCCACCGCGGCTACGAGTGGCTCGGGGTCGAACGAGCGGAGCTGGCCGTGATGACGGAGCTGTTGCTGCGGGGGGCCCAGACCCTGGGCGACCTGCGCAGCCGCGCGGACCGGATGGAGCACATCCCCGACCTGGCCGCGCTGAAGCCGATCGTCGACGCCCTGGTGAAGCGCGGGCTGATGGTCGAGCTCACGCCGCCCGGCCGCGGGCAGCTCGTGAGCCACAATCTTTACGGGGAGCAGGAGCTCGCCGACTTGCGGGCGGGATACGGGGGCCACGCTCCTGCGGCCACCTCACGCGATCCGGGCGCGCCTGCGACGGCGGCGCCCGGCGGCACGGCGGACATGCTCGCCCGGCTCGCGGGCGAGGTCACGGAGCTGCGCGCCGAGGTCGCGCGGTTGAGCGAGCGGCTCGGCCAGATCGAGTCGAAGCTCACTCCGGGCTGACCGGCTCGCGCCAGGGCCGAGGATCGACCGACGGCGCGTGGCGGGCGTATGCTGGTGCTCGGCGCTATTCGGAGAGCACCGTGGCCCCCTCGAAGTGTCCTGTCACGATTCGCGCGACGTGCATCGCGATCGCGCTCCTGCTCACCACCCCGGCGCCCGGCTGGGCGTGGGGCAGCGCGACCCATCACTACATCGCGCAGAACTACTCGCAGCACCTGCCCGCCTACATGGACGGCCTCGCCGCCTACGATGCCATCGTCGATGCGCACGTGACGGATCCCGACACGCGCCGGCCTTCCACTCCCGGCGAGGAGTACCGGCACTACATCGACATCGATTACTACCCCGAGTTCCTGGCCGGCGCGATGCCGCACGACCGCGCGGGGCTCGAGGCCGAGTACGGCGCCCAGACCGTGCTCCAGAACGGCATCGTTCCGTGGGCCGTGGCCGAGGTCGTCGCCACGCTGACGCAGCGGTTCCAGGCAGGCCAGTGGAACGACGCCGCGCTCACCATCGCCGATCTCTGCCACTACGTCGGCGACGCGACCCAGCCCCTGCACTGTACCCGGAACTACAACGGCCAGCTCACCGGGAACAGCGGCATCCACTCGCGGTACGAGACCACGATGATGTCGAGCCACATCGGCGACCTGAGCACGCCGCCGATGGCGGTCGCGTACTACGCGAGCCCCGTGGACGCGATGTTCGGCATCGTCTCGGGCTCGTGGGACCTGGTGGAAGACGTGCTCCAGGCGGACAACATCGCGAAGGCCGCCTCCGGCGGAGCGTACGACTCCGTCTACTACGCCTCGCTGTGGAACAGCACCGGGGGCTTCACGAGAACGCGGGTCGACAGCGCCACGGTGGCCACCGCCTCCTTCGTCTACACCGCCTGGGTCGATGCCGGCCGTCCGGTGATTCCCGGATCGAGCGCCGACGCCGAGCCGGCGATCGTGGCCGGCCCGTTCCTCGAAGCCGGGCCCACTCCGTTCCGCGACGCGCTCACGATTCGCTTCGCCGGCGGCGGGCCGATGCGCGTGGAGGTGTTCGACGTGCGCGGCGCCCGAGTGGAGAGGCTGGTGGATGGCGCGGCGGCAGCGGGGAGCGTTTCGTGGCGGCCGGGGCAGACCATGGTGCCCGGGCTCTACTTCGTGCGGCTCACCGGGCCGGGCGTGAGCCTCGTGAGGCGCGTGACGCGGGTCCGCTGAGGGCTACGGGACGCAGGCGATTGGACCACGCTCAGGAGCCCGCTGCGCCGGGGGGCCGCCCTGCGAAAGACTCGGCAGGCTGCGGACTGGAGGACGGACACCCCGGACCCAGGCGGGTTGCTCGGGAGGCGCGTGCGTGCGCGCGCTCCCCCTTACTTCTCGCTAGACGGTGACCTTCACCGGCTCCTGGCTCAGGTGGATGCGCAGCTCCCCGGTCCAGATCTCCGGCGGACGCGTCGTGAAGGTCGGAAGCTTGTCCTTGAGCCAAGCCGCCTCGACCCGATTCGACTCCTCGGCTCCGGCCTTGTTCTCGCACACCGTCATCGAGATCGCGCCGTCAGTCGTCTTGATCAGGTTGTAGGCATAGAAACCCTGAACCGGCTGGAAGATGGCCTTGAGGTCGTCCTGCTTCTTGACCAGCTCATCGGTGAGCAGGGGGGATCCACTGTACTTTCGGATACTTGCGAACATCGGGGTTGCCATTGGAAGGCTCCTTTCCCTTGACGGGAGAAGGGTGGGCATTGCGTCCCACCACTAGATGTTTGCGGCCAAGGTGGCGCGGGGGATGTCCCCGCGCATGGAGAACATCGGTGATTGCGACACAAAGATAAAATAGAAAATTGGAGCGTGACTATTCGGTAATCGCGATGTATCGTGCCGGGGCATGGAACGACTCAACTACCACCACCTCCTGTACTTCTGGATGGTGGCGCGGGAAGGAACGGTGGCTCGCGCCGCGGCGAAGCTCCGTCTGGCGCAACCTACGCTGAGCGGTCAGGTTCATGCTCTCGAGGGGGCATTGAACGAGAAGCTGTTCGAGCGCGCCGGAAGGGGTCTTCGCCTCACCGAGATGGGCCGGGTGGTGTTCCGCTACGCCGACGAGATCTTCGCCCTGGGGCGCGAGCTCGCCGAGAGCGTGAGGGGACAACCCACCGGCCGGACGATGCGGCTCACGGTGGGAGTGGCCGACGCCATGCCCAAGCTCGTCGCCTATCGACTCATCGAACCCGCGCTCGCCCTGCCGCAGCCCGTACGGCTGGTGGTTCACGAGCAAAGCACCGAGAGGCTGCTCGCGGCTCTTGCGCTGCACGAGTTGGACGTGGTGCTGACCGACCGCGTGGCCCCGCCGGGCGTGAGCGTACGGGCCTTCAATCACCTGCTTGGAGACTGCGGAGCGACGCTGTTTGCGGCCCCCCGTCTGGCGGCCAAGTACCGGCGACGCTTCCCCAAGTCTCTCGACGGCGCGCCCTTCCTGCTGCCGGGTGAGACCAGCACGCTGCGGCGTGGGCTCGAGCAGTGGTTCGAGAAACAGCGGATTCGGCCCCACATCATCGGAGAGTTCGACGACAGCACGCTCATCAAGGTCTTCGGCCAGGCCGGCACCGGGATCTTCGCCGCCCCTTCGATCATCGAGTCAAGTGTGCGCAAGCAGTACGGCGTGGCCGTCGTCGGCCGCCTGGACAGAGTGAGGGAGCGGTTCTACGCGGTCTCGGCCGAGCGCCGGCTAAAGCACCCCGCCGTCATCGCGATCACGGAAAGCGCGAAACGGGAGCTTTTTGGCTGAACGCGATGCCGTGCGTCCATGGGCGCGGCTGTGGCTACGGGGCCATTGGACTGAGCGGCCCCCGCGATCCCTTTGGCAGGCGAAAGTTGGAGGCGGCACCTGGATTCGAACCGGCGTGCAGGGGGCAATCGGAAGCTCTCGAGGTGCTTCCGGAGAGCCCGTCGGCACGGGTGGATTGCTCTTGATTCGCCCGTCGCGTGAACGACAATGGCGGCGCCAAGTGTGCCGTCCGGACTGGCCGGCCCGCGGAGACCGCGTTCGGGTCGTGACGGTTTCCGGCGAGTTCAGGACCACCGGCTGCACGGAATGGAGGTGCACGGCATGATACCGACGCGCTTCTGTGAGCTCTTTGGAATTCGTCTTCCCATCATCCAGGCCGCACTCGGCGGACCCTGGCGGCCGGCACTGGAGCTAGCCGCCGCCGTCTCGAACGCCGGAGCGCTGGGAAGCCTTGCGACGGTCTTTCAATCGGCGAGCGACGTCCAGGCCCAGATCGCCCGCCTGCGCGACCTAACCGGCCATCCATTCCTGGTCAATCTCACGATGCGCCCCTTCGACCCCGAAGTGTTCGAGGAGGCGGTCCGCGCGAAACCGCGGGGGATTTCGTTCGCCCTCGGCGATCCCGGAGACCTTGTTCGGCGCGCGCATGATGCCGGCATCTTGTTCGTCCAGCAGGTCCACACCGAGACGCAGGCGCGGCGCGCCGCCGAGCTGGGCGTGGACGCCGTTATCGCCCAGGGCGCCGAGGCCGGAGGCTTCAGCGGAACGGTGGGGACCATGGCTCTGGTCCCGCAGGTCGTGGACGCGGTCCACCCGATTCCCGTCGTGGCCGCGGGTGGAATTGCGGATGGACGTGGACTGGGGGCGGCTCTGGCGCTCGGGGCGCAGGGCGTGAACGTCGGGACGCGCTTCATGGCCTCGCGCGAAGCAACCATTGACGAGGAGTGGAAGCGAAAGATAGTCGCTAGCGAATCCGAAGACGCGGTCAAAGCCGAATTCATGCCCATCGTCTTCCCCGCCACGGGCAAAGCCGCCTACGACGTCGTGCCGCGCTCGCTGCGGACGGGGTTCCTGGACCAGTGGAATCGCCGCCTGTCCGAGGTTCCCGCCCACGCCGGACGGTTGCGCGAGGAGCTCACGTCGGCGATGCGCGCGGGGCGCGCCCACGACTACGTCCCGATTACGGGACAAAGCGCGGGCCTGGTCCGGGATGTTCTGCCCGCCGCCGAGATCGTGCATCGGATGATGAGCGAAGCCGAGGAGGCCCTGAGCACGATCCTGTCGCAGCTCCAGGGGCACGCGTAGGAACCGTTCCCGCTCTGGGGGGCAGTTCCTTCGGGACGCGGGCGCCCATCATGCGGCGCAAGGGCGGACGTAGCGCGCCTGGCTACGCGGCCGCATGAGAGGCGTCAGAGGTGCCGGCGACCCTCCTGCTCGAGGCCCCGACCGGGGTTGGAGGCGGCACCCGGATTCGAACCGGGGAATAAGGGTTTTGCAGACCCTCGCCTTACCACTTGGCTATGCCGCCTCGATGAAATTGTGGGGCGGAGAGTTATAGCGCAGGTGCGAAGGAGATTCCAGCCGACGACGGGGCCGAGAAGCCCGCGCCTTGCAAGGCGCGCGATGTCGAGACATCGAGCCACGATCGCAGAGGTGCGCCGCGACGACGCGCAAGGTGCCACGCCCCCGCCACTGTTCGTCCCTCGCGACTCGCTCGCTCATTGCATGCCCTGAAGGGAGAAGCCGTCACTCAGCGTCTCCAAGTCCTGACGAGTCCTCGCGTGGCTGATTTCACCGAGGTCTGCGCGCGCCTTGATGGAACTTGGAAGATCAACCACCGTCTTTGGTCTCATGCACAACCGCAGCAGACCAGCGACTTCGTAGGCCGACACCGCGCATAGAAACAGAAGGACGATTGCCATGACGAGAGATCTCGTCACCCTCGATCTCCGGAGCCGGCAGCAATGGCGCGCGTGGTTGGCGAAGCATCACGCTTCGAGTCGGGGCATCTGGCTCGTGTTCCACAAGGACCATACCGGCGTGACATCGCTCCGCTACGAGGACGCCGTCCGCGAGGCATTGTGCTTCGGGTGGGTCGACAGCCTGATCAAACGTCTCGATGAGGATCGGTACGCTCGCAAGATCACGCCGAGGAAGCCAACGAGCAAGTGGTCGGACATCAACCGGAAACGCTGGGCGGAGCTCGAGGCGGCTGGTCTGCTCATGCCTCCGGGCCTCGCGGCCTCACCCACCGGCAGGCGCTACGCGCCGCACCCCGCGATCCCGGACTTGCCTGCGTACATTGCCAGGGCCCTCAGAGCCAATCCGAAGGCCTGGAGTTTCTTTCAGGAGCTGGCGCCGACGCACCGGCATCGTTTCGTGGCGTGGATTCACACGGCCAAGCGGCTGGAAACGCGCGAGAGGCGTATCCGGGAGTCGATCAAACTGCTGGCAGCCGGAAGGAAGCTCGGTTTGAAGTAGTGCCGACTTCC
>DASXQT010000052.1:0-42925 GCA_036507005.1 Candidatus Eiseniibacteriota bacterium
GGCGGGAGCGCGGTGGTTGCCACGCTGCGGATGCCGGTGGTCCGGGCGCCCCAGGGCAACTGAATCGGCCGCACGCGACGTCGGCCGCGGGATGGTGCGACGGTCGACGCGAATCGAGGGGGAGGCTTAGCCTCCCCCTCGATCGTTTGTGCCGGCGGGGCGCACGCGGGTCCGCCGGCGCCCGCGCTTCACCTCGGCCTGCGGCTCCTCCGCGCGCGCCGCGGCTTCTCGGGCGCGGGATGCTCCTTCCGCCCGTCGGCGGCGTCGCCGCGCGCCGCGGCATCGAGCAGCGCGCGCGGGACCTCGACCTCCAGCGCGAGCAGCGCGTGCGAGAGCGTCTTCCCCTGGGCGTCGAGCCGGAGCGACACCGTGCCCCCGCCCCCCAGCGACTCGTGGAGCAGGAAATTGAGCGCCCAGAGGTTCGGCACCTCGTGACGCTCCACCTTCCCCTCGCAGATGCCCCGGAAGCGGCGCTTGACCAGGCTCGCGGTGAGCGTGCGCGTGAGCCACGGATAGATCTCGGGCGCGCGCGCGATCACCCCGATGTTGCAGGTGTCGCCCTTGTCGCCGCTGCGCCCGTGGGCGAGCGCGGCGACGGGGACGCGCACCCGTTTTGCCGCCCCCCGCGCCTTCGGCCACTTGGGCCGCGGAATGGCCGCGGGGCGCTGCGGCTGGGCGAGCGGCGTGGGCCAGTCGAGCGCGCGCTCGCCCTCGCGAGTGACGACGAGCGGCCTCACCTTGTCGCGCGGCACCAGGGCCGGCCAGTACGCCACCACCTCCTGGGCCTGCGGGCGGCCGCCGGTGACCGCCACGCCCGGCGGGCCGGAGAGGATCACGGCGGGCACGAGCTTCGCGAACTGCTCGATCTTGCCCTTGTCGGGGTCGCGCACCGAGAGGCGCAGCAGCACCTCGGGCGGATCCACGGGCGGGGCGAGCGGGCCCCAGCACGCCGAGTGGCCCACCAGCTCGGTGTGGGTGGCGGCGAACGAGAGCCCGAGGCGCTTCCAGAACAGCGCGGCGAACGCGCGCGCCTTCTCGACGGCCTCGGGCGCCGAGATGATCAGGGTGCCGCTCGCCTTCCAGCCGTCGAAGTAGGAGGCGCTCACCTTGAGGCTCGCGGGTGCGGGCCGGCCGCGCACGCCCCACACCCGCACCCGGTCGCGGCCCGCCTGCTCGATGCGGAGGGTGCCGAAGTCCGCCACCACGTCGGGCGTGACGTAGGAGCGCGGGTCGCCCATCTCGTAGACCAGCTGCTCCTTCACCGTGCGCACCGTGACCGCCCCGCCCGTGCCCGCATGCTTGGTGACCACGAACGAGCCGTCGGGGGAGACCTCGAGCACCGGATAGCCGATCGACTCGTAGTGCGGCACGCGGCGCCAGTCGCTGAAGTTGCCTCCGGTGGACTGGGCGCCGCATTCCACAATGTGCCCCGCCACGATCCCCGCGGCGAGCCGGTCCCAGTCGTCGGGCTGCCAGCCGAAGGCGTGGATCATGGGGGCGAGCGTGATGCCGGTGTCGGTGCAGCGCCCGGTCACCACCACCTGTGCGCCGCCCTTCAGGGCTTCCACCACCGGCCAGGCGCCGAAGTAGGCGTTGGCCGAGGAGACCCGGTCGCGCACGGCGTGGAACGCCGCGCCGTCCTCCATGTTGTCGAGGGTGACGCGGTTCGCGTTCAGCTCGCCGAGCCGCCCCATCAGGTCGTCGCCCACCACGGCCGCCACCTCGATCGGTCGCCCGCGGAGCTGCGCCATCTCGAGCAGCGCCCCGCGGCAGGCGAGCGGGTTCACCCCGCCGGCGTTCGAGATCACGTGGATGTTGCGCTCGATCAGCGCGGGCAGCGCCTCCTCGACCTGGGCGACGAAGTCGCGCGCGTAGCCGAGGCGCGCGTCGCGGGCGCGCTGCTTCTGCATGATGGACATAGTGATCTCGGCGAGGAAGTCGAGCGTCACGTAGTCCACCGGTCCGAGTTCGACCTGGCGCTTGAATTGCGCCAGGTCGTCGCCCCAGTACCCGCCGGCGTTGGCGATGCGGATCAGGTCGGCCATGGCGGGGCGCAGGTTAGCACGCGCGGGCGCTCGCTCGTGCGCCAAGGGGGCGCTGGTACAGACCCGAGGGCCCGCGGCGGGTGTCGGGAACGTTTCCGGAACCGGTGGTGTAGGATGCCGAGCGAGCGCACCCCGCCGCGGGTCGCGCTCGAAACGCGCTCCCGAGGTCCGTCTCCACGAGGCCGCCCGTGCGTTCGCTTCGGACACTGCTCCTTTCCTTTGCCGCGCTGGCGCCGGGCATCGCCGGCGCCGACGACTTCACCGACTTCCGCATCCCGCCCAACCGCGCGTTGCTGTGGACCGCCGGCCTTCACGCCGGCGCGTCGCGCCGCGACGGTGGCGGGAACTGGAGCGGCTTCGAGGCCGGCGCCCTGAGCTCGGATCTCTCCAGCGACGCCCGCTGGTCGTTCGATTCCGATCCCGTCTACACGTCGCTCGCGGCGTCGGCCTCCGCTTCCGGAGATCGCTCCCACGGCACGTCGGACGCAGTGCTGGCCGATTTCTCGTTCTCCAGCTCGACCCACGGCGAGGATAGCCGCCGCGCATTGTCCGAGTACGTCCTGTTGACCGCGACCCATCGGCGCTATCCCTGGGCCGAGCCGATCGGATTCGAAGGCGACCTGACGCTCACCGGCTTCTACTCGCAGTCGTGGTTGTCCAGCAGCTACGACCGGCGTGCTTCCTACTACCCTGGCTACCACGTCCGCACCATAGACTCGCAATACGAGGAGCAATGGGAGTACAGCCCCTCGGTCGCCGCGAGCGCTTCGGTGGGCTGGGGCCGGGTCCGCAACGCGACCGGGATCTACGATGCGCTCGTGCTGGAGCGGCGCCTGCGCGAGTCGGGCGCGCTCACGCGCCCGCTCTCGGGCGAGGGACGGCGGCGGCTCGCACGGCTGCTGTACGCGCGGGACGCCTTCGAAACGGCGCACGATCGCCCCGCCCGTAGCTTGTGGCGCGAGATCGAGCGGCTGCTCGGCGAGGACGGCGCGCTGGGAGAGCGCGGACTCGATCCCTACTCCGTGCTGCGCGCCGCCGAGCCCCATGTCGGCGGGGTTCGGACGCTGACCCGCGACGGCATCCCGGTATCGCCCGTATCCCGGCAGACGGGCGCATTCGTCGGCGCCCGGCTCGTGGACCGCCACGCCCACAACGTCGTCCGTGACGATCGTGGCGCGTTCAGGGAGGATGTCGTGAACGACACGATGCGGTACACCGTGGGCGGTGTCTTCGCCTCCCGCTACACCGCCAGCTACGACGTTGTCGAAGCCGGCATCGCGGGCGAGATCCACCGGCCCATCGGCCCGCGCTGGCAGCTCGACGCGACCGGCGAAGCGCTCCTCGGACTACGCGAGCAGGACAACCACCTGAGGTTTCAATCCAGGCTCTCGGTCGCGTGGATGGTCGCCGATCGCTGGACCGCGACCGCGACGGCTTTCCATCGCTGGAACGATTACTACCGCAACCGCGGCCCGACCCCGGGAGACTGGGCCTTCTGGGACCTGACGGCGGGGGTGAGCTACTACCTCGAGGATCACGTGGCGATCGTGTCCTCGGCCCACGATCGCCAGTCCTGGTTTCGGGGGCGCGCGGCGCCGCCGCCGCCCTCCCCCCAGTCTCGCATCTTCGACCGCGACCTCGCCGTGTCGCTCGACATCACCTACCGCTTCGCCGGCTGGTTCGCCGCCGCCGCGTTCTTCCCCGCGGCCGGCCCTGCGCCCGGAGCGCGGTAGGGCGTCCGCGCGCTCGTTCCACCCGCCATTGCCGCGGGTTTCAACGCGTGCTAGCTTCGCGCCCTCGCACGTGGAGTCGATGGCGAATTCATGAGGCGCGCGGGCCGGCTGAAGGCCGCGCGACCCCCACCCGAGGTGCCCATGTCCTCCGTCCGCATGCTCACACTGGCCGACGTCGCTCTTCCGCGCCCGGGCGCCCTCTCAGGCGCGCTCCTCGTCCTCGGCGCGAGCGCCCTCACCGCGCTCGCGGCCCAGATCGCGATCCCGGTGCCCTGGTCGCCGGTGCCGATCACGGGGCAGACCTTCGCGGTGCTGCTCTCGGGCGCGGCGCTCGGGGCGCGGCGCGGGTTCATCGCCCAGGCGCTCTACCTGCTCGAGGGCGCGGCCGGCCTGCCGGTGTTCGCGGCCGGCTCGGCGGGGCTCGCCAGCTTCGCCGGCCCGACCGGCGGCTACCTGGTCGCCTTCCCCCTGGCCGCGGCGCTCACCGGCGCGCTCGCCGGGCGCGGCTGGGACCGGCGCTTCGGCACCATGCTCGCCGCCATGCTGCTTGGCAGCGTGGTGATCTTCGCCGCGGGGCTCGTCCAGCTCTCGCGCTTCCTGCCCGCCGCCCAGCTCCTCGGCGCGGGCCTCCTGCCCTTCGTTCCGGGCGACGTGGTCAAGGCCGCGCTCGCCGCGCTCGCGTTCCCGGCCGCCTGGCGGCTGGCGGGGAAGAGGGGCGGGATCGGCGCGTGACGGTCAGGACGATCGCCGTCCTGGGCGCCGGCATCATGGGGCGCGGGATCGCCTACGCCTCGGCGGTCGGCGGGTACCGCACCGTTCTCCAGGACCTGGACGGCGCGGCGCTCGAGAAGGCGATGGCCGAGATCTCGGCGACGCTCGAGAAGGGCGTGGCGCTCGGCAAGCTGGACGGCCAGACCGCCGCCGCCGCCCACAAGCGCATCTCGGCGGCCCGCGGGCTCGAGGAGGCCGTGCGCGAGGCCGACCTCGTGATCGAGGCGGTTCCGGAGAAGATCGATCTCAAGCTCGAGATCTTCGGAAAGCTCGACCGCTGCGCGCCCGGTCACGCGGTGCTCGCATCCAACACCTCGTCGCTCTCGATCACCGAGATGGCGGCGGCGACCGGGCGGGGCCCCCAGGTGGTGGGCATGCACTTCTTCAACCCGGTGCCCCGCATGAAGCTGCTCGAGGTGGTGAGGGCGCTCGAGACCAGCGATGGCGCGATCGCGACGGCGTGCGAGGTGGGCCGGGCGATGGGCAAGGAGTGCGTGGTGGTGCGCGAGTCGCCGGGCTTCGTGACCAGCCGCATCAACGCCATGATCGGGAACGAGGCGTTCTACATGCTGCAGGAAGGCGTGGCGAGCGCCTCCGACATCGACCGGGCGCTGAAGCTCGGGCTCAACCATCCGATGGGGCCGTTCGAGCTGGTGGACCTGGTGGGGCTCGACACGCGGCTCTCGATCCTGCGCTACCTGCACCGCACGCTGGGCGAGAAGTACCGGCCGTGCCCGTTGATCGAGCAGTACGTGGCCGCCGGGCGCCTGGGGCGCAAGACCGGCCGCGGCGTCTACGAGTACGGCGCGTCATGAGCCCGGCGCGGAGGAAGGCGGCGCGCCGCGCCCCGAAGCGCGCGGCGGCGCGGCGGACGACGAAGGCCAAGCCCAGGCGCGAGCTCCGGGTGGTGCGCGCGGCGAAGAAGGCCTCGCGCCCCGCGGCCCCGCCGCCGCCGTTCGCGACGCAGACCAGCGCGAGCTCGGCCCGCCAGCGCGTACTGTTCGACCTGGTGATGGCGCGCGCCACGGTGTACGGCGCCGTCAAGGGCCTGAGCGCTTCGCGGGCCGACGAGCCGCTCGCGCCGGGCAAGTGGAGCGCGCGCGAGACGCTGCTCCATCTCGTGGCGCGCGACCGCGCGCGCCTCAGGGAGATGGAGGAGGCGCTCCGCGGGCGCCGGGTCTCGTGGGCCGGCGTGCCCGACCCCGAGATGGCGGCGATCAACGCGCGCGAGCTGGAGCCGCTGCGGCATCTCAAGTGGGACCAGGCGATGGCGGCGCTGCAGGCCACGAGGCAGGAGCTCGAGGAGGCGCTGGAGAGCGTGCCGGACGAGCCCGCCGAAGTGTGGGGCCCGGGGCATCCCTTCGGGGAGATGCTGAGCTGGCTCCCCGAGCACGACCGGCACCACGCGGAGGCCATCAAGAAATGGCGCGCGGAGCGCGGCGCGTGATCGAGGTGCGCGCCCGCAGGCCGGCGCGGATCGGCCGGCGTCGCGACCGGCGCCCGAATCGAATGGAGGTCGTGTCATGACCGGGACTCTGACGCCGGCGAAGCCGGCCAAGCTCATCATCGACGGCAAGCAGGTGGACGCCGCATCGGGCGAGACCTACACCACCACCAACCCCGCGACCGAGGAGCCGATCTGCACGGTCGCGAAGGCCGGCGCGGAGGACGTGGAGCGCGCGGTCCGCGCGGCGCGCGAGGCGTTCGATCGCGGCCCGTGGCCGCGCATGAAGCCGGCCGAGCGGCAGAAGATCCTGTGGCGGCTCGGCGACCTCATCCTCGAGCACGGCGACGAGCTCGGCAGGCTCGAGACCCTCGACAACGGCAAGCCGATCTTCGAGTCGCGCCAGATCGACGTGCCGATGGTGGCGAACTGCTTCCACTACTTCGCGGGCTGGACCACCAAGCTCGCGGGCGAGACGCTGCCTTCGAGCCCGGCGTTCCTGACCTACACCCTGCGCGAGCCGCTGGGGGTGGTGGGTGCGATCGTGCCGTGGAACTTCCCGATGATCATGGTGGGCTGGAAGGCGGCCCCGGCGCTCGCGGCCGGGAACACGGTGGTGGTGAAGCCCGCCGAGCTCACCCCGCTCACCGCGCTCCGGATCGGCGAGCTGGCGCTCGAGGCCGGGCTGCCGCCGGGGGCGCTCAACATCGTGACCGGCCCCGGGGCGGTGGCGGGCGAGGCGCTGGTGCGGCATCCCGAGGTGGACAAGATCAGCTTCACCGGCTCGACCGAGGTGGGCAAGCACCTGATGCGCACCGCCGCCGACACGGTGAAGAAGCTCACGCTGGAGCTGGGCGGCAAGTCGCCCAACATCGTGTTCGCCGACGCCGACCTCGACGCCGCGGTGCGCGGCGCCGCGACCGGCATCTTCTACGGCAAGGGCGAGGTGTGCGCGGCGGGCTCGCGGCTGCTGGTCGAGAAGAGCGTGCACGACGAGTTCGTGGCCAAGCTCGCCGAGCGCGCGAAGAAGCTGGTGCCGGCCGACCCGCTCGATCCCAAGACCCGGCTCGGCGCGCTGGTGAGCCGCGGGCAGATGGAGAAGGTGCTGGGCTACGTCGCGACCGGCGTGCGCGAGGGCGCGCGGCTGGTGGCGGGCGGCGAGCGCCAGCCGGTGAACGGGCGCGGGAGCTTCGTCCAGGCCACGGTGCTCGACGGCGTAGACAACCACATGAAGGTGGCGCAGGAGGAGATCTTCGGCCCGGTGCTCGCCGTGATCGCCTTCGACGGCGTGGACGACGCGGTCGAGAAGGCGAACGACATCCCCTACGGCCTGGCCTCCGGGATCTGGACCCGCGACCTCAAGAAGGCTCACGCGGTGGCGCGCCGCCTCGAGGCCGGCACGGTGTGGGTCAACGCCTACAACTTCTACGACGCCGCCATCCCCTTCGGCGGCTACAAGGCCTCGGGCTTCGGGCGCGATCTCGGTCCCGATTGCCTGCGCGACTACACCCAGGTGAAGAGCGTCTGGATCAACCTCGAGTAGGCTCCGGCGCGTGAGCGCCGCACGCAGCGGGCGAACGACGACATCCGACGAGGAGTGGACGATGAGCCGCCTCATGTACGCAATCGCGTTCACCAGGAACTTCGACTCGATGAAGGAGTTCTACACCCAGCTCGTCGGGCTCCCGGTCCGGAACGAGGAGCCGCAGTGGGTCGAGTTCGACACCGGGGGCGCGATCCTCGCCCTGCACGAGATGCGCGACGAGAACAAGCAGGGCATGGTGCTGCGCTTCGTGACCCCCGACCTCGACGCCGAGCGGCGCGCGATCGAAGGGCGCGGCGCGCGCATGGAAGCCCCGTTCCGGCTTGCGACGGGCCGAGGCGCCGACGTGTGGGATCCCGAGGGCAACCTGATCTCCCTGTTCGAGCCCCAGACGCCCGCCCGCCCCGGCGCCGGCCCCGGGATCGAGCGCGTGATCCTGAACGTCCGCGATTTCGGGCGCGCGGTGTCGTTCTATCGCGGCCCGATGGGGCTCGCCGTGGCGGGCGAGGCCGAGCACTGGGTGGAGTTCGACACCGGCGATGCGCGCCTCACCGTGCACCACCGCCCGGCCGACGGCGAGCACCCGCGCCACGCGGAGCAGCCGGTCGCGGTGGTGTTCGGAACCGACGACCTCAGCGAATGGTGCGAGACGATGCGCGGCCGCGGCCTCCACTTCGTGACCGCGCCGGTGACCGAGGAGTTCGGCGTGTACGCCGAGGCGGCGGATCCGGACGGGCGCATCGTGGTGTTCTGCGAGCCGCCGCCGCCCGTGAGCCTCGAGGAGGAGCTGGCCGAGGCGTTCGAGGACGATGACGCGCCGCAGCGCATCGCGATCCGCAAGCCGGTGAAGAAGGCCTCGGCGACTGCGAGCATGCTGGCGATCAAGCCGAGCTACAAGCCCAAGCAAGGCCGGCCGCGCCGGCGCCCCTCGGCGACCACCATGTCCGTGGTGAGCGTGCGCGGCGCGGGGCCGGAGCGGACGCGCTTGAAGCCGCGGCGCACGGCCGACGAGAAGAAGGCGCGCGTGAAGCCGGCGCGCGGCCGGCTGCTGAAGGCGGAGCAGCGCACCATCGCCAGCCAGAAGACCCAGGCCGCGCGCGTGAGCAAGAGCCGGCCGGTGAAGCGCGCGGCGGCCCGCACCGCGCGCCGCCGCGGCAAATGAGCGCGGCCCGGGTCGCGGGCCCGGCGCCGCCGCGGGGAATGAAGCGATGACCTCGGAGCGGGTGCTGCTCGCGGGCGGCGTGCGCACGCCGATCGGCAACTTCGGCGGCGCGCTCGCGGCGTCGGGCGCCGCCGAGCTCGGCGGATTCATCGCGCGCGCCGCACTCGAGCGCGCGGGCGTCCCGGCGGACGCGGTGGGCGAGGTGATCTTCGGCCACGCGCGCCAGGCGGGGAACGGCCCCAACCTCGCGCGCCAGGTCGGCCGGCGCGCCGGGCTGCCCGACACCTCGACCGCCTTCACCATCCACAAGGCCTGCGCCTCGGGCCTGCAGGCGGTGGCGAGCGCCGCGCAGAGCGTGCGGCTCGGCGACGGCGACGTGGTGCTGGCGGGCGGGACCGAGCACATGTCCAGCGTCCCGTTCCTGGCGCTCGACGTGCGCTGGGGCAAGAAGCTCGGCGACGAGGCGCTGGTGGACGCGATGTACCGCGACGGATACCTGTGCCCGCTCTGCAACCAGCTCATGGGCGAGACCAGCGAGACCCTCGCGACCGAGTACCGGATCCCGCGCACCGAGCAGGACGAGTACGCGCTCGAGAGCCACCGGCGCGCGGCGCGGGCGTGGAGCGAGGGGCGCTTCGCGCGCGAAGTGGTCCCGGTCGGAGTCGGCGAGGGCAAGCGCGCCACGACCGTCGAGCGCGACGAGCACATCCGCGCGGACGCCTCCCTCGAGGAGATGGCGAAGCTCAAGCCGGTGTTCCGCAAGGACGGGAGCGTCACCGCGGGCAACGCCTCGGCCATCACCGACGGCGCCGCCGCGATCCTGGTGCTCTCGGAGAGCGCCGCCCGGCGCTTCGGCGTCACGCCCCAGGCCGCGCTCCTGGGCTGGGTGTCGGTGGGGGTCGACCCCGCGCGCATGGGCATCGGCCCGGTGCCCGCGGTGCGGAAGCTCCTCGAGCGCCACGGGCTCACGCTCGACCAGATCGACGCGATCGAGCTCAACGAGGCGTTCGCATCGCAGGTGCTGGCCTGCGACCGCGATCTCCACTTCGACCGCGCGCGCCTGAACGTGAACGGCGGGGCGATCGCGCTCGGGCACCCGACCGGCTGCAGCGGCGCGCGCATCCTGGTGACGCTGCTTCACGAGCTGGCGCGCTCGAAGGGGCGCTACGGCATCGCCACCCTCTGCGTCTCGGGCGGCCAGGGCATGGCGGCGCTGGTGGAGAGGATGTAGAGTCCACGCCTCCCGCCGAGGCCGAAAGCGTCGGGCCGCGCCTGCCGCCACCCTCCCGCGGGGCGAATCCGGAGATCGCGAGATGAGCGAGGTCCGAGCCGCGACCCTGGCTCCGCGTCGGCGCCGCCACTTCCGGTGCGCGGCCGCGCTCGCGCTGGGCATCCTCCTCGCCGGGCTCCACGCACCCGCGCCCGTGCGCGCGCAGATCGACGTGCTCAAACCCGTCCTCGACCGGTTGAACGGCGGAGCGGTGTGGGGCGGGGTCGGCGTTCGCGGAACGCGGGCGCCCGGCAACGTCGAGGACCGGAGGCCGATCTGGCGCGGCGGGTTCGGGATCTTCTACGGCCCGTTCGGAGGGCGCGGGGACACCACGGTCTCGTTCGCGCGGACGTACACCGATTCGATGGACACGACCCTGTGCGATCCATCGCAGACTCCGCCCCGCAGGCTCCACCGCCGGGTGAAGGACACGCGGGTGCTGGCCTCCCAGTCCAAGCTTCCGGGAGGCGGAGGGAAGGTGACGTTCCTGGTCGGGTACCAGTACTCGTCGTTCTACCGGCTGCACACCGCACCGCTCCCGGCCACGGTGCCCATGAGCGGCGTGTTCGCGGCGGCGATGCTGGGCCCGTATCGGCCCGTCCCGCGATGGAGCAAGCTCGAGTGGTACGCCGCGGGCGGAGGCACGGTGGTGCAGCTCCGCGACATCGCCGGGAGGATCGACACGCTGGCGGTGCAGGCGACGACCGAGCGCACGCTCGCGCCCGAGCTCTTCCTGATGCTCTCCTACGCCGTGGTGCCCGGATACCGCTTGCTCGTTTCCGGCAGCTACCAGTACGTGCGCTTCGGATCGGTCGCGTTTCGCTCGGTGGAGACCGGCCGGCTGATCCCCGGCCCCGTGGTCAGGACCCTGCCGCAGGATCTCGAGCTGCAGGCCTGGCACCTGACCGTGGGGCTCAGCTTCACGGCCAGCTCGCTGGTGCCCGGCCGGTAGTCGACCGCCTCAGCCCTCCATTTCTTCGAGCGTCCGCGGCCAGTCGTCGTGCAGCAGTCGCGACAGCGCGCGGTCGGCGAGCCGCCGGCCTCCGGTCTGGCAGCGCGCGCAGTAGTTGGTCTCGTTCTCCGCGTACACGATGCGCTGGACCGGCGCCCCGCACACCGGGCACGGCTGCCGGTAGCGCCCGTGCACCGCCATCCCGTCGCGGAACGCCGTGACCTTCTCGGGGAAGGAATCTCCGGTCTCGCTTCGCAGCCGCTCGATCCAGAGCTGCAGGGTCTCGCGCGTGGCGAGGTGGAGCCGCTCGAACTCGCCCTCCCCGAGCTGGCGCGTGAGCCGCAGCGGCGAGAGGCGGGCGCGGTGCAGGATCTCGTCCGAGTAGGCGTTGCCGATGCCGCTCAGGATCCGCGGATCGGTGAGCGCCCGCTTGAGCGTGTGGTTGTGGCGCAGCAGCGCCGCACGGAACTGCTCGGGCGACGCCTCGAGCGGCTCGAGAGCGCCGGGATCGAGGGCCGCGAGCGCGGGCCCGCCGGCGAGCACGTGGAGCGCGGCGCGCTTCCGGGAGCCCGCCTCGGTGAGGATCAGCGTGCCGGAGGAGAACTCGAAGGCCGCGAGCCCCACGCGTCCCGGGATCCTGGCCCCGGGCGCCCGCCAGTGGAAGCGGCCGGCGATCATCAGATGGAACGCGAGAAACAGATCGCCTTCGAGTCCGACCACGATGCGTTTGCCCATGCGGCGCACGCCTGCCACCCGGCGCCCCTCGGCGCTCGAAAGCGGCGGCTCGGCGGTGCGAAGCAGGTTGGGGCTCACCACCCGGGCGCGCACCAGCGCGGCGCCGGCGAGGCGCGCCGACAGGCGCTCGACGTAGAGCGTGACGTCCGGCAGCTCGGGCATCCCGGGACGGTACACACCCACTCGCTCCGGAGCGAGTCGAGTCGGGCGCCCGGAATGGTATGTTGAGCCCCCCCGGAAAGGTCCGATGCACGCCATGATCTCCAGCCGGCTCCGCGCGCTCGCGCGCGCCGACCGCGCCGATCTGCTCCTCATCGCGCTGCCCAACTCCGCCCTGCGGGAGGCCTGCCAGCGCCTCGATCTCACCTTCCCCGGCTACCGCCTCGAGAAGGTCAAGCCCATCGTGATGGCCGACAGCCTGGCCTCCGTCTACGAGGAGTCGGAGCCGGACGCGGCGGAGATCGACAAGATCATGGAAACCTGGTGTCCGCTGCCGCCCGTGATCGCCGAGGACATGATCCCGCCGACGCGGTTCTCGAACCGCCTGGTCGAGCTGGTGGCGCGCGCGGCGGCCTGGGGGCCGGACGCCGTGGTCCCGCTCCTCTGGAGGCTGCTCGGCCACCCTGTGGAGAGCGTGCGGGCGGCGGCGGCCGCGGCGGTCAAGGGCCACCTGGACATGTACGACGAGATCATGGGCGGTGGCCCCGAGGGAGACGGGCAGCGCGTTCCGGCTCCCCGGAGCTCGAAGCGCGCCGCGACCGCGGCCTCGCTCGAGCGTCAGATCGAGCAGAGCGAGACCCGGGCCGGGAAGCTCTCGGCGGATCTCGAAGCGGTCCGCAAGCAGCTCGCCGACGAGCGCGCCCAGGGCGCCCGCAAGGACGCGCGGCTGTCGGAGCTGAAGCGGGACCTCGAGCGGGCGCAGGACGACCTGCGCACCACGCGGGAGGCCAAGGCCGCGCTCGAGGCCGAGCGCGACCGCGACACCCGCGCGCTGCTGCGGCGGCGCGAGTCGCAGGCCGAGGACTTGAAGCGCGCGGTGGCGACCCTCGAGCACGAGATCGAGGCTGCGCACAAGCGCGAGGCCGATCTCCTCGCGCGGCTCAAGAGCCGGGAGGCGGCCCCCGCTCCGGCTCCCGCGGCGGAGGCGGAGGCCCCGGCACCCTCCGCGGAGCCGGCCGCGCCGTACCAGGTGCCGGAGTTCACGCGCGAGTTCTACGAATCGATCCGGGGATGGGACGACCGCGTCCTCAAGACGGCGTTCGAGAAGGTCCTGCTCCTCGCCGGCAACTTCGCGCACCCGAGCCTGGACGCGAAGGCGATCCAGGGCGCCGAGGGCCTCTATCGGATCAAGATCGGCAGCGACGTGCGGCTGCTCTATCGTCGCGGCCCGAACCGCGGGATCGAGGTCCTGAGCCTCATCGACCGCGAGAACCTCAACCGCTACATCCGCCGCTACCGGAAGCATGCCGGGCCCTGAGGCCCGGGCTCGTTCCACGTAAGGAAGGGAGGCCTCATGTCTGCGCGCGTGTTCCGAATGGGCGACGCCGGCTCCGCCGGTGCCGGAGGAGTCCGGCTCGCCGTGGTCGCCGTCGTGCTGGTGGTGCTGTTCTTCCTGCTCAATCCCCTGCGGGTGATCCCGGCCGGGCAGGTGGGGGTCAAGGACCTCTTCGGCGTGGTCTCGAAGACCGTGCTCCCGCCCGGCGTGCACATGGTGCTTCCGCTGACCCGCGTGATCCGCATGACCGCCCAGACCCAGCAGCTCAAGGAGGTCGCCGAGGTGCCCTCGCAGGAGGGACTCACCATGGACCTCGAGGCGTCGCTCCTGTTCCGCATCGATCCCGATCGGGCGGACGACCTCTATCGGACGGTCGGGCGCGACTACGTGAGCAATGTGGTCGAGCCGCAGATCCGCTCGGCGATCCGCGAGATCACCGCCACCTACGACGCGAAGGCGCTCTACTCCTCGGCGCGCGAGAAGATCGCGCAGGAGATCTCGGCCTACTTCGCGAAGCTCACGGTCGACCGCGGCATCGTCACGGAGGCGGTGCTGCTGCGCAAGATCGGGCTGCCCGCGATCGTCGCCAACGCGATCCAGGAGAAGCTGCGGCGCGAGCAGGAGGCGGAGCAGATGAAGTTCGTGCTGCAGAAGGAGCAGCAGGAGGCGGAGCGGAAGCGGATCGAGGCCCAGGGGATCGCCGACTTCCAGCGCATCGTGGCGGCCGGCATCAGCCCGCAGCTCCTGGAGTGGAAGGGGATCGAGGCGACCGAGAAGCTTGCGTCGTCGGCGAACTCGAAGGTGGTGGTGATCGGCAACCCCAAGTCGGGGCTGCCCATCATCCTGGGCGGCTCGGAGCGCTAGCGGGCTGGCTCTGCCTGCGGACGCGCAGGAACCGCTCGAGCGCCCGCAGCGCCGGCTGGAGCTGGGAGCCGACCACGCCGTTCCGCGCCCAGGTCTCGCGCGGCACGCCGATCTCGTCGGCGTAGTCCGGCATCAGCCGGCTCCGCCACGAAACCGGGCAGCCGAGCGCGGTCGCCGGGATGTCGTCGGTGATGAAGCCCTCGACGTCGCCGACGTTGACCAGCACGCGCGGGCCGATCCAGATGCGCTTCTCGTCCGAGGCGCTCGGCGCAAGCCCGTAGTAGGAGAGGGCGCCGAAGTAGTTGGTGCGCTCCTCGCCGCGCGCCGGGGCCGCGTAGCTCGCCCAGTGCCCGCGCCCGTAGAGCATCCCCGCCCACACCTCGACCGCGCGGAAGTCGCGCGACTCGAGCGGCGCGGTGTCCGCCTCCGCCCGCGCGACCGTCTCGGCGAACCCCAGCATGGCGCGCGCGTACTGGTCCTCGCCCGCCTGCGCCAGCCGCTGGGCCTCGCGCGGGATGAAGCGGTTGGTGTCGTCGAGCGCCAGCCGGTAGAAGCTGGAGTAGATGCGCTGCTTCTCCTGGATCGAGCCGAAGGCGTCGGTGTTGGACTCGTCGCCCATCAGCTCGGGCTCGAGCAGCACGCGGCGCCACGCCTCGCGCGTGATCAGCCGCTCGATCCCCGGCGTGCTGAGGATCCGGGCCTGCATGCGCGGGTTGGCGAGCGCGCCGTCCCAGGTCCCGATGCGGAAGCCGATCGAGTAGCCCGAGAGCACGCCGAGCGCGTTGGCGACCAGCGCCGCGGGGCGCACGAAGCTCAGGCTCTTCTGGTACAGCTCGTCGAACTGCCCGGGCGGCATCGTCAGGCTCAGCGAGTCGGGGAACTCGAACCAGAACCCCTGGTCGGCGTGGCCGCGCAGCCGGAGCGGGCGATAGAGCGTGCCGCTGGTGGCGCGCACGTAGCGGTTGCCGTGCTCGGGCTTGAAGAAGCGGCGCGAGTCCACGTCGAACTGCTTGAACGGGCGCCCGCTGGTGCCGATCTCGACCACGAAGTGATACGAAGTGTCCGACGGCGAGTCGCGGTAGGAGAAGACGTGCATGTTGTCGAACAGCTCGTCGAAGGGGATCGGCGCCGGATGCGGGAGCTGGATGCTCCCCACCACGTAGCCCAGCAGCGAGAGCGAGACGAAGAGGAGGAAGTAGCGGTTCCGGAGCAGGCCGACCACGAGGGGCACGAGCGGCTTGAGGAGCCGCCTCACGATTTTCAGCCGACGCTTGCCCAAGGTCGCTCCATCGCTGCGCCCGCGCGAGGCGCGCGGCCGTGCGTGTTCCGTGCATGGTTCGGTGATGTCGCCGGGGAGCCTGCCCCGCCGATCGGGCTGGTCTCAGGTATCGGCGCGGCCGCGCGCAGGCTTGACCGCGAAGGCCCGCGGCGGCGCGTGGCGGAGCGCCCCGAACGCCGCGGCCGAGCGCCCGCGGCGGGCGCGGGGGCGCGCTTCGTCGCGGGCTACGTTGCGACGGGGCCGCTCATGAGCGTGGCTCCTGCGATCGCGGCTCCCCGACTGCAACCAGGCGCTCACCGTTGACCTTGTCCACGTACTTCATGCGCACCGAGAGCGAGACGATGACTACCGTCAACCCGAAGAGGCACACGATGGTCGCGCCCATCGGCCAATCCTTGAGGTAGGACAGGACCGCGCCGAGCACGGAGGCCACGAGGGCGATCGCCCATGCCCAGTACAGACCCGCCGGCCCTCTCCGGCCCAGCAGGGTCGAGCAGACCACCGGAACGATGAGATAGGAGAACACCGCCAGCACGCCGGACACCTTCACCGAGCTCGTGACCACGAGACCGAAGGAGGCGTAGAAGAGGAAGTCCCACCTCTTGACGGACAGGCCCATCTGCCGCGCCTTCCGGGGATCCTCGGAGCACAGGACGAGCTTGCGCCGGCTGAGGAACAGAAACGCCCCGACGATCGCGAACAGCGTGGCCATGACCGCGATGTCTTTCCAGGTCACCCAGCCGAGCGCCTCCCCGCTCAGCGCCCCGCTCACGTGCTCCGCGCCGTGGGGCGCGTTCGACAGCAGCAGCAGGGTGGCGGCCGTGGCCAGCGCGAACGAAATCCCGATGAAGGCCTCCTGGAGCACCGAATGCTCCCGGTCCCACAGGAAGCTGAACAGGGCGGCACCCAGCAGCGTGAACCCGAAGGACCAGTAGTACATGCTGGGATCGTGCGGTTCGGCTCCCAGCAGGAACGCGACGCTCTGGCCCATGGCGGCGATCTGCGCCAGGGCGAGGTCGACGAAGATCACCCCCCGGGCCAGCACGTGCTGGCCCAGGGCGGGAAGGATCAACAGCAGGAGGACGCAGGCGAGGAGCGGCAGCGCCATGACCGCGAGGAAGCTCATGGCTGCCCCGCCTTGCCGGAAAGCGCCCCGGCCAACGACGAGACCATGGCGTCGAACTTCGAGAAGACGTCGTCGGTGCCCGGCAGGCCGCCCACCTCGCTGGCGATCTCGACGGCGACGCCGCCGGCCCGCTTCGCCACCTGGTTGCTGGCGTCGGCGTTGTAGTACGGCTGGTAGACCACCACCTTGACCCCCGACTTCTTCATCGCCTCGGCGAACTGCGCGATGTAGTGCGGGCTGGGCGGGATGCCGGGCTTCGGTTCGACCGTGCCGAAGAGCTTGAGCCCGAAGCGATCGGCGAAGTAGATGAAGTTGCGGTGATAGGGCACGATGGAGGCCCCCTTGTAGGGCTCCATCTGCTTCCCCCATTTCTCGAGCGCCGCCTCCATCTTCTCGTCGAACGCCTTCGCGTTCGCGGCGTAGTCGGCCCCATTGGCCGGATCGAGCTGCGAGAAGACCTCGGCCAGGTGGTCGGCCACGACCTCCAGGGCCTTGGGGTCGAGGTAGTAGTGGGGATTGCCGAGCGGGTGGATGTCGCCCTCGGCTCGACTGACCGTGCCTGCCGGCTTCTCGAGCACCTGGACGCCATTCGATGCGTCGACGAAGCCCTTGGCGCCGGGCTGGATCTTGGGATTGCGGCTTCCGGGCAGGACGAGCGGCAGCCAGCCGCCATCGAGCTCGAGGCCCGTCGACACGAAGACATCGGCGTGCTGGATGGCCTTCATCAGGCTGGGCTTGGCAGGAACGAAGTGCGGGTCCTCGTAGCCCCGGCATAGGCTTTGAGCCGACACGTGCTTCCCGCCGACGTATTGCGCGACGGAGGCCAGGTCGGTCAATGACGTAGCGACCTTCAGGTCTGCGAGCGCGGGTGCGGCCGCCGTCGCACCGAGGCCCAGGGCCAATGTCAATCGGAACAGGAACTTCATGAGAACCTCCTCAGTGCATTCATTTCCGTGGTCGTTCGGAGAGCGGGAGTCGTGCTGGCTTCAGTAGGCATGAGCAGGGTGATAGCCGATCGTGTAGCTCATCTGGATCAGCAACCGGTCGTCCGTCGGATGGATGCCGACGTCGGCCTTGGCGTGGCTGTACTCGAGCCGGATGAACGAGAACTCGGACGGCGTCCACGCGATGTTCACGGACCCCCGGTTCACCTTGCCCGGGATTCCGGCCCCGGTGTCGTCCACCATGAAGTCCGTGAGGCTGTTGCGCGCTTGCTCGCCGCGGACGCCCACCCACCAGACCTGCGACAAGCGGTACTGAAGCGATGCGTAGCCGCCGTCTGGCTCGCGAACATAGGACCCGTTGGCGAACGTTCCCTTCTGCAGGTACTCGCCCTGCAGGATCCATCCGTGTCGGTTCGAGTTCTTCGGCGGCACGTTGCGGAACGTCACGTCCGCGCCGAATGCGGCATGGCGATTCCCGTCGGTGCCACGGCCGTCGAGAACCGACTGGCCCACTTCCAACGTCGTCGCCTCGCCGAGGTCGAACTGGTTCTTGTAGTGCCCAAGGAATGGAACGTTGTCGTGCTGGGTGGAACCGAAGTCCAACGGATGCTCGTCGTCCGCGTCGATGGCTTGGTATGCGCCCCCCGTCAGCTCGGAGAACCAGGGCAGCGGGGTCAGCCATGAGGCCTCGACACCGGCGTCCTTGAACCCCTCCTCGCCGACCGTGTTGGACATCACCACCGGAGCTTGAATGAAGGGGAAAGCATGAGTGTGGAGCAGCCCATGTTTCCCAAAGGTGCCGCGGATCTTCCCCAGCTTGAGCTGCACCGAGGGAATGTTGGTGCTGCGGACCCAGACCTCCTCGGGGTCCACCTCGCCATTTCCCACGAAGACGATGTTGCTCACGAACGTCCAGTACGGATCCACCACCGAGATCAAGCTGATCTCGGCTTCATCGAAGCCCAGTCCATAGGCCTGGTCCAGATTGTGCGCGGCCTGCCCGGTGAACAGAGCGTTCATGCCGATCGCCGGGTTGGCCAGATTGGAGAACAGCGACGAGGACGGACCAGAGCTGCCAGGTGCTTGGGCAAGGGCCGTCGCAGGCATGCACACCAGCGCGGCAAACAGGCACGCAAACGTGCGCAGTCTCATGAGCACTGAACCTCCTGATAGGCGCCCACTCCCATGGGGTCCGTGGCGCGCGAGCGCGGCACGAACCGCCCTGGACGTGAACCGGAGCGCGACGCTCGCCCGGGGGCGCGCGTCACGCGGTGACCGAGGGGATCAGGCGCCCGGTGGGGCGCGGGAGAGGGCGGTGGAGGCGGTGCGGGGGCGCGGCGCTGCGGCGAACGCAACCACGCAGCGACCGGGGTGGGCGCGCGGGGCGCCGGGTGCCGACGCGACGACCGCGACGACCGCGGGCGCAGTGCCGTGAGCGCAGACCGCGCACTGGTCATGCGAGCGGCCGGGCGCGTGATGATGCAGTGCGCCCACGATGCCGGCCGCGAGCGCGACCAGCGCGACGAGCGGCGCGAGGAACCGCGCCATGCGACGGAGGGCTGTCATCGGACGATCCATGACGGTTATCGGCCCACCGGCTCCGCCAATCGAGGGCGGGGTGGAGCGCGAGCGGCTACAATGCGTCCCGGCCCGGCGCGCGTCAAGCCTTCGCGCGCGACCGAGCCCGAGCGGGCATCCGGCGAGGCGGGGCGCCCATCGCGGCGTCCCCGCGGCCCCGCCCGCGCGAGTCCTTCCCACTTCACGGAGCCCTGTCATGAGCGATCTCGTAATCCTGTCGGAAGCCGATGGCGTCGCGACCGTGCTGCTCAACCGGCCGGAGAAGCTGAACGCGTTCGCGGACGACATGCGCGAGCAGCTCTCCGCCGCGCTCGACACGGTCGCCAGGCGCGGCGCGCGGGCGCTGGTCGTCACCGGCGCGGGCCGCGCGTTCTCGGCCGGCGGCGATCTCAACTTCATGGTGGGCCTGAAGGAGCGTGGCGCCGGGTACGAGGGGCTCGCCTCCCTGGTCGAGCGCGGGGGCGAGGCGGTCGCGCGCCTCGCCGCGCTGCCGTTTCCCACCCTCGCCGCGGTGAACGGGCCGGCGGCGGGCGGGGGCTTGAACCTCGCGCTCGCGTGCGACCTCGTGGTCGCCTCCGATCGCGCCACCTTCGGCCAGACCTTCGTGCGCATCGGGCTCCACCCCGACTGGGGCGGCACGTACTTCCTGCCGCGCCGGGTGGGGCTCGCGAAGGCGCTCGAGCTGTGCTGGACCGGCGAGATGATCGACGCCCAGGAGGCGCTGCGCATCGGCCTGGTGGAGCACGTGTGGCCGCACGAGAGCTTCGACGCCGAGGCCAAGGCGCTCGCGGCGCGCCTCGCCGCGGCGCCCCGGACCAGCGTGCGGCTCGCCAAGCAGGCGCTGCGCGCCGGGCTCGAGCGGACGCTGGCCGAGTGTCTGGCCGCCGAGACCGAGGCCCAGGCGGCGTGCTGGAATTCGCCGGATTCGGGCGAGGGGATCCGGGCGTTCGTGGAGAAGCGGAAGCCGAGCTTCGGCGCCGGCGAGACGGCATCGCTCGCGGCCGCCGCCCCGTCCGGCGCGGCGCGGCGGTTCGAGTAGCGCCCGCGCGCTTCCCAGGCACCCGCGGCCCCGCCGCTCCGACCGCGGTGCGAGAGGAGCCAACCCTGCCTGCCGTTCCCCCGCCCTCGACGTCCCCCGGACCCGGAGCGATCGGCTCTCGGCGTCGTCAGTGAACGATGCAGGCCTTGCGGGCGGCCGAGCGCCCTCCTTGAACGAGTCGCACGAGGTAGAGGCCGGCAGCCGGGGCGGTTCCAGCCTCCAGCTTGATCACATGGCTTCCCGGCTTCGAGTCCACACGGTAGCGCGCCACGATCCTCCCCGAAAGGTCCACCAGCTCCACGGCGGCCGCCCCGGCCGTGGCAAGCGAGTAGGCCACGATCAGGTCGCGCTGGGCGGGGTTCGGTCGCAGCTCTTCCAGCGAGAACGCCGGCCCGACCGGCACCATGAGCCAGATCTCGCCGAAGTACTCCTCGCCCTTCGGCCCTGCGACGCCAAGCCGGTAGCCGTAGCGCGTCCCGCGCTCCACCGCGCGATCGTCGTAGTTCATGAACCCGCTCCCATCGGGGCTCAGGGACGCCACCGCGAGCCATGCGCTGTCCGGCGTCCGGCGGTAGACGCTGGCGACCATTGCGATCGTACCCCCGGCGAACCACTTCAATCGCACCCCCCGCTCGTCGGCCTCGACACTCACCAGCGAAAGGAGGGCGGGGGTGACGTCGCCCCCGAGCTCGCCGTTCGGCTGTACGCGCTGGGCGTAGATGTCGGCCTCGGCGCCGCTGCGGAGGTCTTCCCATGCGACGATCGCACCGCCCGCGCCGTCCTCGATCGTCGTGGGGCGAGTCTGGTCCTGCGTCGCCGTGCACAGGGCGCGGCCGTCGGCCGGCCAGGCGGGATCCGCCGCACCGCCCGCCAGCACGTGCTGGGCATAGATGTCGTAGTTATGGGCGCTGCGGAAGTCCTCCCAGGTCACGATGGCGCCGCCGGCGCCATCGGTGACGATCGCAGGGTTCTGCTGATTCTCGGCTGCGGCGCACAGGACGCGACCGTCGGTCGGCCAGGCGGGATCCACCGCGCCGCTCGCCAGCACGTGCTGGGCATAGATGTCGTAGTAAGGGGCGCTGCGGAAATCCTCCCAGGTCACGATGGCGCCGCCGGCGCCATCCGAGACCATCGAGGGCCGTTGCTGGCCGCCCGCCGCAGTGCAGAGCGGTACGTTGACGAGGGGGTCGCCGGGCCACGCAGCCATTGCCGGCGGTGGCGTCAGGAGCGCGAAAGCGAGGCCGAGCAGCCCCGCGCATACATGGAAGTTTCCCCGCATGCGGCCCCCCGGGATGTCTCGTGGACGAAGATCATACGCCCCCTCCCGGTTCTCGTCACCCTCGAGCCGCGACGCCCGCCGCCTCAGGCGGCGCGGCGCAGCGGCGGCTCGTTGAGCGCGAGCCAGTAGGCGACGATCGAGCGCACCGCGTCCCTCAGGCGGTTGAAGTCGATCGGCTTCACCAGGTAGCTGTTGGCCCCCGAGCGGTAGCTCTCCGCGACGTCGCGTTCCTGGCTCGACGAGGTGAGCACGACCAGCGGGATCGCGCGCGTCTGCGGATCCGCCTTCACGCGGCGCAGCACCTCGAGCCCGTCCACCTTGGGGAGCTTGAGGTCGAGCAGGATCAGCCGGGGGCCCGAGGCCGGGTCGCGGCCGGCGTGGGCGCCGGTGCAGAACAGGAAGTCCAGCGCCTCGGCGCCGTCGCGCGCCACGTGGATCCCCTCGGTCACGTTGTTGCGGCGGAACGCCTGGAGCGTCAGCTCGACGTCGTTGGGGTTGTCCTCGACCAGCAGCACCTGAACGGGCGTCTCAGGCATCGGGACCGCCCCCCAGGGTGAAGAAGAACGTCGCGCCCCGCCCCGGCGCGGCCTCGGCCCACACCCGCCCGCCGTGGCGTCGAACGATGCGCTCGACGATCGCGAGCCCCACGCCGGTGCCCTCGTAGTCCTCCGACCGGTGGAGCCGCTGGAAGACCCCGAACAGCTTGCCGGTGTACTTCATGTCGAAGCCGACGCCGTTGTCCTTGACGTAGTAGGTCGTGCGCGCTCCGTTCTCCGCGCGGCTCCCGATCTCCACCACCGGCCGCTCGGCCTTGCGCGTGAACTTGAGGGCGTTGGAGATCAGGTTGCGGTACACCTGCCGCAGCAGCGCCTCGTCGGCGCGACAGTCGGGCAGCGGGCCGAGCGTGACCCGGGCGTGGCGATCCCCCTGCGCGTCGCGCAGCTCCTCGACCACGCCCCGCACCAGCTCCGAGGTCCGCACGCTGTCCTTCGCGACCGGGTGACGGCTGAGGCGCGCGAAGTCGAGCAGGTCGTCCACGAGCTTGCCCATCTGCTGCGCGCTCTCGCGCACCAGGTCCAGGTAGCGCCGGGCGTCGGGCGGGAGCTTCTCGCCGTGGTCCTCGAGCAGGAGGCTCGAGTAGCCGTCGATCCCGCGCAGCGGGGCGCGCAGATCGTGCGAGACCGTGTAGGAGAACGACTCCAGCTCGCCGTAGGCGGCGGCCAGGTCGGCGTTGGCGGCGGCGAGCTGCGCCGCGCTCGGCAGCGCGAGCGCCTTGGGCACCAGCGGCCACAGCACCACCGCGGTTACGATCGACGCCACGGCGGTGACCACCTTCACCATCCCGCCGAGCCGGTAGGTGCCGTGCCAGACCTCCCAGATGTTCATCACGTGCGTGGTGCCGCAGGCGAAGATGAACACCCCGAACATCACGAACATCCAGTGGAAGACCAGGTCCCGGCGCTTGCGCACCAGGTAGATGAGCGCGACCGGGATCGTGTAGTAGGCGAGGGCGATCACGCTGTCCGAGATCACGTGAAGCCAGAGGATCGCGGGCCGCCAGTAGTAGCAGTGCCCGTGCGGCATGAAGTCGGACGAGAACAGCTTCGAGAAGAAATCCATCGTGGAATTCTCCGGCCGTCGAAACGCGGTGCCGCGCCCGCATCTGGACGACGAACGGCCCCCTGCTTGTTATCGGCCGGCGGCGGGACCGTTCTTCAGGTGCAAGTCGCGATCGCATCCGGCGTTTCCCGGTCTGCTGTTTCAGGGTTCCCACCGATGGCCGGGCCCTGGACCGGGTGTAGCTTGATCGCGCACGCGATGAACGACCTCACCGAAGTCCCGGCGTCCGCGAGTCGCGAGCTTCGCGACTCCCCACGGCGGCCGGCATGGATGCCCGCGGCCCTCGCGCTCCTTTGCATCGCATTCTTCGCGTCCGCCCGGGCAGCGGACGAGATCCACTGGACCTTCACCGGGCCCACCTCCGTCACCTTCGACTGGCGGGGAACGGATTCCACGATCCACTACGGGCGGACGAGGGACTACGACCTTCGCGCCACCGGCACCGCGCCGGATCCGCTGCCCTTCTCGAGTCCCGGGCCGTTCTGGGAGGCGCGGCTCACGGGGCTCGAGCCCGGCGCGCTCTACCACTACTCGATCGAGGGCGGCCCCGACCGCACCTTCCACACCTCGCCCCGGCCCGGCGAGAACTTCGTCGTCTACGTCGAATCGGACGTCGGCGACGCCGCGTCCTACCCGCGCGTGGCCGCCGTCCAGTCCCTGATCGGCGAGGGAGCGCCGTCGTTCGTCCTCGTGGTCGGAGATCTCACCTACGGCGACGAGCGGGGCCAGCAGGCCGTGGACCGGCACTTCAACGACGTGATGGCGTGGTCGGAGGGCGCCGCCTACATGCCGGCCTGGGGCAACCACGAGTGGAGCGACTCGACGGACGACTTCAGGAACTACAAAGGCAGGTTCGACCTGCCCCACCCGCAGGCCTCCCCGAACGCTCCGCCTTTGGGCTGCTGCGGCGAGGACTGGTACTGGTTCGATTGCGGCGCCACGCGGTTCATTGCTTACCCCGAGCCCTACCGCGGAGCCTGGGCCGATTGGAGCCGGCAAGCGCGTGCGCTGATGGACGAAGCCGAAGCCGACCCTGCCATCCGCTTCATCGTCACCTTCGGACACCGGCCGGCCTGGTCGTCGGGCTACCATCCGGGCGACGCCGGCCTGCGGGGCCTGCTCGGCGCCCTCGGCGCAACCCACGCGAAGTACGTGCTCAACCTGAACGGGCACAGCCACGACTACGAGCGCAGCCTTTCCCAGGACGGCGTGACCCACGTGACCGCGGGGATCGGAGGCTCTCCGCTGGAGCAGATGGCCGGGCCGTGCCCGTGGCCCGGCGGCTGCCCGCCTCCCGCGTGGTGCGCGTTCCGCGCCTATCACCACGGGGCGCTGAGGCTGCGGTTCGGGCAGGCCTCGATCCTGGGCGAGGCGATCTGCGGGCCGCCGGGGGACGGCGGCCCGAACCTGAACGACGTGGTCTGCACGCCGGGCGAGGTGTTCGATTCCTTCACGATCGGCGAGGACCTGGCTCCGGTCGTGGACGCACCGGAAGCGGTGACGGTCTTGGGCGCGAGTCCGGTCCGCGTGGTGGTGCGGGCCTCGGACCCGGACGGTGACGCGATCCGCTCGCTGAGCGCCGATCTTTCTGCGCTCCCCGCCGGGAGCGGGGCCACGTTCACCGCGGAGCCGGGCGACACGACGGGAACGCTGACGTGGACTCCGTCCCGCTACGACAACCGGACCTACGTGGTCACGTTCAGCGCCGCGAATCGGATCCAGGGCTCGGCCGCCACCGCGGTGCGGGTCGTGCAGCCGAAGCTGGTGCTCGAACCCATCCGCCCCTACCCTTCGCCCGAGCTTCGGGCCATCGCCTACTCGCTCGCGAGCTGGGCCCCCGCGAACCTCGAGGTGCTGGACGTCGCCGGCCGCCTCTGGCTGCGGCGCGATCTCGGCGCGCCGGGCCCCGGGCGCCACGAGGAGGTCCTGCCCGCTTTGCCCGGGGCGCCGCCCGGTCCATACTGGCTCGTGATCTCCCAGGCGGGGCACCGCGTCTCCCGACGCTTCGTCCTGCTGCGCTGACCCGGGGCCAACCCAATCGGCCGTCGCCCCGTCCAAACCCCTGACGCGTCTCTCCCGTAGGCGGCAACCTGGGCCGGCCGTGGCCCGTATGCGGCACCATCGGTCCGTTCGAGCGGTCCTCCCCGGAGGTGCGGTTGCGAATCGCGCGCTTCGCCGTTCTCGTGGCTGTGCTCGTGCCGGCCGCGTCCCCTGCCCAGCCCGCCGGGCCCGCGACCGACGCCCGCGCGATCGCGGTCTCGCACGCCTCCCGCGCCCGCGAGCCGCTCCGGACCGACGGCCGGCTCGACGAGCCCGACTGGGCGGCGGTCGCGTCCACCAATTCCTTCACGCAGATCGACCCGGCGGAGGGAAAGCCGGCGAGCCAGCCGACCGAGGTCCGCGTGCTCTACGACGACGACTACCTCTTCGTCGGCGTGCGGCTCTCCGACTCGGGACGGATCACGGCCCGTCTCGGGCGGCGCGACATGGACCCGGGCGACTCGGACTGGTTCCGCGTGCTGATCGACAGCTACCACGATCACCGCACCGCGTTCGGCTTCGAGGTGAATCCCGTGGGCGTGCGGCGCGACGAGATCCGCACCGTGGACGTGGACGACAACTCCTGGGACCCGGTCTGGGATGCGGCCACCCGCGTCGATTCCGCCGGATGGACCGCGGAGCTCCGGATTCCGTTCAGCCAGCTCCGGTTCTCGGCGTCGCGCCTGCAGACCTGGGGGATCCAGCTCGAGCGCGTGATCGGCCGCACCCAGGAGTACGCGGTCTCGACCTTCATTCCCAAGTCGGAGCGCGGGGGCGTGCCGCTCTACGGCCACCTCGACGGGCTGGAAGGGATCCGGCCCGGGAAGCGGCTCGAGCTCCTGCCCTACTCGCTCGCGCGCTCCTCGTTCGTGGATCCCGGGGTCAACCCCTTCCGCGCCAATCCCGACCAGAGCGCGGCGGCGGGGCTGGACCTGCTCTACCGCGTCACCTCGAGCCTCACCCTGAACGCCGCAATCAATCCCGACTTCGGCCAGGTCGAGGTGGATCCGGCGGTGGTGAACCTGGGCGTGTACGAGACCTTCTTCCAGGAGAAGCGGCCGTTCTTCATCGAGGGGAGCGAGATCTTCGATTTCGGCGCCGCGGGAACGAGCGGCGGCCAGATCTTCTACAGCCGGCGTATCGGACGCGCGCCCTCGCTCTTTCCTCCTGTGGACGCGAGCGACACGCCCGACGCCACCACCATTCTGGGAGCCGGCAAGCTCTCGGGGAAGCCGGGCGGCTGGTCGGTGGGCGCGCTGGAGGCGGTGACCGACAAGGAGGAGGCCCGCTATCGCACTGCCACCGTCCCGGACGGCAAGTACCCGGTGGAGCCGCTCTCCAACTACTTCGTGGGCCGCGCGCGCCGCGAGTGGCGGGGCGGGCAGTCCACCTTCGGCGGGATCGTGACCGCGGTGAACCGCGACCTCGCCTCCGATCCGCTGCGGGCCGCGCTGCATTCGAGCGCCTACGCCGGAGGCGTCGACTTCCGCCACGAGTGGGCGAAACGGACCTGGGCGGTCTACGGCGACGCCGAGCTGAGCCGCGTGCAGGGCTCGTCCCAGGCGATCCTCGCCACGCAGGGGCGCTCCAACCATTTCTTCCAGCGCCCGGACGCGGACCACCTCGAGGTGGACTCCGCGGCCACCTCGCTCACCGGCTACTCGATCAATCTCCAGGCGAGCAAGCAGTCGGGCCAGCACTGGCGCGGATCGTTCGGCACCGCCTTCACCAGTCCCAAGTACGAGGTCAACGACCTCGGGTTCTCCTACCGGACCGACCGGCGGGACTTCCAGACCAGCCTCACCTACCTCCAGAACAAGCCCGGGAAGATGTGGCGAAGGTGGAACGTGACCGGCTCCGGCCGGCTGGAGCGCAACTACGACTGGCAATCGATCCTGAGCTACGCCGCGCTCTCGAGCTACGCCCAGACGCCGGGCTACTGGTCGGTGCAGCCGGCGGTGACGCGCTTCTTCCGGGCGCACGACGACCGCCTCACGCGCGGGGGCCCTCTGGCCACGCGGCCCGCGTGGTGGTCCGGCGGGATCACCGCGGCCTCCGACGTGCGGAAGCCGCTGGTCGGGAGCCTCAACCTCTCGGGGGACCGGTACGAGAGCGGAGGCTGGGATTGGAGCACCGGGATCAACCTCACGATCCAGAAGTCCACGCGCTGGAACCTGACCCTGGGCCCGGCCGTGAGCCACGTGCACTCGATGGCGCAGTGGGTGACCACGCTGGCCGACTCGACGTACATCCCGACCTATGGCCGGCGCTACATCTTCGCGCCCCTCGAGCAGACCAGCGTGGGGCTCGAGACCCGGCTCAACGTAACCTTCACTCCGAGCCTCTCGCTCGAGACCTACGTCCAGCCGCTGCTCTCGAGCGCCGACTACCGCGACCCCAAGCAGCTCGTGGCGCCCAACACCTACGATTTCGCGCCCTACTCCAAGCCGGTTCGCAACCGCGACTTCAACCAGCGCACGCTGCGCGGCAACGCGGTGCTGCGCTGGGAGTGGCGCCGGGGGTCCACGATCTACGTCGCCTGGCAGCAGCGGCGCACCGACCTCGCAGGCCTCGGGGATTTCGGGCTCGACCGGGACAGCCGCGCGCTCTTCGAGACCCGGCCCGACAACATCTACCTGGTCAAGGTGAACTACTGGTTCGCGCCCTGACGGAGAAACCCGGGGGAGGGCCCGTTCGTCCAGAGAGCAGAAGCGAACGAGCAGCTCCCTCACTCCGCACGCCGGGCGTATCCCGGCGGCGGGCAACCGAAAGAGGCGTGACATGTGTGCCCGGCAGGCAGTCTCGAGACCCGCGTGGCGATGGAGTCTCGCGGTGAGCGCGATCGCCCTGCTCACGCTCTCGGGCTGTGGCGCCGCGCAGCTCGTGAACGTGTGGCGGGATCCTTCGCTCGACGGCGATCGCGTTCGCTCGGCGCTCGTGGTCTCCCAGAGCAAGGACCCGGTCGCGCGCCGGCTGTGGGAGGATGCGGTGCGCGATCAGATGATCAAGCACGGCGTGGAGACGGTCGCGTCGTATTCACTGTTTCCCGATGCGCCGCCTGCCAAGCCCGACATGGACCGCGCGCTCGCCGATCGGGGACTCGATCACGCGCTGATCCTGAACCCGCTCCCCTCGACCACCGACACCCACTGGGTGCCGGGCTGGACGAGCGAGGAGGCTCGTGCCTTCTACGATCCCTGGGTCCACGAAAGCGTCGTCGTCTACCGCCCGATCCGCCACCGCGGCTACCTGGTGGCGGACCGCATCGCGCGCGAGCAGGTCACGCTGTGGAGCGCCGGCGACGGGGGCCGGATGGTGTGGGCCGGCACGGTGACCGTGGAGAATCCGGGCTCCGCCGACGCCCTTCGCGACGACCTCGCGAAGGCGGTCGTGCCGGAGATGAAGAAGGCCGGCCTGATCGGCTGAGGCGGGCGGGCGCGGCCGGCGGACCCGGGCTTCGGCCCGCCCCGTCGCCCGCTACGGCTTCCGGGCCCGCACCTTCACCGAGCGCACGGCGCCGAAGGCCTCGCGCTCCGGGGAGCTCTCGGGGAGGAGCCCGACGTCGTAGGAGCTCTCCGCGGCGACCTCGACCTCCGCGAAGCCCGCCTCGCGCATCATGCGCAGGTAGTCTTCCCGGAGCGACGCCCCCGCGACGCAGCCGACCAGCAGGTCCACGCGCTTCTGGAGCTCATCGGGCAGCGGCCGGGTCAGCACCAGGTCGCTCACCACCATGCGCCCGCCGCGCTTGAGCGCGCGGAACGCCTCGCGGAACACCTGGTCCTTGTGGGGCGAGAGGTTGACGACGCAGTTCGAGATCACGAGGTCCACGGTCGCGTCCGCGACCGGCAGGTGCTCGATCTCGCCGAGACGGAACTCCACGTTCGCGTACGGGCCCTTGGCGGCGTTGGCGCGCGCCTTCTCGATCATCGCGGGCGTCATGTCCACGCCGATCACGCGGCCCGAGGCCCCGACCTCGCGCGCGGCGAGGAAGCAGTCGATCCCGGCGCCCGAGCCGAGATCGAGCACGGTCTCGCCCGCGCGCGCTGCGGCGTAGGCGAGCGGGTTGCCGCAGCCCAGCCCGAGATCGGCGCCCGCGGGGATCGCGGCCTTCTGCTCGTCGGAGTACCCGATCGCCTCGAGCACGTCGGTCTCGCGGGACCCGCACCCGCAGCCGTCGCCGCAGCAGCCCGACCTCACGCCCTCGGCGATCTCCCCGTACTTCTCGCGCACCACCGTCCGGATGTCCTCGCTCGGGCTCATCCCGTCCTCCTCGCGGCCGGGCCGATCGCGCCGACCAGCGTCTGAAGTCTCTTCACCGCTTCGGGATCGATGCAGTAGCAGACCCGCGGGGGATCGATCTCCCCCTGGATCAGCCCCGCTTCCTTCAGCACCTTGAGGTGCTGCGACACCGTGGCCTGGGCGAGCGGCAGCCGGCTCACGATGGCGCCGCACATGCACTCGCCGCCCTCAGCCAGCATGCGCAGGATCGCGACCCGCGCCGGGTGCCCCAGCGCCTTCGCGAGCCGCGCCAGCTCGACGTCGGTCGAATTCGCTGCGGCCGGTTTCCGACCAGACCTCGAACCAGGCCCGACCACCGTACGGACCGGGCTCATGTTCCCTCCAGAACGTCGTCATGGCGCCTCCAATCGTTTATCGTCGAATTACGATGGATCGGGCGGCGAAAGGGTTCGAGTTTTTTTCGGGCGCCTCGCAGGAGGCCCGGAGTCCGCCGCCGCGGACCGGCTCGCCCGTGCGCGCGGCCCGCTTTGACGCTGCTTCCGCGGCCCTCCTATACTCGCGCGGTCATTTCGCACGCTACCCGACGGCCGACCGGCCCCCGGGGCGCCGCGCGCGGCGCCGGGCAGGGGCTCGCGCCTCGCACCGACTTCCCCATCGCCACGGAGAGACCCATGGAAGCCACCAAGACCAAGCTCGTCGACTACCGCGTCAAGAACGCCGTGGCGTGGATCGAGCTGACCGATCCGCCCGCCAACACCTACACCTACGAGATGATGCGCGACCTCGACGACGCCATCCTCCAGGCGCGCTTCGACGAGAACGTGCACGTGATCGTGCTCCGCGGCGCGGGCGAGAAGTTCTTCTGCGCGGGCGCCAACATCAACATGCTCAAGACCGTGAACCCGGTCTTCAAGTACTACTTCTGCCTGCACGCCAACGAGACGCTCAACCGTTTCGAGCACACGCCCAAGCTCGTGATCGCGGCGCTCAACGGCCACACGGTGGGCGGCGGGCTCGAGATCGCGATGGCCGCCGACCTGCGCATCGCGCGGCGGGGCGCGGGCAAGATCGGACTGCCCGAGGTGACGCTGGGCGTGCTGCCCGGCACCGGCGGCACGCAGCGCCTGGCGCGGCTCATCAACAAGTCGACCGCGATCGAGCTGATGACCACGGGCGAGACCTTCGACTTCGAGCGCGCCAAGGAGCTGGGGATCATCAACCAGATCTGGGACGCCACCTCGAACGACGAGTTCCTGGAGAAGATCCAGAAGTACGCCGAGAGCTTCTGCCCGCCGCACCGGGCCGCCAAGGCCGTGGGCCGCATCAAGCGCTCGGTCCAGAGCGGGAGCGAGGTGACGTTCGAGCAGGCGCTCGCGATCGAGCGCGAGCTGCAGCAGCAGCTCTTCCAGAGCGAGGACGCGAAGGAGGGGCTGAGCGCTTACGTCGAGAAGCGCAAGCCCAACTTCACCGGCCGCTAACGCCGCGCACACGATGGGGCGCCCGCCGGGAGCGGGCGCCCCTCGTTCATGTCGAGAGCGCAGTCAAGGCAGCACCGCGAGCCGCCGGAGCCTCGACTCCCCCGGCGTCTTCCACTCCACCAGGTAGATTCCCGGCGCCACGCGCCGCCCCGAGGCATCGCGCAGATCCCACCGATAGGCGTGGGCTCCCGCCGGCAGCTCGCGCCCATCCAGGATCGTCGCCACCCGCCGCCCGGCGGGATCGAAGACCGCGATCGAGACCGGCGCCGGCGCTCCCAGAGTGAACTCGAAGCTGGACGCCGCGATCGCGGGGTTGGGCAGCGCCCGCGCCAAGCCGAGACCCGGCGCCGTCGCGACGGCGCTCGGCTCCTCTTCCCGCTCCAGCGCCGAAGCCATCGGGTGCGTTCCATGCGATCCGAGGAACACGCCGTTCCGCTCGTGCCCGATCTCCGCGAAGAGTCCGTCGGACGTGGCGACCGAGCTGCGGAACCGAAGGCCGCTCGCGTTCCCGCCGGAGAATCTGCCCCGTGCGCGGCCGAAGCGGAATCGGCCCGCGAAGGCCGTGGGGTCGGCCGGATCGGAGGAGCCGGAGCGGAACTCGTGCACCTTGCCCTCGCCGGTGAACGTCACGTCCAGCGTGACGCGTGCCGGCTCCTCGGTGGTCCCCAGGAATACGCGGCTGTCCACCACGGGGAAATCCTCGAGCTCGAGGCGGGCGGTGCGCCCGCGGAACGAGAGAGCATCGTCCGGGATCGGCACGGTCCAGAACAGACCGGAGGGGGCGATGCCGGGGTTGTAATCGTGGACCTGAACCGAGAAGCCCGTACCGGGCTCGAAGAGGTCCACTCAGATGAATCCGAAGGTGCCGTGATGGCGCGTCCCGTCGGCGGCCACGTACGCGCCGCGGTAGACGCGGATGTCGCATTGCATGTCGTACGTGTTGCCGCCGGCATCCGTGGCGGTCCCGGCCAGATAGGCCATGGCCGTGAACCCGTCGAAGTCCCCGATCACGCTGGGCTCGATATCCTCGCCCATGAAGGGTGGCGAGGGGCCGGGGGCGAACACGTGGATGAGCGGCGCGCCCGAGAACGGGACGAAGCCACCCGGGATCGGCACCGGGTCCGCGTGGCGCGGCCGGCGCAGGAGTTCCTCGTCACGGGACCACGCCAGGCCTGGAGCCAGGGTGACGAGGGCGAGCAGCGGAACGAGTCGAGCGAGTGGTCGCATGGTTCCTCCTCCCGGGTGCGAGGGTCGTGTCTCCAGGGCCCGGCGCGGCCGGCCGCATCGAGGTCACACGGCCGGACGAGCCGCGGTTGGAAGTCCCGTCGGGCCGCGAAGTGGGGTGGGGGAGCGCGGCGGGCGACGGGGCTGATTCTACTCCCGCGTCGCCGGAGCCGGCCACCACGAAATATGAATTCGAAATGCGATTCGGCGCGCCCTTCCGCCTCGAATGTCCGCGCGCTCGCGGTCCCCGGGCGCCCTCTCGACGTCTCAGGCCGCGGGCCGGACGTACGACAGCAGCCCGCCGGGCGCCTGGGCCTTGACCAGCGCGAGCGCGATGGCCGGCAGCGCGAGCGGCTCGGGGTAGACCAGGTAGCGGGGCTCGAACTCGGGGTCGAACTTGCGCTTCCAGCGGAACAGCCCCTTGAAGTCGTAGAAGCGCGCCAGGCGCTCCATCAGGAACTCGCGGGCGCGGTCGTCGGGAGCCTGGGCGTCGCCGCCCGCGGGCTCGTCCCGGTCCACCCGGGCCAGCGCCGAGAGCGAGAGCGAGAGCACCGCGTCGCCGCGCTCCTTCATCGTCTCGACCGATTTCACGATCAGGAACTCGGTCGCGCCCGAGACCGCGTCCGGGCGTCGCCGCATGAGGTCGAGCGCCCAGCCGTGGCGCGCCGGGATCGGGACGAAGGTGCAGAACGCCTCCGCCCGGTGTCGCGCCGGGTCCCACGCCACCGCGAGCCACGTCTCGGCGAGCTGGTGCGGATCGAAGCGCCCCATGCAGAAGCCCTTCTCGCCCCCGGGATGGAGCTTGAGCCACTCCGTCGAGATCTCGCGGAGCTGGCCGGCCAGCCCCTCCGCGTCGCGCGCGGGGTCGAACGCGCCCCCGCCGGGCAGGAACATGCGCGCGGTGAGCCCCTCGCGCTCGCGCCGGCGAACGGTGCGCCGCACGTCCGCCACCGCCGGGCCCTCGAGCGAGAAGCTCGCCACGCGGATCACCGGGTCCTCGCCCACGTGCACCACGCGCCATCCGCGGGCGCGGTAGAGCGGCAGGCGCTCGGGCCGCGCCTGGTAGAAGGCGAATCGCCAGTCGTGCTCGTGGCAGAAGCGCTCGAACTCCTCGAGCAGCGTCGGCGTCTCCTCGCCGGGGCCGATCGGGTCGCCGATCACGAGCAACGAGTCGGACTCGAAGCGATAGGCGATCACGGCGCGCGCGTTGGCGCTGAAGAAGTAGTCCACGTCGCGGTCGAGCGCGAACCACGCCACCGAGCTGTCGCCGTGGCGCCGCACCAGCTCGGCCACGCGCGCCGCCTGGGCGCGGTGCTTGCCGCGGTGCGCGGCCGGGCGGAGCACCGCGATCGCGAACAGGACGAGAACCGTGAAGCTCATCACGCCGATCGAGCCCAGGAACCATTCGACCACGCGGTGCGAGCGCGGGATGTCGAGGCTGGGGGAGCCCACGCCCAAGAGCTGGTAGAGGGCTTCCCCGAGCGCGCGCGAGAGCGAGGCCTCGCGCGTGCCGTAGCGGAGCTCGAGGATCCAGCAGCCCACGAACGCGTAGAGCACGAGCCCGAGCCCGAACCACAGGGCGCGCGAGCGCAGCGCCATGAACGAGAGACCGCGGCTCTTCACCCGGAACGAGTCGGCGCCGAGGCCGAGCAGGAACATCAGCGCGGCCGCCAGCGTGGCCTCCTCGAAGTCGAGCGCCTTGAGGAGATTGAACGGGATCGAGACCGCGCACAGGAAGAGCGCGGCCACGAACGCGCGCCGCTTGCCGCGCCTCAGGCCCCACGCGGTCACGAGCAGCAGCGCCCCGGCGAGCAGCGTGAACGTGCGGCTCGTGTCCAGCATCTCGGGCGGGAGGATCTGGCGGATCGCGAGCAGGCGGTCGGAGGGGTGGGAGAGGATCGCCGAGAGCAGGTCGACCGCGCCCATCGCCGCCACCGCGAGCGAAAGCAGCATCCGCACCACGTTGGGCTTCATCGGCGCCCGCGACGTTAGCACAGCCCGCACGAGGCGGCGCGCGTTCCGGGCCTGCCGCGCGCGCCGCGCACGATTGACCGTCTCGCGGGGCTCCCCGATACTCGATGGGATCGGGGCGCGCCGCCCGGGCGGCGCGCGGCGATCGCGGAGGGCAAAGGTTGAAGCACGTGTCACGCTGGGCGCTGCCGGCGCTGCTGCTCGCCCTGTCCTCGGCCGCGAATCGCCCCGCGCCGCCACGGCCCGCGAGCCCCGCCCACAGCCCGTCGCTCCTGGTTCCGGCCGTTCCCGACTCGCTGCCGCCCGAATCCGAGCCCGCGCCGTTCTTGAGGCCCGGGCAGCCGATCGCGGTCGACACGGCGAACACCCGCGAGGCGCGGGCGCGGATGTACGTGGCGCTGGCCGAGCAGATGGAGCGCGGCGGCCAGCTCTCGACCGCGCTCGCCGCCTACACGAGCGCGATCGCGCTCGACACCACGCGGGCCGGCATCGCCTTCCGCATGGGCCGCATCTACCTGCGGCTCGATGACCCCGCGCGCGCCGCGCGGTCGTTCGCGCTCGAGATCCGGCGCCACCCGGAGAACCTCGAGGCCGCGCTCGAGCTGGGCACGTCGCTCGCCCAGATCGGGCACGGCGCGGAGGCGATCGCCGCGCTCGAGGCGCTCGCGCGCAGGCAGCCCACGGACGATCGCGTGTGGTCGGCGCTGGGCTTCGCCTACCACGCGGCGGGACGCGAGCGCGAGGCCGAGGCGGCGCTGCGCCGGGCGCTCGGGCTTCCGCCGCCGCGCGCCTCCGAGCACCGCGACCTGGGCGCCGTGCTCGCGGCGGCGAACCGCGAGCGCGAGGCGCGGGCCGAGTTCGAGCGGGCGATCGCGCTCGATCCCAGGGACGCGGCGGCGTGGCTCGACCTCGGCAACCTGGAGCGCCGCGCGGGCCGCAGCGCCCAGGCGCTCGCGGCCTACCGCTCCGCCGAGGAGCGCGAATCGAGCCTCGCGCTGTCGCTCCGGGGCCAGGCGCAGGTGCTGGCCGGCATGGGGCGCGCGCGCGAGGCCGAGGCCGCCTACCGCCGCTGGATCGCGCGCAGCCCCGGGGACTTCGGCGCCCGCCTCGAGGCGATCCAGTTCTTCGTCTCCGAGGGCCGGGCCGACGTCGCGCTCGAGATGGCGCGCGGCGCGGTGCGCATCGATCGCCAGTCCGGGGACGCGCACCTGATGCTGGGGGTGGCGCTCGACGCCAGCGGCGACAAGCGCGGAGCGCTCGCGGAGTTCCGCCGCGCCGAGGCGCTGAGCGCGGAGGGGCCGGACGCCGCGGGCCGCGCGCGGGCGCGGCGCCTCGTCGCCACGCTCCGCGCCGGCGCCCCCGACTCGCTGCGCGCTCTGTTCGCGGCCGACAGCATCGAGCACGAGACGGCGCGGAGGTGAGCCGCGCGCTCTCGAGCCGCGCGCTCTTTGCCCGCACCCGGCGCTTCGAGTAACGTTCCTGCGCCGTTTTCCCACGCGCCTACCCGGGAGCCCGACCCCCATGACCGACGCGCCGCACACGCTCTTCCTCGCCGCGCCGCGCGGCTTCTGCGCCGGCGTCGACCGGGCGATCGACATCGTCGACATGGCGCTCCAGATCTACGGGCCGCCGATCTACGTGCGCCACGAGATCGTCCACAACCGCCACGTGGTCGAGGAGCTGCGCGCCAAGGGCGCGATCTTCACCGACGACCTCGCGGACGTGCCGCGCGGCGCGGTGGTGATCTTCTCGGCCCACGGCGTCTCGCCCGCGGTGCGGCGCGAAGCCGAGGCCCGCGGCCTCAAGGCGCTCGACGCCACCTGCCCGCTGGTCACCAAGGTGCACCTCGAGGCGCTGCGCTACGCGCGCGACGGCTTCACGATCGTGCTGATCGGCCACCGCGACCACGTCGAGGTGCAGGGCACGATGGGCGAGGCGCCGCACTCGACGGTGGTGGTGGAGACGGTGGCCGACGTGGAGGGGCTGGCGCTCGCGGATCCGGCCCGCGTCGCCTACATCTCGCAGACCACGCTCTCGGTGGACGACGTGCGTGCGATCGTCGAGGCGCTCAAGCGCAAGTACCCGGCGATCCGCGAGCCCGCCAAGGCCGACATCTGCTACGCGACGCAGAACCGGCAGGACGCGGTGAAGGAGCTGGCCCGGCGCTGCCGGGTGATCCTGGTGGTCGGGGCGCCGACCAGCAGCAACGCGAACCGGCTGGTCGAGGTCGCGTCGCAGCACGGGGCGCGCGCCTTCCTGATCGAGGCGGCGGAGGACATCCGCCCCGAGTGGATCGCGGGCGACGTCGGGATCACCGCCGGCGCCTCGACCCCCGAGGACGTGGTGCAGGCCTGCATGGCGCGGGTGCGCGCGCTCGGCGACTACCGCGTCGAGGAGTTCCGGCTGGTCGAGGAGCGCGTGATGTTCCCGCTGCCCGGCGAGCTGCTCGCGGGGGCGAAGGCGAAGGGCGTTGCGATCGCGGCCGGCAACGAGCGCGCGGCGGCGCGGGCGTCGGCAGAAACCGGCGCCGGGCGCGGGCCCGCCGCCGAGTTCCGCATCCGGCACCACTAGCGCGGGCGGCGGCCGATGCTGATCTCGCACGCGCTGCTCGCGCCCATCCTGCCCACGCTGCTCGTGGACGAGCACCGGCACCACTACACCGAGATGCTGGGAGCGCTGGCCGCGGCGTCGAAGCGCCTGCTCGCCGAATCGCCGTCGGCGGTCGTGATCCTGAGCGCGCGCTGGAACGCGCCGGGCCCGTTCCGCGTGGATGCGAGCCGGCGGCACGCCACGCTCACCGACTACGCGGGGCTCGGCGTCGAGGTGCGCTACGACTGTGCCGGGCGTCCGGCGCTGGCACGCGCGCTGGTCGAGGCCGGCCTACGCGACGGCGTGCACGTCGCGGCCGCGGCGCGCGGCGTGGACAGCGGCGTGAGCGTGCCCATGCACTTCCTCGCGCCGCGCCGGCGCGCGCCGGTGGTGCCGCTCTCGCTGCCGCCGCGCCCCGCGGCCGAGTGCCGCGCCTGGGGCGCTTCGATCCGCCGCGCGCTCGAGGCTCGCCCCGAGGCGGTGGCCTTCGTGGTGGGCGGGTCGCTTTCGCGCAACGAGCACGCCTGGAACCTGAGGCGCGACGTTCCCGAGGCGCAGGCGCTCGACGCCTGGGTGCTCGATCTCCTCAAGCGCGGCGCCTGGAGCGAGCTCGCCGCGCGCGATCCCGGGCGCGACGAGAAGGCGCAGCCCGAGGCCGGGCTGCTCCACCTCGAGGTGCTGCGCGGCTTCCTGGGCGGCGACCTGCCGGGCACGCTCCTCGGCTACGAGGCGGGCCCGGGCGTGGGCGCGGCGCTGATGGAGTTCGAGCTGGCCGCAGTCCCCGCGAAGCCCGCGGTCCCGTAGCGCGGCGGGCGGCGCGTGCGCATTCTCCAGGTCAGCGCCTTCCACTACCTGCGCGGGGGCGTGGAGCGCACCTGCCTCGACGAGTCGCGCTGGCTCGCCGCCGCCGGGCACGAGGTCGCGCACTTCGCGATCCGCGATCCGCGCAACCTGCCGAGCCCGACCGCGGACTACTTCGCCCCGGCCGCCGACTTCGGCGAGGGTGCGCCGGCCCTGCGCCAGCTCGCGCAGCTCCCGCGCGCGCTGTGGTCGCGGCCGGCGGCGGCGGCGATGGCCCGGCTGCTCGGCACCTTCCGCCCCGACGTGGCGCACGTCCACGCGCCGAGCCGCTACCTCACGCCCTCCGTGCTGCGGCCGCTCGAGCGCGCGCGCGTGCCGATCGTGATGACGCTCCACGACTACAAGCCGTGGTGCACGAACCGCGTGCTGTTCGCGCACGGCGAGCCGTGCGAGCGCTGCCGCGGCGGCGGGCACTGGCACGCGGCCGCGACCGGCTGCGTGCAGGGCTCGCGCCTGAAGAGCGCCGTCGCGACCGTGGAGGCCTACCTCCACGACTGGATCGGCGCCTACCGCGCGGTGCGGCTCTGGATCGCGCCTTCGCAGTTCGCGGCCGAAAAGGCGGTCTCGCTCGGACTCGACCGCGCGCGGGTCCGCGTGCTCGGGCACGGCGTCGAGCGCGGGGCGCCGGGGGCTCCGCCGAGCACGCTCCCCTCCGAGCGCTTCGTCCTCTTCGCCGGCCGGCTCACCGTCGACAAGGGCGTGCGGCTCCTGCCCGCGATCGCCGCCACCATCGCGCCCGCGCCGGTCGTGGTCGCGGGGGACGGGCCGCTCGCCTCGTGGCTCGCGCGCGAAGGCGGTACGGGGGTGCGCCAGCTCGGGCATCTGCCGTGCGAAGCGCTGGCCGCCGTGATGAGCCGGGCGACCGCGGTGATCGTGCCGAGCCTGTTCTACGAGACGTTCGGCTACGCGGTCGCGGAGCCGATGGCCGAGGCGCGCCCGGTGGTGGCGGCGCGGATCGGCGCGCTCCCCGAGCTGGTCGAGCACGAGGTCACCGGCCTGCTCGCGCGCCCCGGCGACGCCGACGAGCTGGCCGCGCTCACCCTGCGTGCGCTCTACGAGCCGCGCGCGGCCGAGTGGGGCGAGAACGCGCGCCGGCGCATCGCCGAGGTCGCCGACCCGCGCCGCCACCTCCAGGGTCTGCTCGCCATCTACGGCGAAGCGGCGAGCGCCTGACGCGATCGCTTTTCGAGCGCGGCGCCCCGGCGGACGGCCCCGCCCGCCCCCGCTCAGCGCTGGCTGCCGAACTCCCAGGGCTCGACGCCGGGCTCGAGCGTCACCCCGAGCGCGCACGCGATGCGGTTCGTGAGGTTGTAGTAGGCCGCGATCTCGGTGGCCTTCACGATCGCGGCGTCGTCGAAGCCGTACTCGCGCAGGCGCTCGACGTCCTCGAGCTTGCGCTCCGAGGGCTCGCAGGTGAGCGCCACCGCGCAGTCGAGCAGCACGCGGTCGCGCGCGGCGAGGTTGGCCTCGCGGTAGTCGCGCGCCACGGCGCGCGCCAGCGGCTCGCTGCCGAGCGCTGCGGCGAGCTTCACGCCGTGGTGGGCGACGCAGTAGCCGCAGCCGTTGGTGGCCGAGACCACGACCGCGATCAGCTCGGCCTGCGCGCGCGTGAGCGGCGCGGGGTCGCCCATGAGCGTGCGGTAGAGGGCGTGCAGCGCGTCGAGCCCGCCCGGGTCGTGCCCGCAGCACTGCCACAGCTCCGCGACCGCGCCGCGCGAGGAGGCGGCCCGGATGCGATCGTAGATCGCCGCCAGATCGCCGCGCGCCTCCGCGGGCGCGACGGGCCGGGTCCAGGGCCGCTTCTCGGTCTGCATCGGGGCGATGCTAGGTGCGCGGCCTTCGAGAATCAACGCGCCCGCCGCGCTTCGGGCATACTGGCGCGCCCGGAGGGCCCGGCGGGAGGGGAGCGACGATGTCCGACGAGGTGAAGCAGGAATACCTCCTCGGCACGCACGACGAGGAGATCGAGCGCCTGGGGGTCCAGCACCGCGCGTGGCGTCCGCAGGTGCTGGCCTGCTGGCGCCGCGCCGGCATCACCGCGGGCTCGCGCGTGCTCGACGTCGGCGCGGGACCGGGCTACGCGACCGTCGACCTGGCCGAGATCGTGGGCCCTGCGGGGCGGGTGCTGGCGATCGAGCGCTCGGCGCGCTTCCTCGCGGTGGCGCGCGAGGCGTGCGCGCGGCGCGGGCTCGCGAACGTCGACTTCCGCGAGATGGACCTCATGACCGAGCCCCTCGGCGCGAGCGGCCTCGACGCCTCGTGGTGCCGCTGGGTGGCGGCGTTCGTGTCGTCCCCGGCCCGGCTCGTGGCGGAGATCGCCCGGGCGCTGCGGCCCGGGGGCGTGGCGATGTTCCACGAGTATGGCGCCTACGAGACTTGGCGCCTCGCCCCGCGCGGGCCGGCCCACGATTCGTTCGTGAGCATGGTGGTGAAGAGCTGGCGCGAGACGGGCGGCGAGCCCGACGTCGGGCTCGAGCTTCCCGGCCTGCTCGACGGCGCCGGCTTCCGCCTGCGCAGCGCTTCGCCGCTGATCTTCGCGCTGCGGCCGGACGACTACATGTGGCGCTGGCCGGCCGGCTTCATCGAGATCCACCTGCGCCGCCAGCTCGAGCAGGGCCGGGTGGAGCGGGCGTGGGCGGACTCGGTGCTGCGGGAGCTGCGCGCCGCCGAGGCCGACCCCGCGAGCCTGATGATCACGCCGCTGGTGCTCGAGGTCGTCGCCGAGAAGATCGGCTGACGCGGGCGCGAGGCGCTCGCGCATCGAGCTTCCGCAGCACCGCGAGGTCGAGCGGCCCGTCGATCGCGATCCGGGTGCGGACCCGCCCCGCGCGCCGCGCTTCGAGCGCGCGTTCGAGCCGCCGCACCAGCCAGTCGTGCAAGGGCTCGCCGTGGCGCCCGGTGAAGTCGTCGAGGAAGGTGCGGAACTCGTCCACGCTGTCGACGAGGCGCCGGCAGGGGAAGCGCAGCCGCCGCTCGACCTCTAGCCAGCCCTCGCGCACCACGCGCGCGACCGCGCGGTCGGCGGAGCGCTCGTCCTCGAAGCGCTCACGCATCACCCCGACCGGCCTGGTCCGCGCGCTGCGCGCGATCCCGATCCGCCGGTGGACGGAGGCCGGACGCAGGTCGAGCAAAATCCCGCCGGGCGCGAGCACCCGGTGCGCCTCGCGAAGGGCATGGACCATGCCCGGGGGAGGCACTCATCAGAGCGACCACGAGAACAGGGCGAGATCGAAGGACTCGCGCGCGATCGCGATGCGCTGCGCCTTCATCACGCGGTAGCGCACGCGCCCGGCGAGGCGCTCGGGGAGGCTCCGGCGCGCGGTCCGGATGCTCGCCGCGTCGGGATCGATCGCCAGCACCCGCGCGCCGAGCCGTGCGATGCGCAGGGTGAGCCGGCCGTCGCCGCAGCCGATCTCGATCACGCGCTTCCCCCGCCAGGGAGCGACGCGCCGCAGCGCCTTCACCTCTCTGCGTTCGAGATCCACGACGTAGGCCATCGGCATTGCCTCCCCGTGCGGGACGCAGCGCTGCGTGGACGCAAGGCCCGGCGATCCTCGCCACCCGGGCGGCGCGCGTCAAGCGCCGGGGCCGGGTGGAAGCATTCAGGATCGGGTGATGGATGGCGAATACCTTCGCCCATCGTCTCGTCGCCGGCCGCGACCGTGATGCCCGCCGAGCTCGCTCCGGCGTGCTCACTCGCTCCGGAGCGAGTGGAAGCAACCATGCCTGACGAATGCGGGCATGGCGGAGCGCCTTCATCGTTCGCCACGCGCCCACTCGCTCCAGAGCGAGTGGATGCGTCCGGGTTCCTCTCGAGGCTGACGCCGCTCTCGCCCGGGGTGGAGAACCTGCGCCTCGTGTGCTCTGCCCATGACCGGTACGCCGCGGAGCGCGCGTTCGGGGCGGAGTTCATGAGCCGCAAGCTCGACGAGGCGCGCCGCGCGCGGAGGGAGACGCGGGCGGCGAAGCAGCGCCCGCCCGCGCCCTGTGGCATCGCCCGCGCCGAGGCCGCATACTTCGGGCGCCCATGACGCCCCCGGACGAGTCCCGCGGCCGCGCCCCCTGGATCGCGCTCGTGGCGATCGCGGCCCTGATCGCGGGGCTCGCGGCCGCCTGGTGGCAATGGCGGCCGCACCCGCGGCCCGCGCCGGCGCCCGAGGTCAACCTCGATCCCGCCGCCGGCATGATCCATCAGGCGCTGGGCGAGGACTCGACCGCGATCAAGCAGCGGTGGGTGGAGGAGGTCCCGGGATTCGATCTCGCGGGGCTCGACTCCGCGCGGCGCGAGATCTTCGTCCGCTTCGCCAACGCCGAGCGCTGCACCTGCGGCTGCGGATACACGCTCGCCGCCTGCCGCGCCTACGACTCGACGTGCGAGGTGAGCGCGCCGCGCGTTCGGACGCTGTTCGACTCGGTGCAGGCGGGACGCATCACCCGGGTTGGCGCGGGTATCCGGCGAAGGCCCGGCTGATCGCGTCGGCCGTTGACAGCCTCACGCGGGCGGGGCTACCTTCGCATGCGTTCTCCCACCGCGACCCATCGAGGCGTCGAGCGACCACGCCTGAAACGGAGGAACCCCATGCCTTTCCCGAAGCTCCAAGCCAAGACCTTCGCCACCATCCGTGAGCTGAACGGCATCTCGGCGCGGACCATGGAAGAGCACTACGAGCTCTACAAGGGCTACGTGAACAAGGTGAACGAGATCCAGACCAAGCTCGACGGCGTGGACCGCGCCTCGGCGAACCAGATCTACAGCGACCTGCGCGCGCTGCGCGTGGACCTCTCGTTCGCGATCGGCGGCGTCAAGAACCACGAGATCTACTTCGGGCACCTGGGCGGCAAGGGCGGCCTTCCGAAGGGCAAGACCGCGGAGATGATCAAGCGCGACTTCCCTTCGTACGACAAGTGGCTCGAGGACTTCAAGGCCTCCGGCCTCGCGGCGCGCGGCTGGGTGTGGCTGGCCTACGACCACGACTGGAGCTGTCTCACGACCGCGGCAGGGGACACACAGAACACGTTCCCGCTGTGGAACGCGACGCCGATCCTGGCGCTCGACGTCTACGAGCACGCTTACTGGATCGACTACGGGCGGGCGAGGGCCAAGTACATCGACGCGTTCTTCAACAATCTCGACTGGAACGTGGTGGCGCAAAACCTCGAAAGGGCGCTCGCCATGCAGACGGTCCAAAAGTAGTCGCGTTCGCATCGGGACGGCTCGACCGTCCCTCGACGCCGGGCTCCCAGAGGAGCCCGGCATCGCTTCGGGAGGATGCATGGCCACCAGTCTGTTGCCCGTCATCGGCAAGCCCGCGCCTGACTTCAGTCTGCCTTCGACGACGGGCGAGAATGTCTCGCTCAAGCAGTTCAAGGGTAAGAAGACCGTGGTCCTCTACTTCTACCCCAAGGACGAAACCCCCGGCTGCACGCGTGAGGCCTGCGACTTCCGTGACTATGCGGAGGAGTTCGAGAAGAACAATGTGGCGATTCTCGGCGTGTCCACCGACAACCTCGAATCGCACCAGCACTTCCGCGACAAGCAGCGGCTGCCGTTCCCGTTGCTTTCCGACGAGGACGCGGCCGTCTCCAAGCTGTTCGGCGTCTACAAGCTGAAGAACCTCTACGGCAAGAAGTACATGGGGATCGA
>DASXQT010000053.1:0-32247 GCA_036507005.1 Candidatus Eiseniibacteriota bacterium
CGCCACCTCCACCCCGCGCCGGAACGCGGCCCGCACCGGGCCCACCTCGCCGCCGATCAGCACCCAGTACTTGCCGGGCGAGAGCGGCCGGGCCTCGAGCAGCTCGACCTCGGCGGTCTTCACCATGGCGTCGCCCACCACTGCGCCCTGGGCGATGCTGCTGGTCTCGACCGCGGCGATCGCGACCGGCATCACACGATCCGGAAGTGGTCGACGAGGGTGCAGCGCCGGATCCGCGTGAAGCTCCGCGCCGTGGTCATGCCCTCCCCGGTGGGGCTCGCGATCGTGAAGCTGGTCGGGCCCTCGCCGCCGTAGCCGAGGCCCGCGAAGTTGGGCCCGTTCTTCACGAAGATCGAGCAGTTGCAGGCCCGCGCCATCTTCGAGAGCTTTTCGATGTTGCGCGAGTGCATCGAGGCGGTGTGGCGGTAGCCGTGCTCGACCTCGATCGCGAAGTCGATCGCCTCGTCGGCGGTGCGCACCCGGGTCATCGCCAGCACCGGCATCATCATCTCGGTCCACAGGAACGGATGGTCGTTGTCCACCTCGCACACCGCGAGGCGCCGCGCCGGATCGCACGGGATGCCGGCGTCCTTCAGGATCACGTCCACGTTCTTGCCCACGTACTTGCGGTTGATCACCGCGTGCTTGCGCGGCCCCGACTCCTTCTCCAGCAGCATCCCGCGCAGCTTCTCGGTCTGGTGCGGCTGGAGCATGACCGCGCCGGCGCGTGCGAACGCCTCCTTCAGGCGGTCCGCGACCATGCCGACCACCACCGCTTCCTTCTCGTCGGTGCAGATGATGTTGTTGTCGAGCGAGGTCCCGGCGATCAGGTCGCGCGCCGCCTTCTCGAGATCGGCGGTCTCGTCCACCACCGAGGGCGGGTTGCCGGGCCCCGCGGTGATCGCCTTCTTGCCGGCGTTCAGGGCCTCGCGCACCACCGCCGGCCCGCCGGTCACCACGTTGAGCCGGATGCCCTTGTACTTGAGCAGCGCCTGGGCGATCTCGAGCGTCGGGGTCTCCACCGAGTGGAGCAGCGGGTGGGGCGAACCGGCGCGTTTGGCCGCGCGGTTGACGAGATCGATCGTGAGGTTCGAGACCTTGCGCGCGTTGGGATGGGGGCAGAACACGCAGGTGTTGCCGCCCGCGATCATCGAGAGCCCGTTGTTGATCACGGTCTCGCTGGGATTCGTGACCGGGGTGATCACCGCGATCACGCCGTAGGGCGCGCGCTCCATCAGCGTCATGCCGTGGTCGCCGGTCCACGTGACCGGCGCGAGATCCTCGGTGCCGGGCGTGAGCTCGGTGACGATCTTGTTCTTGAGGATCTTGTCCTCGACCCGCCCGAGCCCGGTCTCCGACACCGCCAGCTCGGCGAGGACCTTGTAGTTCGCGGCCAGGGTCTCGCGGGCCGCGGCGATGATGCGCTTGCGGGTCTCGAGCGGGACCTGGTCGTAGGCCTCGAAGGCGGCGTGCGCCGCCGCCACCGCGGAGTCGAGGTCGGGATGCACCCCGAGCGCGGTCTCGGCCCCGGGTCGCGGCGCCGGGCGGCCGCGCTCGAGGCGCTCCAGCACCTCGGCCACGATGGACTCGATACGCCGCTCGTCGATCGCCATGACGGGGGCTACCCGCTCAGCGCTCGGTGCTCACCGCGCCGACGCGCTTCACGTAGACGTCGCGGCCGCCCAGCTCGACCGAGTCCACGATCCCGCAGATCACCGCGTCCACCGGCTTCTCGCGCGACACCTCCGTCATGCGCGCCGAGGAGCCCTGCGCCACCAGCACCAGCTCGCCGGTGCCGGCCCCGACCGCGTCGGCCGCCACGACGTGGTTCCCGGTGGGCTTGAACTGGCCGTCCACCTCGCGCACCAGGAGCAACTTGAGCGACAACAGCCCCGAATCCTTGCGGGTCGAGACCACCGTGCCCAGCACCTCGGCCAGGATCACGGACGCCCCTAGCGCTGCTTCGCGGGCGTGGCGGCGGCGCCGCGGATCGGGAGCACGTCCTCGAGCATCGGGTGCGGACGCGGAATCACGTGGACCGAGACCACCTCGCCCACCTTGGCGGCCGCAGCCGCACCGGCCTCGGTCGCCGCGCGCACCGCGGCCACGTCGCCCCGCACCACGGTGGTGACGTAGCCGCCGCCGATCTTCTCGTAGTGCACCAGGTTCACGCGCGCGGCCTTGACCATCGCGTCCGAGGCCTCGACCATCGCCACCCACCCGCGCGTCTCGATGAGTCCCAGGGCTTCTTCGTTCATGCGTGGCTCCTTCGGGGATCAGTCCATGCGGGGGGCGTAGACCGCGCCGGGCCCCGCGAGAGAACCTTCCAGTTGATCGTCCGGCGCGGGGATCACGTGGTGCGCGAGCACCTCGCCCACGCGCGCCGCGGCGCGCCGGCCCTGCTCGACCGCGGCCTCCACCGAGGCCACGTCGCCGCGCACCGCGACCGTGACCAGCGCCTCGGTGGTCACCTCGTAGCGCGTAAGCCGCACTTGCGCGGTCTTGCACATCGCGTCGGCGGCCTCGATCGCCCCGACCAGTCCGCGCGTCTCCACCAGCCCGAGGGCCTGTCTAGGCAATCTGGGCGCCCGATCTCCGACGTGTTGGAACTCCGCGGAATCCGCGGCCACGGCGCTCACCGTAGGCGCGGCACGCTAGCAGGGATGGGGTGGAGGGTCAACGCGCGGATGCGCGTTCGGAGCGCTCCTGGCCGCGTGCGCGGAGGGCTTCGGCGGCCGGGCGAAACCTTCCACTGAGCCTGGTTCGGGGCCCTGCCGATAGGAATGGGGTGGCGCCAAGGCCCTCCAGTGGGTGATTGGCGCCGTCCGGACGCCGGCCCGGGGCCGGGGCCAACGAGGCGAAGCACAGGGAGGTACAGCAATGCCGCAGCATCGGGCAACGTTCACGAAGGACGAATGGTCGGCGTTGCGCGTCCTGGTCGATCATCTGCGACGCGCGGAACCGAAGGACCGCGAGCGCCTGCGCGAGGGGATGCGCGGCCTGGGCTTCTACATCTCCGACTTCGAGAAGGCCGAGAGCCGGTTCGTGCTCTCCGATCTCGACCGGCTGGTCCAGATGGGCGAGATCAAGGTCGTCGGGTAGCGAGCGGGACTCCTGCGCGGCCGCGGCTCTGGATGCCGCGGCCGCGCAGTCGCTTTCACCGGCGAAAAATCATGGGCCCCGGCCGCGGCGCTAATTGTAGTGCGGGGGGTGCGTTGTGCACCGCGGTCTCGGGGCCCCACATAAAGTTCCCCGCTATGACCGTGTGCCGGTCCGCAAGACTCCTTCGCTCGCGATAAGGGGATCAGTCCACAGCCGGCCAATCACCTGTCGAGCAGGGAACATCTGATTGCTCTATTCGGTTTTTACTTACGAGGCGTCCGGTCCTCGCTACGGCTAGTCGAGTTCGCTTCGGCCCGCGTGCTACGCCGGGGACCCATCGCAAGCGCGGTGCCCGTCGCGGCGCGCTCCAGCGCCTTCTCGCGAGGCGCGCGGAACCGCCTGTAGCCGCATCGGTTAGCGGGGCAGGCTCGAGCGAGCCCGAGCTGACGGCAAACGCTCGGATCGCGGGGCTCTGGGGGTTCTCCCCCGTCCGGGGGGGAAAAACTCCGCGCGGGCGCGCGGAGTCGTGCCGCGAAGGTGGGCTCTAGGTCGCGCCGCCCGGCGCCGCGCCGGTGCGCGGCCCGGTGCCGGCCTCGACGCGCTCCGCGGCGCCAGCTTCCGCCGTCACCTGCTCCGCGAAGTGGCATGCAGCCCAGTGCCCGGGGGCGACCTCGCGCAGCGGCGGGTCCTCGCGCGCGCACACCTCGCGCGCCATGAAGCAGCGCGGATGGAACCGGCAGCCGCTCGGCGGCCTGGCCGGGCTCGGGACGTCGCCCGAAAGGACGATGCGCCGCCGCCGGCGACCGGGGTCGGGCACCGGGATCGCCGACAGCAGCGACACGGTGTAGGGGTGCCGCGGCTCGCGGTAGAGCGCCTCGCTCGCCGCCAGCTCCACGATCCGGCCGAGGTACATCACGGCCACGCGGTCGCTGATGTGCTCGACCACCGAGAGGTCGTGGGCCACGAACAGATAGGTGAGGCGCATCTGCTTCTGGAGGTCGCGGAGCAGGTTGATGATCTGGGCCTGGATCGAGACGTCGAGCGCCGAGACCGGCTCGTCGGCCACGATCAGCTTGGGGCCGACCGAGAGCGCGCGCGCCACGCCGATCCGCTGGCGCTGGCCGCCCGAGAACTCGTGCGGGTAGCGGCGCGCGTGGTCGGGCGAGAGCCCGACCTGGACCAGGAGCTGCGCCACGCGCTCGCGGGCGGCGGCGCCGCGCGCGATGCCGTGGATCGCGAGCGCCTCGCCCAGCATGCTCCCCACGGTGAGGCGCGGGTTCAGGCTCGAGTACGGGTCCTGGAAGACGATCTGCATGTGGCGCCGCATCGCCCGCATCCCGCGCCGGTCGAGGGTGGTGAGCTCGCGCCCCTCGAACTTCACGCTCCCTTGAGTGGGCTCGATCAGCCGCAGGATGCAGCGCCCGGTTGTGGTCTTGCCGCAACCGCTCTCCCCCACCAGCCCCAGCACCTCTCCGGCCGCGATCGAGAACGATACGCCGTCCACGGCCTTGACCTGGCCCACGACTCGCGAGATCAGGCCCTTCTTGATCGGGAAGTGCTTGGTGAGTCCCTGGACCTCGAGCAGCGCCTCAGCCACGTGCGGCCTTCTCGCCGGCGGGGTCGAGCGTCCCGGCCGCGATCTCGTCGGCGCGCCAGCAGCGCACCTGGTGGTCGCCGTCGAAGGTGAGCACCGGCGGCTCCATCTCGCGGCAGCGCGCCTCGGCCACCGGGCAGCGCGGGTGGAAGCGGCAGCCGGAGGGGAAGCGCGCGGGGTCGGGCACGTTCCCGGGGATCACGCGCAGCGATTCGCGCTTCTCGCCGAGCCGCGGGAGCGCGTGCAGCAGGCCGGCGGTGTAGGGGTGCAGCGTGCGCTTGAAAGCGGCGTTCACGTCGCAGGACTCGACCACCTGCCCGGCGTACATCACCGCCACGCGGTCGGCGGTCTCGGCCACCACGCCGAGGTCGTGGGTGATGAGCAGCACCGCCATCCCCATCTCGGCCTGCAGGTGGCGGAGCAGCTCCAGGATCTGGGCCTGGATGGTGACGTCGAGCGCGGTGGTGGGCTCGTCGGCGATCAGCATGCTCGGCTGGCAGGCGAGCGCCATGGCGATCATCACGCGCTGGCGCATGCCGCCCGACATCTGGTGCGGGTACTCGTCCACGCGCTGCTCGGGCGAGGGGATGCCGACCCGCTTCAGCATCTCGATGGCGCGTGCGCGCGCCGCGCGGCGGTCGAGCTTCTCGTGGAGCACCAGGGTCTCGAGGATCTGCTCGCCGCAGGTGTAGACCGGGTTGAGCGAGGTCATGGGCTCCTGGAAGATCATCGAGATCTCCTTGCCGCGGATCGCGCGCATCTCGGCCGGCGACAGGTCGAGCAGGTTCCGGCCGCGGAACAGGATCCGCCCGCCCACGATGCGGCCCGGCGGCTCGGCCACGAGCCGCAGGATCGAGAGCGAGGTCACGCTCTTCCCGCTCCCCGACTCCCCCACCACCGCCAGGGTCTCGCCCGCCCGCACCTCGAACGAGACGCCGTCCACGGCGCGCACCACGCCGTCGTCGGTGAAGAAGTGGGTGCGCAGGTCCTCGATGCGCAGCAGGGGTTCGCCCGCGCGCGCGGCGCGGGGCGGGGACACGCTCACGCCGGCTTCCCTCCCGTCACGCGCCGCGGGTCGAGCGCGTCGCGCAGGCCGTCGCCGAAGAAGTTGAACGCCATCACGGTGAGGAAGATCGCGACGCCCGGCGCCCACAGGAGCCAGGGGAACGAGGTCAGGACGTGCAGGCTGCGCGCCTGATTCAGCATGTTGCCCCACGAGGCGCTCGGCTCCTGCACGCCCACGCCCAGGAACGACAGGAACACCTCGCCCAGGATGTAGCCCGGGATCGCGACCGTGGCGGCCACGATCACGAACGACATGGTGTTGGGCAGGATGTGGCGCGCGATGATGCGGAGCCGCGACACGCCCAGCGCCTCGGCGGCCGCCACGAACTCCTGGCGCCGGATCGAGAGCACCATGCCGCGGATCACGCGCGCGAGGCCGGCCCAGCCGATGAAGGCGAGGATCGCGACGATCGCGAGGTAGACCTGCTGGCTCGGCAGCTCGACCGGGAACACGGCGCGCAGCGCGATGATGAGGTAGAGGCCGGGGATGCTGAGCAGCAGCTCGGTGCCGCGCATCAGGAGGTTGTCGACCCAGCCCCCGAAGTAGCCCGAGATGCCGCCGAGCAGGAGCCCGAGGGTGAAGGAGATCGCGATCCCCACCAGACCCACGGTGAGCGAGATCTGGGCGCCGTAGAGCAGGCGCGAGAGCACGTCGCGCCCGAACGGATCGCCCCCGAGCAGGAACACGCGCCCGGGCGGATCGACGCCGTAGAGATGACGGTCGGCGGGGATGAACCCGAGCAGGCGGTAGCGCTCGCCGCGCACGAGGAAGCGCAGGGTCTGGCGGCGCGCGCGGTCGGGGCGGAAGCGGAAGTCGCGCGCGTCCTCGAGCACGGTGGGGTGGACGAAGGGCCGGTGGAAGGCGCCGGCCGCGTCGCGCACGTGGAGCGGCTGGGGCGGATGGTAGAAGCGCTCGCGGTCCATGCTCTCCTGTGAGTAGGGGGCGAGGAACGGCGCGAACAGCGCGATCGCATAGAAGAGCACGAGCAGCGCGCCGCCCGCGACCCCGAGCGGGCTCTTCTTGAACTGGCGCCAGAACATGCGCCCGGGCGAGAGCGGGGGCGGCTCGCCGCGCCGCGCCGCGCTCGCCGGCGCTACGACCGCCGCGACGCCGCGCTCGCGGGCGCTCACCGGCGGCTCACTCATACGCGATCCGCGGGTCGGCGGCGGCGAGCATCAGGTCCGCGACCAGGTTCCCGAGCACGAGCATGGCCGAGGCCATGAGCACGGCGCCCATCACCAGGTACTGGTCCTGGGAGAGGATCGCCTCCAGGGTGATGCGCCCGAGGCCGGGCCAGCCGAAGATGACCTCGGCCACGAACGAGCCCGACACCAGGGCTCCGAGGGTGTAGCCGAACAGCGTGATCAGGGGGTTGATCGCGTTCCGGAGGGCGTGCTTGAAGATCACGTCGCGCTCCGCGAGCCCCTTGGCGCGGGCGGTGGTCACGTAGTCGAGGCGCAGCACGTCGAGCAGGTTGGCGCGCATCTGCCGCATGCGCGCCGCGAGCGGGATCAGGCCCACCACGATCGCCGGGAGCACGAGGTGGCGCGCCAGGTCGAACGCTTTGCCGAACGCGTCCATCCCGTCCCAGTCGAGCGAGTGCATCCCGCCCACCGGGAACCAGCCGGTGCGGGCGGCGAAGAGCAGCAGCAGCAGCCCGGACAGCACCTCGGGCACCGAGAGCCATGCGAACGCGCCGAAGGACAGCACGCGGTCCACCCAGGTGTCCTGGCGCACCGCCGCCCACACCCCGAGCGGGATCGCGAGCCCCCAGGTCACGAGCGCCGCGGCCACGGCCAGCACCAGCGTGTTCGCCACGCCCTCGCGCAGCACGGCGAACACCGGCTGATGGCGCGAGAACGATTCGCCGAAGTCGCCGCGCAGGAGGTTCCCGATGTAGAGCAGGAACTGGACGTAGGCGGGGCGATCGAGGCCGAAGTTCCGGCGCATCGCCTCCAGGGTCTCCGGCGAGATCTGGGGGTTCTCCGCCATGGTGTTGAGGAAGTCGCCGGGCGCCAGGTAGAGGAGCAGGAAGGTGAGCGCAGCGATCCCGAGCATCAACGGGACGATCTGGAGCAGGCGCCGGAGGATGTAAGTGCGCATGACCCCCCGGGGCTCAGGCCGGGTTCGGCGGGCGGTTCATGCCGGGCCCGGGTTTCAGGCCCGCCCGGGGCGGGCCTTCATGAACACGCGCTCGATGTTCCAGAGCAGGCGGTGGGGGATCACGGTCGGCTGCACGTTCCCGAAGCGGTTCCGCACCGGGACCTTGATGATCTGCGTGGGCAGCCAGACCACGAAGCACTCGTCGTTCAGGAGTTTCTGGATCTCCACCCAGTCGCTCCGCCGCTTCGCGAAGTCGGTGGTGGTGAGGTTGTCCTCGACGAGCTGGTCGATACGCGCCTCGGCTTCGGTCTCGGGCTTGGGCTGCTTGATGTTCCAGAAGTGCGTGAGCCCGGTCGAGCGCAGCGTGTTCTGACCCTGCCCCACCGGGTCGGGCGGCACGCCGCTCTGGAGCCCGAGCAGGATGGCGTCGTACTGGAAGTCCTGCCTCAGGTTCGTGATCAGGGTGTTGAACTCGACCGGCGCCGGCAGGCAGTCGATCCCGACCCGCGCCAGGTCGTCCTTGATCAGGTTCGCCATCGCCTTGCGGACGTTGTTGTCGCTGTTGGTCTTGAGCGTGAAGCGCAGGGCATGGCCCTGGGCGTCCTCGAGGATTCCGTCGGCGTTCGCGTCCTTGAAGCCCAGACTCGCGAGCAGCTTCTTCGACTCCTCGGGGTTGTAGTCCGAGCCTCCGACCTCGGGCGTGTACCAGGTCTTGTTCCCGGCGGTGGCGGTGGACCAGTTCTTGACCGCGTCGCCGAAGAAGGGCCCGCGGATGATCGCTTCGCGGTCGATCGCCATCGAGACCGCGCGCCGGAACACCGGATTGCTGAACCACGCGTACTTGAGCCGGTCGACCTGCGTCGCCCCCAGCTTCTTGCCGGGCGCGGCCTCGCGGACGCGGTTGAGGTTGAACCAGAAGAAGTTCGTGGTCATGCCCGGCCCCAGGTCGTGGAGCGTGTAGTCCCCGGCCTTGGCGCCGTCGGCGTAGGTCTTGTAGTCCTCGGGCTTCACCTGGTCGATCGCGTCGAGGTCGCCGGCCGCGAACTTGAGCGCCGCGGTGTTCTGGTCGGGCACGATCAGGAACACCACCTCGTCCAGGTACGGCAGGCGCCGCCCGCGGGCGTCCGTGCGGTACCAGTACGGGTTGGGCGCGATCACGGTCTTCTCGTTCTGCACGAACTGCTTCACGCGCCACGGCCCGCTCGTCACGATGCTCTCGGGCGGCGTGCTCACCCGGTAGGCCGACGCAAACTCCCCGCGCCGGAACGACGCCTCGAGCACGTGCTTGGGCACGATGTAGAGCGACGCCATGGTGCCGAGCATGTTGGCGTAGGGCTTCGCGATCCTCGTCACCACCGTGTACGAGTCGGGCGCCGAGACCTCGAAGTGCTTGCCGCCGATCGAGAGCAGGTCCTGGACCGCGGGATGGAGCGTCGCGTCGTAGGCCACCTCGAACGTGAACAGCACGTCCTCGGCGGTGAGCGGGTGTCCGTCCGAGAAGCAGAGGCCCCGGCGCAGGTGCCAGGTATAGGTCAGGCCGTCGGCGCTCATCTCGTACGCGCGGGCGAGCCCGAAGGTGTCGCGCATCGCCCCGTTGTCGTAGTCCATGAGCGCGGCGTACAGGCGGTTGTTCACGTCGTTCGAGGAGCTCTCGTTCGACATGATCGGGTTGAAGGTCTTGGGGGAGCTGGTCTGCCCGATCACGAACCGGCCGCCGTACTCGCCGAGCTCGGGCAGCGCCAGGGTCATGGTGTCCGCGGGGAGTGGATGTGCGTCCACGCGAGCGGGGACCGCGCCGCTCCGCCCGCTGCACCCCGCGGAGGCGAGGCACAGGAGGCCCGCCCCGATCGCCCCGACGCAACCGCTGGTCCGCATGTGGCTCCCCCGAGTGAACGTGAACGACCGAATCAGCGCGGAGCAGTATAGGAACCGGCTTCCGCGAGGGTCAACAGGACGCCGCCCGCCGCGCCATCGAGGCGACGGACGCCGGAAAGCTCGGCCGTGAGCGAGTCGGCCCAGCGCTCGAGCGGCGCGTCCAGGCCGAGCCAGGGGCCGGCGGGCGCGGTGGAGGCGGAAAGCTCCGCGCGTGCCGCGTCGCGCTCCTCCGCGGGCAGCGCCAGGTAGTCCGCGAGCCGCAGGTGGCCGGGGCCGAGCAGCACGCTCCCCTGCTGGAGCAGGGCGTGGGCGGTGCGGCGCTGGGCGCTGCCCGCGAGCTTGCGGCCGCCGAGCACGATCTCGTGGCGCGCGGTGGCGGCGAAGCACGCGGCGCCGGCGAGGTCGCGGGCGGTCGCGGCGCGCACCGGTCGGGGCGCGAGCGCGGCCGGGACGCCGAGGCGGACGAGCGAGCGGAGCACGAGCCCCACGGCCTTCCCGTAGGCCTCGCTCAGGGCGCCGCCCCAGTCGGGGTCGCCGATCGAGGCGGCGAGCGAGTAGGTCCACTCCTCGGCGTGGAAGATCGCCCGGCCCCCGGTGGGCCGCACCGCCCAGGGCACGCCGTCCGCGGCGCAGCGCGCGAGGTCGAGGACGCGCTCCGGCCGCTGCGAGCGGCCGAGCGTGATGCCGTGGGGCGCGAAGCGGAACAGGCGCAGCACTGGCTCCGGGCGCCCGCCGGCCGGCTCCTCATGGGCGCGCTCGAGCGCCGCGAGCAGCGCTTCGTCGCGCCGCATGTTCTCGCCCGGCGAGTGGGCGCCGTCACACCAGAGGATCATCGAGTGCCTTTTCGGGGGCGGCGGGCGGGCGCGGGGGCCCGTGGCCCTCGCCCGCTCGGCTCCGCCATCCTGGCTCCGCCTCGCTCCTGGCGGAGCGCTCCGGCTCCTGCCTCCGCGCTCCGCCAGAGCGAGGCCCACGGGCCCCCGCGCCCGCCCGCCGCGAGCCCAGCGATCAGCGCACGATCCCGAGCCAGTCCTCGAGCAGGAACTGGAAGCGCCCGATCAGGAGCGAGACGCGGGACATCACGGTGTAGCCGTATCCGGCCCCGAAGCTCACCATGAGGAAGAAGATCCCGATCTTGGAGACCACGCCCAGCCCGCCGCGGTGCTCGCGGCTGAAGAAGAAGAACAGCAGCGAGGTCACGAGCCCGACGGTGAACACGATCGCGTTCACGCTGGTGGCGAGATTGCCGGTCCACAGCGGCTGCATGCTGGCCTGCGCCTGGGCCACGAGATCGCTCTGGGCGAAGCCGGTGGTCTGGAGCCCGACGTAGACGCCGATGATGACGGCGAGCGGCCAGCGCGAGAGCCAGCCGATCCGGCCGAAGAAGCGGGTGAAGAGGAGCAGCCCCAGCACCCCCGGGATCATCAGCCAGCCGCGGTAGTCGCCTTGCTCGGCGGCCAGGAAGCCGGTGCGCGCCGTGACGCCGTGGCCCGCGAAGGCCTTGACCAGCGGCTGGTAGAGGTTGGGATAGAGGCTCGTCCACCAGTAGAGGATGATGTAGTAGCCGGCCGAGACCCCGACGAAGAGGTGCTCGGCGACCTTGTAGAACGGGTTGTCCTTGTAGAGGAAGCTGAAGACGCAGAGCGTGAGCAGGGCGCCGATCCACACCCCGAGGCCGTCGGCGGTGGTGAGCGGTGCGAGGTGCGGGGTCATGGGCCGCTCCTCCGTCTCTTGCTCCACATCCCGACGTTGCCGAGCACGATGCACAGGGCCACGAAGTAGTGCGCCAGCGACTGGGCGTCCATCCCGCGGGTCGCGCTGCCCTTCTCGTGGCGCGCCTTCTCGTACTCCGCGGCACCTGCCATGCCCCCCAGCAGGCCCAGGAGCTGGTGGGACTGGAGGTAGGGGTAGTACTCGGGGGCGCTCACCGCGGTGGCGCCCGCCACCATGGGGATGTGGAAGCGCGACTGGACCTGCTGCACCCACTCCTTGGTCCCCGGATAGCCGGATGAGATGCTCACCAGGATCGGGAAGCTCGAGTAGCCGCGAACGCCCTGCATGATGGGGAGCGAGCGCGTGTCGTTGCCCCGGTAGTCCTGGGGGAAAGCGTTCAGGATCCCCTGGCCCATGAGCACCATCACCGCCTCCTCGCCCGCCTTGTAGCCCAGGTTCACGTAGTCCACCCCGTACTTCTTGTTCGGGTACTCCTTCTCGGCGATCTGCCGCACCACGCGGTCCACCAGGCCGGGCCCTCCGTTCCACAGCACGGTGATGATCACCTTGCAATCCTTGTCCATCAGGTGCCGGAACGCGGTGCGCGTCATCGGCACCACCTCGGGGGTGGCGCTGGGATCGTAGTCGCAGGACATCAGCACCTTGGAGCCGTTCGGGATGGCGTCCATCGCGCGCACGAAGGCCGCGACCGGCGGCGAGACGTAGAGCGGGAGCGCGAGCGGGAAGAGCAGCGGGAAGAGGACCAGCAGGCCGACGGCGAGGAAGATCCAGCGGCGGTCGAGCTTCTCGAGGGCGAGCGGGCTCACGCGATCACTCCTCCCCTCTCAGGTACGAGCGCTCGATGCCGAGGATCACGCGCAGCCCGGTGGCCATCACGCCCAGCGCCGCGCCCATCAGGATCGCGCGCTTGGCGGCGTTCTGCGGGATCTCCATGATCCACTCCTGCATCGCCTGCAGCCGGGCCCACTCCGGGAGCCAGCCGCTGATCGCGTTGGTGAGCGGCACGCGCCCCAGCATGACGATCAGGGCCGCGGCCGCGAGCAGCCCGGCCTCGACGGTGCGGATGCGGAAGGCGCGGAACGCCGCCGAGGCGATGAAGAACGCGAGCAGCGCGAACATGGTGGCGGACATGTTCGAGTACACGTAGTCGTAGATCCACTTGGAGCGGGTCCCGGGATTCAGGAAGCCCACGCCCTCGACCGCGCCCATCACGAAGGTCGCGAGCAGCGAGACCACCAGCACGACCTTGTAGATCCAGCCCGGCTGGCGCTTGTAGATCGCGTCGAAGTTCACGCGCAGGGCGTTCGCGCCGCCCAGCACGTAGCCGAACGCGATCAGGATCAGCGCGCACTGCTGGAGGAAGTCGGAGGGGACGCTCACCCACTGGTGGGGCACGAAGAACGACAGCATCATGATGAGCCCGACCGCGGCGGTGAGGATGAGCGGGACCTCGCGTTTCAACCGGCCTCCTACTGGGTCGTCATCGCGGCGGTGAGCCAGTGGACGTTCATGGTCTCGAGCAGGCAGCCGATCACGATCACGGCGATCATCGCGACCTTGAGCCAGTCGCCGCCCTTCAAGCTCCCCACCAGGCGCGGCTCGCCCGACAGGTAGGCGCTCGCGGCGTACAGCTCCTCGCCGATCAGCGTGTAGTCGCACGCCACCACCAGGAACGGGAGCTGGTGGACGTTGGCGGTGCCCGCCACCTGGATCGCGCCGGTGGCGAACCCGGTCTCGGCCAGCAGCAGCGACTCGGCGTAGAACGAGCCCATGAAGATGTGGGCGGCGGGCCGGTCGCGCAGCATGATGCCGGTCACCGCGGCGACGTAGGCGAACTGCTCGGGCGAGACGAAGCGGACGCTGTTGGGGTCGTACTGGTCGGGCCTTCCGGCGTGGAGGTACCCGGCCTTCACCATCTCCTCGGCGATCGCGAACGGGATGGGGTAGCTCACCGGCACGGTGATCGGGGTCTCGTACTTGGCGGTCATGCGCGCCACGCTCTCCAGGATCACGAGCCCGGCCACGGTCTGGATGTCGTTGATGTCGCGGATGCCGGGGATGAAGAGCACGGACCGGCCCATCTCGGTGGCGCGGCCCACCGCCTCCTCGATCGCATCGATCCCGGGGATGCGGCGCACGAACGGCTTCTTCCCCGACTGCGCCCGGGCGATGAAGTAGAGCACGAAGGAGAAGAAGAGCAGCGTCGTCGCGAGCACGCTCCAGCGCGTGCGGTTGATCCACTCGGAGCGCGCGACGACCGGCCCGGTGACGCTCAGCGCCGGGGTCACGCCGTCGGGCCCCAACGCGGTCACGCGGTAGAAGTAGTCGGTGTTGCGGCGCACGCTCCCGTCGGTCTTCTCGAGCTTGTCGGCGCCCACCGTGTCCACCACCGTCCAGGGACCGCCGGGCCCGGTGGCGCGCTCGATCACGTAGCTGGTGACGCGGCGCGTGCTGTCCTGGGGAGAGGGCTTCCATTGGAGCGAGAGCGCACGGCCGGCGTCGTTGGGCACGTCGCTCACGACCAGGCCCGAGGGCGGGCCGGGGGGTGCGGCGCTCGCGCGCGGAGGCGGCGCGAGGGCGAGCAGCGCCGCCGCGAGCGCGGCGACCGCGGCGCGCGGCGCCAGAGTGGCCGGCGCCGGCGAGCGTCCGTTGCGGCCCGCGCGCCGAGCCGATGCGCCCGGGCACGCCTCGAGTAGCGGCAACCAGCCCCCCGTGGGTTGCGGTTCACCGTGCGCGGCCATCCGTGGCAGGCCGCTGATCCCTGCTCAGGCCCGCGAAGCTAGCAACGCCGCGCGAATTGCACAATGGCTTTTCGACCGGCGCGGGTCCCGCACGACAGCGGCCGGGCGCCCGAGCATCGGGATCGAACCCGGTCGCGCGCTACCTCAGCACGACGCACCGCGCCGTGATCGACCGCGGGCCGCGTGTCAGGCGCAGCAGGTAGGCGCCCGGCGCGAGCCACCGCGCTTCCTCCAGGGTCACGACGTGACTCCCGGCGCCCAGCGCGCCGACCTCGCGCACGAGGAGCCTCCGCCCGCTCACGTCGAACAGCTCGAGACGCGCCGGCGCGGCGTCGGGAAGCGAGAATGCGACCACGAGCGCATCCCGCGCCGGATTGGAGCGGAATCCTGAGAGCGCGAGCCCCGGCGTGGCCGGCACCTCCACCCACGTCTCGCCGGCAAACGCTTCCTGACCGGCGTCCCACACTCCGAGCCGGTAGCCGTAGCGCGTGCCCGGGGTCACGTTGGCGTCCACGAAGGCCAGGCGCCCGGTCCCGTCGGCCTGAACCGAACCCACGGCGCGCCAGTCGTCACGCACCGTGCGCCGGTAGACCGTGGCGCTCGCGACCTCGTGGGCGGCGTACCACAGCAGCTCCACGCGATCCGGCAGGGCGCGCGCCCTCACGAGCGAGAGCAGCACGGGCGTCGTGACGTCTCCGATCGCGGCGATGCCCACCCGCGGCAGGCCGCCGACCAGGGTGAACTCTCCGGTCACGTACGCGGTCGCGCCGCTCAGCGCGATGGCGCGAACCGGCAGGTTGGCGTTCGGGTTCCACGCTCCGACCGCGGTCCCGCTCGCCGCGTCGAGCGCCGCGAGCGCGGTGCGCGCCTGCCCGCCGATGGCCGAGAAGCTCCCGCCCGCGTAGATCGCGGAGCCGCCCGCCGCCAGGGCGCGGACCGTGCCGTTGGCGCCCGGGTCCCACGCCGTGGCCGTTCCGCCTTTGGCGTCCAGGGCGGCGATCCGGTTGCGCGGGCTCCCCGCGACGGCGGTGAAGTCCCCGCCCGCGTACACGGTGGATCCCTGCACCGCCAGCGCGTGGACCAGGCCGTTGGCGTCCGGGTTCCAGCCGGTGGCCTGCCCGGTCGCGGCGTCGAGCGCGGCGATGCGATTGCGGGGCTGACCGCCGATGCTCGTGAACCATCCGCCGGCATACACCGTGGGGCCGCTCGCGGCCAGCGCGAGCACGTAGAAGCTGGCGTTCGGATCCCATGACGTGGCCGCCCCGGTCGCGGCGTCGAGCGCGGCGATGCGGTTGCGAGCCTGACCGCCGATCTGGGTGAACTCCCCGCCCGCGTACACCGTGGTTCCCTGCACCGCCAGCGCGTTGACCGCGCCGTTCGCGCCCGGATCCCACGCGGTGGCGGCCCCGGTCGCGGCATCGAGCGCCGCGATCGCGCCGCGCGGCTGCCCGCCGATGGCACTGAAGCCTCCGCCCGCGTAGACCGTGGAGCCGCTCACCGCCAGCGCGCCGATCTGCCCGTTCGCATCCGGGTTCCAGGCGGTGGCCGCGCCGGTCGCGACATCGAGCGCCGCGATGGACCCGCGCGGCCGGGCCCCGATGGAGGTGAAGCCACCGCCCGCGAACACGGCCGAGGCCGATGCCTGCAGGGCCCGGACGACGCCGTTGGCGTACGGGTCCCACGCGGTGGCCGCCCCGGTGACGGGATCGAGCTCGGCGATCCGCGCGCGCGCCTGCCCTCCGATGCTGGTGAACTCGCCGCCGGCGAAGATGCGCGAGCCGTCGAGGGCCAGCGCGTAGACGTCGCCGTTGGCGCCCGGGTTCCAGGCGGTGGCCGCGGCGCCCGTGGCGCCGAGCGCGGCGATGCGGATGCGCGGCAGTCCGGCGATGCTGGTGAAATCGCCGCCCACGTAGACGATCGTGTCGCGGAGCGCGAGGACGCGGACGATGGAGTTGGGGTCGGGATTCCAGCCGGTGACGATCCCGCTCGCGGCATCGAGCTGAACCAGGCGCCTGCGCGATTGCAGATTGGTGAAGACGCCTCCCGCGTAGACCGTGGAGCCGCTCACGGCCAGCGCGTACACGCTGGAGTTGGCGTCGGGGTTCCAGCTCGTGGCGAAGCCGCTCACGGAATCGAGCGCGGCGATCCGGTTGCGGAGCTGCCCTCCGATCGACACGAAGTCGCCCCCGGCGTAGACGGTGGACCCGGCCGCGGCCAGCGCGAGCACGGGACCGCCTGCCACCGGATCCCAGCCGGTGGCGGCTCCGGTCGCGGGGTCGAGGGCCGCGATGTTGGAGCGCGCCAGCCCGCCGATCGTCGTGAACGCGCCGCCCGCGTAGACGGTGACGCCGCCCCGCGCCAGGGCGAGGACCTCCTGGTCGGCGCCCGGATTCCAGGCCGACACCGAGAGGTCCGCGTCGAGGTGGACGACGTTGGAGCGCGCGGAGTCGCCGACCTGGGTGAAGCTCCCCCCGATGAACCAGCCGCCCGCGCCGTCTGCGGCCGCCGCGTACACCGTGCCGTTCACCCGCGGGAATGCCGGCGGGAGCGCGCCGCTCACGCCGTCGAGCGCGACGCCGCCGCCGGTGACGGGTCCGACCCGGGTGAAGGCGCCGCCGATGTAGATCGTCCCGGCGTCGCGGACGACGGCGTAGACCGGGCCATTCGTGATCCACAGGCTCGGGTCGACGACCTGGGCGTGGCCGGCGCGCGGAAGGGCCGCGAACGCTGCGGCGAGGAGCCGCGCGGCGACGCCGCGGAGGCGCCGAATGCGCCGCGGCGGGGCGCCGAGGTCGCGATGGGATGCCGAGCGCGGGCGGGACACGGAGGCAGTGCTCACGACGCCGGCCGCTCGCAGGATCCGCCGCGCTCAGCTCGCGATCAGCTCGACGTTCGCGCGCGGGACCACGGCGCGCGCCGAGTCGTCGGCGAACTCCACCACCAGCACCCGCGCCCCGGATTCGGTCTCGAGCGGCTGCAGCTCGCTCGGCAGCTCCACCACGCGCCCGATGCGTCCGAAGTGGGGCTCGCGGATCACGCGCAGCAGGGAGCCGATCTCGAGCCCGGTGGTGGGATCGGCTTCGCGCAGGGCACCCGCATCCCGCTCGCGCGGGACGATGATCTCGGGCCGCATCACGCCGGCGCGGATCTGGGTCGCCCCGCTCACCGAGGCGCGCTGGCCGCGATGGGCCTCGAGCAGCCGCCAGGTGCGCGCCGCCATCGGGATGCGGCCGAAGCCCTCGGTGAGCACCAGCGTGAACCCCAGCTCCTCGGAGCCGGTGATCGCGACGCCGAGGTCCTTGCCCAGCAGCTCGCGCAGGTCGCGGTCGTCGAAGCCCCCGGCCACGACCGCGGCGGCGCCGACCTCGCGCGCCCGCATCAGCGCGGCGTGCGAGACCCGCGAGCCGCCCACCACGACCTTGCCGCGGTGGGCGGATTTGATCAGCGCGGGCGTCAGCTCCTCCTCGGGGCCCGAGGCCGCGATCTCGATCTCGCCGAAGGTCTCGCCGCCCACGCCGAAGATGCCCTGCAGGAACGCGCCGCGGGTCTCGACCACCACGCCCTCGCCCGCGAGCACCTCGCTCACCGTGCCCCGCACGTAGGCGTTCACCTCGACCGGGATCGGAGGCTCGCGCAGGATGAGCTGCCCGCTCACCGGCGAGACGCTCTCGATGGTGCCGTCGGCCGGAGCCAGGACCGAGGTCTTGACCAGCCCGAACAGGCTCCGCCCCTCGGCGATCTTCTCACCCTTGCGGATCGCGCTCCCCACCGGGCGCGCGAGCGCCGTGGGAACGACGGCGGGGTCCATCGAGAGCTGCGCCGCGACGTTCACGATCTGCACGTTGCCCGGAAGCTCGGTGCGCGCGACCACCGTGTCGGGCTCGACCGCCTGCCCCACCGCCACCACCACCTGGCCGCGGAGCGGCAGGCGCCGCTCGCGCCTCAGCACGGCGTTCTCCGTGACCCGCAGTCCCGGGGTGTAGGCGTGGGCCACGCTAGACCTCGCGCGGGTAGACGCCGAGCGCGCGGTTCCAGGCGCGCAGGCGCTGGATGCGGGCCGCCCGGTCCGCGGGGAGCGCGAACGGGCGCCGCCCGCGCGTGTCCACGATCAGCCCCACCACTCCGCCCGGCACGGTGGCCTCGAGCGGCCGCCCCTTCCCCGCGCCGAGATCGAAGCCGCGCTCGGGAGCCGCGGTGATCTTCGCCAGCCCGTTCTGCGGCAGCGGCAGCAGGGCCAGCTCGCCGAACGGGACTGCGCGCCTCTCGGGCGCGCCGTTCGGGGCCGTGACCGTGACCGTCAGGCACCGCTGCCCGGGCTTGCCCGGGCCCACCGGGGCGAGCGCCGCCCCGAGCCGGACCAGGCAGTCGCGCTCGAACACCTGGGTGGCGGCCTCCTCGTGCACGGTGGAGAGCACGCCGAGCTGCGGGGCCATGAAGATGCTGTCCACCGCGAGCTGGGTGAGCCCCTCGGGCAGGAACGCGTCCACCATCATGAGCGCCGCCTGCACCCGGCGCGGCGCGTGCGATAGCACGCCGCCCGATCCCACCAAGAGCCCCAGCTCGCCGAGGTCGACCAGCGAGCCGCCGCTCTCGGATTGCTCCATGATGTCCGAGATGGTGCGCTCGGTCTGCACTCCCTTGAGCCCCACCGCGAGCGACTTGTGCTGCTCGAAGGCGAGTCGCAGGGCCTCGCGCGCGATCGCCTGCTCGATCACCAGGTCCTCGAGCGTCTGCGGGATGGTGGTGGGGCGGATCATCTTGTTCTTGATCCGGTTCCTGAGGTCGACGTCGTCCACCTCGAACGGCACCCAGCGCAGGATGTTCTCGATCCCGGCCTCGGCCAGCACGTTCGAGACCGAGTAGCTCATGCCGAGGTTGGCGGACACGGTGCGGTTGAAGACGCCGCGGAACACCGAGAACACGTCGGTGGTGGCGCCGCCGATGTCCACGCCCACGACCGCGACCCCGTCGCGCTTCGCCACCTTCTCGATGATGATCCCGACCGCCCCGGGCGTGGGCATGATGGGCACCGGCGACCAGCTCATGAGCTTCTTGTAGCCGGGCGCGTGCGCCATCACGTGCTCCATGAACAGCTCGTGAATCGCATCGCGCGCCGGCTTCAAGTTCTCCTGCTCGAGCCTGGGCCTCAGGTTGGGCACCACGCTGAGCGCCACGCGCTTCTCCAGGCACTCGCGCACGATGCCGGCGGCGTCACGGTTGCCGGCGTAGATCACGGGCAGCTCGTAGCCCGCCCCGAGCCGCGCCCGGGGCTCGGCGGCGCGCAGGAGCTCGGCCATCTCCGCCACGCGCTTCACGTCCCCGCCGTCGGTGCCGCCCGAGAGCAGGATCATGTCGGGGCGGAGCTGGCGCAGGCGGCGGATCTTCTCGTGCGGGCGGCGGCCGTCGTTCAGGGCGATCACGTCCATCACGATCGCGCCCGCCCCGAGCGCCGCGCGCTGGGCGCTCTCGCCGGTCATCTGGAGCACCAGCCCCGAAACCATCATCTGGAGCCCGCCCCCGGCGCTCGAGGTGGAGAGATAGAGATCGACGCCCTCCTCGCCGCGTTGCGGGGAAATGATGCGGTCGTCCTCGAGGATCTTGCGGCCCGCCAGCTCCTCGACCTCGCGCACCGCGTTGAGCACCCCGCGCGTCACGTCCTCGAACGGCGCCTCGACCGTGGTCGGAGCCTCGCCGCGCACCACCAGGCGGTAGCCGTCCGCGCCGCGCTCGATCAGGATCGCCTTGGTCGTGGTCGATCCGCAGTCGGTGGCGAGGATCGACCGGATGCGGGCGGGATCGAGCTCCACGCTAGGCCCGGCGGGAGCGCGCGGCTCGCCGCGCCCGCGCCGCGTCCCGGCGCGCGCGGTGCGCCTCGTCGGCGCGCGCCTCGATCCGGGCCGTGAGCCGCTCGAGCACCTCGCGCCGCTCGATCAGCGCGGCGAAGCGCCGGTAGTCGGGGAGGTGGAAGAGCGCGCGCACGACCGGCTCGAAGAAGATCATGGACTGGGAGGCGAGCACCGACAGCGGGCGCCCGCTCTCGAGCGCCAGCACCGCCGGCACCTCCATGTGCAGCTCGACCACGCGGGTCGCGAGCCGGTCGAGCAGCGCCTCGTCCTCGGCCGAAAGCGGGGCGGGATCAGAGGCCATGCTGTGCGAGGCGCCGGCGAAGCTCGTCTTCGAGCGCGGCCTTGGCCGCCGGCGGAACCGGGAGCCATAGGCCGCGGAACGACGCCAGCAACGTGGAGTGGGCGAGCGGCGAGACGAAGAGCCCCCGGCGCCCGAAGCGCGCGACCCGGATCGTGCTCCACGGACGGCGATCCCAGCGCACGCCGATGCGGCGCGCCACGCCCTCCTCGTCCACCCGGCAGCGCGCCGGGAGCAGCGCGGGCTGGACGGTGCCGAGGAAGGCGATGGCGAGTGCCACCGTCGCCAGCGGAGGCAGCCCGAGGCGCGCGACTCCGGTCATGGCCACGACCACGGCGAGAGCGCCAAACGCCGCCTGAGGAAGGCTTTGGCGCCACGGGTTGAAGGTCCACTCGAGCGCGGCGCCGGCCGCATTCGCGTCGGGCGCCGGCCCTGCGCCCACTGCGGAGGCGGGCTCGAAGGTCGCGCTCACGAGCGGGCGACCGGCTGTTGCGCGGCCTTCTCGCCCTCGCCCGCCGCGGCGCTCCTGGGCTTCGTGCTCCACGTGAGCTTGAGCTCGCGCGCGGCGCGCCCCTCGTCGAGCCGGCCGTTGGGCGTGGTGAGCGGCGCCTCGTGCAGCGTCCCGGGGCTCTCGCGCGCCTCGCGGGCGATGCGCTCCATCGCGGCGGCGAAGTGGTCGAGGCGGTCCAGGGTCTCGGTCTCGGTGGGCTCGATCATGAGCGCCTCCTCGACGATGAGCGGGAAGTAGACGGTCGGCGCATGCACGCCGAAGTCGAGCAGGCGCTTGGCCACGTCGAGCGTCTTCACCCCGTACTTGCGCAGGCCGCGCCCCGAGAGCACGAACTCGTGCATGCAGTGCTCGGGATGCGGCAGCTCGTAGCTCGCGGCGAGGCGGCGCATGAGGTAGTTGGCGTTCAGGATCGCGGCGCGGCTCACGCGCGCCAGCCCCTCGGGGCCGTTGATCAGGATGTAGGCGAGCGCGCGCACCAGCATCCCGAAGTTGCCGTGGAACGAGTGCACGCGGCCCACCGACTGGGGCCGGTCGTGCTCGAGGCGGAGCGCCCCGTCGCCGCCGGTCACGACCGGCACCGGGAGGAACGGCTCCAAGTGCTTCGCCACCGCGACCGGGCCCGCGCCCGGGCCGCCGCCGCCGTGCGGGGTCGAGAACGTCTTGTGCAGGTTGATGTGCATGAGGTCGAAGCCGAGGTCGCCGGGACGCAGCAGCCCGACCAGGGCGTTCAGGTTGGCGCCGTCCAGGTAGGCCTGGGCGCCCGCCTCGTGCGCGAGGCGCGTGACCTCGAGGATCTCGGGCTCGAACAGCCCGAGCGTGTTGGGCACGGTGAGCATCACCGCCGCGACGCTCGGATCGAGCGCCCGCTTGAGCCCGTCGAGGTCCACCGTGGCGCCGACTGCAGAGGGAATCGTCACCGTCTCCCAGCCCACCAGGTGGACGCTCGCGGGGTTGGTGCCGTGCGCAGAATCGGGCACCAGCACCTTGCGCCGGCGGTCGCCCTCGCCGCGCGAGCGGTGCCAGGCGCGGATCATGAGGAGCCCGGTCATCTCGCCCTGGGCGCCGGCAGCGGGCTGGGTGGTGACCGCGGCGAAGCCGGTGATCTCGGCGAGCGCCGCCTGGAGGTCGCGGATCACCCGCAGCGCCCCCTGGATCGCCTCGTCGGGGGCGAGCGGGTGGGCGAGCGCGATGCCGGGGAGCGCGGCCAGCTCGTCGTTGATCTTGGGATTGTGCTTCATCGTGCACGAGCCGAGCGGGTAGAAGCCGCGGTCGATGTGGTGGTTGAGGGCCGAGAGCTCGATGAAGTGCCGCACCACCTCGGGCTCGCTCACCTGCGGGAACTCGAGCGCGGCGCGGAGCCGCGCCCCGGGCAGGAGCTCGGCGAGCGGCCGCGCCGGCACGTCGCAGGCCGGCAGCGCCGGGCCGCGGTGCCCTTGGCCACCCTGCTCGATCAGCAGGCGCCGCTCGAGGCTCACCGGTCCGCGCTCCGCCGGCGCGCTCATCGGCTCGCTCCCGCGGAGCGCAGCACGCCGGCCCAGGCCTCGATCTCGGCGGCGCTGCGCTGCTCGGTGACCGCGACCAGCAGCCAGCGCTTCCACTCGGGGCGGAAGCGCCCGAGGTCCACGCCCGGCAGGATGCCGCGCTCCATGCCGGCGCGCACCACCTGCGCGGCCTCCCCCGGGCACTCGAGCGCGAACTCGCGGAAGAATGCCGCGCCGTTCACCAGGCGGTAGCCGGCGACGGCGGCGGCCAGCCGCGCGGCGTGGTGCGACTTCTGGACGCACAGCTCGGCGACCTCGCGCATCCCCTCGCGCCCCAGGAGCCCCATGTAGATCGTGGCGCGCAGCGCCAGCAGCCCCTGGTTGGTGCAGATGTTCGAGGTCGCCTTCTCGCGCCGGATGTGCTGCTCGCGGGTCTGGAGCGTGAGCACGAACCCGCGCCGCCCCTGGCGGTCCACGGTCTCGGCCGCGAGCCGGCCCGGCATGCGTCGCACCAGGCTCGCGCGGCAGGCGAAGAAGCCGAGCATCGGGCCGCCGAAGCTCGGCGGGTTGCCCAGGCTCTGCCCCTCGCCCACCACGATGTCGGCGCCGGTGGCGCCCGGCGGCTCGAGCAGCGCGAGCGCGATCGGATCGCACAGCGCGACCGCGAGCGCTCCGGCCTCGTGCGCGAGCTTGTGGATCGTCTGCGGGCTCTCGAGCAGGCCGAAGAAGTTGGGGTGCTGGTAGAGCACGCACGCGACGTCGGGGCCGAGCGCGGCCCGCAGGTCCTCGGCCGCGCACTGGCCGCCGCGCTCCGCCACCAGGGTGAGGTCGCGCCCGTCGAGGTAGGTGTGGAGCACCTCGAGCACGTGCGGGTGGATCGCGCCCGCGGTCACGACGCGCTTGCGTCCGGTCTGGGAGCGGCTCATGAGCGCCGCCTCGATTGCGGCGGTGGCGCCGTCGTAGAGCGAGGCGTTCGCCACCTCGCACCCGGTGAGCTCGGCGATCAGGCTCTGGAACTCGAAGATCGCGGTGAGCGTGCCCTGCGCCACCTCGGGCTGGTACGGCGTGTAGGCGGTCGCGAACTCGGACCGCATCGCGAGCGCGTTCAGAGCCGAGGGGATGTAGTGGTCGTAGACCCCGCCGCCCAGGAACGAGACCGCGTGATCGGCGGCGTTCTCTCTCGCCCGCTCGCCGAAGCGCCGCCGCAGCTCGATCTCCGAGAGCGGGCCCTCGATCGCGAGCGGCTTCTCGAGCCGGACCTTGCGCGGCACCCGGGAGAGCAGCTCGTCGAAGGAGCCGACCCCGATGGCCTCCAGCATGCGGCGCTCTTCATCGTGCGAAAGCCCGACGAAGCTCACGCGTGCTGCTCCTCGACCATCTTCCCGTACTCGTCGTTCGAGAGCAGCGTCGACATCTGCGCCGCGTCGCGCGGCGCGATGCGGATCATCCAGCCGTCGCCGAAGGGCTGCTGGTTCACGAGCGCCGGGTTGGCCGCGAGCGCGACGTTCACTTCGACCACCCGGCCCGAGACCGGGGCGTAGAGGTCGCTCACGGTCTTGACCGCCTCGACCACGCCGAACGGCTTGCCCGCCTCCACTTCCTTGCCGACCGCGGGCAGCTCCACGAACACGACGTCGCCGAGCTGCTCGGTGGCGTAGCTCGTGATGCCGACCGTGACCTGGCCGCCTCCGAGGCGGGCCCACTCGTGCTCACGGGTGTAGCGCACGTCCGCCGGGTATCCCACGCGTCCTCCTTGGGCTCAGGCGCGGCGCGAGCCGCGCGTGTAGAACGGCCGCGCGACCACGCGCGCGGGCAGCAGCGCCTCGCCGACGCGGACCTCGAGCGCCGTGCCGGTTTCGGCGAGCGCCGCCTCGACGTACCCCATTCCGATCGGGCGCTCGAGGCTGGGGCCGAAGGTCCCGCTCGTGACCCGGCCCACGCCCCGTCCGCCCGACTCGATCGCCATGTCGTGGCGCGGGACGCGCCGCCCGTCGAGCGCGAAGCCCGCGAGCTTGCGCTCGAGGCCCTGCTCCTTCTGCCCCACCAGCATCTCGCGCCCCACGAATTCGCCCTTCTTGAGCTTGACCGTCCAGCCGAGCCCGGCCTCGAGCGGGCTGGTGGTGTCGTCGATGTCGTTCCCGTAGAGCATGTATCCGACCTCGAGGCGCAGGGTGTCGCGCGCCCCCAGGCCCACGGGCTCGAGCCGCTCCTTGCCCGCGCGCATCAGGCCCTCCCACACCGGGGCGGCGGAGCGGGCGTCGAAGTAGAGCTCGAAACCGTCCTCGCCGGTGTAGCCGGTGCGGGAGATCACCGACTCGATGCCCAGGAGCCTGCCCGTCATGAAGCGGTAGTAGCCGAGGTCGAGCGCCGCGTCGGGCACGAGGCCGCGCAGCACGTCGGGGGCTTTCGGGCCCTGCACGGCGAGCAGGGCGGTGCGGTCGGAGCGGTCCTCGAGCCGCACGCCCTGCGGGCACTGGCCGCGCAGCCAGTCGAAGTCCTTGGCGATGTTGCTGGCGTTCACCACCACCATGAAGTGGTCCGCGAAGCGGTAGACCAGCAGGTCGTCCACGATGCCGCCGTCCGGTCGGCACATGGGGGAGTAGACCGCCTGGCCCGCGGCGGCGGCGGCGAGGTCGTTCGTGATCGCCCGGTTCAGGAACTCGAGCGCCCCCGGCCCCTCGACGTGGAACTCGCCCATGTGCGAGATGTCGAACAGCCCGGCGCGCTCGCGCACGCAGCGGTGCTCGTGCACGTCGCCGGTGTAGCGCACCGGCATCTCGAAACCCGCGAACTCGACCATCTTGGCGCCGAGCGCGCGGTGGAAGTCGTAGAACGGCGTGCGTTTGATGGTGGTGGATGGCTGCACGGGATCTCCAGTGAGGGACGAAGCGGATCGACCGTATCCGAAGCCGCGAACGGCGGTCAAGCCTCCGCAGCGCGCGGCGCGAGGCGGGAGCCGCGGCAGCTCGGACTCCCTGGCAGAGCCGCGTTCCGCCCGCCCAGCAAGGGAGCGAAGAGCGCCGACGCGGCCGCGCCGGTCACAGAGTCCTGCGCAGGGCGCTCGCCCCGGTCGCCGAGCCCTTCGCCGGCCCGGGCACGGCTGCAGCGGGCCAGCGGACGAGGAAGGAACGGTCGCGGAGCAATTCCGGGACCGTGCAGAATCGGTATCCGAGCGCGCGCAGCCTGCGGATGATTTCCGGCAGCGCCTGCACCGTGGCCGTCTGATCCGCGCCGTGCGTCAGGTTCATCCCGTCGTGCAGGAGGATGATGGATCCTGGATGGACCTGGGCCAGCGTCCGTGCCACCAGCGCCGATGCGGGCACATGGTTCCAGTCGCCTGGCGCGTCGTTCCATGTCACGGCGACCAGTGAATCCCGCCGCAGCAGGCTCATGAGCCAGGGAGAGCGCAGCCCCTGAGGGGGCCTGAAGAAGCGGGGATAGACACCCGCCGCCGCGTGGATGGACTCCTCCGCGGCGTCCAGCTCCTTGCGCAGCTCGGCGACCGACTCGAGCGCGAAGCCGACCGGGTGGGAGTCCGAATGATTGCCGATCACGTGGCCCTCGCGGACGGCGCGGGCGGCCGTGCGGGGATAGCGGCGCACGTTGGACCCGATCATGAAGAACGTGGCCCGGACACGCTCGCGCTCGAGGATGTCGAGAATCCGGGACGTGTACGGTTCGTTCGGACCGTCGTCGAACGTGAGCGCAACGACCTTCCCGCGTGTCGGTCCGCACCAGTAGGTCCTGCCGAAGGCATCCGAACGAGGGGCGAGAGCGTCGTATCCGACGATCCCCGCCAGCACCGCGACCGAGGCGGCCGTCGCGGCGATGACGTGACGCGGCCTCCGGCCCCGCGGCCGGGCCCGGGGCGGACGACCCCGCGCTCCCCGGACGGCCGGAAACTCCCGATAGAGCGGCCCCCGGAAGAGGTGGTACCAGATGAAGTTGCTCGCGAAGATGAAGGCGTTCACGAGAAGCGCCCGGTTCCACCGTCGCGCCGAGGTGCGGACGCGCAGCGACTCGAGAACGGCGACGCGGCCGAACCTCCGCATGCGCTCGGACAGCTCGGAGTCCGCCTGCAGGCTGAACTTGGGATTCCAGCCCCCGGCTGCGATGAATGCGGAGCGGCGTACCGACAGGTTCGCGCCCCAGAGGTGCGGCCCCTTCGGATTGGCCCGGTCGATCCGATTGACGAGGGGGATGATGACCCGCGTGAAGAGCCGGCTCTTCCAGGTCGAATCCCAATAGTCGATCTCCCCGCCGAGCGCGACCAGATTGCTGTCCCGGTCGTACTCTCGGACGATGCTCGAGATCCAATCCGCGGGAACCAGCGAATCGGCATCGGTGCACGCGACGATTTCCCCCGCCGCCGCCCCGAAACCGCGACGGAGGGCGTTGCAATAGCCGCGCCGCGGTTCGTGGATCACGCGGACGCCGTGCTCCCGAGCAACCCGGGCGGTGTGGTCGGTGCTGGCGTTGTCCACGACGAGAATCTCGATCTCGCCGGGATAGTCCTGGCCGAGCAGCGCCTGAAGGCACGACGGCAGGAGATCGGCCTCATCGAAGGCGGGTACGACGACCGAGACGCGCCCCATCCGAACGCCGCGCAGCACCCTCAGGCGCGCGAGCGGCTCAGCACGCCCAGCTCCTGCCCCACGCGCGTGAACGCCTCGACCGCGCGGTCGATGTGCGCGGGCTCGTGGGCGGCGGAGAGCTGCACGCGGATGCGCGCCTGGCCCTTCGGCACCACCGGGAACGAGAAGCCGATCACGTAGATCCCGGTCTCGAGCAGCCGGCGCGCCATCTCGTGCGCGAGCTTCTCCTCGTAGAGCATGATCGGGACGATCGGGTGGGTGCCGGGCTTGATCTCGAAGCCCGCGGCCGCCATCGCCGAGCGGAAGCGCAGGGTGTTGGCCTCGAGCCTGTCGCGCAGCGCCGTGGTGCGCGAGAGCAGGTCGAACACCGCGATGCTCGCCCCCACCACCGGCGGCGGGAGCGTGTTCGAGAACAGGTAGGGCCGCGAGCGCTGGCGCAGCATGTCGATGATCGCGCGCCGCCCGGTGGTGTAGCCGCCGATCGCCCCGCCCAGAGCCTTGCCGAGCGTGCTGGTGAGCACGTCCACCCGGCCCTGCACCCCGGCGTGCTCGGGTGTGCCGCGGCCGGTCTTCCCCACGAACCCGGTGGCGTGGGAGTCGTCCACCATCACCAGCGCGCGATGGCGGTCGGCCAGGTCGCAGATCGCCCGGAGGTTCGCGACCGTGCCGTCCATGCTGAACACGCCGTCGGTGGCGATCATCTTGTGCCGGCAGCCCTTCTCCTCCGCCTCCCGCAGGCAGCGTTCGAGATCCGCCATGTCGTTGTTCTGGTAGCGCCAGCGCTGGGCCTTGCACAGCCGCACGCCGTCGATGATCGAGGCGTGGTTCAGGGCGTCCGAGATGATCGCATCCTGCTCGGCGAGCAGGGGCTCGAACACGCCGCCGTTGGCGTCGAAGCACGCGGCGTAGAGCAGCGCGTCGTCGGTGCCCAGGAACTGCGCGATCCGCTTCTCGAGCGCCTTGTGCAGGTCCTGGGTGCCGCAGATGAAGCGCACCGAGGAGAGCCCGTAGCCGTGGCTGTCGAGCGCCCGATGCGCGGCGGCGATCACCTCGGGGTGGCTCGAGAGCCCGAGGTAGTTGTTGGCGCAGAACACCAGCACCTCGCGCCCGTCCGCGAGCTTCACCACCGGGCCCTGCGGCGAGGCCAGCACGCGCTCGTCCTTCCACAGGCCGGCCTCGCGGATCTGGGCGAGCTCGGCTTCGAGCTGGGGCTTCAGCGAGTCGAACATCGCGGGCCTCCTACGGCGGAGGTGGAAACCGGAACGGGATCGCGACCCAAACGGCGATCGGCTGGCCCCCGCTCGTGGGGGGTGTGAATTCGTAGCGCAGCGCCGCGGCGACGGCGGCCTTCTCCAGCTCGCGGTCGGGATTCGTTCCGTGCGGCCAGGCGACCTCGGCGTCGAGCACGCGGCCCGACCGGCACACCAGGGCGCTGACCACCACCGAGACCACGATGCCGCGGGCGCGGGCCGAAGCCGGGTACTCGGCGAGCACGGTGCTGACCGGGTCGGGCAGCCGGTCCACCGGGACGTATTCGCCCCGTTCCGGCAGGCGCTCCTGATCGGGGCCGGCGCAGGAATCGGCGCCCGAGAACGAGCCCGCTTTGAGCCGAAGCTCGGCGGTCGTGGTGATCGGGGTCTCCTTGGGGCCGCGAGTCAGGCGAACCACGGCAAGCGCCCCGCCTGCCGGCACGATGTAGGGCGCCTTGTAGCTCCCGGTCCGCGTCACCATCCCCGGTCCGCTCACGATCGTCCAGAACTCGCGTTCCGAGGCGCCGGCCGGGGGCGCGGCGCCCAGCTGGAGGCGCTCGCCGGGCGCGATCGGTGCGCCGGGCGCGACGATGCGCAGGGGCTTGGCGACCGCGACCGCGGCGATCGAGGCCGCGAGCACCGCCAGCGTCCTCACGCCTCCTGCCCCCACGGCACCAGCACCACCTTGCCGGCCTTGCCGGAACGCAGCAGGGCGATGGCCTCGTCGAACTGCTGCATCGGCATGACGTGGGTGATCGCGGGGCGGATGTCGAGCCGGCCCGAGGCCAGCAGGTTGTCCATCTGGTACCAGGTCTGGTACATGCGGCGGCCGATGATGCCGTGCACGGTCACGCCCTTGAAGATCACGAGCCGGTTCCAGTCGAGGCCGAACGGCTCCTTGGGGAGCCCGAGCAGCGAGAGACGCCCGCCGTTCCGGAGCGCCGCGAGCCCGTCGCGCATGGCCTCGGGGCTGCCCGACATCTCGAGCACGCCGTCGAGCCCGCGGCCGCGCGTCAGCTCGCGCACGCGCCCGGCCAGGCTCTCGCGCGACACGTCGATCACCACATCGGCCTTCATGGCGCGCGCCAGCTCCAGGCGGTAGGCCGAGAGGTCGCTCGCGATCACGCACGCGGCGCCTGCGGCGCGCGCCACGCCGATCGCGAACAGGCCGATCGGCCCGCAGCCGGTGACCGCGACGGTGCAGCCCGAGAGCTCGCCCGCGAACGCGGTGTGCACGGCGTTCCCGAGCGGCTCCATCACGCCCGCGACCTCGAGCGGCACGTTCTCGGGCGCGCGCCAGGCGTTGACCGCCGGCACCGCGACGTACTCGGCGAAGCCGCCGTTCACGTCCACGCCCAGGATGCGGGTGTTGTCGCACACGTGGGCGTTCCCGGTGCGGCACGCGACGCAGTGGTTGCACACGATGTGGCTCTCGCACGAGACGCGCGCGCCGACCTCGAACTCCGTGACGCCCGCGCCGCGCTCCACGACCTCGCCCACGAACTCGTGTCCCAGGGTCACCGGCGGGCGGATGCGGCCCTGGGACCAGGGATCCCACGTGTAGATGTGGAGGTCGGTGCCGCACACGCCGGCGCGCAGCACCCGCAGCAGCAGCTCGCCCGGGCCGCAGGCGGGAACGGGGACCTCGCGGATCTCGACGCCCGGGCCGGCGGCGGCCTTGACCACCGCATGCATGGTGCGGGCGGGGCTCGCCGCGCGCTTGTGGGGGGCCGCGGCGGCCGCGGCGGTCGCAGGATTCATCGGCTCAACACCTCGCGCAGCGCCTCACCGGTGTACGACCCCCGGGCGCGCGCCACCGCCTCGGGAGTGCCCGCGGCGACCACCGTGCCTCCGCGCTCGCCGCCCTCCGGACCCAGGTCGATCAGCCAGTCGGCGCTCCGGATCACGTCGAGCTGGTGCTCGATCACCACCACCGTGTTGCCGCGATCCACCAGCGCCTGCAGCACCTCGAGCAGCACCCGCACGTCCTCGAAGTGGAGGCCGGTGGTGGGCTCGTCCAGAATGTACAGCGTCCGGCCGGTCGCCACACGCGACAGCTCGGTCGCGAGCTTGACGCGCTGCGCCTCGCCCCCGGAGAGCGTGGTGGCCGACTGCCCGAGGTGGACGTACCCGAGGCCCACGCCCTTCAGGGTCTCGAGCTTGCGCTTGAGCGGCGGGATCGCGGCCAGGAAGTCGAACGCCTCCTCGACCGTCATCTCGAGCACGTCGGCGATCGAGCGCCCGCGGTAGGTGACCTCGAGGGTCTCGCGGTTGTAGCGCCGCCCTTGGCACACGTCGCAGCGCACGAACACGTCGGGCAGGAAGTGCATCTCGATTTTCTTGAGCCCGTCGCCCTGGCATCCCTCGCAGCGCCCGCCCTTCACGTTGAACGAGAACCGCCCCGGCCCGTAGCCGCGGACCTTGGCCTCCGGGAGCTTCGCGAACAGGTCGCGGATGAAGCCGAAGGTGCCGGTGTAGGTGGCGGGGTTGGAGCGCGGGGTGCGGCCGATCGGGCTCTGGTCGATCGCCACCACCTTGTCCACGTGCTCGGCGCCCTTCAGGTCGCGGTGCACGCCCGGCACCGGGCCCGCGCCGCCCAGGCGGCGGGTGAGGGCGGCGAGCAGGATGTCGTTCACAAGCGTGCTCTTTCCCGAGCCCGACACCCCGGTGACGCCGACGAAGGCGCCGAGCGGGAAGCGCACGTCCACCTCGCGCAGGTTGTGGGCGCGCGCGCCGAGCACCTCGAGCGCGAGCCCGTTGCCCGGGCGCCGCGTGGCGGGCATCGGCACCTCGCGCTCGCCTACGAGGTAGCGCGCGGTGAGCGAGTCGGGATTGCGCTTCACCTCGGCGGGACGGCCGCTCGCGACCAGCTTCCCGCCGTGGCGTCCCGCCCCGGGGCCGAGGTCCACCAGCCAGTCGGCCGCCTCCATGGTGTCGCGGTCGTGCTCCACCACCACCACGGTGTTGCCGAGGTCGCGCAGGCGCTGGAGGGTGCGCAGCAGGCGCTGGTTGTCGCGGTGATGGAGCCCGATCGAGGGCTCGTCCAGGATGTAGAGCACGCCGGTGAGCTGCGATCCGATCTGGGTGGCGAGCCGGATGCGCTGCGCCTCGCCGCCCGCGAGGGTGGCGGCCGGGCGGTCGAGCGTGAGGTAGCCGAGGCCCACGTCCTCGAGGAACGTGAGCCGGCTCACGAGCTCCTTCAGGATCGGTCGCGCGACGATCGCTCCCGCCCCGTCGAAGCGCAGGGCCTCGACGTCGCGGCGCGCCGCTTCCACCGCGAGCGCGGTCCAGTCGGAGATGTTGCGCCCCTCGATGCGCACCGCCAGGCTCTCGGGCTTCAAGCGCTTGCCGCCGCAGCCCGGGCAGGGCGTGGCGTGCTGGAGGCTCCCGATCCAGCGCCGCACCGACTCGCTCGTGCTCTGGCGGTAGCGGCGCTCGAGATTCGGGATCACGCCCTCCCACCGGCTGCGGTGGACCCAGGAGGCGCCCTTCTTCATCTTGAACTCGAAGCGCAGCTCCTCATCGCCCGAGCCATGGAGGATGAGCCGCTGGATCCGCGCCGGGAGCCTGCTCCACGGCTGCTCGAGCGAGAACTCGAACTTCTTCGCCAGCGCCTTGAGCGTGCCCCCCACCCACGTCCCTCCTGCGTCGCCCCACGCCACCACCGCGCCTTCCTCCAGGCTCTTCGCGGGGTCGGGCACGACCCGCGCGGGATCGACCTCGAACCGGGTTCCCAGGCCGTCGCACTGGCGGCAGGCGCCGTAGGGGGAGTTGAAGGAGAAGCTGCGCGGCTCCGGCACCTCGACGCTGGTGCCGCACTGGGGGCAGGCCGCGCCCTGGCTGAAGGCCAGGTCCGGCTCGCCCTCCCGCGCCACCGCCACCAGCCCCGCGCCCAGCTTGAGCGCGGCCTCGAGCGACTCGGCGAGCCGCGAGCGCGCGCCGCGGTCCACCGTGAGCCGGTCCACCACCACGTCGATGTCGTGGCGTTTGGTGCGCGCGAGCTTGGGAGGGTCGTCCAGCTCCACCCAGGCGCCGTCCACCCGCGCGCGCAGGT
>DASXQT010000054.1:0-1593 GCA_036507005.1 Candidatus Eiseniibacteriota bacterium
GGTGCCGCTGTCGCGCTGGGTGCGCGGCGACCTCGGCCGCACCGCCGAGTCGCTGTGGCGCGATTCGGGCGCGGATCGCGCCGGCTACCTCGACCCGGGCGCGGTCGCGGCGCGCTTCGCCGAGCACCGCGAGGGGCGCGCGGACCGCTCGCAGCTCCTCTATGCGCTCGCGATGTTCGCGCTGTGGTGGGCGGAGCGCCCTCCACGCGCAGGGAGTGCGGCATGTCAACCTCATTGAGTCCCGAGCGGCGCTTCGAATTCGGCAAGAACTGGGCCAGCTTCCTCGACGTTCTCGACGAGGAGCGCATTGCCGGATCGATGAAGTCGCTCTCCAAACTGGCGGGCGGCGACCTCGCGGGCCGTTCGTTTCTCGATGTGGGCTCCGGCAGCGGGCTCTCCTCGCTCGCGGCGATGCGGCTCGGTGTCGGGCGAGTCCACTCTTTCGACTATGACCCTGCGAGCGTGGCCTGCACCCGCGAGCTACGCCGTCGGTATTTTCCCGAGGATCCGCGGTGGACCGTGGAGCGCGGCGATGCGCTCGACCGCGACTACCTGATCCAACTTGGCGGCTTCGACATCGTCTACTCATGGGGCGTCCTGCATCACACGGGCCGCATGTGGTCCGCGCTCGAGAACGTGGCGGCACGAGCCGCCCCGGGGGGCCGGTTGCTGCTGGCACTCTATCGCGACCAGGGTCTGGAGTCGCGGATCTGGACCGGGATCAAGCGCCTGTACAACGCGCACCCGATCGGGCGGGCGACCGTCGTGGGCGTCTTCGTTCCGGCGTTCGTCCTGCGCGGTGGGATCACGGATCTGTTGCGTTTCCGGGACCCTCGGAAGCGCTACCGCGAGTACAAGTCGCTGCGCGGGATGTCCCGGGTCCACGATTGGTACGACTGGCTCGGAGGGTGGCCGTTCGAGGTGGCCGCGGCCCACGATGTGATCGAGTTTCATCGACGGCGAGGGTTCGAGCTGATACGGCTGCATGAGGGCCGCGGATCGAATCGGAATCACGAGTACACGTTTCGGCGCACCTCCTAGGTCCCCTCGGCTTCCGCCGCCCGCAGCGGACTACGGGCAGCAATCCTCTTGCGATACCCTTGAAGGGTGAGCCCGCCCGACCGCGTGCCGGGCACATCATTACCACCGCCTCATCCACGAGGATTTCGAGCATGGGGAGATGGCTGGAGCGCGGCGGCATGGTGTGGTTCGCGGCCGCCTTCCTGGCCCTCGCGGGCATCGGGGCGGTGCTGACGTTCGCGCCGCTCTCCTGGAGCGTACGCCCGCTGGTCGGCGACGACGCCGGCTACTACCTGGCCATCGCCCGCAACTTCTGCCTCGGATACGGCCCGAGCTTCGACCGCCTCCACCCCACGAACGGGTTCAATCCGCTCTTTCCGCTGGCGCTCGTCCCGATCGATCGGCTCCTGTCGCAGGGTCTGCCCCTCGTGGCCGGCGCGAGCGCACCCTGCACCTCGCCCGCGATCCGCTCGGGATCAAGCCGCTCTTCTACACCACGCACGGCCGGGGGCTCGCGTTCGCCTCGGAGCTCAAGGCGCTCGCGCCGGTGCCGGGCGCCGCCTTCACCCCGCG
>DASXQT010000055.1:0-94389 GCA_036507005.1 Candidatus Eiseniibacteriota bacterium
GCGGGAGATGGTGATGCCGGGGGACAACGTGGAGATGACGGTGGAGCTGATCACGCCGATCGCGATGGAGAAGGAGCTGCGGTTCGCGATCCGCGAGGGCGGACGGACGGTCGGGGCCGGCGTGGTCGCCGACATCCTGGCCTGAGAGGACACGGGCGGAAATGCTCCAGAAGATCCGAATCAAACTGAAGTCGTACGACCACGCGACGCTCGACCAGTCGGCGTCCGAGATCGTGCGCACCGCGCGCCGGACTGGGGCGATCACCTCGGGCCCCGTGCCGCTGCCGACCAAGAAGACGGTGTACACCGTGCTGCGCAGCCCGCACGTGGACAAGAAGTCGCGGGAGCAGTTCGAGATCCGGATCCACAAGCGCCTGATCGACATCACGCGCTCCACCGCCCAGACCATGGAGGCGCTGGAGAAGCTCGACATCCCCGCGGGCGTCGACATCGAGATCAAGACATGATCGGACTGATCGGCAAGAAGGTGGGGATGACCCAGATCTTCGACGAGAAGGGCGAGGCCATCCCGGTGACCGTGATCGAGGCCGGCCCGTGCACCGTGTCCGAGGTGCGCACGACCGAGCGACACGGCTACCAGGCGGTGCTGCTCGGCTTCGGCACCAACAAGGAGTCGCGCTTCCGCCGCCCGGTGCTGGGCCAGTTCAAGAAGCGCAACCTGCCGCCCGCCCGCCACCTGCGCGAGTTCCGGGTCGCGGACGTCGCGGGCGTCGAGCCGGGGCAGACCCTGACCGTGAAGCTGTTCGAGAAGGGCACGCACGTGGACGTGGAAGGCGTCACCAAGGGCCGCGGGTTCGCGGGCGTGGTGAAGCGCCACAAGTTCGTCGCCGGCCACGCCTCGCACGGCCCCACCGCCGGCAAGCAGCCGGGCTCGATCGGCTCCTCGGCCTACCCCTCGCGGGTGATCAAGGGCAAGCGTCTGCCGGGCCGGATGGGCGGCGTGAACCTCACGATCAAGAACCTGGAAGTGATCGCCGTGGACGCGGAGCAGAACGTGCTCCTGGTGCGCGGCGCGATCCCGGGCCCGACCAACGGCCTGGTGTACGTCGAGCGGCGGAGCGGCTGACATGAACGCCAAGATCGTGGGGATGGACGGAAGCGAGCGCGGCCAGGCCAGCCTCCCGGACGCGCTGTTCGCCCAGCCCGTGCACGAGCACCTGCTGTGGCTCGCGGTGAAGCGCCACCTCGGCGACCAGCGCCAGGGCACCGCCAAGGTGAAGGCCCGCGGCGAGGTCTCGGGCGGCGGCCGCAAGCCGTGGCGGCAGAAGGGCACCGGGCGGGCGCGCGCGGGCTCCAACACCTCGCCGCTGTGGCCGGGCGGCGGGCGGGCGTTCGGGCCCAAGCCGCGCGACTACCGCACCTCGATGCCGCGCAAGCAGCGGCGCGCCGCGCTGGCCGCGGCCCTGTCGCAGAAGGCCGAGGGCAACGCGGTGACGGTGATCGACACGCTGGCCCTCGAGGCGCCGAAGACCCGCGAGATGGCCGAGTTCCTGAAGCGCCTCGGGCTCGACTCGAGGCGCACGCTGCTCGTGATCGACGAGGCCGATCCGAACGTGGTGCGCTCGTGCCGCAACCTGGCGAACCTGCACACCACGCTCGCCCATCAGCTCAATCCGTACGATCTGCTCCACGCCGAGGTGTTGCTGGTCACCGCCGCCGGCCTCGAGCGCATGAAGGAGGTCTTCGCCCGATGAAGGAGCCCCGGTCGATCGTGCGGCGGGCGCTGATCACGGAGAAGGGAACGGTGCTGCGCGAGCGCCGCAACCAGTACACGTTCGAGGTGGCGCGCGACGCCAACCGGATCGAGATCAAGCACGCGGTCGAGAGCATCTTCTCGGTCAAGGTCGGCGAGGTGCGCACGCTGCAGATGCGCGGCAAGGTCAAGCGCCAGGGCCGCTACGCCGGCCGGCGCAGCGACTGGAAGAAGGCGATCGTGACGCTGCTGCCCGATCAGAAGATCGAGCTGTTCGAACAGGTCTAGGGGACGAACCATGGGTCTCAAGAAATTCCGCCCGCTCACGCCGACGCTCCGTCACACGGTGATGCCGGATTACTCCGAGATCACCCGCCGCCGGCCGGTGAAGAGCCTGACCGAGCGGCTGACGAAGACCGGTGGTCGCGACAACTACGGCCACGTGTCGTCGCGCTGGATCGGCGGGGGGCACAAGCAGCGCTACCGGCTGGTGGACTTCCGCCGCGAGAAGGACGGGATCCCGGCGCGGGTGGCGAGCATCGAGTACGACCCCAACCGCTCGGCGCGCATCGCGCTCCTCAACTACGCGGACGGGGAGCGCCGCTACATCGTGGCGCCCGACGGCTTGAAGGTCGGCCAGAAGGTGCAGTCCGGGGCGGACGCCGAGATCCAGCCCGGCAACTGCCTCACGCTCAAACTCATCCCGCTCGGCACCAGTATCCACAACGTCGAGCTGTTCCCCGGCCGCGCCGCTCGCGTGGCGCGCTCGGCCGGCTCGTTCTGCCAGCTCATGGCGCGCGAGGGCGACTACGCGCAGCTCCGCCTGCCGTCGGGCGAAGTGCGCAAGTTCCACGTGAACTGCCGCGCGGTGGTGGGGCAGGTCGGGAACATCGACCACGAGAACGTCTCGTACGGCAAGGCCGGGCGCAGGCGGTGGCGGGGCCGGCTGGGCAGCGTGCGGGGCGTGGCGATGAACCCGGTGGACCATCCGATGGGCGGCGGCGAGGGCAAGTCCTCGGGTGGCCGGCACCCCTGCTCGCCCTGGGGCCAGATCGCGAAGGGGCTCAAGACCCGCAAGCGCAAGCTGAGCGACTCGCTCATCCTGCGGCGGCGGAAGAAGTAGGAGAGGCGAAAACCCATGGCGCGTTCCGTCAAGAAGGGGCCGTACGTCGTCGAGTCCCTGGTGAAGAAGATCGAGACGCTCAACCGGAGCGGCGAGAAGCGCGTGCTCAAGACCTGGGCGCGGCGCTGCACGATCCTGCCCGACTTCGTCGGGCACACGCTCGCGGTGCACAACGGCAACAAGTTCCTCCCGATCTACGTGACCGAGAACATGGTCGGCCACAAGCTCGGCGAGTTCGTGCCGACCCGCGTGTTCCGGGGGCACGGGCAGCACGTGGCCGAGAAGACCGCGGCCCCGGGTGCCTCGTCCCCGGCGGCCCCGGTCGGAAAGTCCTGAGATGGAAGCCCGGGCGATCCAGCGGTACGCGCGCATCACGCCGCGCAAAGTCAACCAGGTGCTGGAGCTGATCCGCGGCCGGAGCGTCGAGCAGGCGCAGAGCACGCTCGAGTTCACGCCCAAGTACGGGGCGCGCATCGCGCAGAAGGTCCTGAAGTCGGCGGTGGCGAACGCGCTCCAGCAGGGCAAGGTGCGGATCGAGGAGCTGTTCGTGAAGCAGGCGGTGGCCGGGGCGGGGCCCACGCTCAAGCGCTGGCTGCCGCGGGCGCAGGGCCGGGCCACGCCGCTCTTGAAGCGCATGAGCCACGTGTCGGTGATCGTGGCGACGAGGGAGTAGTCGCGCATGGGACAGAAGACCAACCCCATCGGCCTGAGGCTCGGGATCGTCAAGACCTGGGACTCGCGCTGGTTCGGCAAGCGCAATTATGCGGAGATGCTGCGCGAGGACCTGCTCATCAAGCGCTACCTCAAGAAGCGGCTCTACCAGGCCGGGATCTCGAAGATCACGATCGAGCGCAAGGGCGACCGGATCACGATCGGGATCCGCACCGCGCGCCCCGGTCTGGTGATCGGGCGCAAGGGCGAGCAGGTGGACAAGCTCTCCGAGGAGATGAAGAAGCTGACCGGCCGGCACGTGCAGCTCAACATCGAGGAGATCAAGCGCGCCGACCTCGACGCCCAGCTCGTGGCCGAGCACATCGCCAAGCAGCTCGAGCAGCGCGTGTCGTTCCGGCGCGCCATGAAGAAGGCGATCGCCTCCTCGATGCGCGCCGGCGCCAAGGGGATCCGCGTGGCCGCCTCGGGCCGCCTGGGCGGCTCGGAGATGGCGCGCTACGAGACCTACCGCGAGGGCCGGGTGCCGCTCCACACGCTGCGCGCGGACATCGACTTCGCGCGCGCCACGGCCTTCACGCCCTACGGCACCTGCGGGGTCAAGGTGTGGATGTTCCACGGCGAGGTGCTGGACAAGACGGCGGCGGGCCACGCGCCCCCGGCCGGGGCGACGAGGTGAGAGGAGTCCGCCCATGCTGATGCCGAAGCGCGTCAAGTACCGCAAGCAGCAGCGCGGCCGCATGCGCGGCAAGGCGTACCGCGGCGGCGAGGTGACCTTCGGGCAGTACGGGCTGCTGTCGCTCGAGCCCGCCTGGGTCACGAATCGCCAGCTCGAGGCGGCGCGCGTCGCGATCACCCGCAGCATCAAGCGCGGGGGCAAGATGTGGATCCGGGTGTTCCCGGACAAGCCGGTCACCAAGAAGCCGGCCGAGACCCGCATGGGCAAGGGCAAGGGCGCGCCCGAGTCGTGGGTCGCGGTGATCAAGCCGGGACGCGTCCTGTTCGAGCTCGAGGGAGTCACGCGGATCTTCGCGCAGGAGGCGATGAAGCTGGGCGCCTCGAAGCTGCCGATGCGCACGCGCTTCGTGGACCGGCGCGAGCTGGGAGGGGAATGACGTGGCGCACGTGAAGGCGGGCACGATGCGGGACCAGACCGCGGACGAGATCCGGCTGCGGGTCGCGGAGCTGCGCGAGGAGCTGTTCAACCTGCGCTTCCGGAACTCGATGAAGCAGCTCGACAACGCGCTCAAGATCCGCGAGGGCCGGCGCGAGGTCGCGCGGCTGCTCACGGTGCTGGGGGAGAAGGAGCGCGAGAAGAAGACCGATTCGGTCGCGCCCGCGGGCGGGGCCCCGCAGGCGAGGGGGAAGAAGAGCGCATGACGGAAACCGTGACGACGCGCAATCGAAGGAAGCTCCGGGTCGGCCGGGTGGTGAGCGACCGCATGGAGAAGACCATCGTGGTCTCGATCGAGCGTCTGGTGAAGCATCCGGTCTATGGGCGCTACGTCCGCCGGCGCAACAAGTTCAAGGTCCACGACGAGAAGAACGAGAGTAAGGTCGGCGATCTCGTGCGCTTCATGGAGACGCGGCCGCTGTCCAAGGACAAGCGCTGGCGGCTCGTGGAAGTGGTGGAGAAGGCGAAGTGATCCAGCTTCGGACCATGGTGACGGTCGCGGACAACTCGGGCGCCAAGCGCGCCCAGTGCATCAAGGTGCTGGGCGGGCACCACAAGCGCTACGGACGGCTGGGGGACATCGTGGTGGTCTCGATCAAGGACGCGATCCCGGGCGCCGCGGTGAAGAAGGGCGACGTCGCCAAGGCGGTGGTGGTGCGCGCCGTGAAGGAGGGCCGCCGCAAGGACGGCTCGTACATCCGATTCGACGAGAACGCCGTGGTGCTGATCGGCGACGACAAGGAGCCGCGCGGCACGCGCATCTTCGGGCCGGTGGCCCGCGAGCTGCGCGAGAAGGCGTTCATGAAGATCATCTCGCTCGCGCCGGAGGTCATCTGATGTCAGTCCGTATCCGCAAGGGCGACACCGTGCAGGTGATCGCCGGGGACGACCGGGGCCGCGTCGGACGGGTGCTCTCGGTGAACGAGGAGAAGCAGCGGGTCGTGGTCGAGAAGGTGAACTTCGTCAAGCGCCACACCAAGGCGCGCAAGCAGGGCATGCAGAGCGGCATCATCGAGAAGGAGGCCCCGATCCACCTCTCGAACGTGCTGCTCTACGACGAGCGCCTGCAGCGCGGCACGCGGGTCGGGATCCGCAGGCTCCCGGACGGCAAGCGGGAGCGGGTGTCGAAGGCGAGCGGCGAGGTCATCGCCAAGGCCGAGTAGCGAAGGGCAGATCGCGGCGGCCCCGGTTCCCGGGGCGGCGCGGAGGAGACGGACCAGCATGGCGGAAGAGAAGAAGGCGAAGGGCGCCAAGGGGCCCGCCGAGGGGGCGAAGGCCGAGAAGGCCGAGAAGGCACCCCGGCCCGACAAGGGCGGCAAGCCGGCCAAGGCGGCCAAGGCAGCGCCTTCGGCCGGCGCCGTCGCCCAGGGGAGGCCCCGCGGCCCGGCGGAGAAGCCGCGCCTCGCGAAGGACTACCTCGCGCGCGTGCGGCCCGCGCTGGTGGAGAAGTTCAAGTACCGGAGCGCCATGCAGGCGCCGCACTTCGAGAAGATCGTGATCAACATGGGCGTGGGCGACGCGATCCAGGACCAGAAGCTGATGGACGCCGCGCTCGCCGAGCTGGCGCAGATTGCCGGGCAGCGCCCCGCGATCCGGCGCGCGAAGAAGGCGATCTCGAACTTCAAGCTGCGGGCGGGCCTGCCCATCGGCTGCGCGGTCACGCTGCGCGGCGCGCGCATGTACGAGTTCTACGACCGCCTGATCAACGTGGCGGTGCCGCGCATCCGCGACTTCCGCGGGCTGAACCCGCGATCGTTCGACGGGCGGGGCAACTACACGCTGGGACTGACCGAGCAGATCATCTTTCCGGAGATCAACATCGACAAGGTGGGCAAGGTCCGCGGGATGGACGTGACGATCGTGACCAGCGCGCGCACCGACGAGGAGGGGCGCGAGCTGCTGCGGTTGATGAACATGCCGTTCCGGGTCCGGTAGTCCGGCGCGGCCCGGTTCCGCCGCGCCCCGAGGAGGAAGATTGGCCAAGAAGTCCATCATCGAGAAGTGGAAGCGCAAGCCGAAGTTCAAGGTCCGCGCCTACACCCGCTGCCACCGCTGCGGGCGCCCGCGCGGCTACCTGCGCGATTTCGGCCTGTGCCGCATCTGCTTCCGAGATCTGGCGCTCACCGGGCAGATCCCCGGGGTCGTCAAGTCGAGCTGGTGATCCGGCCCCGGAACGGGGCCGCATTCGAGGCCAGGCTGCAGGCGAGCGCCTGGACGCTGGTCTCCTGGAGGTTCGATGCCCGTCACTGATCCGATCGCGGACTTTCTCACCGGGGTGCGCAACGCCGTCCGCGCCAAGCATCGCAAGGTGGACGTGCCCGCGACGCGGCTCAAGACCGAGATCGCGCGCGTGCTGCTGCGCGAGCGCTACATCAACAACTTCAAGGTGATCGAGGACAGCAAGCAGGGTGTGCTGCGGCTCTACCTCAAGTACACCGGAGACGACCAGAGCGTGATCACGGGGATCAAGCGCATCAGCACGCCAGGCCGGCGCCAGTACGTGGGCCGCGACCGCATCCCGCGCGTCCTGGCCGGGCTCGGCACGTCGATCCTCTCCACCTCCCGCGGCCTGATGACCGACCGCGAGGCCCGCGAGGCGGGCCTCGGCGGCGAGCTCGTCTGCCAGGTCTGGTAGGGGGCGCCCATGTCGAGAGTCGGAAGGAAGCCGGTGCCGATCCCGGGGGGCGTCACGGTCGAGGTCGCGGCGGGCCGCGTGCGCGTCAGGGGGCCGAAGGGCGACCTCAGCACGCACGTGCTCGAGGGGACCTCGGTCGCGGTCGCGGACGGCGAGGCGCGCGTCAGCTCCGGGCGGGCGACGCGCAACCCGGCGTTCGGCACGATGCGCGCCAACCTGCAGAACATGGTGCTGGGCGTGACCAGCGGATTCAGCAAGACGCTCGAGATCGTGGGCACCGGGTACCGGGCCGCGATGGAGGGCAAGAAGCTGGTGCTCCAGGTGGGATTCTCCCATCCGGTCCACTTCGATCCGCCGCCGGGCATCACGATCAAGGTCGAGAACCCGACCCGGCTGACCGTGAGCGGCGCAGACCGTGCCCTGGTCGGCCAGGTGGCCGCGGACATCCGCGCCATCCGTCCGCCCGAGCCGTACAAGGGAAAGGGCATCAAGTACGAAGGCGAGTACATCCGCCGCAAGGCCGGGAAGGCGGCGGGGGCGACGGGGGCGGCATGAGCGGGCGACACGATCAGGTGGAGCGGCGCCGGATCCGGCGCTATCGCATTCGCAAGCGGGTCACGGGCACCGCCGAGCGCCCGCGGCTGTCCGTATTCCGCAGCGCGCGGCACATCTACGCGCAGCTCGTGGACGATCAGAGCGGCGTCACGCTGGCGGCGGCCTCGAGCCGCGAGGCCCTGGGCTCCGCGGGCGAGGGCCCGCGCAAGATCGCCCTGAGCGGCGTGGTCGGCCGCCGTCTGGCCGAGCGCGCCAAGGAGAAGGGCATCGCGCGCGCGTGCTTCGATCGCGGCGGTTACCGGTATCACGGGCGGGTCAAGGCGCTCGCCGACGGGGCCCGCGCGGCGGGTCTGGAACTCTAGGAGGTCTCGTGGTTCGCGGCACCGATGCTCCCAAATCCGAATTCCTCGAGCGGGTGATCCAGATCAACCGCTGCGCGAAGGTCGTCAAGGGCGGCCGGCGCTTCTCGTTCAACGCCATCGTCGCGGTCGGCGACCAGAAGGGCCGCGTGGGCGTGGGCCTGGGCAAGGCGAACGAGGTCGCCGACGCGATTCGCAAGGCGGGCGAGACCGCCAAGAAGAGCTTCTTCATCGTGCCGATCACGCGCGCGGGCTCGATCCCGCACGCGATCGTCGGGCACTTCGGCGCGGGCGAGGTGCTGCTCAAGCCGGCCTCGGCCGGGACCGGCGTGATCGCCGGGACCGGGGTGCGGGCGGTGCTCGAGGTGGCGGGAGTGCAGAACGTGCTCACCAAGTGCCTGGGAAGCCGCAATCCCCACAACCTGGTGAAGGCCACCGTGGACGGCTTGAAGCGCCTGCGCCGCCCCGGGGACGTGGCCGCGATGCGCGGCCGGACGCTGCAGGAGATGTTCGGCGCGAAGCAGGAAACTCATGGCGCGTAAGATCCGCATCCGCCAGTTCAAGAGCGCGGGGGGACACACCGGCGACCAGGGCCGTACGGTTCGCGCGCTCGGCATCCGCCGCCTTCACCAGGTCGTGGAGCACGAGGATACGCCCCAGATCCGCGGCATGATCTTCAAGGTCCGCCATCTGGTGCGGGTCGAGGAGGAGGAGCGATGAGCGGGGGAGCGCGGATCGGCAGCCTGAGGCCCGCCGCCGGCGCCACCCGGGCGCCCAAGCGCCGCGGCAAGGGCACGGCGACCGGCCTCGGGGGCACCGCGGGCAAGGGCCACAAGGGCAAGAAGGCGCGCGCCGGCGGGAAGATCCCGGCGTGGTTCGAGGGCGGCCAGATGCCGGTGCAGCGCCGCCTGCCCAAGCGGGGGTTCCGCAACCCGACGCGCGTGGAGTACCAGGTCGTGAACGTCGGCCGCCTCGCCGCGGCGCCCGCCGGCACCACCGTGGACCGCGCCTGGCTCAGGTCCCAGGGCATCGTGCGGCGCCCGGGCCCGATCAAGCTGCTCGCGGGCGGCGCGCTCCAGGGCGCGCTCAAGGTGCAGGTGGACGCGGCGAGCGAGACGGCGCGCAAGATGGTCGAGGCCGCGGGCGGCACGCTGGTGCTGGCCGCGCGCAAGGGCAAGGCGGCGACGGCGCGCGCGGCGGCGGCGCCTGCGGCGGCGGCGCCTGCAGCTCCGGCGGCGGCGCCCGCAGCTCCGGCGGCAGCGCCTGCAGCTCCGGCGGCCGCGCCCGAAACGCCGCGAACCCCGAAGCGTCCGCCGGCGAAGGCCTGATCGAGCATGATCGAGAAGCTCCGCAACATCTTCCAGGTCCCCGAGCTCAGGCGCCGGATCCTCTTCACCCTGGCGCTGTTCGTGGTCTACCGCCTGGGCGAGCACATGCCGACGCCCGGGGTGAACAGCGAAGTTCTGAGGCACGCCCTCGAGCGCCAGAGCGGCACGCTGTTCGGGCTCTACGACCTGTTCGTCGGGGGCGGCTTCTCGCGCGCCACGATCTTCGCGCTCGGGATCATGCCGTACATCTCGTCCTCGATCATCATCCAGCTCCTGGGCGCGGTGGTCCCCTACTTCGAGAAGCTGCGCAAGGAGGGCGAGGAGGGCCAGAAGAAGCTCACCCAGCTCACCCGCTACGGCACGGTGATGATCTCGGTCATCCAGTCGCTGGGTTACGCGGTGTACCTTCAGAACCCTGGGAACTTCGGCGGCGACGTGGTGGTGCCGACCGCGGGCGTGATGTTCACGTTCTCGACCATCGTGACGCAGACCACCGGCACCATCTTCGTCATGTGGCTGGGGGAGAAGATCACCGAGCACGGCATCGGCAACGGCATCTCGCTCATCATCTTCGTGAACATCCTGGGAGGCGTGCCGAACCGCCTGTTCCAGGCGGTCGACACCTTCCGGGCCGGAACGCTCTCGCTGTTCGGGGTCCTCGCGGCGCTGGTGATCGTGGTCGCCGTGATCGCGTTCGTGATCGTCATGACCCAGGCGACGCGCAAGATCCCGGTCCAGTACGCGAAGCGGATCGTGGGGCGGCGCCTGTTCGGCGGGGCGAGCACCCACATCCCGCTGCGCGTGAACAGCGCGGGCGTGATCCCCATCATCTTCGCCTCGAGCCTGATGATCCTGCCGGCGACGGTGGCGGGGTTCGTCGGGCCCAGCAGCCCGTTCGCGGCGATCGGGCAGTGGTTCAATCCGCTGGGCTTCCTGTACAACTTGGTCTACGCCGTCATCATCATCTTCTTCACCTACTTCTACACCGCGGTGGTGCTGAACCCGAACGACCTCGCGGAGAACATGCGCAAGTACGGCGGGTTCGTGCCGGGGATCCGGCCGGGCCGGAAGACTGCGGAGTACATCGACCGGGTGCTGACGCGCATCACGCTGCCGGGAGCGGTCTTCCTGGCGCTGATCGCGGTGCTGCCCGACGCCTTCATCGCCTGGTTCGGCATGCCGTTCATGACCTTCGGGGGCACGAGCGTGCTGATCGTGGTCGGGGTGGCGCTCGACACGCTCCAGCAGGTCGAGTCGCACCTGCTGATGCGGCACTACGAGGGCTTCGTGAAGCGCGGCCACATCCGTGGCCGAACGAGAATGTAGCGTGCAGATCGTGCTGCTCGGGCCGCCGGGAGCGGGCAAGGGCACGCAGGGACGCAGGCTGGCCGCCGAGAAAGGATGGGCGTTGATCTCGACCGGCGAGATCCTGAGGGAGGCGGCGGCGCGCCGCACCCCGCTGGGTCTCGAGGCGCAGCGCCGCGTGGACCGCGGGCTGCTGGTCGCGGACGACGTGATGATCGGCCTGGTGCGCGAGCGCACCGCCGAGCCCGACGCCGGGCGCGGCTTCGTGCTGGACGGCTTTCCGCGCACCGTGCCGCAGGCGGACGCGCTCGAGCGCCTGCTCGCGGAGCGCGGGCGCCCGCTGGACGCGGCGGTCGGTCTGACGATGGTGGAGGAAGGGCTGGTGCGGCGCCTGACGGCGCGCCGGGAGTGCCCGGTGTGCAAGCGGGCGTACAATCTGGAGAGCGCGCCGCCGCGGGACGGGCGTCATTGCGACGACCATCCCGGGGTGGAGCTGGTGCAGCGCGCGGACGACACGGAGAAGACCGTGCGCCGCCGCCTCGAGGTCTACCGCGAGCAGACCGCGCCGCTGGTGGAGTACTACCGGTCGCGCGGGCGGCTGACGGAAGTGCCGGGCGACGGGACGATGGACGAGGTGTACCGCCGGCTGGTGGGCGCGCTGGGCTGCCGCCGGGCGGCGGGGTGAAGAAGGCATGGTGTACCTGAGAGACCGAGAGGAGATCGACGCCATCCGGGCCGCGGCCCGGATCGTGGCGAACACCATCGAGATGCTGAAGCGCGAGGTTCGTCCAGGAGTGACGACCGCCGAGCTCGACCGGCTCGCGGAGGAGTACATCCGCGACCACGGAGCGCGCCCGGCGTTCAAGGGCTACCGCGGGTTCCCGGCCTCCATCTGTCCGGCCGTGAACGACGAGGTGGTGCACGGGATCCCGGGCCCGCGGCGGCTCGAGGAGGGCGACATCCTGGGGATCGACGTGGGCGTCGAGAAGGACGGCTACTACGGCGACGCGGCGATCACCGTGCCGGTGGGCGCGGTGAGCCCGCAGGCGCAGCGGCTGCTCGAGGTGTCGCGCGAATCGCTGGCGCTCGGCGTGGCGCAGGCGCGCGCCGGGAACCGGGTGGGCGACATCTCGCACGCCATCCAGTCCCACGTGGAGCGCCACGGCTTCTCGGTGGTGCGCTCGCTGGTGGGGCACGGGATCGGGCGCGAGATGCACGAGGAGCCGCAGGTTCCGAACTACGGGCCGCCCGAGCGTGGCCCGCGGCTGATGGCGGGGCAGGTGCTGGCGATCGAGCCCATGGTGAACGTGGGCGGGCCCGACGTGGTGACCCGGCCCGACGGGTGGACGGTGGTGACCCGCGACGGGTCGTTGAGCGCCCACTTCGAGCACACGATCGCGGTCGGTGCGACGGGGCCCGAGATCCTCTCGGTGCCCGAAGGAGAGGGGATCGAGGCCTAGCGCGTGGCGAAAGAGGAAGGCATCCAGGTCGAGGGCACGGTCGTCGAGCCGCTCCCGAACGCGATGTTCCGCGTGGAGCTGGAGAACGGCCACAAGGTGCTGGCCCACATCTCGGGCAAGATGCGGATGCACTTCATCAAGATCCTTCCCGGGGACAAGGTGACGGTGGAGCTCTCGCCGTACGACCTCACCCGCGGGCGGATCGTGTATCGGTACAAGTGAGGGGGCGCTGACCCATGAAGGTCCGTTCGTCGGTGAAGAAGATCTGCGAGCACTGCAAGATCGTGCGTCGCAAGGGCGTGATCCGGGTGATCTGCAGCCGCAACCCGCGGCACAAGCAGCGCCAGAAATAGCGAGGAGGAGTCGTGGCACGCATCGCGGGTGTCGACCTGCCGTCCGAGAAGCGCGTCGAAGTCGGCCTCACCTACATCTACGGGATCGGCCGCAGCACGGCGCGGCGGATCCTGAGCACCGCCGGCGTGAGCCCCGACGTGCGGGTCAAGAACCTGACCGACGAGGACACCGGGCGCCTGCGCAACATCATCGAGCGCGAGTACAAGGTGGAGGGCTCGCTGCGCAGCGAGATGGCGATGAACATCAAGCGCCTGATGGACATCGGCGCCTATCGCGGCCTGCGGCACCGCCGGGGGCTCCCGGTGCGCGGACAGCGCACCCGGACCAACGCGCGGACGCGCAAGGGCCCGAAGAAGACCGCGGGCGTGATGAAGAAGCCGGTCGCGGCCGCGAGGCCGGGGCCCAGGAAACCGGGCGGCTGACCGACAGCGGGCTCCGAGGCCCGGACGGAGGGTTCGAGTGGCGGAAGTCAAGAAAACGAAGAAGCGCGAGCGCAAGGTGGGATCGAACGGCGTCGCCCACGTGCAGGCGAGCTTCAACAACACCATCATCACGATCGCCGATCTCGACGGCAACGTCGTGACCTGGGCGAGCGCAGGCAAGGTGGGCTTCAAGGGCTCGCGCAAGAGCACGCCCTTCGCCGCGCAGGTGGCGGCCGAGGCCTGCGCCCGCGAGGCGCTGGGCCAGGGCATGAAGCGCGTCGAGGTCTGGGTCCGGGGTCCGGGCGGCGGGCGGGAAGCCGCGATCCGCTCGCTGCAGGCGGCGGGTCTCGAGATCTCCGCGATCAAGGACGTGACGCCCATCCCGCACAACGGCTGCCGGCCGCCGAAGCGGCGCCGGGTCTAGGGGGGAGCATGGCGGTCTATCATGATGCACGCTGCCGGCTCTGCCGGCGCGAGGGGATGAAGCTGTTCCTGAAGGGCCAGCGCTGCTTCAGCGACAAGTGCGCGTTCGAGCGGCGCGGCTACGCGCCGGGCGAGCACGGCAAGAGCCGGCGCATCAAGGAGACCAACTACGGCCAGCAGCTCCGCGAGAAGCAGAAGGCGCGGCGGATCTACGGGCTGATGGAGCGCCAGTTCCGCCACACCTTCAGCAAGGCGGCCCTGGCCAAGGGCGTGACCGGCGAGGCGCTGCTCCAGATGCTGGAGCGCCGGCTCGACAACGTGATCTTCCGGCTCGGCCTGGCGCCCTCGCGCAGCGCGGCGCGCCAGCTGGTCCGGCACCGGCACGTGATGGTGAACGGGCGCACGGTGGACGTGCCCTCGGCCCAGCTCAAGGCGGGCGACGAGATCGTCCTGCGCGAGCGGAGCCGCAAGCTGGCCGTGGTCCTGAACGCGCTCGAGGCGCGCCGGGGCCAGGGCGTGCCCGAATGGATGGAGCTGAACGCCGAGAAGGTGGGCGGCCGGGTGCTCAGCATCCCGACGCGTGCCTCCATCCCGGTGCCCATCAACGAGCAACTGATCGTCGAGCTCTACTCGAAGTGATCCCACGCCACCCACGGGGAGGCTGAACCAATGAAGTGGAAGAACCTGACCATGCCCAAGCAGATCGCGCCGGATTCGGCCAACACCGACCGGTACGGAAAGTTCGTGATCGAGCCGCTCGAGAGAGGGTTCGGCATCACGGTGGGGAACGCGCTGCGCCGCGTGCTGCTGTCGTCCCTGCAGGGGGCGGCGATCACCGCGGTGCGCATCGACGGCGTGCTCCACGAGTTCTCGACCCTTCCTGGCGTGATCGAGGACGTGACCGAGATCATCCTCAACCTCAAGCAGGTGCGCCTCAAGCTCCATGGCGACGGTCCCAAGAAGGCCACGTTCGAGATGCGCGGCAAGGGCGAGGTGCGCGCCGCCGACCTCAAGGTGGACGCCGAGGTCCAGGTGCTGAACCCCGACCTGCACATCGCGACGCTCAACCGCGACGGGGACCTGCGCATGGAGGTCGAGATCAACGGCGGGCGCGGCTACCTGTCCGCGGACCAGCACTCGGCGACCGACCGCCCGATCGGCGTGATCCCGATCGACTCGCTGTTCTCGCCGGTCACGCGCGTCAACTTCCAGGTCGAGGCGACCCGGCTCGGGCAGCGCATCGACTACGACAAGCTGACGCTCGAGGTGTGGACCGACGGCAGCATCCTGCCCTCGGACTCGGTGGCGGTGGCGGCGAAGATCCTGCGCGACCACTTCGACCTCTTCATCCACTTCGAGGAGCCGATCGAGGAGGAGGTCGAGGAGGAGGTGGACGAGGAGATCCTCCGCATCCGCAAGCTCCTGGGCAAGAGCGTGGACGAGCTCGAGCTGTCGGTGCGGTCGAGCAACTGTCTGCGTGCCGCCGAGATCAAGAGCATCGGCGACCTGGTGCAGAAGGGCGAGCCCGAGATGCTCAAGTACCGCAACTTCGGCCGCAAGTCCCTCAAGGAGATCCAGGACATCCTGGGCGAGATGGGCCTGCACTTCGGGATGGACATCAGCCGCTACCGCGAGCGCCCGTTGATCGAGAGCGAGCGCTAGATCCGCCGGGTGGCGGAGGGGGACGAACCACCATGCGACACCGCAAGGACCACCGCAAGCTCAGCCGCACCGCGTCCCACCGGCGCGCGTTGCTGCGCAACCTGGTCACGGCGCTGTTCCAGTACGAGCGCATCGAGACCTCGGTCGCCAAGGCCAAGGAGGCGCGCCGCCTGGCCGAGCGCATGATCACGTTCGCGAAGCGCGGCGACCTGGCCGCGCGGCGCCACGTCGCCCGCTTCGTCACCCGGCCCGAGGTCACCGTGAAGCTGTTCGCCACGATCGCCTCCTGGTACGCGGAGCGCCAGGGAGGCTACACGCGGATCGTGCGCCTGGGCGCGCGGCTCGGGGACGCGGGCGAGACCGCCTACCTCGAGCTGGTGAAGAGCGCCGAGCAGAAGGCCAAGGAGCGCGCCGACCGCATCGCGGCAGCCGAGCTCAGGGAGAAGGCGCTGAAGGGCGAGAAGCCCGCGAAGAAGTCGAAGGCCACCGAGGCCGAGCCGGCGACGGCGGAGGAGGAGAAGACCAAGCGCGGCCGCCGGCGCGAGGAAAGGGAGTCGGAGGTCAAGGCTCCCGCGAAGAAGCGCACCCGGACCGGTGTGAAGACCGGCTGATGCGCCGCGCCCCGACCGGCCTGGCGAGCGGACCGGCGCCGGTCGGAGGCGCGATCCTCGCAGCCCTGCTCTCGGTCGCGGGCCTGGCGCCGGTAGCGAACGCCGACCCCGCACCCGACCTCACCGTCCCGACGGCCGCGATCGCGGCTGCGCTCGATGCCGGAGCGGCGCGCGTGCTGGACAGCCTCGCGACGGGACGCCCCGACGCCGGCGGGACCGCGCCGGGCAGGGCGCGGCGTTCCAGCCGCGACTCGATCGCAGACCGGCTCGACTACCTCTGGGTGGTGCGCTCGACGCTGACCGACCCCGGGAGGATCGAGCGCGTGGTCGAGCACGCGCGGCAGGCGGGGGCCCGCGGGCTGCTCGCCCAGGTGGTGGGCCGCGGCGACGCCTACTACCGGTCCGACATCCTGCCCCGCGCCGCGTCGCTCCCCACCCCCGATTTCGATCCGCTCGCCCTGCTCCTCGCCCGCGCCCACGCGGCCGGCCTCGAAGTGCATGCCTGGGTGAACTGCATGCTGGTGTGGTCCGAGCCGGGGCGGCCGGGCGATCCGCGCCACGTGGTGAACGCCCACCCGGACTGGGTCGCGCGCCTCGTCGACGGGCGCGCGATGACGGGGCTGAGCGCCCGCCAGCGCCGCCGCCTCAGGGTCGAGGGCATCTTCCTCTCGCCCACGCACCCCGGCGTGCGCGCGTGGCTGGGATCGATCGTGAAGGAGATCGCTGCGCGCTACCCCGTGGACGGCGTCCACCTCGACTACATCCGGCTCCCCGGCGTGAAGCTCGCCGACGCTCCCCCAGCCGTGGCCGGCGAAACCGCCCCGGCCCCGGGCGAGGAGGGCCCGCTCGCCGCCGGACCCCCCGCGCCGCGGCGCGCCCGGCGTGCGCCCGCTCGCGCCTGGCCGCGCGAGCCCTGCACGGCGCTCGAGTGCTCGGAGGTGACGGCCGCGGTGGGAGAGATGCGCGACTCGCTCGCGTTCGCGCGCCCCGGCCTCACGCTGAGCGCCGCCGTGGTCGCGGACACGCTCGCGGCCGAGCGCGACAACGCCCAGCGCTGGACCGCGTGGCTGCGCGACGGGCTGATCGACCGCGCCTTCGCGATGTGCTACGCGCCGCCGCTGCGCACCGTGGTGGCCCAGCTCCTGATCTTCGCGGGAGCGCTCGGCACCGGGGGCGCGGTGGTGCCGGGGATCGCGGTCTACAACACCTCGCCCTCCACCGCCGCGGCCAAGATCAAGGCGGCGCGCGCCCTCGGCTTCCCCGTGCTGGCGCTCTTCTCCTACGACGCGCTCGCGCAACGGCCCGGCTACTGGCCGCGCCTGCGCGCCGGCCTCGGCGCGCCGGGCGCCGGGCGCGCTCGCCCGGCCGGAGGCCCGCGATGAGCGCCCCGGAATCGCGAACGGCAGCCAGCGACCCAGGTGCCGCGGCCGGAACGCCGCAGGCGACGCGCGACGACCTGCGCAACATCGCGATCATCGCCCACGTGGATCACGGCAAGACCACCCTGGTGGACGCCCTGCTGTGGCAGAGCGGCGTGTTCCGCGAGAACCAGGAGGTGATGGAGCGGGTGATGGACTCGAACGTCCTGGAGCGCGAGAAGGGCATCACGATCCTCGCCAAGAACACCGCGATCCGCTTCGGCCGGCACAAGATCAACATCGTGGACACGCCGGGACACGCCGACTTCGGCGGCGAGGTGGAGCGCACGCTGCAGATGGTGGACGGCGTGCTGCTGCTGGTGGACGCGAGCGAGGGCCCGCTGCCGCAGACCCGCTTCGTGCTCAAGAAGGCGCTCGAGCTGTCGCTGCCGCCGATCGTCGTGATCAACAAGATCGACCGCAAGGACGCGCGCCCGCTGGAGGTGCTCAACGAGATCTACGACCTGTTCATCGACCTCGACGCCCACGAGGACCAGCTCGAGTTCCCGGTGCTCTACACCAACGCGCGCGCCGGCACCTGCCGCCTCCGCCCCGACGGCGAAGATCACCGCCTGGGCCCGCTGTTCGATCAGATCGTCCGCACCATCCCCGCGCCGCGCTACGACCCTTCGATGCCGCTCCAGATGCGGGTGCTCAACCTCGACTACTCGGACTTCGTGGGGCGGCTCGCGATCGGGCGGATCGTGAACGGCCGCGTGCGCGCCCGCCAGGACGTCGCGCTGTGCCGGCTCGACGGGAGTGCGGCCCGGGCACGCGTCACCAACCTCTACGCGTTCGAGGGCCTGGAGCGCGTCGAGGTGGAGGAGGCCGGGCCCGGCGACATCGTGGCGCTCGCGGGCTTCGAGGAGGTCAACATCGGCGAAACCATCACCGATCTCGAGGATCCGCGGCCGCTGCCGCGCATCACCGTGGACGAGCCCACTGTGAGCATGATGTTCTCGGTCAACACCTCGCCGTTCGCGGGGCAGGAGGGCAAGTTCGTCACCTCGCGCCACCTTCGGGAGCGGCTGGAGCGCGAGATCCTCACCAACGTCAGCCTGCGCGTGGCGCCGGGAGAGACCCCCGACACCTTCGTGGTCTCGGGGCGCGGCGAGCTGCAGATGGCGATCCTGATCGAGACCATGCGGCGCGAGGGATTCGAGCTCGCGGCGGGGAAGCCCGAGGTAATCACGCGCATCGGGGACGGTGGGCGGGAGGAGCCGATCGAGAAGCTGGTGATCGACTGCCCCGAGGAGTTCGTGGGGGTGGTCACCGAGAAGATCGGGCGCCGCAAGGGACGCATGACCAACATGGTGAACCACGGCACCGGGCGCGTTCGGCTCGAGTTCCGCATCCCCTCGCGCGGGCTCATCGGCTTCCGCAGCCAGTTCCTCACCGACACCCGCGGCACCGGGCTCCTGAACCACCTGTTCGACGGCTACGAGCCGTGGCAGGGCGAGATCCCGCACCGGGTCACGGGCGCCCTGGTGGCGGACCGGACCGGGCGCACCACCGGGTACGCGATCGAGCACCTGCAGGGGCGCGGCGAGATGTTCGTCGAGCCCGGCGAGCGCGTCTACGAGGGCATGGTGATCGGCGAGAACGCCCGCGAGGAGGACATCGACGTCAACGTGGTGAAGGAAAAGAAGCTCACCAACATGCGGGCTTCGACCTCCGACGAGGGGATCCAGCTGCTGCCGGTGCACCGGCACTCGCTCGAGCAGGCGCTCGAGTGGATCCGCGAGGACGAGCTGCTCGAGGTCACCCCGCAGAGCCTGAGGCTCAGGAAGCGGATCCTGCCCGCCAACGTCCGCCCGCGCTACTGGCAGAACCCGGGCGGAGAGCGCCCCCGGCGATGAGGCATCGGGGCCTCGCGCGCGCTGTGGCAGGGTGCCCTGACGCGCGCTACCCTGCGCCGGTCCGGCGCGTGCCGGTCTCGAGAGGAGGTCCACCCGTGAAGCGAACGATTCCCGGCTTCGCCGGCGCCGCGCTTCTGCTCACCGCCTGCGCCACCCTCGCGGGAGCCGCCCCCGCGCGGAAACCCGCCCCCGCCGCTACGGTCACGGCCGCCGACACCTCGCGCGTCCACCTCGGTCCCGCCGGCGCCAGCACCGACGCCTTCGTCGCGTTGCCGCCGGGGTCGGGGAACGTTCCCGGCGTGGTCGTGATCCAGGAGTGGTGGGGATTGAACGGCCAGATCCGCGAGATCGCGCGCCGCCTGGCGAAAGAGGGCTACGTCGCGATCGCCCCCGACCTCTACCACGGGAAGGTCACGAGCGATCCCGAGATGGCCCACACCCTGATGCGCGGGCTCGACGAGAACCGGGCGCTCGTCGATCTGAACGAGGCGGCACGCTGGCTCGCGGCGCAGCCCCGCACCGCGGGACGCAGGATGGGCGTGGTCGGCTTCTGCATGGGCGGGCGGCTCGCGGAGCTCTTCGCGCTCGGCGATTCGAGCCTGGCCGCGGCGGTGATGTTCTACGGGTACCCGGAGACCCGGCCCGACCGCCTTGCGGCCTTGCGGGCGCCGCTCCAGGGACACTTCGGCGCCGAGGATCAGGGCATCCCGCCGGACAGTGTGGCCGCGTTCCAGGCCGCGCTCTCGAGCGCGGGGAAGTTCGCCGAGATCCACCTCTACCCCGGGGCCGGGCACGCGTTCATGCACGAGGGGAGGAAGTCGTATCGCGCCGACGCCGCGAAGCAGGCCTGGGCGCGCACGCTCGCGTTCTTCCAGAAGTACCTGAAGGAGTGAGCGGTGCGGCGAGGCCGTCGCACGAGGCTGATTCGCTTGACCCTGACTTCGCGCGGTCGCTAGACTCCGCGCCCTGCTTTTCGACCGCCCTGTCTGCGGGCGCCACGGCGCCCGCGAGGAGGCCGATTCCTCGGTAGCTCAACGGCAGAGCATCCGGCTGTTAACCGGAGGGTTGTAGGTTCGAATCCTACCCGAGGAGCCAATTCAGCGAGCCCCCTGCATCCTCGCGTGATGCAGGGGGTTTCGCGTTCGAGGGCGCCACACGGCTGCCTGGAGCAGGTCCCCGCCTCGGCGACTCCGTGAGCGATCACGCGGGCGACTCGATGAGCACCGGATCGTTCACTGCGACGCGCCCCGGCTCCACGGTGGAGCCGTAGACGCCGAGGCAACCCTGACGATCGCGGACCACCGTGCGCAAGATCGCGGGGTTGCGCTCCGCCGTCACGGGGTCGATGGTGATGACGACGCAGCGACTGTCGCGTTCGTCGACGCGCATGCGCATGCTGCCGATGCGCAGGACGCAGCCCACCCAGCGGTCCTCGGCGAACGGCGCCTCGTCGGCCGCCTCCACGAGGATGTTCGGTCGAAACCGCCCGACGTTCAGCGGCGCGCCGACCATTTCGCCGAGCCGGAGGATCGTCTGGGCCGTGATAAGCGACAGAGGGAACGTGTCGAAAACACCTCGGTCCTGCCTGATGACCCGCACTCCGCTCGGGCACAGCTCTGCCCCGAGCGCCGGGTCCGCGACGTCGAAGACGGCTCCCGATGGAGTCTGCACGACCGTCGGGGACTTGTCCGGCCGAGCCGGCTCGACCAACGATGGACGGTAGTGGCTCATGTCGTCGCGCTCACGAATCGTGAACCACGGGAACCCACTCTGCGGCACGCCGTTTCGGATGAAGGCCCAGCGGCGATCCCCGGCGAGACCGTGCCAGTCCACCTCGGCCTCGGCCAGCGCTTCGGCTCCCATCGACTTGACCGGGTAACGCCACAATCCCACGACGCGGCCGACATGTTTGACGCTGCGGTCATGCACAGGGGCATCCTCCGAGACGGGCGCTTGCTCACCGAACGAGCGTCGAGCGTGACGGACTCAGGTCCGCTGCAGCGCCTCTCGACGGAGGGTATGCGCCACCGGCGGCGGCGCGCAAAGTGATCAGCCGCGCCCGCGGTTCCAGACCTGATCGCGCAGCACGCGGGCGGCTGACGCGATCCGACTGGCGCTCCGCCCGGACTGACAGCCCCCACGCGTATCGGACGGGTCCGCACGCGGAGGCTCGTCCTCGTCCCCTGAGGGGAGCGGGCGTGATTTTGCAGGACTCGAACAACGCCCGCGGCGCATTTCGACACCCTGCGCCCATTCTCCCATGAGCCCAGACGCTTTCGAGCCCGGCCGTCGAAGACTGCTGCGCGCCCTGTTCGTGGCACCCGTGCTGTTCGCGGCCGGGATCCGGCTGCCGTGGCCGGATGCGATCGCTGCCGCGGAGGACGCCGCCGGCTCCCCGCCGGGCGCGGGGCGTCCGGGCGCGCTCGATCCCACGCCCGATTGCGGCGACGACGACGAGCCCACTCCGCCCGCGACCCAGGGCCCGTTCTTCAAGCCGCGCTCGCCGCTCCGCACCTCGCTGCTCGAGCCCGGCGTCGCGGGCGCCACGATGCTGCTCCAGGGCAGGGTGTTCGGTCGCGACTGCCGGCCGCTCTCGCGCGTGCTGCTCGACTTCTGGCAGGCCGACGGCGACGGGGAGTACGACAACGCCGGCTTCCGGCTGCGCGGGCACCAGTTCACCGACGAGGCGGGCCGCTACCGGCTCGAGACCGTGCTCCCGGGGCTCTACCCGGGCCGCACGCGGCACATCCACGTCCGGGTCCAGGCCGCGGGCAGCCGGATCCTCACGACGCAGCTCTTCTTCCCGGGAGAGCCGCGCAACCGCAACGACTTCATCTTCCGCCCCGAGCTGGTCGTGGCGATGAATCGGGACCCGAGCCCGAGGAAAGCCACGTTCCACTTCGTGCTCGACGCGGCCTGATCCGCTTCACCCCTCCGCCGAGCCGCGAGTGAAGGGAAGCCGGGCGCCCCGCAGAGCGACCCGCAGGCCGCGACGCACTTCGGCCCAAGGCGCGACGGGGGCCCGGGCGGCCAAGACGTGCGCGCTCGACGGGGATTCCCTGTCGATCCTTCGCACCGCGCTCGAGCGGCTCGATGCGGGCTTCGCGGACATGCCGCCGCCGGAGGCGGGCGCCGCGCGCGCCACGAACGAGGCGGCGCTCGAGCGCGTGCTGCTCGAGGTGGCCGACCGGCTCCACGACAACTACCCGTACTTCCATCCGCTCTACGCCGGGCAGATGCTCAAGCCGCCTCACCCCGTGGCCCGGCTGGCCTACGCGCTGGCGATGTGGATCAACCCCAACAACCACGCGCTCGACGGCGGGCGCGCCAGCTCGCGCATGGAGAAGGAGGCGGTGGCGGAGATCGCCCGCATGTTCGGCTGGGAGACCCACCTCGGCCACCTGTGCGGCGGCGGCACGATGGCGAACCTGGAGGCGCTGTGGGTCGCCGGCCGCCTGCGCCGCGGCGAGGTGGTGGTGGCCTCGGAGCAGGCGCACTACACGCACGGGCGCATCGGCGCGGTTCTCGGGCTCGAGTTCGAGTCCGTGCCGTGCGATCGGCGCGGGCGGATCGATCTCGCGGCGCTCGCGGCGCGCCTCGAGGAGGGGAGGGTGGGAACGGTGGTGGCGACCCTCGGCACGACGGCCACCGGCGCGGTGGATCCCCTGCCCGAGCTGCTCGCGCTGCGCGACCGCCACGGCTTCCGGCTCCACGCCGACGCGGCCTACGGGGGCTACTTCGGCCTCACCGGGAACCTCGCGGCCGAAGCGCGTCGCTCGTTCGACCGCCTGGGCGAGGTCGACTCGATCGTGATCGATCCTCACAAGCACGGTCTCCAGCCCTACGGCTGCGGCTGCGTCCTGTTCCGCGATCCCGCGGTGGGCCGCTTCTACCGCCACGACTCGCCCTACACGTACTTCAGCTCGGGCGACCTCCACCTCGGCGAGATCAGCCTCGAGTGCTCGCGCCCCGGGGCAGCCGCGGTCGCCCTGTGGGCCACGCAGCGGCTGCTGCCGCTCGCGAAGGGCGGCGCGTTCGCGCGGTCGCTCGGCGAATCGCGCGCGGCGGCGCTCGCGCTGTTCGCCCACATCGAGCGGGATCCGCGCTTCGTCGTCGCGTTCCCCCCCGAGCTCGACATCGTGGTGTGGGCGGCGCGAGCGCCGCGGGCGAGCGCGGCCTCGGAGATCGCGCGCGAGATCTTCGCCGAGGCCGCCCGGCGCGGCCTGCACCTCGCGCTGGCCGATCTGCCGATCGGCTTCTTCGGCCGCGCGGGCGGGATCGAGCCCGACCGCCCGACGGTGACCTGCCTGCGCTCGGTCCTGATGAAGCCCGAGCATCTGCCGTGGGTCGACCGGATCGCCGCGATGGTGGATCAGGCCACGACCGCCGCGCTGCGCGCGCGGGGCCGCGGGCGCTGACGGGCCGGGCATCGCCGCCGGCGCCACGCCGGCAGGCCGCCTCCGCTAGACTCCCGCGGTGGACGAGCCCCTGCCCTTCGATCCCGCGAGCCCTGCCGACGTCGCGCTCTACGACGAGCTGACGCTGTGGTCGGCGCTGGCCGGCGAGCTGCTGCTCGAGCACGTCACCTTCGCCGGCGCGCGCCGGGTGCTCGACCTCGGCTGCGGCGCGGGATTCCCGCTGCTCGAGCTCGCGGAGCGCCTCGGGCGCAGCGCGTTCGTCGCGGGCCTCGATCCGTGGGCCGAGGCGCTGCGCCGCGCGCGCGCCCGCGTCGTGCGCTGGAGCGCGGGGAACGCGGCGGTGGTTCGCGGGGACGGCGGCGCGATGCCGTTCCGCGACGGCGCCTTCGACCTCGTGGTCTCCAACCTGGGCGTCAACAACTTCGACGACCCCGGGGCGGCGCTCGCCGAATGCCATCGCGTCCTCGCGCCCGGTGGGATCCTGGGGCTTTCGTCGAACCTGGTCGGGCACATGCGCGAGCTCCACTCCGCCTTCGAGCGCGTGCTCGCCGCAGCCGGCGACCGCGCGGCGCTCGACCGGCTGCGCCGGCACGTGGCGTATCGCGCGACGGTCGCCTCGCTCGGCGCGAGCCTCGCTTCGGCCGGCCTCCGCGTCACGGCGGTGCGCGAGCGCGAAGCCGTGCTCCGCTTCGCGAACGCCGAGGCGCTGTTCGCGCATCATTTCATCCGCTTCGGCTTCCGCCCGGCCTGGGAGGAGATCGCGGGTCCGGACGCGCTCGCCGCCCTGCGGGCCGAGCTCGACCGGATCGCGGCCGCGGACGGTGGGCTGCGTCTCACAATACCGCTGGCCTATGTCGAAGCCCGGCATCATGTTACAGCCGGGGATCGGGGGACTTTCCGGGGCTGAGGCGGGGCCTCCGGATGCGCCCCCGCCACTTTCCCCTTCGCGCTGGATTTCTCGCCGCGGGCTGCCGATTCAACCGGTGGGCCGCGTCGCCCTTCAACTCCCCAGCCTCGTGAGCTCCCCGGGGGGCGGGCGCGAGCGGCCGTCCCCAGGAAACCAGGAGGAGACGATGAAGAGAGCCCTCGCAGCGGCGGGAATGATCGTGCTGGCAGCCGGACTGACGGGTTGCGTGACGGCGTCGAAGTATCGCGAGCTCGAAGCGGAGCGGGACGTTCTCCACACCGAGCAGGAGCGGCTCACGCAGGACATCTCGAGGCTCCAGGGGGATCTCGAGCAGCTCCACTCCGAGACCGACGCCCTGGCCGCCAAGCGGGACTCGCTCCGGGCCGAGAGCGATTCGCTGAAGAAGGAGCGGGACGATCTCGAGGGCGAGCGCGACGCGCTCAAGAAGAACCAGGCCAAGACCGTCTCCCACTACGACGCGCTGGTCTCCCAGCTCTCCGAAGAGGTGAAGAAGGGCAGCCTCCAGATCAAGCGCTACAAGAACATGCTGAGCGTGGACGTGGCGGACAAGATCTTCTTCGACTCCGGGAGCGCCGACATCAAGGCGAGCGGCCAGGAAGTGCTGAAGAAGGTGGGCAAGGCGCTGGCGGGCTTCTCCGACAAGACGATTCGCGTCGTGGGGCACACGGACAACGTCCCCCTGACCAAGGCCCACCAGAAGGTGTTCCCGACCAACTGGGAGCTCTCGGTGGCCCGCGCCACCCACGTGGTCCGGTTCCTCCAGGATGAGTGCAAGATCGATCCCGAGCGGCTGGTCGCCGCGGGGCGCGGTCCCTACCAGCCGGTGGCGCCGAACTCCTCGGCCGACGGACGCCAGAAGAATCGCCGCATCGAGATCATTCTGCTCGACCGGAACCTGGCCGAAGGCGTGGCCGCGGACTCCAAGGACGACTCGCGATGAAGCAGACCCTCGCCGTCGCCCTGGGGGTGCTCGTGGCCGCAGCGGTGCTCGCGGCCGTGGGATTCGGGGGCTACGTCCTGTTCACGAAGTTCCAGAAGCTCGAGGCCGAGCGGGACGTGCTCCGCTCGGACAAGCAGAGGCTCACCCAGGACGTCGCGAAGCTCGACGGCGAACTGGCGGAGCTCCGGTCGGAGGCCAACGCCCTGGCGACCAAGCGGGATTCGCTGAGCACCGAGAGGAACGCTCTCCAGCAGGCGCGGGACGCGATCGCCAGCGAGCGGGACTCGCTCCGCAGGGCCCAGGCCGAGGCCGTCTCGCACTATGACGCCCTGGTGAACCAGCTCTCGCAGGAGGTCAATCAGGGCCACCTCCAGATCAAGCAGTACAAGAACATGCTGACCGTGGACGTGGCGGACAAGATCTTCTTCGATTCGGGGAGCGCGGACATCAAGGAGACCGGGATGGTCGTCCTGAAGAAGGTCGGGACCGCGCTCGCGCTCTACCCGGACAAGATCATCCGCGTGGTGGGGCACACCGACAACATCCCGCTCTCCCGGGCCGCCCAGGAGAACTTCTCCACCAACTGGGAGCTCTCCGTCGCGCGCGCCACCACCGTGGTGCGCTTTCTCCAGGACGAGTGCACGATCGCGCCCGAGCGGCTGGTCGCCGCCGGCCGCGGCCCGTACCAGCCGGTGGCGAGGAACGACACGCCCGCCGGCCGGCAGAGGAACCGGCGCATCGAGATCATGTTGCTCGACAAGAGTCTGGCCGACGGCATGGTTACGGCCACGGCGCCGTAGGGGGCGTTTTGAACGGGCGCCCGCGAGATGCCCCCGCGGGCGCCCATCGGTTCCTCGCGCCGTTGCTCAGTGGACCGTGGCGCAGGCCTGCAGCGGCCCGTAGCCTGACCCGGCCCGCACCGAGACCGAGCCCACCTCGTCGAGGTCGTCGTCGATCTTGCCGTTGGCCAGGCCGACCCCCGCGGCGTCCGCGGTGAAGGTCTGGAGCTCGTCCGCCGGCGCGGTGCAGTCGCTGCTCTCGTAGTAGAACGAGGTGTAGACCGCCCCCGGCGTGAGCCCGGTCGCGACCACCTGGATGTTGGTTCCGCCGTGCGGGAGCTGGGTGAGCTCGACGAAGCCCGACACGCCCGATCCGTCGGCCGGCACCAGGGGGGCCTTGATGTGATGCTCGTCGTTGGCCACGGCGCTCGCGGCGAGGGTCATCAGCAGCAGGGCGAGGGATGCGATGCTCTTCTTCATCGGTGACCTCCGGGTTCCGGGTGGAAACGCGCGGCCCCTCGGCCAGAAGACGGATTCTCTTGCTCGTTGTTGGCGCGCGCGGCCGGTGCGCGCCGCGGCCGCCTACTTCGCCGTCAGCGACTCGACCGTCGCGTCCAGGACCTTGTCCACGGAGTACTTGCCGACCAGCGCGGCGAAGCCGAACCCGGAGCGCGCGGCGTAGTGCTGGTCGCCCCTCCCGGGGACCGGGGCGCCGATCCTCACCACCACCGGAGGCGGAGGCGTGGCGGTGCTGTCGCCCGGCGCGGGCGCGAGCCTGAGCGTGATCGTGGCCGCGGGGTCGGCGAGTCCCTGGGCCTTCTCGTCCACGACGCCCGCGGGCGCATCGAGCGACATGCCGCACAGCGTGCGCACCAGGTCCGTCACCTTCTGCGCGTCGAGACGCGCGCGGACCCGCGCGGCCGGCGCGCGCACGCTCCACGCGCCGCCCGCCTTCTCGAGCTCGAAGCTCCCTTTCGCGTTCCTGATCGCGAGCCCACTGACCGCGTCGGCCGATGCCGTGATCAGGTTGCGGTCGACCCACTGGGCGGGCTCGGCGGACAGATCGTAGGAGTTGAGCCCGCTCGCCTCGTAGACCGGATCCTTGCCGCCCACCCGCACGTGGCTCACCTGGAAGCGCGGCGAGCTGCCCACGTAGAGCTCCGCGCTGGGCTTCCCGTCGGGCTTCTCCCAGATCCGGATCCGGCGCTCGAACTGGTCGTCCGCGACCTTGAGCGCGGCGTGGTGGCCGCGGTTGGTGACGACCGGCCGGCCCGCGCTCACGTGCTCGACGTCCTCGATCACCTTCTCGACCTTGCCCGCGGCGGTGGGGTAGCCCTTGGGGTTCTCCAGAGTCCATGCGCCGCCTGCGCGCTCGAACGCCACCGAGGCACCGGTGCCGTCGTCGATCTCGAGCTTGGCCGGGGTCATCGAGGCCAGGGCCGGCAGGAGCGGCTGCTCCTTGGCCGCGGCCTGGCTCGGGGAGAAGGCGAAGCGCAGGATCCCGAGCAGCGCGATCTGCGCGGCGAGCACGATCGCGAGCAGGCGCTGGGTACGGTCCACGCTCAGGCCTCCGCCGAAGCCTGGACCGCGCGCGCGCCGGCCGCGGAGCCGCGGACCACGGGCGTCACGCTCCGGCGCCGCCAGAGTCGCGCGAGCCCGAAGGCGGCGAGCGCCGCGAGCGGCACCAGGTAGTTGGTCACCTCGATCAGCACCTCGGCGCGGTTCGACAGGCGCTGGATCCGCCGCGCCGCCGTCGTTCGGGTGCGGATCGAGATCAGGTCGTTGTCCACGTTCATCCAGTCGAGCAGGTTCTGGAGGAACCCGAGGTTCTGGCCGAACGAGTCGCCGAGCTGCCGGCCGAGCACGCGGGCCACGAGGTCGCTCACGAACTCCGCGTCCCCGATCACCGCGAGGCGGGTGTCGGGCGAGCGCTCGAGCGGGACCTCCTTGTGGGTCGAGTCCCCGGGCGCCGCCTTGCCGGCGAAGTAGCTGCCGAAGCTCCCCTGCAGCGCGGCGGCGACCAGGTGCGGCTTGGCGCCCGGCGGCACCGTGTAGCTCACGCGCCCGGCGTGCGACACGTCGTCGTCGGTCCACGAGCGCTCGGAGGAGGAGAGGATCGGGATCACCGTGAGCTTCTTGTCCGGCGGCGCCACCTCGATCGGGCTCCCCCAGTAGACGCGCACCGCGTCGAGCTTGCCCGTGACCGCGCGGTTCTTGAGGCCGGCGTCGCGGATCTCGACCAGGTAGGGATAGGGCCTGAGCACCCAGGTCTGGAACTGGCCGAACGGCGTCTGATGCACCTCGGGGATCGGCAGCGGCTGGTTGCGGTCGTCGAGCAGCAGGGTCTTCTGGATCTCGATCCCGTAGTGCTTGAGCCACGGCTCGAGCCCGGAGTCCAGCGGGCGCACGTTCAGGCCGCGCTGGCCGAAGTCGGTCTCGTAGCTGCCCGCGCACAGGATCACCCGGCCGCCGCGCATCAGGTACTGGTCGAGGTTGTAGACCTCGCGGTCCTTCAGGTTCCTGGGCTTCAGGACCAGCAGCACGTCCACCGGGCCCGGAACGCCGTCGGCGCCGTCGAGCGACACGTCCTGAACGCCGTATTCCCGCCGCAGCATGGCCTTCACCTGGTCGAACTCGGGCGGCGGCTGGGGCGGCATCTGCCCCTGCATGCGGAGCTGCATCATCACCTCGGGCGGGATCGAAGGCTGCGGCGCCACCACGCCCACGGTCTTCAGGAACCCGGGCGCGCGGCGCTTGAGCGAGCTCTCGATCATCTCGCGGACGCCCGCGGCCGAGACCCGCCCGGTGGCGAGCGGGAGCGCCTCGACCTCCTTGCCGGCGCTGAGGTAGCCGTAGAGATAGAAGCTCTCGGGGCTGAAGAGCCCCATCGACATCGGCCGGGCGCCGAAGCGCCGCGCCACCTCCGCCTCCTTGCCCGGGTCGGAGGGGACGATCTCCTCGAACTGGAACCGGTTCTTGCCCTTGGCGGACATCTCGGCCGCCGCCTTGCGGATCGCGTCGGGAACGTCCTTGAACACCGCGGGCATGCGGTCCGGCGTCATCACGGCGGTGAAGGTCACCGGCTGGCCGATGCGGTCGAACAGCTCGGCCGAGCTGCGGAATCCGAACACCACCTTCTTGACCGCGCGCGTCAGGTCGTACTCCAGGTTGCGCAGCCGCACGTCCACGTCGCCGTCGGGCAGCGGCTCGACCTCGATCATGTCCTCGAACCCGTAGCGCGCGTACTGGTCGCCGTACTTGACCACCACGGCGAAGAAAGCGTTGACGATCCCGCTCTCGTACTTCGAGGCCAGGCGGAACGGCGTGCTGGTGACGCCGAACCGGTCGCTCGCCTCCTGCTCGAGGCGGTCGTTGTCGCCGGGATCGATGATCTCGACGTGCACCCGTCCCCGCCCGAGCGCGCGGTACTCGTCGAGCAGGTCCTCGATCTGGGGCACCAGCGGCGCGAGCTTGGGATGGGTGCGCTTGGAGAAGTAGCCGTAGATCGTGAGGTCGTCGTCGAGCGACGACACCAGCTTCCGGGTCGCGCCCGAGATCGAGAACATGCGGTCGCGGGTGAGGTCGATGCGTGCCGAGGCCCAGCCCGAGACCAGCAGGTTGAAGGCCACCAGGTTGGCGCCCAGCAGCGCGAGCGTGAGCGCCACGCTCAGCCGGCGCCTGCGCTTCGATTCCGCGCTCACGTCCAGCGCCGCGCCCGCACCGCGAGCACGCACGCGGTGAGGAAGAAGAGGCTGAGCGATGCGTAGTAGAGCAGGTCGCGCAGGTCGATCACGCCGCGCGCCACGCTCTCGAAGCGGCTCCCGGTCCCGAGCGCCCGCAGCGCCGCGGCGGTGCGGTCGGAGAACAGCCCCGCGAACGACTCGGTGCCGACGCCGTAGAGCGCGAGGCAGACCGTGAGGGCGAGGATGAAGGCCAGGATCTGGTTCTCGGTCGTGGCCGACACGAACTGCCCGACCGCGAGGTAGGCGGCGCCGAGCAGGAGCGCGCCGACGTAGCCGCCCACCACCGGCCCCCAGTCGAGCTTGCCGAGGAAGGCCACGCTCAAAGGCAGCACCGCGGTGAGCGCGAGCCCGCAGGCGAGCAGCGTCCAGCTCGCGACGAACTTGCCCGCCACCAGCTGGTAATCGCGCACCGGCAACGTGAGCAGCACCTCGAGCGTGCCCTGCTTCTGCTCCTCGGCCCACAGCCGCATGGTGACCGCCGGGACGAGCAGGATCATGAGCAGCGGGAGCGGCCCGAACAGCCCCCGGAGGTCGGCGACGCCGCGGGTGTAGAAGCCCTGGAGGTTGAAGAACGTGAACAGGGCCGCCCCCGCGAACACCGTCAGGAACACGTAGGCGATCGGCGAGTCGAAGTAGGCGCGCAGCTCGCGCGCCGCCACCGCGCGGATCGGCCCCGCGGCGGGCCGCTCTGCCGTGCCCGAACGGGCGCCGGGGCTCACGCGGCCGCCTCCGCGGCCGACTCCGTCAGCTCCCGGAACACATGCTCGAGCGAGCGGTCGTCGCGCTTGAGCTCGCGCAGCCGCCAGCCGCGCTCGCGCGTCAGGTCGGCCACCGCCTCGCCGATCTCGGCGTCGCCGGAGAGCAGCAGGCGGAAGGTGTGGAAGCCGTCGCCGCAGTCGGTGCTCTCGACGTCGGAGACGCCGCTCAACCGCGCGAAGGCTTCGCGCGCCGTGGCCGGGTCGCGGGTCGCCAGGGTCGCGACCTGGACCCGCGAGCGCGTGATCTGGCCGAGCGCGGCGTCCGCGCGCACCCGGCCGTCGATCAGGATCACGACGCGATCGCAGGTGGCCTCCACCTCGGGCAGGATGTGGGTCGAGAGGATCACGGTCTTGGTCGACCCCATGCGGCGGATGAGCTGCCGCACCTCGACGATCTGGTTGGGGTCGAGGCCGGTGGTGGGCTCGTCCAGGATCAGGATCTCGGGGTCGTGGAGGATCGCGGCCGCGAGCCCCACGCGCTGGCGGTAGCCTTTGGAGAGCTGGCCGATCGGGCGCGTGAGCACCGACTGGATGCCGCACTCCTCCACCACCTGCTGGAGGCGCCGGCGCCGGGTCGCGGCGTCCAGGCCGCGCATGTCGGCCATGAAGTCGAGGTAGTCCTGGGCCAGCATGTCGAGGTAGAGCGGGGCGTTCTCGGGCAGATAGCCGATCCGCTTCTGCACCTCGAGCGGGTGGCTCACCACGTCGTATCCCGCGACCGTGGCGGATCCTGCGGTGGGGAGGAGGTAGCCGACCACGATCTTCATGGCCGTGGTCTTGCCCGCGCCGTTGGGGCCGAGCAGGCCCAGGATCTCGCCCTTGGAAATCGAGAACGACACGCCCTTGAGGGCGCGGGTCTCGCCGTAGGATTTTTCCAGGCTCCGAAGCTCGATCATCTCCGACCGCGAACTCCGTCGAGGTCGACGGGCACGTGCTACTGCGTGTGGTGGCTTGGCGCTGGCTTGTGCGACGCATGTTCTTAGCGAGAGAGCCGCCGGGTGTCAACCCCGCCGGCAAAAGTTGGCAGATCCAGAACCCTCCCGATCGACCCCTGCTACCGCCCGCCCGGCCGGGATCGGCGGGGCCGCCGCCCCGTCCCGCCGAGCCGGCGCGCTCAGCGATCCGCGGATCGGGAACCCGCCCCACGGACGGCACGCTTGGTGACCAGCTTCACCCGCAGACCCGGCTTCGGCCACAGCGACCAGCCGGCGTCGCGCCGGATCCGATCGGCGTCGACGATCCGGAACTCGTAGCGGTCGAGCGCCATCGCGGTGGCGAGCGCGATCTCCATCAACGCGAAGTGGTAGCCGATGCACTTTCGGCTCCCGGCGCCGAAGGGCAGGTACTGCATCGGGTGCCGGCCGGCGGTGCGCTCCGGCAGGAAGCGATCCGGATCGAACGACTCCGCGTCCTCGCCCCAGAGGTCGCGGCGCCGGTGGACCCGGTACACGCCGAGGAACACCGTCACGTTCGCCGGAATGGCATAGCCGCCGATCTCGTCGGGCCCCCGCGAATCGCGGGCGCCCACCCAGTTCTGCGGGAACAGGCGCAGCGTCTCGTCGATGAAGCGCCGGGTGCAGGCGAGCCGCTCGAGCGTCTCCACGGTCGGAGCGCCGCCGGCCAGCGCGGCCCCGACCTCCGCGCGGACGCGCATCTGCAGCTCGGGGTACCGCTCCAGGTTGTAGAACACCCAGCTCAAGGTATTGCCGGACGTGTCGGTGCCCCCGAGGCACATGGTCAGCACCTCGTCGCGGAGCTGCTGCTCCGACATCCGCTCGCCGCTTTCGGGATCCGCGGCGCGCACCAGCGCCCCGAGCAACGTCGGCGAGGCGATGCTGCGTGCGCGTTCCTCGCGGATCATCCCGCGGACGATCTCGTCCATGAGCCGGACCGCGCGCCGGAACGCGAGGTTCGAAGGCAGCGGCCAGCTCTCGGGGATGTCGAACGGATTGAGGGCCCGGCGCGTCGTGAACCCGAGCGCGGTCCGGAACGTCTTGACCAGGTCGGCGATCTTGCGCTCCTCGACCTGCAGCCCGAAGAATGCGCGCACCACGGTCCCGATCGCGAGACGCTGGAACTCGACCGCGAGGTCGAGCGTGCGCTCCTCCGCCGCCGCCTTTGCCCACCCCTCCAGCATCCCTTCGATGCTCTGCACCATGATCCCGGTCAGATCCTTCAGGGCCTCGCGGTGAAAATGCGGGTTCATGCGGCGCCGCTGGATCTGCCACTCGGCCCCTTCCGCCGTCACCAGGCCCCGGCCGATGGTCCCGGCGGCTTTCTCGAAGGCCCGCCCCTTCCAATAGTTCTTCGCGTTGGCCACGAGGACGTGGCCGATGGCATCCGGGTGGAAGAGGGCGTAGACGGTGCGCGGACCCATCGGCACGCGCACCACGTCCCCGTATTCCCGGTGGATCTCCGTCATCCAGCGCAGCCGGTCGCCGAGGATGAGCGGAAGCCGACGCACGACTTCGGCAAGGCTGGGCCCTGGGGCCTGCATGGCTCACCCCCTCACCGGGAGATTGGACACCGACCCGAAACGACGGGCGAGCGCGATGCCTCGCGAGCGGGTGCACGACCGGGCCGAGCGGGCGCCTGTCGCGCCCATCCTAGCGCACCGCGGGCTCGCGCAGGCCGGTCCACGCCGCCACGCTTGCAGTTGCCCCCGCTTCCTGCCGATGACTCCGCTGTGGCAAAGTCCGTGACGATGGGAACCTCCGCCGCGCCCGCCCTTGCCGACCGGGCCGCAGGGCTCGCCCGGGCCGCGCTCTCCCGGCCGCGCTCGCCGTTCCGCGCCCTGCCCGCGCGGCTCCTGGTCGTGGACACCGCCCGCCAGCGGCTGGCGCTGGTCGAGGGCGGCCGCTCGGTCGCCGAGTACCCGGTCTCGACCGCGGCGGCCGGGATCGGAGGGGAGTCGGGCTCCTACAAGACCCCGCCCGGCTGGCATCGGATCCACGCCGCGATCGGCGCGGGGAAGCCCGCGGGCGCGGTGTTCGTGAGCCGCGCGGCGACCGGCGAGGTGTGGCGCGGCGAGGCGCGCGAGGACGACCTCATCCTCACGCGCGTGCTCACCCTCGACGGGCTCGAGGAGGGCGTGAACCGCGGGTCGGGGCGCGACTCGCTCGAGCGCTACATCTACCTCCACGGCACCAACCACGAGGACGCGCTGGGGCGGCCCGCCTCTCACGGCTGCGTGCGGCTCTCGAACACCGGCGTGATCGAGCTGTTCGAGCGGGTGCGGGAAGGCGATCCGGTCTTGATCCTCGAGGGCGGAGAGAGCCCGCTCCCCGATCCGCTCGGCCCCGGGCGCTTCCACTTCGCGGGGCTCGGCGGCAGCGGGATGAGCGCGCTCGCCCAGTTCCAGGCCATGCTCGGCGGGAGCGTGAGCGGCAGCGACCGCGCCTTCGACCGCGGGGAGCGCGCGGAGGAGCGCGAGGCGCTCGAGCGGCTCGGGATCGCGATCCACCCCCAGGACGGCAGCGGCGTCGGCGCCGACTGCGCGGCGCTCGTGGTCTCGACCGCGATCGAGGAGCAGGTGCCGGACTTCGCAGCCGCGAAGGCGCGCGGGATCGCGATCGTCCACCGCTCCGAGCTGCTCGCGCACTTCGTGGCCACGCGGCGCACGCTGGCGGTGAGCGGCACCAGCGGCAAGTCCACCGTGGTCGCGATGGCGTTCGAGATCCTGCGCGGCGCGGGCCGCGACCCCTCTGTGATCACCGGCGGCGAGCTGGTCTCGCTCACCCGCCAGGGGCGGGTCGGGAACGCCTGGGCCGGCGGATCGGACCTGCTGGTGGTCGAGGCCGACGAGAGCGACGGGTCGCTGGTGCGCTACTCGCCCGCAGTCGGCGTGGTGCTCAACCTGCAGCGCGACCACAAGGAGGAGAGCGAGGTCGAGCGGATGTTCGAGACCTTCCGCGCGCGCGTGCGCGAGCGCCTGGTGGTGGGGGAGGACGAGAACCTGGCGGGGCTCGCCGCGGGGGCTTCGATCTTCGGCTTCTCGCCGCGCGCCACGGTGCGCGGCGAGGTGGTGGAGCTCTCCCCGACCGGCAGCCGCTTCACGGTTGGCGGCGTGGGCTTCACGCTCGCGGCTCCGGGCTGGCACAACGTCCAGAACGCGGTGGCCGCGATCGCCGCGTGCGAGGCGCTCGGCGTGCCGATCGCCGAGATGGCCGCGCCGCTCGCCGGATTCCAGGGCGTGGCGCGGCGCTTCGAGTCGATCGGCGTGGCGCGCGGGGTCGAGGTGGTGGACGACTTCGCCCACAACCCCGCCAAGATCCGGGCGGCGATCGCGACCGCGCGCGCGCGCGCGCAGCGCGTGCTCGCGGTCTACCAGCCCCACGGGTACGCGCCCACCCGCTTCCTGCGCCGCGATTTCGTGGAGACCTTCGCCGAGATGCTGCGTCCCGAGGACCGGTTGTGGATGCTCGAGGTCTACTACGCCGGGGGCACCGCGCGGCGCGACTTCTCGGCGGCCGACATCGTGGGCGACATCGTGGCGCGCGGCGCAGCGGCGGAGTTCGCCGGGTCGCGGCCGTGGCTGGTTCGCAGGCTCGCGGCCGAAGCGCGCGGGGGCGACCTGGTGCTCGTGATGGGCGCGCGCGATCCGTCGCTGACCGATCTGGCGCGCGAGGTGCTCGGGGCGATCGCGGCCGGGTGAGCGGGCGCGACGCCGCGCCCTGCGGTGCGGGCCGGGGGGGCGCGCTCCCGGCCTTTCCGTGCCACGTCAACCCTTTGTAACGGAGCGGTTTGCCGGCTCCGGCCGGGCTTGTTTTTGGAGTGGATTCCAGGTCGCCCGATTTGCGAGAATCATGGCCTCGCGGCGGGCGGTTGCCCGAGGCCGTGCCGGTCGCCGTGAGCGTGGCCACGAGGTCCAGTGATGCCAGGACGCCTTCCGGTTTCGGCGCTCGGTTCGGCCCTGCTGCTCGTCGCATCGTTCGCGACGGCCGGCCCCGCCGATCCCCCGGCCTCGCTGTCCGAAGCCGCCGACGTCTCGGGCGCGCGCGTCCGGACCTGCGCGACCCCCGAGCCCACGCCGGAGCAGGCGACAGCTCTCCGCGCCGCGCTGCTGCGCGCCCGCGAGGAAGGCACCACGGCTTCCGTCGGCGGGACGATCCAGATCGCGTTCCACGTGATCCACGACGGCGATCTGGGCCAGCTCTCCGACGATCAGATCCAGGACCAGATCCGGGAGCTCAACCGCAACTTCCTCGGCACCGGCTACCGCTTCTCGCTCGCCTCCGTGGATCGCACCGACAACCAGCGCTGGTTCAGGCTCCTGCCGGGCACGGGCGACGAGAAGCACATGAAGCAGGCGCTCGCGATCGATCCCGCGCACCGGCTCAACGTCTACACCGCCTCCCTGGGCCATGGCCTGCTCGGCTGGGCGTACTTCCCGTTCTCGCTCCCCGAGGACCACTACCTGCACGGCGTCGTGATCCACTACGGGTCGCTTCCGGGTGGACCGATCGAGCTCTACGACCTGGGCCGGACGCTGACCCACGAGGCCGGGCACTACCTGGGACTGTTCCACACGTTCCAGGGCGGCTGCGAGGAGCCGGGGGACTACGTCGCGGACACCCCGGCCGAGGCCACGCCCAACTTTGAATGCCCCGCGAGCCGGAACACCTGCCCTTCACCGGGGGACGATCCGATCCACAACTACATGGACTACAGCCCCGACGCCTGCTACACGGAGTTCACCGGCGGGCAGGACGCGCGGATGGACGCGATCGTGCCCGTGTACCGCCCGAGCCTGCTCGACGCCCCGCTCGCGTTCGCGCCCAAGGAGGCGCTGCCCGCCGCCCTCACGCCCGCGGTGCCGCGCGAGCTGGCGTTCCGGGGCGCGTGGCCCAACCCGTTCCGCGAGGAGACGGTGCTCCGCTTCTCGCTGCCGCGCAGCGCGCACGTGCGGCTCCGCATCTACGACGTGAGCGGCCAGCAGGTGGCAAACGTGGTGGACGCCATGATGCCGGCCGGAGACCACAGCGCGCCGATGCGCGGGGGGGACCTCCCCACCGGCCTCTACTTCGCCTCCTTGCGGGTGGACGGCCGGATCTTCACCCGGACCCTGGTGCACGTTCGCTAGCCTGCGACATCCCCCCACGGCAGGCGCGAACGCGACGCCCCGGACGCCATCGTCCGGGGCGTTCGCGTAGGGGGGGCGTAGCCGCGTTCCAGGGGGACGCTCTCCGGGACGGGGCGGCCGCCCGTCCCTCCGTAACTCTCCGCCTCACCGCGGGTTGACCGGCGCTGGACGGCGCCGCTCAAGCCCCTGTCAACAGCCCTGGGCGATCCTCGCCGCCACATCGATGCGACGCGGGCCGCGAGCTTCCAGCCGGAGGCCCGCGCCCGGTCGTGCGACCAGGGAAGGAGGCACGTCATGAAGCAGCTCTTCACCACGCTGGCGATCACGGCGGCCCTGCTCGGAACACGGGTCGGAGGGGCCGACACCTACCTTGCGACGGTGCGGGGGTCCTGCACGGGCGGGGACCAGACATCGTTCCAGGCCCTCATCGAGTTCACGCCCACCGGCGGCAACTTCGCCAACGGGACCGGCACGGCGATCGTGCGCTTCACGCTCGAGAACACGACCGGGCTGATCCCGTTCCAGAGCCCCGCCAAGGGCAACCCGATCCTGACCTCGTTCTACTTCAACGTGCCCCCCGGCACGCTCGTGCTCTACACCGAGGGCCGGATCCTCGCGGGCTCGACGTTCTACAGCACCGGCACCACGGTGAACGGCATCCCGGTGCCGGCCGGATGCACGGTGCTGGTCGCCGACCTCATCCGCACCGATTTCTACGAGCTCCAGGGCTCCTCGTCCACGGGGCAGTACGGCATCTTCACGAACTCCCTCCAGACCGCGGGCGGCGTCGCGGCGGGGCTCGTGGATCCCGAGGTCTTCGCGGCCTGCGTCCCGCAGGGAGACTTTTTTTCGCCGCTCGTGATCGGCGGCCAGGTCCGGTTCACGCTCACGCTCGGCAACCTCGGCACCACCCTGGACTCGGCGGCCGACTTCCAGCTCCTGTGCTCGCTCGTGTCCGGCATGCGGGACCCCTCCTCCTTCGCCGGCAAATTCCAGGGCACGGACATCGGCGGGGAGGGGAGTTGCTTCAACGGCACCCCGTGCGGCCCGACCGCGGTGGCGCCCGGGTCCTGGGGCGCGATCAAGCTGATCTACCGGTAGCGCGAGAGGTGTGGGGGCTCCCGCGTGCGGGAGCCCCGATTCTCACTTGGCGTTGGCGGCGGGAAGCACGGGCTTCACGCCCGGGCCCGCGCGTCGCCGCGGGCCCCGTCGCCGAGCTTCAGCCGCGAGCGGAACGCCTGCATTCCGGCCCGCGTGCGCTTCTGCCGCCCTGGATTGCTGCATCGCGGCGGCCGTGCGAGGATCCCCCCGTCGGACTGGATCGACGATGAGACTGCCATTCGTCAGCTCGCTGCTTCTCGCTGCGACCGCAGGCGCCGCCTCCTCGGCGGGGCTGGACTTGGGCTGGCTGGATTGCGCAGGGCTGGGCGCTGGTGCTCGCAACTGGGCGTTCGCCTGCGGCACGAACGTCGGCGTCAACACCCTCGTGGGCAGCTTCGTGGCGCCCGCCGGGTTGGACTATGTCAACGGATTCGAGGCCCGCGTCGACCTGTATACCGAGGGCTCGACGCTCTCGCCGTGGTGGGATATCGGCGATGCGCCCCACTGCCGGCCGAAGACCTCATGTGCTTTCTCCGCCGTCTTCACGGCCGGGCCGTTCAGCTGCTTCGACTACTTCGAGGGCACGGCGCTGGGCGCCGGTTTCTACATCCCCTTCTACGGAGGGCCGAACCGGGCCCAGATCCGGATGGGATTCACCAAGGTCCTGGGATTTGGCCCGATCTCCGAGGGCCTTGAGACCTACCTGTTCAAGGTCACGATCAGCAACGCCTCGACCGTGGGACTGGGTTCGTGCCCGCGCTGTCTGGATGACGCGTGCATCGCGTTCACCTATGCCCTGGTCACCAACGACCAGGGCCTGGGAGGAACGGATGCGACGCTCACCGCTCCGGCCCATAATGCCTACGTCACCTGGCAGGGAGGGGAGGCGACTGAATGTCCGGTGGTCGACCCCGTTTCTGCGAGGCGGCCCTCGTGGGGCTCGATCAAGAGCCTGTACCGGTGAGCCCGAGGTCCCGGGCGGCGACTCCCGCGCCCGAGCTTCAGCCGCGAGCGGGCGCGCCGTAGCGGGCTTCGACGTAGTCGTCGAGCAGGCGCGCGAAGTCGCGGGCGATGCCGTCCCCGCGCAGCGTGACCTTGAGCTTGCCGTCCACGAACACCGGCGCGACCGGGGTCTCGCCGGTGCCGGGCAGCGAGATCCCGATGTCGGCGTGCCGGCTCTCGCCCGGCCCGTTCACGACGCAGCCCATCACCGCGACGCGCAACCCCTCGATGCCGGGGTAGCGCCCGCGCCATTCGGCCATGCGGAGCTGGATGTGGCCGGTGACCTCGGCCGCCAGCTCCTGGAAGAAGGTGCTGGTGGTGCGCCCGCAGCCCGGACACGACGTCACCTGGGGCGTGAAATGGCGGATGCCGAGCGACTGGAGGATCTGCTGGCAGAGCCGCACCTCGTCGGCGCGGTCCCCGCCGGGCGCTGGGGTGAGGCTGCAGCGGATGGTGTCGCCGATCCCCTCGAACAACAGGATCGAGAGCGCGGCGGTGGTTGCGACCATGCCCTTGACGCCGAGTCCCGCCTCGGTGAGCCCGAGGTGGAGCGGGTAGTCGCAGGCGGCGGCGAGCCCGCGGTAGACCTCGACCAGGTCGCCCACGTCGCTCACCTTGGCGGAGAGCACGATGCCGTCGTGGGGCTGGCCGAAGCGCTCGGCCAGCTCGGCGGAGGCGAGCGCGCTCACCCGCATCGCCTCGAGCACCACCGCGCGGTCCGGGAGCGGCTCGGCGCGCTTCGCGTTCTCGTTCATGAGGCGGGTGAGGAGCGCGCGGTCGAGCGAGCCCCAGTTGACGCCGATGCGCACCGGCTTGCCGTTCGCGGCCGCGACCTCGATCATGCGGCGGAAGTTCTCGTCGTGCTGGTCGCCGACGCCGACGTTCCCGGGGTTGATGCGGTACTTGTCGAGTGCGGCGGCGCACGCCGGGTACTCGGTGAGGAGCAGGTGCCCGTTGTAGTGGAAGTCGCCGACGATCGGCGCCGCGACCCCGGCGTCCCGCACCCGCCGCACGATCTCGGGCACCGCGGCGGCGGCAGCGCGCGTGTTGACCGTGACGCGCACGATCTCGGAGCCGGCCTCGGCGAGGAGCGCGACCTGGGCGGCGGTCGCGGCCGCGTCCTCGGTGTCGGTGTTGGTCATGGACTGGACCGCCACCGGATGCGGGCCGCCGACGGGGACTCCGCCGATCCGGCAGGTGACGCTGCGGCGGCGCGCGTGGCCGCGCGCGTCGGCGAGCTGGACGAGAGGCACGGGCCGAGAATAGGGGCGGGCTCGAAAACGCGTCAAACGCGGCCCCGCGGCCGCTGGACACGCGCCGGCACTCGGCTACATTCACCCCCCGTCGGCGCCGCCCACGGGCGCGCGGCGCGTTCGTGACTGCGGCCGGAAGGAGAGACGCACATGAAGAGATGGCTCGCCCTGGGGCTCGCGCTGCTCGCCGCCGGATGCACGTCGGGGCTCAAGCGCCCGGTCGAGGAGATCACGGCGAAGGCGGGCGCGGACGGCGTCCAGCACGTGCGGATCGTCGCCCACAGCTTCTACTTCTCGCCCAACCGCGTGGTGGTGAAGGCCGGGACGCCGGTCGAGCTGACCGTCAAGAACGCGGCGTTCGGCGTGCCGCACAACCTCACCTGCTTCGAGAAGGACGCCGGGATCGAGCTGAGCGAGAACCTCGGCATGTTCCGCGGCCAGAAGCACGTGCGGTTCACCGCCGCCACGCCCGGCGAGTACGAGTTCTACTGCCACGTGGGCTCGCACGCGAAGAAGGGGATGAAGGGCACGCTGGTCGTCGTGGAGTAACGGCGGCCCGCGACGGCGGCCGCCGCGCGCGGGCGCAGCGCGCCGGGTCCGACAGCGCGTCCGAGCCGGCGTCGCGCCGGGCGCGGCGCGGCGCCGCATGCGCTAGTGGTGCACGAGCTTCTTGTACCTCAGGCGGTGCGGCTGGTCGGCCTCGGCGCCGAGCCGCTCGTGCCGGGTGCGCTCGTAGTCCTGGTAGTTGCCCTCGAACCACACCACCTGCGCCTCGTCCTCGAACGCCAGCATGTGGGTGGCGATGCGGTCGAGGAACCAGCGGTCGTGCGAGATCACGACCGCGCACCCCGCGAAGGCGAGCAGCGCGTCCTCGAGGGCGCGCAGCGTGTCGACGTCGAGGTCGTTGGTGGGCTCGTCGAGCAGCAGCACGTTGGCGCCGCTCTTCAGCATGCGCGCGAGGTGGAGGCGGTTCCTCTCGCCGCCCGACAGGTCCTTCACGCGCTTCTGCTGGTCGGCGCCGCGGAAGTTGAACGAGGCGACGTAGGAGCGCGAGTTCATCGAGCGCTTGCCCAGCTCGAGCGTGTCCTTGCCCTCGGCGATCGCCTCCCACACGTTGGCCTCGCCGGGCAGCGAGTCGCGGCTCTGGTCGATATAGCCGAGCTTCACGGTCTCGCCCACGCGCAGCGCGCCGGCGTCGGGCTTCTCCTGCCCCACGATCATGCGGAACAGCGTGGTCTTGCCCGCGCCGTTCGGCCCGATCACGCCCACGATGCCCGCGGGGGGGAGCTTGAACGAGAGGTCCTCGATCAGCAGGTTGTCGCCGTAGCCCTTGCGCAGGCCCTCGGCCTCGATCACCACGTTCCCGAGCCGCGGCCCGGGCGGGACATAGATCTCGACCTGCTCGATCTTCTGCATGCCCTCCTCGGCCAGCATCCGCTCGTAGGCGGCGAGCCGCGCCTTGCCCTTGGCCTGGCGGGCGCGGGGCGCCATGCGCACCCACTCCAGCTCGCGCTCGAGGGTGCGCTGGCGCGCGCTCTCGGTCTTCTCCTCCTGGGCGAGGCGCTGGCGCTTCTGGTCGAGCCACGACGAGTAGTTGCCCTCCCACGGGATGCCCGCGCCGCGATCCAGCTCGAGGATCCAGCCGGCGACGTTGTCGAGGAAGTAGCGGTCGTGGGTCACGGCCACCACCGTGCCCGGGTACTCCTTGAGGAAGCGCTCGAGCCACGCCACCGACTCGGCGTCGAGGTGGTTGGTGGGCTCGTCCAGCAGCAGCAGGTCGGGCCGCTGGAGCAGCAGCCGGCACAGGGCGACGCGGCGGCGCTCGCCGCCCGAGATCTTCGACACGTCGGCCTCGGGCGGAGGGCAGCGCAGCGCGTCCATCGCGATCTCGAGCTGGCGGTCCAACTCCCACAGGTTCTCCGCGTCCATGCGATCCTGCACCTTGGCCTGCTCGTCGAGGAGCTTCGTCATCTCCTCGTCGTCCATGGGCTCCGCGAACCTCGCGCTGATCTCGTTCCAGCGCCGCACGGTCTTCATCTTCCCCGCCACGCCGTCCTGCACGTTCTCGAGCACCGTCTTCTTCGGGTCGAGGCGAGGCTCCTGCTCGAGCAGCCCCACCGTGTAGCCCTTGCCGAGGAACGCCTCGCCGATGAAGTCGGGGTCCACGCCCGCCATGATCCGGAGCAGCGAGCTCTTGCCCGCGCCGTTCAGGCCCAGCACGCCGATCTTGGCGCCGTAGAAGAACGAGAGCCAGATCCCTTTCAAGATCTCGCGCTTCGGGGGGACCACCTTGCGGAGGTCCTTCATGGTGTAGATGAAGTCGGGCGACATGGTCGGAGTTCCGGGGACGAGGCTGCGTGCGTGAGCGGCCGGACAGAATGCGCGATCGAGGGCGGGCCGCGCAAGCGCGGCGCCATGAGGGGAAGGGCGCCGCGATGTGCGGAGGAGCTACAGCGCGCGCGTGGCCGGCTGCCGGCCCCGCTTCACCAGCCACCAGATCCCGAGCGCGATCAGCACAAGCGGGAAGGCGGGCACCAGGAAGAGGAGCATGCCGGCGCCGAACACCAGGAAGCCCACCAGGCCGAGCGCCAGCATGAACGGCACGAGCAGCAGGGCCGCCACGCCCCGCAACAGGAAGCCGATCAGCTTGAAGGGAATCAGCACGATCGAGAAAACCAGCGAGACCACCGCCCAGATCAGGCCGAGGAACACCAGCGCCGCGAGCGCGAGCGCTCCCGCCACCGCGAGCTCAGCCACGAGACCGTCCTCCCCAGGTTCGCGTCCGGGGTGCACCCGGCGGGCGGACGCCCGCCGCCGCCACCCTCGATGGGCGTGATTACGCCACAGACCCCCGGCCGGTTTCAACGGCGCGGCGCCCGCCCGGCGGCGAGACGCCGGCCGCCCCGAGGCGCCGTCGCCGAGACACCCGCTGCGCCCGGGGGCGGCCGCCTCACCCGCCGGCGCGCCGCCCGCCGCGCCCCGGGCCGCCGCCCGCCGCGCCCGATCCGCCCGCCGCCGGCGCCCGGCTCGCCACTTCCGCCGCCGCCTTGCTACATTGGACGCCTCTGCCTGCCGGCGCGCGCGCCACGAGGAGGTCGGAATGCCGGGCACCCGGATCACGGTGATGAACAACGGCTCGCTCCGCGTCGAGGGCGACTTCGAGATCGTGGACCAGGAGGGCCGTCCGTTCGGGCTCGCCGGGCGCACCCGGGTCTCGCTCTGCCGCTGCGGCCAGTCCGCCAACAAGCCCTTCTGCGACAGCACGCACAAGACCTGCGGCTTCCAGTCGGTGGCGGTGGCGTTCGAGCTGCCGCCGCCCGCCCCCAAGCCGGGCGCCTGACCTCCGAGCATGAAGCCGCGCACGATCGTGGCGACGGTGCTCGTGCTCGCGGGCGCCGGCCTGTGCGTCCGGCTCGGCTTCTGGCAGATCTCGCGCTGGCACGAGAAGCAGGCGCTCAACGCGGCGCTGCGCGCGGCGCTCGCCGGGCAGGCCATCGCGGTGGCGGCACCGCTCCCGGCGTCCTCGGTCGTGGCGAACCGGCGGATCGAGGTCGCGGGCGTCTTCGACGAGTCGCGCCAGGTGCTCCTGAGCGGGCGCGTGCAGGCGCGGCTTCCGGGCGTCGAGGTGGTCACGCCGCTGGTGCTGCCCGGGGACTCGGTCGCGGTGCTGGTGGATCGCGGCTGGCTCTACGCCCCCGACGCGGCCCGCGCCCGCCCCCAGGACTTCCCCGAGCGCGGCCCGCTCGTGGTGCGGGGCATCGCGCGCACCATCGCGCTCCACCCGCCGCGGCTCCCGTGGCTCGCGCTCGAGCGCGACAGCGCGCGCACCCTGTGGTCCGCGCACGCGCTGGACCCGGATTCCCTGGCCCCGCGCTTCCCGTACGCGCTCGCCCCCTGGCTGCTGATCGAGCTGCCGGGCCCCCGCGTCCCCGAGAAGCCGCTGCGCAGCGCGCCGCACCCGTACGACGAGTTCACCCACGTGAGCTACGCCATCCAGTGGTTCCTGTTCGCCGCCATCCTGCTCGGCGGCTCGGCGGCGCTCGCCTGGTCGAAACACCGCGCTCGTCCGCCGCGCCCCGAGCTGGCCCCGCTCGACCCGCTACCCTGATGCCCGTCGCCGCCCGTCCCCTCGCGCCGAACCCGGAGGCTCTCCGATGCGCTTCCCACGAAGCCTGGTCCCCGTCCTTTCCGCGCTGCTGATCGTGTCGCTCGCATCCGCCGCAAGCTCCGCTCCCGATCCCGCCCTGGCCAGGCTGTGCGACGAGTACTGGCAGGGCTCGCTCCGCGCCCATCCCACGCTCGGGACCTCGATCGGGGACCGGCGCTACGACGACCGGCTCGACGACATCACGCCGGCGGGGATCGAGCTCGACCGCAGGCGGCTCGAGGACGTGCTCGCGCGCGCCCGCGCGTTCGACCCGGCCCGGCTCGACCCCGGCGACCGCCTCACCCGCGGCGCCCTGGTCGAGGTCGTGGAGGGCCACCTCGCCAACCTCTCCTGCCACTTCGAGGACTGGGTGGTGGACCCCCTGGGCGGCCCGCAGGTGGAGCTGTGGAGCCTGCCCGACTACACCACGATCGAGTCCGAGGCGGACGCGCGGAAGTTCGTGGCGCGCTGCCGCGCGATGGGGAGGTACATCGACGACCACGTCGCCAACCTGAGGAGCGGGCTCGCGCGCGGCCGCGTCGCGGAGCGCAGCGGGGTCGAGAAGGTGGCCGGGCAGCTCGACGCCCTGCTCGCGGCGAAGGTGCCGGACTGGTCGCTCATGGGCCCGGCGAAGGCCGCGCGCAAGGGCTGGACCGCCGCCCAGCGCGACCGCTTCGCCGCCGATCTCGGGGCGGCGCTCGCCGACTCCGTGCGCCCGGCGCTCGCGCGCTACCGCGACGCGATCGCCCGGGAGATCCTGCCCGCCGCGCGGGCGCCCGAGAAGGCCGGGCTCGTGAACCTGCCGGACGGGCTCGAGTGCTACCGCAAGCGCATCCGCGAGGAGACCTCGCTCGATCTCTCGCCCGAGGAGCTGCACGCGATCGGGCTCGAGCAGGTGCGCCGCTTCCGCGAGGAGCTGAGCGCGCTGGGGCGGAAGGTAATGAACACGGGCGACATCGCCGAGATCCAGCGCCGCCTGCGGGACGACCCGGCGATGCACTTCGCCACCGCCGCCGAGGTCGAGACCATGGCGCGCGAGACGCTGGCGCGCGCCAAGGCCGCGATCCCGCGCTGGTTCGGCATCCTGCCCAAGGCGGGCTGCGAGGTGAGGGTGATGGGGATGCACGAGGCCCCGCAGTCCACCATCGCCTACTACCGCAACCCGGCGATCGACGGCTCGCGGCCCGGCTACTACATGATCAACACCTACAAGCCCGAGACCCGCCCGCGCTACGAGGCCCAGGCCCTGGCATTCCACGAGTCCATCCCCGGGCACCACCTGCAGATCGCGATCGCGATGGAGCTGAAAGGCCTGCCCGAGTTCCGCAAGCACGAGGGCGTGACCGCGTTCGTCGAGGGCTGGGCGCTCTACACCGAGCGGCTCGCGGACGAGATGGGGCTCTACTCCGGCGACCTCGACCGCATCGGCATGCTCTCCTACGACGCCTGGCGCTCCTGCCGCCTGGTGGTGGACACCGGGATCCACGCCATGGGCTGGTCGCGGCAGCAGGCGATCGACTACATGCTCGCCAACACGGTGCTGGCCGAGAACAACATCGTGAACGAGGTGGACCGCTACATCACGTGGCCCGGCCAGGCGCTGGCGTACAAGTGCGGGCAGATCGAGATCCTGAAGCTGCGCGAGGAGGCGAAGAAGCGCCTCGGCGACCGCTTCGACATCAAGGCGTTCCACGACGTCGTGCTCCGGAACGGCGCCCTGGCGCTGCCGGTCCTGCGCGAGCAGGTCGAGGCCTGGATCGCGGAGCGGGAGAAGCGGGGGTAACGCCCGGCCTCGGCGCCCCGAGTCGCGCGCGCCCGCGGCCGATCACGCCGCCGCGACGATCTCGAGTGCGACATCCACCAGCGCTGCGGACTCTTCCCACGGCGGCAGCGGACTGGGTTCGGTCCATCCAGGGCTCCGGATCACGGGGTCGTCGTCGCGCGCGCGCTGGCGCGCGATCCCGGCGAGCCTGAGGCACGCGGCCGCCACCCACGGCAGGATCGCGGAAGCCTCGAGCTGACCTCCGCCACTGCGGTAGGTGTCGACCAGTGCCGCGCATTCCTCCGCGATGGGGCGAGGCGCGGCCGCGCGCAGCCCCGCCAGCCACTCGTGCGCCAGCAGGTTGGCGAGATCGAGCCCGGCCGGTGCCAGAGCGGCTTCATCCCAGTCCACCCACCGCTCGGCGCCGAGGTCCGCAGCCTCCGGATCGACCACGATCTGCTCCCCGTAGAGATCACGATGGGCGGGCGCGAGTCGCCCGCCGCTCACCCTCTCCAGCAGGCGCGCCAACTCCTCGGGATCCATCGGCAGCGGCACCCCGGTGGGATGCCACACTTCGAGCAGCCGGTCGATCTCCCGGGAGATCGACCACGCGCGAGCGGGCCAGAGCCACCCCACCTCGAGCGTGCGCTCGAGCCCGGCGAGCGCGAGTGCCACGGCGGCCAGCGCGCGATCCCGCACGGCGCGATCCCGCACCCGGGCGAGCGGCAGGCCGGGCCACGCCTCGAGCGCGATCCATCCTGCTTCGGGCCGCGCGAAGCCGATCGCCGGGACCCGAGGCAGCGGGCGCGGGCCAGCGTCCGTCCGGACAACTTCGATCCTGGCCGGCCCGGCCGCCGGCGCGCTCGCGCCGGGGCGCTGAAGCGCGCGCGCCAGCTCGCGATGGAGCGTGGCCAGACGGGCGGCCCGCTCCGGACGACAGCACTTGAGCACCCAGCCCCACTCGACCACGGTCCCGTCGGCGCCCGGCCGCGTGCCGCCGAGCAGCACGGCGACACGGCGGCCAGGGCGCCACTTGAGGCGGTGCGCCTCGTACGGGACCGGCACTTCCTGCCGCTCGTCGCGCCTCTGGGCGCGACCCATCGATGTGGGCAAGCACCGGCGTCGCGTCTCGCGCGCGCGACGGATGAGGGCGAGCCGCAGCTCGCGATCGAGGAGCCGGCGCAGCGCAGGGGGCGCCCGCCCGCCGCCGGCCTCGAGCAGCAGGCTCCCCAGGCGCTCGAGGTCCGGAGCGGCCGGCGCCCGTTCCGTGCTCACCGGCCGACGCCGGCCGGCAGGTCCGCGGCCGCCGCCACGCCGTCGCCGGCCGCGGCCACGAACGCCCGCGATTCCCACAACCGGCGGTAGACCGGCGCGCTCGCCAGCATCTCCTCGTGCCGCCCGTTCCCGACCAGGTGGCCGCGATCGAGCACCAGGATGCGGTCGGCAGCGCATACCGTCTCGAGCTGGTGTGCGATCACGAAGCTCGTACGGTCGCGGGTGAGGCGATCGAGCGCGCGCTTGAGCTCGCGCCCGGTCGCGGGATCGAGCCCGGTCGCGGGTTCGTCGAGCAGCAGGAGCCGCCCGTCCCGCAGCATCGCGCGCGCGATGGCGAGGCGCTGGCGCTGGCCCCCCGAGAGCGTCGCGCCGCGCTCCCCCAGGGGCGTGTCGAGCCCTTCCGGCAACGCGCGAACGAATTCCTGCGCCTGGGCGTCGGCCAGGGCGGCCCACAGCTCGGCGTCGCTGGCGCCGGGTCGCCCGTAGAGCAGGTTCTCGCGGATCGTGGTGCCGAACAGGGCGGCCTCCTGGAGCACCACCGAGAGCTGCGCGCGCAGCCCGTCGAGCTCCAGCTCGCGCAGGTCGTGCCCGTCGATGCGCACCGTGCCCGAGCGCGGATCGAAGAACCGGCCGAGGAGTGCGAACAACGTGGTCTTGCCGGCGCCGGTTTCTCCCACGACCGCGACGCGCTCGCCCGGCTCGACGGTGAAGCTCACGTCCGCGAGCGCGGGTCGCCCGCGTCCGTAGTCGAACGACACGTGCTCGAACGACACGGCGCCGCTGAGAAGCGGCGCGCGGCGGGCGCCCGGGCGCGTGACGACGTCGGGCCGGGTCTCGAGGAGCTGGACCACGCGCCTCGCGCAGGTGCTGGCCTTGGCGTAGCGCTGCGCCGACTGGGCCAGGTCGCGCAGCGGGCGCTGGAGGCCCCTCAGGTACGAGACGAACACGATCAGGTCGCCGGTACTGAGCGATCCGGCGCGCACGCGCGCCACTCCGAGGTAGAGCACGAGTCCGGTGCCCGCCGCCGCCACCAGCTCGACCGCGCGCTGCAGCAGCGCCTCCGCCCGGCTCGAGCGCAGGCCGGCGGCGAGGAACGCCGCGCCCTCGCGCTCGAGACGCGCGGCCTCGCGCTCCTCGGCTCCGAAAGCCTGGACCACCGGGATCAGCTGCAGGCTCTCGCCGGCCACCGCGGCGATCCGCCCCTCGCGCCGCCGCTGCGCGCGCGTGGCCTCGCGGATGATGCGCACGTGGCGGCGCACGGCGAATGCGAGCAGCGGCACGAACAGGAGCGAGGCGGCCGTGAGCAGCGGATCCATCCACGCCATCACGGCGACCATGCCGAGTAGGAACATGACCCGGCCCAGGGTCGAGCTCGCCTGCGTGACGAGAAAGTCGTTGAGCACGTTGAGGTCGCCGATCAGGTGGACCAGCAGCTCTCCGGAGTGGCGCGCCCGGTGGAAGGCGAGCGAAAGCCGCTCGAGATGGCGGAAGAGCCGCAGCCGAAGCTCGAGGATCGACTGCTGCGCCACACGGGAGAGCAGCAGGGTCTGCGCGAACGAGCACAGCCCGCCGGCCGCGGTGACGGCGAGGAGCGCGAAGGCCACGGCGGCGACCGCCACCGGCTCCCTCACGTGGGCGAGGAACGCGAACGGCCCGAGCCTCGGTGCCGCGTCCCGGTGCGGCACGAGGAAGAGATCGAGCGCCAGCTTGAGGGGCCACGGCTTGAACAGCTCGGCGAGGCCGGCTCCGAGCATCGCCAGGGTGGCGAGGGAAAGCGGTACCCGGTGGCGCGCGATCACCGGGGCGAGCAGCGCGCGCAGGGGGCCGGACCGCCTCACGGCGCGCTCCTCTCGCCGGGCCCGGTCCGGGAGCCGCCTGTCGCGCCCCCCGGGGTGTGGGCGACGGCCGTCGCGGCGCTGCGCCGCTGCCGTGCGGCTTCGAGGCCCTCGATCAGCCTCCGCGCCACGTGGCTCCAGTCGAACTCGGCCCGCGCGCGCGCCGCAGCCGCCTCGCCCAGGCGGCGCCGCAGGGCGGGGTCACACGCCAGCATGACCATCGCCTCGGCCAGCTCGGCCGGCGCGCCGGGGGCCACGAGCCAGGCATCCACGCCGTGGCGGAAGCGCCGTGCGACCTGGCCGGCGTGGGGGGCGATGATCGCGCAGCCGGCGGCGGCGTACTCGCAGAGCTTGAGGGGGGAGAAGTAGTAGTCGATCCCGGCCGGCGCGGCCGCGATGGCCACGTCGAGGCTGCGCAGGAACGCGGGCACCCGGGCGTGCGGCCAGGCTCCCAGGAAGCGCACGCGCGACCCGAGTCCGAGCGCCCATGCCCGGCCGACGAGCGGGGCGAGGAGCGGGCCTTCCCCGAGCAGATCGAACGTGATGGACGGCTCGTGCGCCGCCGCGCGCGCCGCGGCCTCGAGGATCACGTCGCAGCCGTGCCAGGGTTTGAAGCTCCCCGCGAAGCCGAATCGCACCGGGGTCGCCGGCCGCGCCGCCGCCGACTCCACCGCGGGGTCTGCCGCGGAGTCGTACTCCCGCCGGGCGAAGGCCTCGACGTCCACGCCGTTGGGGAGCACGAGCACCCGCTCGGGTCGCGCCCCCCGCGCGACGACGTAGGGAACGAGCTCCTCCGAAACGCAGATCACGAGATCGGCCGCGGCGAGCAGGCGAGCCTGGGCCCGAGACGCCTCCTCGCTAGGGGGTTGGCCGCGGAAGCGCGCGGCTTCGTCGTCGAGGGGCGCGTTGACCTCGACCGCGAGCGGGACATCGAACCGTCGTGCGAGCCGGGCGCCGAGGTCGCTCGCGCGGGAGAGCCGCTCGAGGACCGCGTCGGGTCGCTCCGCTTCGCCGGCCGCGATCGCCGCCGCCTCGACGCCGGCCGCGACCACCCCGGCGTCGCGCCGTTCGCCGGCCACGGGCCAGATCGACAGGCGCGGCCCCCGCGGCGGGATGCCCGCGGCCCCGCGCGCCGGGGCGACGCCCGCGACCTCGACCCCCGCCCGCGCCAGGGCGCTCCACAGCTCGAGCAGGTGGACCGCGGCTCCCTTCGTCCCGTCCAGCGGGACGCCGGGATCGGTGCTCAGCGCGAGCACCCTCATGCCGCGCCCCGGAACCACGAGGCGAGCCGGCCCACGTTCCGCCGCAGGTCGAACAGCGCCTCGGCCCGCGCGCGCCCGGCCGCGCCCAGAACCGCCCGGCGCTCGGGGTCGGCCAGCAGGCCGGCGACGATCTCGGCCAGCGCTTCGCTGTCGCCGGGCTGGACCAGGAGGCCACCCTCGCCGTCGCCGAGGATCTCGGGGATTCCGGTGACCGCGGTCGAGACGCAGGGCAGCCCGACCGCCATGGCCTCGAGCAGCACGGTAGGCAGGCCGTCCCGGTTTCCGTCCGCCGCGATCCGGCACGGCAGGCAGAGAACCGAGGCCCGCGCCATCCAGGCGCGCACCCGCTCCTGCGGCTCCGGCCCCGCCCACGTCACGCGCCCGGCGATGGCGAGCGCGCGCGCGAGGTCCTCGAGACGCGCCGCCTCGGGTCCGGCGCCGACGATGACCAGCCGTGCATGGGGATGGCGCGCCAGCACCCGCGGCCACGCCCGCAGCAGATCGTCGAAGCCCTTCTTCTCCACCAGCCGCCCGACCGCGAGCACGATCCCGCCGTGGTCCTCGCGCTCGGCGGGGGAGAAGAGCTGGAGATCGACGCCGTTGTAGAGCCTGCGGATGGTGCAGTGGCCGTTGGTGTCGCCGAGCAGCCGCTCCAGGTAGGCGCGGTTGTAGTCGCTCACCGTCACCACGAACTCGGCGGCGCGCATCTTGTCACGCAGCACGTCCCAGTCGGTCCCGGACTGGTAGATGTCCTTGGCGTGGGCGGTGAAGCTGAACGGCAGGCCGGCGAGGCGCGAGGCCAGCATCGCCACCCGCGCCGGGGCGCTCGCGAAGTGGGCGTGCAGGCGATCCAGCGGATGCGCCCGCAGGTCCTGAACGAGACATGAGGCCTGGAGGAACCGCTTCCACGCCTGGTGGGTGCGGCGGGTGGCGACGTAGGCGAGCACCGGGAGGACGACGGCCGGGCGCCGCGCGAGCAGCTTCGCCGCCGCCCACGCGCCGCGGGTGAGCCAGTGGAGCGGGCGCTCGGGAAGGTAGACGACGCGCGCCCCGAGACGGGCGACCGCGGGATGCACGGGGCCTAAAATCGGAGCCTTGAGGGAGTAGACGGTCACCGGCACGCCCAGACGCTCGAGCTCGAGCAGCTCGTTCAGGATGAAGGTCTCCGAGAAGCGGGGGAAGACCTTGATGACGTATCCGACTCTCGGGTTCACGCCACGCCCGCTCCGTGCGGGGAGCCCAGCCTCTGCTCGATCAGCGCGCGCAATTCCTCGCTCACGCAGCGCACGCCGTCCATGCCGAACGGGAGGGGCGTGCGTCGCAGCCCCTTCGCGATCGCGGCCTCGACCTCCGCGCGCAGGCGCTCCCCGGTCGCCTCATCCGGTGGGACGACGCGGCACAGTCCGAGCGCCTGCAGCGCAGAGGCGCGCATCCACTGCTCGAGGCGCGGATGCACGCGGGGCACCACGACCGCCGGCACGCCGGAGCGGAGGATCTCGCTCATCGTGTTGTAGCCCGCCATGGAGACCACCACGTCGGCGGCGGCCAGCAGGGCGGGGAACTCGGGGTCGAAGTCGATCACCGTGACCCGGGGTCGCGCCCGGGCGCGGGCGCGGAGCGAGGCGGCGCGATCCGCGTTCATCAGCGGGCCCGTCAGGATCAGAAGCTGCCCCGGTGGCGCGGGGTCGCGCTCGTGGGCGTCGAGGAAGGCCTGGAGCATCGGCTCGCCGTCGTCGCCGCCGCCCACGGTGAGCAGGATGAGGGGCTCCGCGCCGACGCCCAGGCGGCGGCGCGCCTCCGCGCGGGACATCTCGCCTCCGGGGCGCACGATGTAGTCCGTGAATCGCACACGCCCCAGCAGCCGCCGCGAGAAGCCGTACGCCTGGGGGGATGGCCCCACGCCGCGCGGGCCGTAGATCAGCACGCGGTCGTAGATGCGCTCGATCCACTCGAGCAGCCCCTCGCGCTTCCACCGCCGGCGGATGCGGCCGGGCTCGTCGATCACGTCGCGCAACCCCAGCACCAGCGCCGCCCGGGGCCGGACCGCGCGCAGCTCCTCCAGCGGACCCATCAGCTCGCCGTCCATGCCGGCCGGCGCGTGGTCGACCAGCACGAGGTCGGGCCGATAGGAGCGCAGCGCCTCCGCGATCAACCGCGAGCGCATGTCGCGCAGCTCGTCGAGCGGCAGATCGAGCGAGCGCGCCATGTAGACACCGTCGCGGTTCTTCGCCGCGGCTGGAATCTTGACGAAGTCCATGCGCGGCGGCAGGGGGAACGCGTGCGCCTGATTCGATCCCGTGAGGGTGAGGAAGTGCGCTTCGGGCATGTCGCGCGCCAGGCGGTGGGCGATCGTCAGGTTGCGGCGCAGATGGCCGAGTCCCACGGTGTCGTGGCCGTAGAGCACGACGCGCGGACCCCGGGGCGGCGGGCCCGTCATGGGAGCCCCTGCAGCGCCATCTCGCGCTCGATCGTGGCGGCCTGCACCGAATTCTGCAGCCGGAGCTTCACGCGCCACCGGTACCGGCCCGCGGGCACCGGCTGGCCGGTGAGGGGGCCCTCGGTGGCGAAGCCGTTCCAGTTCGCGCCGGTCGCCTGCGTGCGCGGGGAATTCCAGACCGCCACGCCGCTCGAGTCGGAGACCTGCACGGTCGCCCACTGGAACGGCGCTTGGTAGGCGCTCCAGGAGAACACCAGAGGGCTCGAGAAGTCCGGCCGCGCCACGCTGGCCCCGGCCGCGGGCGCTTCGAGACCGAGCCCGTGCGCGGCGACGTCGAAGGGCGGCAGCTCGCGGCGCTCGCCCGCGCTCGCGAGCTCGAAGAAGTAGCGCACGTAGCCGAAGTCGGGCTCGACCGAAGAAACCTTCACCATCCAGCGCCCGGCGGGGACGGCGGCGAAGCCGTACACACCGGAGGAAGCGGCGAAGGCGGAGTCGGTCAGGACCCCCGCGGCATCGTCGTAGAGCTTCACCTTGAATCCGGCGAGCGGCTGCCCGGCGCGGGCCACCGAGCCGGAGACCTGAGCGCCGCCGCCCGGCAGCGCGATCTCGGGGGCGGTTTCACGCCGGAGGCCGCAGCCGGCCGCCGCGATCACCAGCGCGACCGCCCCGGCGCGGCCGGGCCGCCATCGGCCGCGGGGTGCCGCCAGAGACCGGGGACTCCGTGGTCTCACGGCAGCACCGCCAGGCGGCGCGTCACCGCTTCACCTGCGGCCGAGAGCCGGAGCAGGAAGACACCTCCCGGGAGCCGCGCCCCGGCACCGTCCATGAGGTTCCACACCACGCTCCGGTCGGCGCCGTCGCCGCGGCCGCGCCACAGCAACGAGACCCGCCGGCCGCCCACGTCGAACGCCTCGAGCGCGGCCGGGGCGCCGGGGGGCACGCGCAGGCGGATCGTGACCGGGCCGTGGGCCGCGGCCGGCGCCGCGAGCCGGAGCCCGCCGTGCAGCGGAGTCGTCTCCACCGCCAGCGGCGGGCCCGGCCGCAGCGCGAACACGCGGCCGTCGAAGGCTCCGAAGTAGACCGTGCCGTCGGCGGCGACCGCCGGGGCGGTGCGGATGCGCGACCCCACCAGGTACCTCCACCGCAGCGTGCTGTCGGAGTTGACGCAATAGAACGTCGAGTCGTCCGAGCCGAAGTAGACCGTGCCGTCGGCGACGACCGCGGGCGAGGAGCGCACGGCGTTCCCGACCCAGAGTCGCCACAGCCGCTGGCCGCCGGGCGAGAGCGCCGTGATGTGGGATCCCATCGGGGCGAGGATGACGCCGTCGGCGCGTACGGCGGCCGAGGCGTTGATGTTGGCGCCGTCGCTGTAGACCCAGCGCACCCCGCCGCTCGGCTTGATCGCGTACAGGAAGGTATCCGCCCCGCCGATCAGAATCGTCGAGTCGGCCGCCACCGCGGGAGACGAGAGGTCGATGATGTTGCCGGTCGCGCCCGACCAGTAGAGGTCGCCGGCGTCGTGCAGCGCGTAGACCCTGGTGTCGAAGCAGCCGAAATAGAGGTCGCCCGAGGGCCCCGCCGCGGGCGAGGAGCGCACGTTCCCCAGGGTGGCGAAGCTCCACACCTGCACACCGTCGGCGCTGAAGCGGTAGAGCGAGTTGTCGCCGTTGCCGACCACCACGTCGTCGTTCGGGAGCAGCAGCGGCGAGGAGCGGAACGTGCTTCCCCGGCGCACCTTCCAGCGCAGCGTGCCGTCGGAATGGACGGCGTAGAGCGTGCTGTCCATCGCGCCCACGTACACCGTGCCGTCGCTCGCGATCGCGGGGCTCGAATACTCGAGCGGCCCGCCGGCCTGGAAGGCCCAGCGCAGCGTCCCATTCGGGTTGAGCGCCAGCAGGCGACCCGAGCGGGTGCCGAGGTAGATCGCGCCGTCCGCGCCGATGCAGGGCGATGACTGATCGATCGAGTCGTGGCTGTCATAGATCCAGTAGACGTGCGAGGTGTCCGGGATGCTCGGGGCGGCGACGAATCCGGAGCGCGTGGGCCCGGCCCGGAACATGGGCCACGACGAGGCCGCGGGCTGGGTCCCGGCCGGGGCGGCGGGCAGCGCGAGGGCGAACACCAGGGCGGCGCGCGCTGCGTGGCGAAGTCGGGGAGTCAAGCGCATGCGGGGCTCCGGGTCTTGCTCAGCGGGCGTAGCTCAGGGCGATCCCGGTTTCGAGCACGTGGGAGTTCTTCACGTCGCGGGACGAATCGATCTCGCGCCAGCGGCCGAACGCCTCGGCGCTCACCCCGGCCCGCAGCAGGCGCTGGAGCGAGAGCCCCGCGCGCCAGCGGTCGTCCTGGCGCGCGAAGTTGGCCGCGAAGGCCCGGCCGGTGCGGTAGTTGCGAAGTCCGCCCTGGATCTCGCCCGCGGCCGAGAGGCCCGCGGTGAGCGATTGGACCACCTCGAGGCGGAGGTCGTTCTGGTCGTAGCTGTAGAGATCGGTGGTCGAAAGGTTGTGGCGATAGACGTGGATGAGCGAGACGCGCCGCCCCTGGCCGAGGCCGCGCTCGAGCCCGGTGTAGAAGTTCACGCGGTGATGGTCGCGCTCGTCGTGGATGGGCGCGAAATCATCGTACCGGTACTCGAGCGACGCTTGGGCCAGCCATTGGGGCAGGACCTCGATCCGCAGCTCCGCGCCCCCCTCGGTGCGGTCGAAGCGCACGTTGCCGGAGGGCGAGGGGAAGTAGAGCTCGTGGTGCGAGGCTCCGCCGTAGAGCCGCAACCGGTGACCGCCCCGCTTCAGATCCACCCCGGTCCACCAGCGCTGGACGTTGGCCTCGTGCTCGACGTCGTACGCCTCGGCCTCGAGCTTCACCCAGGGCCTCAGGCGGTAGCGGCCCCCGAGCTTGAAGGTGAGATTCGGCTTCAGCGTGCCGCGAACGCCCCAGTCGGTCTCGCGGGTCTCGCCTCCCGGGAAGAGGTCGGTGGTGTAGAAGCGCTCGACCACGGCGTCGCCGCCCCAGGCAACCGCGCCGCTCGCCCGCGCCGACAACGGGGCGAGCACACCCGCCATCGCCAGGGATACGGCGAGCGCGGGCCCGGCCGCCCGGCGGCGGGCCCGGAGTCGCAGCGCCAAGTCGTCCGTCCTCGCCCGAGCACCCATGCGGCGCCTCGTCCACCCAGACAGGAAATCCGATCCCAGCGGAGCGGCCTACTCATCCGAAGAAGTGGCGCCGCGCTCCTCTCTGATACACATTCTGCCAACACCACGGGCAGTCCCGGCCGACGAGACATCGTGGGAGACCGGGCCGATGACCCGCGGCGCTCCCATGGCCCGCGGCGTCAGCCCGGCAAGATGCGCCCCGACAGCCCATTCCGGCCCGCCGAGACGCTCCCGACGCACGGCCGGTGCGGCCATCGGGTAGAATCGGCGCCGTGCCACCTGCGTCACGCCTGCCCCTCCGGCTGGATCCCGCAGAGGACGCACGCCTCGTCGAGCGATGCCGCGCCGGGGATGCGCGCGCCTGGGAAGCGCTGGTGCGGCGCTATGAGCGCCTGGTCTATGCCGTGGCCCGCACCTACCGGCTGCCGGATGCCGATCTCGGCGACGTGTTCCAGGAGGTGTTCGCCGCGCTCTACCGCGGGCTGCCGGCCTTGCGCGATCCCCGGGCGTTGTGCCGCTGGCTGTCGAGCACCAGCGATCGTATCGCGCGCGCAGCGGCGCGCCGGGCGCGCGCGGCGCCGACGGCGAGCCTGGACGAACCGGGCGTGGCCGACCGGCTCCCGGCCGACCTGCCGTCGATCGGTTCGGACCTCGAGACGCTCGAGGAGCAGGCGATGGTTCGCATCGCCCTCGCGTCGCTTCCCGAGCGTTGCCGCCTGCTGCTCGGCGCCCTCTACTACGAGGATCCGCCGGCCAGCTACGCCGCGCTCGCGCGGCGCTTCGGCGTCCCGATCGGCTCGCTCGGGCCCACCCGCGCGCGCTGCTTCGAGGCGCTGCGGCGCGCCTACCAGGTACTGTCGGCTGACGCCGGTATCAGCGCGTCCGGGAGCCCCACCTTTCAGACGAGGGAACGCGCCAGGGAGAGGCGCGCCCGCGCCGCCGCCGGGCCGGCGCAACCCACGTGAACTCTTGCCCGGAGGATTCTCGATGAGTCGCTCGAAACCCCTGGACTCCGGCCATCTCGCCGCCGCCGCTGCGCTCGACTACGTGGACGGTCACGCCGCGGCCGACCTTCGCCGCGCGGTGGAGGAGCATCTCGCGCTCCCCTGCCCGGCCTGTCGAGAGCGGGTTCGCGAGCTGGGGTGGCTCCTGGAGCGCATGGCACGGGATCGAGTGCCGGAGGTCCCCGCTGCGCTCCGCGCCCGGGCGCTCGCGGTCTTCGATGCCCGCGAGCCGCGGAAGGCGATCGCGCGTGCGGTGGCGGCCCTGGCACGCCCCCTCTTCGACTCGCTGACACAGCCGCTGCCCGCACCCGCTCGCGCGGTCGGCGAGGTCCGCCGGCTCGCGTTCGGGCTCGGCGACCATCGGATCGAGTTCGAAGCCGAGATCGAGACGGCCACGACGCGCACCCTGCGCGGCCGGCTCGAGGTGCCCGACCCGGCGCTCCACCGCATCGAGGTGACGGCGATGAGGGAGCGCCTCGTCGCCGTGCCCGACGCCCGCGGCTGGTTCTCGCTCGAGCGCGTGCCGGCAGGACGGGTGCGGATCGCGGTCCGCGGTCCGGCAGGCCCGTACCGCCTGCCGCTGCTCGACCTCTGAGAATCGGCCGGGCTCCATGGCCTCGCGGGATCGGGTGGAGGATCGGCGGCCGGCGGGGAGCCCCCGCCCGAGCCCGGCCGCGCGACTGCTGGAGCGCGTCGAATCGCTGCGCCGTGCGGCTCCGATGCGCGCCTGGCGTGCCCTCTCACGCGGATTCCCTGCCGCCCTCTCGGGCGCCGACGCCGCCGGGCGCGGGGCGTTGTGGCGCATCCGGGGCCACGTGCTGCGAGGGGTGAGGCGCGCGCGCGCCGCGACCGATGCGTATGCGCGTGCCGAGCGCTGGTACGCCCGCGCCGGCGAAACGCTCGAGCGCGGCCGCTGCCTGATCGGGATGGTGGACGCGCTCATGTACGCCGGGCGCTACCGCGAGGCGCTGCGCGCCGCGGCGCGCGGCCGCCGTCTCCTGGCGCAGGCCGGGGACCGCCTGGCGCGCGCGCGTCTCGCCAACAACGAAGGCAACATCCATCACCGGCTCGATCGCCCGAAACGGGCGCTCGAGTGCTATCGCGAGGCGCGGTCCGTGCTGGCGCGCGCGTCGGACGCGAGGGGGGTGGCGATGGTGGACGGCAACGTCGCCAATTGCCTCTCCATGATGGGGCTTCTCGGCGCGGCGCGCCGGCGTTATCGGCACGCGCGGCGGGCGCTCGCGCGCGCCGGCTTCCCGCTGGACGCGCTGTCGTCCGAGTACAACCTGGCCTACCTCGAGTTCCTCGAGCATCACGACGAGCGCGCGCTCCGGGAGCTCGAGCGGGTGCGCGCCGCGGCGCGCGCGAGCGGTTGCCCGTCGCTGGTGGCGCTCGCGACGCTGGACCGCGCCGAGATCCTGCTGCGGCTGGGGGCGCACGAGCAGGCAGAGGCCGAGGCGCTGCGGGCGATCGAGCATTGCGCCGCGCTCGATCTGGGCTACGAGCGCGCCAAGGCGGAGACGTTCGCGGCGCTCGCGGAGCATCGGCTGGGACGCGACGCATCGGCGCGGTCGAGGCTCGAGCGCTCGCTGGCGGCGTTTCACGCCGAGGGCAACGTGGTGTGGAAGGGCGAGGTGCTGGTGGGGCTGGCGACGGTGTGGACCCGCGATGGGAACCCGCGGGCCGCGGCGGCGCTGCTCGCGGCGGCGCGGCGGCAGTTCGCCCGCGCCGGAGACCGCGAGCGCGAAGGCGCAGCACTCGCGCTGCTGGCGCGCACCCGGGTCGCGTGCGGGGATCCGGGCGCGGCCGAAGCCTGTCTCCGGGCGCTGCGTGGCCGCAGCGCTGGTTCCGCCTCCCCGCGGCTCGGCCACCTGGCGCTCGCCGCCGAGGCCGCGGTGGCGCTGGCCCGCGGTCGCCCGGGACGCGCGCGCGCGCGGCTGGCGCGCGCGGCGGCCACGGCCGAGCGCCTAGCGGCGCGCATCCTCGATGCCCAGTGGCGCGCGACGTTCTGGGGCGAGTGGGGGTGGCCGCACCTGGAGCTGGCGACCCTCGAGCTCCGGGCCGGACGCGTGGCGCAGGCGCTCGAGGCTCTCGAGCGCGGCCGCGGCCTCGCGCTCGGGGCCCGGACCACCTCGCGCGACCGCGGCGCGCTTCCCACCCGGGCGCGTCCGTGGGCGGCCTCGCACCTGGCGCGGGAGCGGGAGCGGGTGGCGCGATCGGGGCCGGGCCCCGCGACCTGGGGCGCCGGCCGAATCGAGCCCGAGCGCGCCCCGCCGGCCCGGGACGCGATCCGGCGCCTGCTCGCGAGCACGCCGCGGGCCATCCGCGCCCGCGAGCTTTCGCGCGCGCTCGAGCCCGACGCGCTCCTGGTCGACTACATGGTCCATGACGGTGGGCTCGACGCGATCGCGGTGCGTCGCGACGGCCTCACCGCCTGCCGCCGCCTGGCCGGGACCCGGCCGCTCGCGCGCCTCGTGCACGCCCTGCTGTTCGAGCTGCGCGGCGCCGCCTTCACCCCGGTGGGCGCGCGCACGGTGGACCCGGCACTCGCCGACACGCTCGGCGAGCTGGCGGCGCTGGTGCTGTGGCCGGTGCTGGGTAGCGCGAGCGGCGAATCCCTGCCGCGCTCGCTCGCCGTCGTCCCGGCGGGGCCGCTCACCCGCCTGCCGTGGGCGGCGCTTCCGCTCCCCGACGGCCGGCGGCTGTGCGAGGCGCTCGAGCTGGTCGTGGTGCCGGGCCTGAGGCTCGCGATGCGGGCGGCACGGGAGAGGGCGCGCGCCGGACGGTGGGTGGGCGAGCCGCCGCTGGTGGTCGCGGCCGATGCCGGCGAGCTCGCGAGCGTGGAGGCGGAGGCCGCGGCGGTGACCGCGGCCTTTCCGGAGGCGCGGCTGCTCGCCGGCGCCGAGGCGACGGCGGGACGGTTCCTGGATCTCGCGCCCCGCGCCGCGTGGATCCACTTCGCCGGCCACGGGCACTACCGCGCCGACCGCCCCGAGGCCTCGGCGCTCCGCTTCGCGGACCGCTGGCTCGCGGCGAGCGAGCTGTCCGATCTGAGTCTAGCGGCCTCCTGGGTGACGCTCTCGGCCTGCCAGGGCGCGCGGGCGCTGGTGCAGCCCGGCGAGGAGTGGTTCGGGCTCCCGCGGGCGCTGTTGATGTCAGGTGCCGGGTGCGCCGTCGCCTCGCAATGGGACACCGAAGACGAAGCGGCGGCGGCGCTCATGGCCGACGTCTACCGCCGCCTGGCGTCGCGCCAGACCCTGGCCGCCGCCTTGGCGCAGGCGCAGAGCGCGAGGGCGCGGGCCGGGGCGCACCCGCTCGAGTGGGCGGGGTTCGTGCTGCTCGGCGCGCCGATGGGCCGCGCTCCGATCGAGCCGGCCGAGCCGGTTGCGCCCCGCCTCCCGTTGGCGTAGGATGCGGGCGGGGTGGCAGCTCGGTGGAGTATCGACCTGACGAGGCTTTCCATGACACTCCACTTGCCCATCCCGGCCCGCGGGCCGCGGTGCCGCGTTCTCTCCGCACTCGCCCTCTCCGCCGTGTGCTCGCTCGCGGTCTCGTGCGCTCGCCCGCTACCCGACTCCCCGGCGTCGGCCTCGATTCGCGGGCGCGCGGCGCGGTCCTACTGCGGCTCGATCGCGTCCGACAACGACGTGGTCGTCACGCTCAGGCCCGGTGTCGACGCGGTACAATTCGGCCTCGACCACGGTGCCGCGCTCCTCGCAAGCGACGAGTCGGGTTGCACTGCGTATCGCCCCGGGCCGGACGAGACGCCCGATCAGCTCGCGCTCGACATGGGCGGCGATCCGCGCACGCTCACCTCGGAAAGGAACATGGGGCTCGAGTCGGCCGAGGCGCGGCAGCAGGCCTACGCGTTCGACGACGGCCAGGGCACGCCCGGGAACTACGCCGAGCAGCCCGCGATGTCCGCGGTCCATGTGGATCAGGCGCACCTCACGAGCACCGGTCAGGGCGTGTGGGTCGCGATCCTCGACACGGGGGCCGAGCTCGATCACCCGGCGCTGCTCGGGCGGATCGCGGGAGGCGTGGATCTCGTCGACGGCGACGCCGATCCCACCGATCGGCCCGACGGCCTCGACAACGACGGAGACGGCGTGGCCGACGAGGCGTGGGGCCACGGCACGCACGTTGCGGGCATCGTCGCGCGTCTCGCCCCCGATGCCCGGCTGCTCATCGTGCGCGTGCTCGACGCCGAGGGCCGCGGCGACGTGATGGGGGTGGCGTCGGGAATCGAGTGGGCGGCGGCGCACGGCGCCCGCGTCATCAACCTGAGCCTCGGCATGCTGAGCAAGAGCGCCGCCATCGCGTACCAGATCGCGGAGGCCGACGCGCGCGGGACCGTGTGCGTCGCCTCCGCCGGCAACTGGGGCGCCGAGGAGCCCGAGGAGTACCCCGCGCGCGACAGCCACGTGCTCGCGGTCGCGGCGGTCGACGCACTCGGCCTGGCGGCGCCGTGGACCTCGTTCGGCGATTTCGTGGCCGTGAGCGGCCCGGGCGTGGCGGTGCGCAGCGCCTACGTCCACGGCAGCTATGCCCTCTGGAGTGGGACATCGATGGCCGCGCCGTTCCTCTCGGGGACCGCGGCGCTGCTGCTCTCGATTCACCCTGACTGGGACCGTTCGATGGTGATGAGCCGGATCGCCTCCGGCTCGCGCCCGCTCCTGACCCTGAACCCGCTGATCGGCGAGGAGCTGGGAGCCGGCGCGCTGGATGCGGGCGCTGCGCTCGCGCCCGACGCGCGGACCTCCGAGGGCGCCATGGATCCCGAACCGCCTTTCTCCCGCCGCCTCCCGCCCTAGCGTCTTCGTCGCCCGCCCCGGGCCGCGCTCCTGACCGGAGCTTCGGACGCGCCGCGCCCCTCGTCGAGCTCGGGGCGCGCGCGTGGCGCCCCGGCCCCGAGTTGGCTCAACGCAGGATCGCGAGCCTCTGCACGGCGACCCGGCCTTCGCTCTCGAGCCGGATGAAGTAGATCCCGCCCGGCACCCGGTCGCCGCGGTCGCTCCTGCCGTCCCACTCCAGGCTCCGCAGGCCGGCCGCGAGCCCGCCGCTCCACAGCGTGCGCACCGCGCGGCCGTTCACGTCGTACGCCACGACGCGCGCCTCGGCCGGGCGCGGCACGGCGAGCGTGATCGTGGTGCCGCCGGCGGTGGGGTTGGGCCTGAGGCTCCGGACGGCGAGCACGCGCGGGACCTCGGGCTCCGGCACCTGGACCGTGCCGCCCTGGGTCTCCGGGGTGAGGCGCACGCCGGTGATCGAGATCCCCGACGGGACCCCTCCGCCCTCGAACATCGTCACGCTGCCCTGGAACGCGAACGTGTCCCCCGGCCCGGCCGGCTTGCGGCGCACGATCGCCGCGGCATGAACCGGCAGCTCGTTGTGGATCGTCGGCGAGCCCGGGATCACCATCTGGAAGAGCGCGTCGAACCCGCACGCGGCGGTCCCGGCCGCGGCGATGGGGGGGACGTCGAGCAGCGCGGGCGTGTAGTTCACGTTCTCCTCGATCTCGCCGGGCGCGGGCGCGATCGCGAGCCCGAGCGTGACCGGGCCGGGAACGTGCCCGAACAGGCTCCCCGGAGAGGTGAGGCTGATCTGCGTGATCCGGGCCGGGGCCTGCTCCAGGTCGTCGCCGTCCGTGTCCGCGAGCGAGCCGAGGTCCACCTCGATGCGCGTCATGCCGGTGAACACGAGCTGGTCGAATCCCCACGGCCCCCGCACATCCATGACCAGGCGCGCGGCCGGGAACGAGTCGCGCTCGGTGCTGTCCTGCTTCACGTCGTCGGGCGTGAAGATCATGCGGCGGGCCTGGAAGGCCGAGGGGTTCTCGTCGTCGCCGAGCAGCGTGGTCGGGACGAAGTTGCGGAACACGTCGCCGGGCGCGGGCGGCACGGCCGTGACGGTGCCTCCCAGGTGCTTCGCGACGTGGTTGTGGTAGTGCGCGCCGCCGACGTCGAGGCGGAAGAACAGGTCGTAGAAGCTCGCGGCCGTGCCGCTCCACGAGAACGGCGGGATTTCGAGCAGTGCGCCCGCGAGGTTCACGTTCTCCTCGATCTCCCCTGACGTGGCGGGCAGGGCGTGGGAGGCCGCGGCGTCGAGCGAGACGTGGACCGGCCCGTAGAGCGCGCTCACGCCCGAGAGGCTGAGCGCGGGCAGCCCGCTCGCGACCTGCTCCAGGCCGTCGCCGTCGGTGTCGGCGACGTTGCCGAGGCGAGCCTCGAGGGCGGTGGTTCCCTTGAGCGTCACCGTCTCGAGACCCAGCGGTCCGAGCAGGTCGACCAGCAGCTTCGAGTTCGCGAGCGTGTCCGACAGCACCGCGGGGTTCAGGGTGAGCCGCGTGAACCCGATCTCGTAGGGCGTCGACTGCTCGTTCTCCCGGATGAGCGGGACGCTCCCCGAGCCGCTGAGCGTCTCGCCCGCGGCCGGGGGCTCGTGGCTGAAGATGCCCGCGACGCTCTTCGGGCTGTCGTTGTGGAGGACGAGCTTGAGCACCGGGAGCTCCACCTCGACGTAGGCGCCGAGGGAAACACTCGCCGTGCCGCTCCCCGTGAAGGGCGGCAGGTCGAGCGTGCCGGGCGTCACGTTCACGTTCTCCTCGATCTCCCCCGTGCTCCTCTGGAACGGGTCCGACGCGGCGGGGCGCAGGCGCACGGTCACGGGGCCGGCGTTCAGGCTGTTGCCGGTGAGCTCGAGCGCCGAAAGCTCGGCCGGGATCTGCTCCCGGCCGTCGAGGTCGCCGTCGGCGAGCGCGCGCACGGTTGCGCTCAGGGTCGCCGACCCGTTCAGGCCGATGGTCTCGGTCCCCCACGGTCCCACGAGGTCGAGGTCGGCGTGCGCCGTGGCGAAGGCGTCGACCTCGTCCGGGACGCAGGTGAGGACTCCGGTCGCGGTCCAGGGCCCGCCGGTCCCCGCGCCGAACGAGTCGAGCACGAGATAGTACGTGCCGGGAGCGGTGAACTTGTGGACCAGCGTCTCGTGCCCGCCCACCAGCGTGCTGTCCTCCCCGGCCACGCAGGTGCCGGCGGGATCGGAGCAGTCGGTGACCAGGTAGATCGAAGCGTCGGCGGTGGCCTGGACGTAGTCGACGTAAAGGCTGTCGCCGGCGAACGCCTCCACCTTGTAGACCACGTCCCGGCCGTCGGCGAAGAAGCCGGTGCAGCCTCCGCCCGGCAGCGTGTAGTCGGGGCAGGCGTTCGCCGTGGTCCCCGAGAGCGCGAACGGACCGCACGGGATCCTGATCGCGCCGGCGCACTGGTCGTTGGGGGCGCCGGAGGGCGCGCACGCCAGGAACGCCATGTAGGTCCCGGTCTCCGCCGCGTAGGCCGCGATCCGCCCGTAGTAGGCGCCGGTGTAGGGCACGCAGATCGAGAGCAGCGAGTAGCGCGCCGGCCCGCTGTCGTCGTCGGTCCCCAGCACCGTCACCCCGTCGTCGCGCAGGATGTCGATGCGGGTGTCCCCGACCGGAGTCGGGCCGTCGGCGTCGGTCCCGAACGTGATCACGTCGCCGGCGTTCGCGGTGAACGAGACCCAGTCCGTGTCGCGCGGGGTGGCGACCGCGATCGAGGCGGGCCGCAGCCTGTTGCCGCAGCCGAGGACGGTCGCCTGCGCCGGGCCGTTGTTGGGCTCCTGCTCGGGGACGTCCGAGAGCGCCCGGTAGTCGAGGCGGAAGGGAGGAGAGAGGCGCTCGTCCTTCGCCTCCTTCTCCTTTGCGCCCCCGGGCGCTGGGGATGCCGGCGCCGGCGCCAAGGCCATCAGGAGAGCGAGGATGGCTCCGCCGAGCCCTCTTTTCAAAAGCAACCTCCGCAGCGAACGATGTCCCAGGCTCAGCGTTGAAGCGCTGATCATTTTCGCATCCGTGGCCGATCAGGGCAACGGAATCTTGCGTCTGCCCGCATCCAAGCGCGCCTGTCCAAGCGCGCCGGCTTGCACCCGACCGGCGCGGGTGTATGCTCGCGGCACATCCGGGGACCCTGTGAGTCCCTCGTCCAACCCGGAGGCCCTGTGCGCCTCCGCAACCGGAAAGGACGCCCTCATGAGCTCCAACCGCCCCGCCGATCCCTTCGGCACCCGCGCCGCCCTCGACACTCCCGCCGGCACGTTCCACATCCACCGTCTCGACCGCCTGGCCGCGCGGCTCGGCGCCCCGGTCGACCGCCTGCCGTTCTCGATCAAGATCCTGATCGAGTCGGCGCTCCGCCACTGCGACGGCTACGAGGTGACCGAGGAGGACGTCGAGCGCCTGGCCCGCTGGAGCCCCGCGCCCGGCGCTCCGGTCGAGATCCCGTTCAAGCCCGCGCGCGTCATCCTCCAGGACTTCACCGGAGTGCCCTGCGTGGTGGACCTCGCCGCGATGCGCGACGCGATGGTGCAGCTCGGCGGGGACGCGAAGAAGATCAACCCCCTGGTGCCGGTGGACCTGGTGATCGACCACTCGGTGCAGGTGGACGTGTTCGGCAACGTGATCGCGCTCGAGCGCAACGCCGAGATCGAGTTCGAGCGGAACCGCGAGCGCTACGAGTTCCTGCGCTGGGGCTCGAAGGCGTTCTCCAACTTCCGCGTGGTGCCGCCCGCGACCGGGATCGTGCACCAGGTCAACCTCGAGTACCTGGCGCGCGGCGTCGTGCACGCCGCGGACCCCCGGGCGCCCGGGGAGCGCGTCGCCTACCCCGACACGCTGGTGGGAACCGACTCGCACACCACCATGATCAACGGGCTGGGCGTGGCGGGCTGGGGGGTGGGCGGGATCGAGGCCGAGGCCGTGATGCTGGGGCAGCCGCTCTACATGGTGATGCCCGAGGTGGTGGGGTTCCGGCTCACCGGACGGCTGCGCGACGGCGTCACGGCCACCGACCTGGTGCTGACCGTGACCCAGATGCTGCGCAGGAAGGGCGTGGTGGACAAGTTCGTGGAGTTCTGCGGCCCCGGGCTCTCCGCCATGTCGGTGGCGGACCGCGCCACGATCGGCAACATGTCGCCCGAGTACGGCGCCACGATGGGCTTCTTCCCAATGGACGCCGAGGCCCTGCGCTACCTCGAGCGCACCGGGCGGGGCGAGGCGGCGCGACTCGCCGAGGCCTACTGCCGCGAGCAGGGCCTGCTCCGCAACGACGACAGCCCCGATCCCGTGTTCACCGACACGCTCGAGCTGGATCTGGGCGACGTCGAGCCCAGCCTCGCCGGGCCCAAGCGCCCCCAGGACCGCGTCCCACTCAAGGACATGAAGCCCGCGTTCCGGCGCGCGCTGCTCGCGCCGGTCAAGGAGCGCGGCTACGGACTCGCCGAAGGCGACCTCGCACGCACCGCCGAGGTGAGCGACGACGGCCACCGCGATTCGCTCGGGCACGGCGCGGTGGTGATCGCCGCCATCACCTCGTGCACCAACACCTCGAATCCCTCGGTCATGGTGGGCGCCGGGCTGCTGGCGCGGAAAGCGGTCGAGCACGGCCTCTCGGTCCGGCCGTGGGTCAAGACCAGCATGGCGCCGGGCTCCAAGGTGGTGACGCGCTATCTCAAGGAAGCCTGCCTGCTCGACGACCTCGAGGCGCTTGGCTTCCACGTCGTAGGCTACGGGTGCACCACGTGCATCGCGGCCGGCACGCCGGTCCTCCTGTCGGACGGCACCGCCCGCCCGATCGAGCACCTGCCTGAGGCGGGCGGCGCGTTCCTGTTCGGCGTCACGGCCGACGGACGGCTGGACGTGGCGCCGCAGACCGAGCGCATGTCCCGGGGCGAGCGCGAATGCGTATCGCTCGTTCTCGAGGACGGACGGGAGCTGGTGTGCACGCCGGACCACGAGATCCAGTGCGTGGACGGGCGCTGGGTGCGTGCCGACCGGCTGGTCCCGGGCGAGGATCGCGTGCGCGTCGGCCTCGACGCGCCGCTGGACGTGCCCGGCGCGGACGAGGCCGGCTACGTCCTCGGCGCGGCCGGGCTGACATTCACGATGGGCACGCCGGGGGAGCGACTGCGGACGCTGGCGATGGCGCGCCTGCTCGGGCACCTGTTGAGCGACGGCTCGATCAGCGTCGTGGGGCAGGGGCGGATGAACGTGGGCCAGGCCGTCGACCGCGAGGTCCTGCTCGACGACATCGAGCGGGTCACCGGCAAGCGCCCCGCGGGGACGCGCTACGACGAGCGCAAGTGGAGCATCGCGCTCCCCCGGGAGCTCACGGCGTTCGCGAGCGCGCTGCCGGGCGTGACGGTCGGGCGGCGCATCGACCAGCCGCCCGCGCTGCCGGCGTTCGTGCTCGAGGAGGGCTGCCCGGCGGTGGTGGTGCGCGAGTTCCTGGGCGGGCTGTTCGGGGCCGATGGCTGGGCTCCCGGCCTTCAACGCTTGAGCGGGCGCGACGGGGACGCCGTGCTCGACCCCCCCGGCTACTCGCGGAGCGCGAGGCCCGAGCACGTGGGCCGGCTCCGCGCGCTGATGGGCGACGTGATCCGCTTGCTCGATCGCTGTGGGGTGAAGACCGAAGGCGCGCGGGTCTACGAATACCCCACGCGCCGCTCGGCCTCGTCCTATCCGGCCGCCGCCGACGGCTCGCCGCGCGTGGAGGTGCGCCTCTCGCTGCCCGACGGGCTCTCGTTCGTGGAGCGGGTGGGATTCCGCTACTGCGTGGACAAGGCCCTCAAGGCGAGCGCTTCGGCGGTCTACTGGCGGATGGTCGACGGGATCGGCCGGCAACGCCTGTGGATGTCGGATCGGATCAGGGCGCGTCACCGCGAGGACGGCGCGCGGTCCTTCGCCCACACGCGGGAGCTGGTCGCGGCGGAGCTGACGGAGCGCGAGCCGCCGATCTTCCCGCACTACTCGTTGCTCGAGGGCCACGACCGCTTCGAGCGGCTGCCCGAGCGCCGGGCGCGCAAGTTCAGGCCGCTCCATCGCGAATCCTGCGGCTTCCCCTCGCCGGTCGAGCTGTTCCGCCGGCTCGGGGTCCGGGAATGGTTCGCGCCGCTCGAGCCGCGTGGGGGAGAGGGAGCGAGGCGCTACGCGGCCGGGAAGGAGTCGCTCACCCTGCCGACGCTCGCGCTGCAGGTGGTGGAGCGGCGCGCCGCGGGGAGCCGGCCGGTGTTCGACCTGGCGGTGGACGGCCTGCACTCCTTCGTCGCGGGAACGGTGGCGGTGCACAACTGCATCGGCAACTCCGGCCCCCTGCCCGAGCCGGTCGCCAAGGCGGTGGCGGGCGGCGGGATCGTCGCGGCCGCGGTGCTCTCCGGCAACCGCAACTTCGAGGGCCGCATCAACCCGCTCACGCGCGCCAACTACCTGGCCTCGCCGCCGCTGGTGGTGGCCTACGCGCTCGCCGGCACCGTGGACATCGACCTCGAGCGCGAGCCGCTGGGCCGGGGCCGCGACGGCCGCCCGGTCTACCTGCGGGAGCTGTGGCCCAGCCAGCGCGAGATCGCCGAGACCGTCGCGCGCGCGCTCAAGCCCGAGCAGTTCGCCGAGGAGTACGCGAACGTGTTCGACGGCAACCCGCGCTGGAACGCGATCCCGGTCGGGGAGGCAGAGCGCTATCCCTGGAGCGCGGAATCCACCTACATCCACGACCCACCGTTCTTCCAGGGGCTGACGCCCGAGCCTGCGCCGCCGTCCGACATTCACGGCGCGCGCGTGCTCGTGATGCTGGGCGACTCGGTCACCACCGACCACATCTCGCCGGCGGGCGACATCGCCGACGACAGCCCCGCCGGGCGCTGGCTCAAGTCACGCGGGCTCACGAAGCGCGACTTCAACTCCTACGGCTCGCGGCGCGGCAACGACCTGGTGATGGTGCGCGGCACGTTCGCCAACATCCGGCTCAAGAACCTGCTGGTGCCGGGGACCGAGGGCAACGTCACGCTGCACCTGCCCGACGGCGAGCGCCTGAGCGTGTTCGACGCCGCCGAACGCTACCGCGCCCAAGGCGTTCCGCTCCTGGTGCTGGCGGGGAAGGAGTACGGCTCGGGCTCCTCGCGCGACTGGGCGGCGAAGGGCACGCTCCTGCTCGGCGTGCGCGCGGTGCTGGCCGAGAGCTACGAGCGCATCCACCGCGCCAACCTGGTGGGGATGGGCGTGCTCCCGCTCCAGTACGAGGCCGGCCAGAGCGCGGAGAGCCTGGGGCACACCGGCCGCGAAGTCTTCGACGTGGCGGGGCTCGCGGGCGGGCTCGCGCCGCGCATGAAGGTGGAGGTGCGTGCCCGGCGCGAGGACGGCGCCACGCTCGGGTTCACCGCCATCGCACGCCTCGACACGCCGGTCGAGGTCGACTACTGGCGGAACGGCGGGATCCTGCCGGCGGTGCTCCGGAAGCTCGCGCGCGGGTGAGGGGCGGCCGGGCGCGGCGAAGGCCCGCGCGGCGCATCGCATCGCGCCGGCGCGGGCCTTCGACCGGATCTCACGCCACCTTGCGCGCGGCCGTCCCCAGCACCTCGCGGGTCGAGATGCCCTCCTGCTTCCGGTAGGCCATCGACTCGGCGTAGCTCTCCTCGAACACGCTCACCGCGTCCGCGACGCTCGCCGCCTGCAGCGTACGCCGCGGGCGCTGCGCCAGCGCCTTGTCGATGACGGTGCCCGGGTCCGCGCCCTGCAGGTTGACCGAGGGGTGCCCGGGTCGGGGCTTGAGCGCCGTGGGCCGCGCGGTCGAGTAGGTCACCGAGGTCCCGTCCTGGTAGCGCGTCACCAGGTCGAACCAGGTGCCGGCCTGCGGGTGCTCGTAGACCGCGGCGTAGAAGCCGTCCCCCGGATGCGCGAGGAGCTGGACCACGACGCCCGGCATGTCGGCGATCGTGTGAACGCCGGCATCCGCGAACCCGCGCGACGTGAATGCCTCGACCGACTTGCGCGGCGCGCCCGCATTCTTCCACGCGCCTCCGCGCTGCAGGTGGATGTGGTCGGGCTGCTGGGCGAGGGCCTTGGCGCCGATCTGCTTCCCGGCGACCGCGGCGATCACGTACTTGAGCAGCGGGGAGAGCAGGCTGAAGACCACCAGCGCGCCCACCCAGAAGAGGATCTCGTTCATGGGTACCTCCTGGAGCCAGGGAGAAGGCGGCGGGGTTTCGGGCGTTATCGGCGCGGGCGGCCGCGCAGCCGAGGGGTATTGACGATGGGATGACGCGCGGCCCGGGAGGCGCGGGGTAGGGTCCCATGGATGCGACCCCGCGAGCAGGCCCTAAGTCACGCGCCGTCCGCGCGGAGCGCCGCGGTGGCGCCGGTCCTCCGGCGGGCCTTGATCCTCGCGCTGAGCGTGGCGACGGGGACGGGCGTTTTCCTGGCGGACATCGCGACCGGCTCCGAGATCTCCCTGTCGTTCCTCTACCTGGTGCCGGTGGCGCTCGCGACCTGGTTCCTGGGGCGGCGGGCCGGGCTGCTGCTCGCCGGCCTGAGCGCGGCGGGATGGGTCGCCGCCTACCTCGAGACCGGCCACCTCTACTCGGCGCCGCACATCCTCTACTGGAACGCGACGGTGGAGCTCGCGACGTTCTGCGCGGTCGCGCTCGCGCTCTCCAGGGTGCGGAGCGGGCTCGATCGCGAGCGGGCCCTGGCGCGGCGCCTCGAGCAGGCCTACCGGCTGCTCGATCGCGAGCAGCAGCAGGTGGGCAGCCTGCAGCGCCGCCTCCTGCCCGCGGAGCCTCCCGAGATCCCCGGCTATGCGATCGCGGTGCATTACGCGACCAGCGCGCGGGCGGGCGGCGACTACTACGATTTCTTTCCGCTGCCGCGCGGCCGCCTGGGGATCCTGGTCGCGGACGCCTCGGGGCACGGGACGCCTGCCGCGGTGGTGATGGCGATCATGCGCGCCCTCCTCCACACCGCGCCCGACACCCTCGATTCACCGGAGCATGCGCTCGCGGCGCTCAACACGCGCCTGATCGGGAACCTGCCGCCCGGCAGCTTCGCGACCGCCTGCTACGCCGCGCTCGATCCCGCGACCGGCTCGATCGAGTACGCCCTGGGCGGCCACCACCCGGCGCTGCTCGTGCGCGGGGCGGACGGCAGCGTGGAATCCCTCACGAGCCCGGACGGGCTGCCGCTCGGCGTCTGGCCGGCCGCCACGTTCTCCAGCCAGAGCGCGAGGCTCGCCTGCGGGGACACGCTCCTGGTGTTCACGGACGGGCTGATCGAGGCCCGCAGCCCCGAAGGCGCCCTCTTCGGGGAAGACCCGGTGAGGCGGCTGCTCGCGGCCCACCGCCAGGCGGAGCCCGAGGACATTCAGCAGCGCCTGCTCGAGGCGCTTTCCGCCCACGCCGGGAGGCGGCCGCTCGAGGACGACCTCACGCTGGTGCTGATCCGCTCGCTGCGGCCGTAGTGCGAAGGGGCGGCGGAGGCGCCGCTCCTACCGGCTGGTTCCGAACGTCACGAGGAATCCGTTGGCGCCCTTGCCCCCGACGGCGTCGAACTTGTCGAAGACGTAGTGGAACCGAACCTCGAGCACGGCCTCGAAGTCGTACGTACGCAGCGCCATCAGGCCCGCGACGAGGTCGAGCGTCGGTGCCGTCTTGGTTTCCTTGTTGATCGCGTAGTACGACCCGTAGTACGGAGAGGTCGCATAGTCCTTGCGTTCCACCGTGACCGAGTGCACGCCGATGCTGGCGCCCAGGTACGGGCTGAAATCCCGTCTCCCGAAGATGCGGGAGGCGCCGAGGTCGAGGATGGTCCAGTCGAAGTTCCCTTCGCCCGAGCTGAATCCGAGCAGGGTCGTGGTTTCGATCTGGAAGTCCTTGAGCTCGTACTTGTACACGCCGCGGAAGTCGGTCATCCGGTCGACGCCGCCGAAACTGTTCCCGGTGGGGAAGAGGAACCCCGCGCGGAAGCCGGGTCCCGAGCGGGAGGCCCGGCGCGCGGGGGTCCGCGTCTCGGCCTTCGTCACCGACTCCACGGAGGCGCGGTCCGAGTTCGGCCGCCCGGCGGCAATGCCTTCGGCGAAGCGGCGCATGACCGCGTCGAGGTCCTCCTCGGACGACGCCGTGAGCTGGTCACGATAGTAGGGGTCGGGCTCGCCGACTCGAATGACGTTGAGCCGCGCGATGAGCTTGTCCCCGAGCCGGCTGATGGAGCCGTAGACCACCCGGGCCGCCCCGTGCTCGCGGCCGAGCGCGGCGGCGCAGGCGGGATCGTCACAGGCCTCGCCTCCTCCCGGCAGCGCGGCCTTCGCGGGATCCGCGGCGGAGATCCGAACGCCGAGATCCTGAAGGCTTCCGACCAGCAGGTCGCGACTGACGAGGAGCGTGGTGTCGCTCACTCCGATCGATCGCAGCGGGAGCACCAGGGTCCGCAAGGGATCGGTCCGCGCGGCAAGCGCGGGTTGCGCGCCGAGGGCGATGCCGAGAGCCAGAGCGACAAGGACGCGCGACCGAATCATGAGTTCGTTCTCCGGCATTCGCCGAGGGAGACTGCACGCTACGGATGTTAGGGGGGAGGCACCGAGCCTAGCACCCCCGGCCCGCCGGCAGTACCGGGCTTCCCGGGCCACGGACGCCGCCGGCGCGCGGGCGCGAGGTGGACGGAGCGACGCCGCCGGGAGTAGCCTCCCGCGCGTTCGCTCGAGCCACCCGAGTCCCCGGAGGTCCGATGTCCGCACCGCAGCGGCCGCCCGATCCCAGGCGCCGGCGCTTCCTCAAGCGCGTCGGCCTCGCCGGGCTCGCCTCGCTCTCCGCGCCCGCCCTGGCGCTACCCGCGAGCGATTCGGCGGCGCCCAAGCGCGGCGTGCGGCCGAAGCCGATGCCCGCCGCGCCGCCCGCGGCCGAGAAGCCGCCCGAGATCTCCGAGGACGCGCGCGCGCTCGCCGCGATCCTCAAGCGCCGCTACGGGCAGCACCTCACGGGCGAGCAGCTCGAGGCGGTGACCAAGGAAATCCAGGGCCGCCTCGACGGCGGCAAGGCGCTGCGCGCTGCGCGGCTCGCGAACGGCGACGAGCCGGACGCCACGTTCCGGGCCTGAGGCCGACGTGCTCGATCCCGGCGTCTTCTTCCTCCCGGTCCGCGAGCTCGCGGCGCGCATCCGCCTGCGCCGGATCTCTCCGGTCGAGCTCGCCGCAGGCTGCCTCGACCGGCTCGAGCGGATCGGCCCGCAGCTCAACGCCGTGGTCACGCCGATGCGCGAATCGGCGCTCGCCGAGGCGCGGGCCGCGGAGCGCGAGATCCTCGCCGGCCGCTACCGCGGGCCGCTCCACGGCGTGCCCTACGGCGCCAAGGACCTGCTCGCCACGCGCGGCGTGCCGACGACCTGGGGAGCCGCGCCCTACCGCGACCAGGTGTTCGACTACGACGCCACCGTGGTGACGAGGCTGCGCGAGCAGGGCGCGGTCCTCGCGGCCAAGCTCGCGATGGTCGAGCTCGCGGGCGGCATGGGCTACAACCACGCCGACGCGTCGATCACCGGCCCGGGCCTCACCCCCTGGAACCGCGCGTTCTGGAGCGGCGGCTCCTCGAGCGGCCCGGGAGCGGCGGTCGCCGCCGGGCTGGTGCCGTTCGCGATCGGCTCCGAGACCTCGGGCTCGATCCTGACCCCGTCCGCCTTCAGCGGCGTGACCGGCCTGCGCCCCACCTACGGGCGGGTGAGCCGGCACGGCGCCATGGCGCTGTGCTGGACGCTCGACAAGCTCGGCCCGATGGCGCGCACCGCGGACGACTGCGCGCTGGTGCTGGCCGCGATCGCGGGGCGCGATCCCGCGGACGAGAGCACGGTCGTGCGCCGCTTCGACCACCCGGGCCCGGCGTCGCCGCGCGGCCGCCCGCGGCTCGCGGTGCCGAAGGGCGTGACCGAGAAGGTGCAGCCCGAGGTGCGCGAGAACTTCAAGCGTGCGCTCGAGGTGCTCAAGCCTGCGGCCGAGATCACGACCGACGTCGAGTGGCCGGATTTCCCCTGGGGCCCCGCGGTCTCGGCGATCGTGGGCGCCGAGGGGGCGGCGGCGTTCCTCGACCTCATCGAGTCCGGCCGCGTGGCCGAGCTGCGCTGTCCCAAGGACCGCCACGGCGGCTACGCCGGGACCCTGATCCCGGCGGTGGACTACCTGCAGGCGATGAGGCTCAGGCGGCCCATGAAGCGCGCGGTCGCGTCGCTGTTCGAGCGCTTCGACGCCGTGGTCGCGCCGACCCGCGCGAGCGTGGCGTACCCCGCCGACAAGAACTTCGAGGACGTCTATCCCGGCGTGAGCGGCGGGCCCCCGCTGATCCCGGCCGGGAACCTGTGCGGGCTGCCGGCGCTGTGCGTGCCCAACGGCTTCGGCCAGTACGGGCTGCCGACCTCGATCTCGTTCCTGGGGCCGGCGATGGCGGAGCGCGAGCTGGTCGCGCTCGGGACCTTCTACCAGAGCCGGACACGCTGGCATCTCGAGCGGCCGGCGGAGACCTAGCCGCAGCGCCAAGGGGAGGAGACATGCGGGTTTCGTGGAGTCGATGGGCGGGAATCGCGGTCCTGAGCGGGACGCTCGTGCTGGGCTGCGCCGGCGACCTCTCGAAGCGGCTGGCCACCGACACCGCGTTCCAGGCCGCCGTGATGGACGCGATCGCCTCGAATCCCGAGCTCGCGTCCCGCATGGCGGACCGGCTCATGGGCGGGGAGTCGCACGCGCTGGTGATGGAGCGGGTGCTCGCCAACGGCCCGACCGTGCAGGGGCTGATGGCGAAGGTCGCCCAGGATCAGACGGTCCTGGACGGCGTGCTCAACCTCGCCGTGCAGGATTCGGCGATGCGCGCCCACATCCTCACCCTGTTCGAGGGCATGAGGATGATGAAGGGCCGCACGGGGCCGCGAGCACCGACGGAATAGACGCGGTACATGTGGGACAGGTCGCCGGGCCCGGCCGCGCCCCCGGGCGCGCGGTCTCAGCGCCCGGCGGCCGAGCGTGACTCGACGGGCGTGACCTCGACCGTGAGCGGGCGCCCCAGGCGCAGCAGCGTGACGGTCGTGGGCGCCCCGATCCGGGGCTCGGTTAGCAGGCGGTGCAGGTCGTCGATCCCCCCGACCGGCTGGTCGCCGAAGGCCACGATCAGGTCGCCCTCCGCGAGCGCGGCGCGCTGCGCGGGGCTCCCGGGCTCGACGTGCAGCACCAGGATCCCGGTCTCCTTGGCGAGCTGGTGCTGCAGCACGCGGCGGCGCTGGAGCCGCACGGTCTGGCCCCCGAGCCCCAGGTAGCCGCGCCGGATGCGGCCGTGCTGGATGAGCCGGCTCGCCACCCAGCGCGCGGTGTTGGCGGGGATCGCGAAGCACAGCCCCTGCGCGGCCTGGATCATCGCGGTGTTCACGCCCACCACCTCGCCGCGCGAGTCCACTAGCGGGCCTCCCGAATTGCCGGGATTGAGCGCGGCGTCGGTCTGGACGATGTTGTCCATGAGCCGGCCCGAGCGCGAGCGCAGCGAGCGGCCGAGCGCGCTCACCACGCCCGTCGTGACCGAGGCCTGGAAGCCGAAGGGGTTGCCGATCGCGATCACGAGCTGGCCCGGGCGGAGCGCGTCGGAGTCGGCGAGGCGCGCGGGCTTCAAGTCGGTGCCCGAGATCCGGATCACGGCCAGGTCGGTGTCGGGATCGTCGCCCACCAGGCTCGCGAGCATGTGGCGGCCGTCCGGCAGCGTCACCTCGAGGTAGCTCGAGCCGTGGACCACGTGGCTGTTGGTGAGGATCAGGCCGTCGGGCGTGAAGAGGAAGCCCGAGCCCGTCCCGCCCCGGTCGAACTCGGCGCGCCGGCGGGCGGCGCTCTTCGCGTGCCGGGCCTCGATGTTGACCACCGAGGGCCCGACCTCCTCCACCGCGTGCACCACCGCGCGCGAGTAGGCATCGAGCAGCGCGTCGTCGCGGCCGGTGGATGGGTCCAGGGTGCCCGCGCCCGCGCCGGCGTCCGGCGGAGGTGCTTTCTCGGACGTCGAGTCGGGCCCGGGCTCGCCCGGCAGGGCCGGGGTCGAGATCGTGCGCAGTCGCTGATCCATGAACGGTACCTGCCTCTGGGGCTGGAAGTGTCCAGTCCGCCGGCGTCGGGAGTCAGCCGCGGCGGACCGTCGTATTCGCTCGAAGCACTCGACGAGCGGGGGTCGGGTCAGGTTTCCGCCTCCCGCTCGGTCGCCCTTAGATGCGCCCCGCCGCGGGAGGGACTCGGGCGGCGTGCCGGCCCCGCCTGGCGCCCGGGCGGCACCTTGCAGAACAACGAGATCGGGCGGACGCCGCCCGCCCGGGAGCGGCCGGACTGCGGCCCACGTTCTCACTCGCGCCGAGCGTTGACACCACCCCTCGGCCCTCTCTAGGTTGCCTCCCATGCCCTCGCCCCCGTTGCCGCGGATGCGGCTCGTGCTGTGGGCGCTCCTCATCCTGCCGGTCTACGCGCCTCTCTACCTGCTCACTCCGCATCTCGAAGGCTGGTGGTGGCTGCCCTGCGTCTCGGCCGCGCTCGCGGCCCTCGCGGTGCTGCTCCTGCTCCGCACCGAGTTCTTCGACCGCGCCGCCGCCGCGATCGCTCCGCGCGCGCCGCTGCTGCTCGCGCTCGCGGTGGTCTCGTACGCCACGGTCGCCACGCTGGTCGCCCGCGCGCGGCTCGCCGGCTTCGGCGACTGCGCGACGCTCGGGCTCTTCGGCCAGTCCTGCTGGACGCTGCTCCACGGCCACCCGTTCTCGAACACGGTCGAGACCATGGACGGATCGCTCGGCAGCCACCTCGCCGTCCGCTTCTCGCCCGCGCTCCTCCTGCTCGCGCCGCTCTACGCGCTGCTCCCCGATCCGCTCACGCTGGCCGCGCTCCAGGCGCTGGCGGTGGGGCTCGCGATCGTGCCGCTCTACCGTCTGCTCGAGCGCGACCTGGGCGAGCCGGCGGCCGCCGTGCTCGCGGTCGCGCTGCTCGCGGTCCCCAGTGTCGGGGGAGCGGGCCTCCACGACTTCCGCGACGCCGCCTTCCTGCCCGCCCTGCTGCTCGCGGTCTGCTGGGCGCTCGAGTATCGCCGGCACGTGCTGCTGGCGATCGCGGCCGTGGCGGCGCTCGGCGTGCGCGAGGATGCGGCGCTCGCGCTCGTGATGCTGGGCGTCTACTCGCTGCTGCGCGCGCGGGGATGGCGCGTGTCGCTGGGCCTCGCCGCGCTGGGCGCGGCGTGGGTGGTGGCGGTGGTCCCGCTGGCCACGCCGTTCTTCTGGACCCCGGGGCTCGAGGCCGGTCCGCCGCGGCTGTTCGCGGACCCGCTCGGGCACTGGGGCGCCACGCCCTTCGAGGCGGCGCGCGCGATGGCGGCGAGCCCCGGGCCGCTCGAGCAGACGCTCGGAAGCGGCGAGATCGCGCGCTACCTTCACGCGCTGCTGAGCCCGACGCTCGTGATCCCGCCGCTCTTCGACCCGGTGTGGATCGCCGGTTTGCCGGGCCTCGCCCTCAACCTGTTCTCGCGCCTCCCGGCGACGCGGGATGCGGGTGCCCAGGACTCGATCGTGCCGGCCACGTTCTTCATGCTCGCCGCTGCCCTGGTCGTGGTGCGCGCGAGCTGGCACGCACCGCTCGTACGCCGCTCGGCCTTCGCGCTGGCGCTCGGCGTGGTCGTGCTCGCGGGAGCCCTGCCGGCGCTTCCGCTCGCGGCGCGCCGGAGCGAGCCGCCGCGGCCCCCCGCGGGCCCGGCGCGCGCCGTGGTGCGGCGCATCCCGCCCGCGGTCCCGGTCTACGCCCCGCTCGCGCTCTACCCCGCGCTGTGCAATCGCGAGAGCTTCGGCTGCTGGGAGAGCCTGAGGGAGGACGCCGCGGGATGGTCGATGCGCGGCCGCTACCGGTACTTCGTGCTGTGGCCGGCGGAGGATCCGGCCGCGGAGCCGCGCGACCGGGCGCTCGCCGACTCGCTCGCAACCGACCCGCGCTTCGAGCCCGACTCGACCTACGCGCCGCTCCTACTCTACCGGCGGCGCTGACGTGCTCCGCGCGGTTGCGCCCGCTCTCGCCCGGCGATAGCTTTTCGATCGGAGTGCCGCAGCCGGCGGCGCGCCCGAACTCTCTCCGGGGGAACCCCGAACCATGCACGCACTCGCGCCCGCGCGCTTGAAGCCCGGTGTCACGCTCGACGACCTGCCGGCCGAGGGGGCCACGGCCGCTCCGGCGCAGGCGCCGGACGGCCGCACGATCCGTGGCCGGGCGCTGATCTTCTGGGATCCGCGCGTGCCCGGGAAGAAGCTCGACGCGATCGACACCGATCAGATCACGCCGGCCGCGGACTGCGTGTCGGAGAGCCTCGAGCGGCTCGACGAGCGCTGGAAGGCGGGCTCGTTCCGCCATCTCATGCCCGACTTCCGCGAGCGCGTCCATCGCGGCGAGAACTTCCTCGTCGCCGGCGACCGGTTCGCGATCGGCTCGTCGCGCGAGATGAGCCCGGCGGGGTTGAAGGGCGTGGCGGAGGAGGCGGGGCTCGAGCTGGTGGTGGTGTGCGGGAACGGCGTGGGCGACATCTTCCGCCGCAACGCCCTGAGCCTCGGGCTCCACGTGGTGCAGAGCCCGGAGGCGGTCGCCGACGCCCAGGACGGCGACCGCTTCGCATTCGATCCGGCGACGCGGCGGCTCGTGAACGAGACGCGCGGCCGGACCTACGAGCCCGCGCCGTTCACCTCCAAGGAGGAGGAGATCCGGCGCTCGGGAGGGATCATCGCGATCGGGCGCCGCGACCTGCGCGACTCGGTCGCGCGCGCGCCCCGGCTCGAGTGGCCGGACGGCGAGACCGCGCGCGGCCTCACCACCACCGAGCAGATCGTGTGGGCCCACCGTGTGGACAAGGACGCCGAGGTGCGGCCGGGCGCGACGCTCAGGGTCTACGCCGACCTGCTCCCGGCCTCGGACGGGACCGCGCCGTTCGCAATCCACACCTTCAACCAGATCACGGGCGGGAACGCGATCCACCCGCGCCAGATCGCGATCGCGAACGACCATTTCGTGTTCACGGGGAAGGACGCGGACGAGCGCCAGACCGCGATCGGCCGCGCCTTCGCCCGGCTCCACGGCCTCGAGAAGCCCTACTACGCCACGCCCGGGGACGGGATCTTCCACTTCTACTTCCCGGAGCAGGGCCTGGTGCTTCCCGGCCAGTTCATCCCGGGCGCGGATTCGCACAGCCGCGCCTACGGGGCCTACGGCGCGGTCGGGATCGGCGTGGGCTCCACCACGCTCGGCTTCGGCTGGGCCACGGGCTACGTCTACTTCACCGTGCCGAAGCAGCGCCGCGTGCTGTTCAGCGGCAGGCTCCAGCCCTGGGTCGGCGGCAAGGACATCGTGCTCGCGCTGCTCAAGCGCTGGGGCGCGGCGCAGTCGCAGGGCATGTCGGTCGAGTTCGCGGACCGCGAGCGCCAGCTCCCGATCGCGTACCGCAACACGATCGCGAACATGATGGCCGAGGGCGAGGCGATGAACGGCATCTTCGCCGCCGACGAGGTCACCTACGCCTGGTACCGGGAAAAGGGGATGGAGTCGCTGCCCTATCCGCGCATCGCGCCGGGCTCGGACGCGCGCTACGAGATCGACGAGACCCTGGATCTCTCGGGCCTGGTGCCGATGATCGCCAAGCCCTACAGCCCCGGGAACGCGTTCCCGGCCGAGGAGGTGGCGCGCGAGCGCATCCCGTTCGACAAGGCGCTGATCGGCTCCTGCACCAACGGCAGCTACGACGATTTGCTCCAGGCGGCGCTGGTGATCGCTGCCGCGCGCGCGCGCGGGTTCGAGCGCACCACGCGCCCGTTCATCGTCTTTCCCGGCTCGGGCGGGGTGAAGCGCCGCATCGAGGACCCGGAGCCGCGGCTCCAGGGCCGCTCGATCGCCGAGATCTTCCGCGCCGTGGGCGGGCAGATCCGCGAGTCGTGGTGCGGCCCGTGCTTCGGCCAGGGCCCGGACGCGCTGGGGCCCGGCCAGCGCGCGATCACCTCGTTCAACCGCAACTGGCAGAACCGCATGGGCGTGGGGGGCGAGGGCTACCTCGCGAGCCCGTCCGTGGTCGCCTCCTCGGCGCTGCTCGGGTACATGGGCCCGCCGAGCGAGCTCGGCCTCGAGTGGGAACCGGAGCGGTTCGAGGTCTAGCGGGAGCGGGCGGCGGCCGCACGGGCGGGCCGGCGCCGCGCACCGCGCCCGCGCCACATCCGGCACTCGCGGCCGCGCTCGCCGCCCTGGTGGTCGCGGCCGGCTACCTCCGCACCCTCTCGTACCCGTTCCACTTCGACGACTTCGACTGGATCCGGGACAACCCCGCGCTCCGTCCGCCGCTCGACCTGGCGGCGATCTGGGACTTCCGTCCCTCGCGCTTCCTCGCCGATCTCACCTTCGCGCTCGACCGCGTGATGACCGGGGGCTCGCCCGCCTCCTATCGCGCGACCAACCTGGTGATCCACTGGCTCGCCGCGCTCCTCGTGGGCCGGATCGCGGCCGATCTCGCGGGCGCGGCGCACGCGGGGACGCAGGGGGCGGGGCCTGTGAGCGGCGCGCGGGCCGCGGGCGCGCGCGAGCCGGAAGCAGCGCGGAGCGCTCCGCACCGCGCGGGGATGATCGGTCTCGTCGCGGCGCTGCTCTTCGCGGCGCACCCGCTCGCGACCCAGTCCGTGACCTATCTCACCCAGCGCATCACGTCGCTCGCCGCGCTCTTCGTGCTGGCATCGACCGCCGCGTTCCTGCGCGCGCGCGTCTCGGGACGGGAGCGGTGGTGGGCGGCCTCCTGGGCGCTCGCGCTCGCGGCTGCGTTCACCAAGGAGATGGCGGTGGCGCTCCCGTTCGCGCTCGCGGGGCTCGAGCTGTGGCTCCGGCGTGTGCGCGCGCCGGGGCGCGCGGGCCTCGAGCGCCTCGCGCCCTACTTCCTGATCCTGCCGCTCGTGGTGTGGACCGCCCAGCATCCGCTCGGTCCCGAGCGCCGGGTGGCGGGCGGGCTGCGCGAGGCGTCGGACATCGGCCGGGCCGAGTACTTCTTCACGCAGATGACCGTGATCCCGCGCTACCTCGGCCTCGCGGTCTGGCCGGCCGGGCAGTGCATCGATCCGGTGCCGCCGCTCCATGCCTCGCCCGACGCCGCGGTCCTCGCCGGGGCCGCACTGCTCGCCGCCCTCACGGTCGTGGCCGTGTGGCTCGGGAAGCGCGTGCCGCTCGCGCTCGCCGGCTGGGGCTGGTTCCTCGTGACCGTGGCGCCCGAGTCGAGCCTGATCCCGATCCGCGACCTCATGACCGAGCAGCGCGCCTACCTGCCGCTCGCGGGACTGTGCTGGATCGCGGCGTGCGCGCTGGCCGCGCTTCCCGCGCGCGAGCTGGCCGCGGTTCCCGCGCGCGCGACACGGGCCGTGGTCGCGGGGTCGCTGGTGATGGCGCTCACGGCCGCGACCCTCGCGCGCAACCAGGTGTGGCGCGACGAGCTGGCGCTGTGGTCCGACTCGGTCGCCAAGTCTCCGGGGAGCGCGCGGGCGCAGAACAACCTCGGCCTGGCGCTCGAGGCCGCGGGCCGCGCGGCGGAGGCGGAGCGCGCCTACCGCGCCGCGCTCGCGGCGTCGCCCGCGCACGTCTTCGCGCGCATCAACCTGGGGAGGCTCTACGGCCAGAGCGGGCGGATCGAGGAGGCGCTGCGCGTGCTCGGCGAGGCCGATTCGCTCTCGCCCGGCGACCCGCTGGTGCTCAACAACCTCGCCACCGCGTGGTGGAGCAGGGGCGACACGGCGCGCGCCGCCGCGCTCTACCTGCGCGCGCTCGCGATCGACCCCGGGGCGCGCTGGCCTGCCGCCAACCTCGCGCGCATGCAAAGCGGCCGTCCCGCACCGTAGACGAGGAGCGGCCGACTCAGCGCGGCAGGATGACGATGCGGAAGCGCTCGCCGCTCGCGAGCCGCGCCAGGTAGAGCCCGGGCGCGAGCGCACGGCCGCGGGCGTCGCGCGCCCGCCAGACTCCAGAGGCGGAATCGCCGGCCGGCGTGAGCGGCACGCGCGAGAGGAGGCGCCCGCCCAGGTCGAAGATCGAGACCACGGACGAGGCGGCGCCCGCGCGCACGAAGCGGATCTCCGCTCCGGGGCGCGCCGGGTTGGGGCCGATGCGCAGGCCCGCGACCGGGGTCTCCGGCCCGATTCCAGTGGTGCTGCTGGGGACGATGACGCTCACCGTCCCGCTCTCCACCGTCTGCTGCGGGACCGGTCCGCCCTGGTACGTGGTCTCGCTCGGGGGCCAGTGGTAGGCCAGCTCGTAAGAGGTGACCCGGCCGCTGCGGTTGAGATAGCCGCCTTCCTGCACCCGCAGCGTCCAGGGCCGGTTCGGAGTGGGAGGCAGGAGGCCGGCGGCGGTGCCGCTGGGGACCTGGATGCGGAACGTCCAGGAGACGTTGCCGGTCGCGCTCAGGCCCGACACCCAATCGCTCGCGACCGCGGCGCTCGAGCCCGGCAGCGGCAGCGTCAGGTCCGGGTTCTTGGGATCGCCCACCACCACGGCGGCGGAGACGTCGTGGTCGTAGGCATTGTGGACCAGCGTGACCTCGATGGTCGCGAGGCTGGGTCCGATCGGGCCCACGAAGCGCCGGGCGGGCGAGAGGTAGCGGACGCCGTCCTCGGCGTAGGCGACGCGGTACCAGAAGGCCTGGCCGCGCTCATCCGAAGGCACGCTCCACACGCGGGTGTAGGTGGTCCTGTTGATGATTCGGGTGAGCGAGGAGTCCCCGGCCGCCGCCACCGAGTCGTAGCCTGCGAACTCTCCCGGAACCCCGCCCAGGTCCGGAGCGCGCTCGAGCGCGAAGAACGCGGCGCCGTGCTCGCGCTGGGTGCGCAGCGTGGCCGTGATCTTGGTCGACTCCGTGGCCACCAGCTCGAGGCGCGCCACCTGCGACCGCCCGCTCTGCGACGCCTCGAGCGCGGCGGCGTAGAGGTCCACCATGCCGTAGCCCCGCGCCGCCTGCCAGCGCGGGTCCGTGCCCGCGTCTCCGGCGGGGAGTCCTGCGATCCAACGCCAAGCCGTGGCGTGCAGCAGATCCGCGATCCGGGCGGGAGGGAGCCCAGGGTCGGACGAGCGCATACACGCCACGGCGCCACTCACGAACGCCGCCGCCATGCTGGTGCCGCTCAGCCGCTTGTACTGGTGCCCGTCGGTCGAGAGGTCGCCGTCCGCCGAGAGGATCGCGACGCCGGGCGCCACCAGGTCCGGCTTCTGCTCGTCGGCGAGGTCGAGGTCGCCGTCGTCGGCCCGCGGGCCCTGGTCGCTGAAGGACGCGAACACGTCGTCGGTCGGCAGCGGAGAGCGCTGGTCATCGACCGCCCCGACTGCGATAATCTTATCGCCCGCCGCCGGCGAGGGAACGTAGTGGGCCTTCCCCTCATTTCCCACTGAGGCCACCACCACGATCCCGAGTTCCACCGCGCGGCGGGCGAGTTCTGATGCCACGTCGTTGCCGTCGCTCTCATCGAGGCTCGAGAGCGAGAGATTGATCACCTGGATGCCGGCGTAGCCCGGCGCTCCCCAGTCGCGGGCGCGATTGTGGATGCACCAGTCGATGGCCTCGGCCACGCCCGTGCCGATCCCGGCGTCGTTGAGCACCTTCACGTCGACCGCGCGCGCTTCCGGCGCGACGCCGCGCGCGTAGCCGCTCGGGCCCCCGGTGCCGAGGACGATGCCGGCCACGTGGGTGCCGTGCGACTGCGTGGCGTTCCCGCCGTGGTCGGAGGGGTTCTCGCTGCCGTCGCGGGGGGTGTCGAGCGTCGAGTCGGCGCTCAGGAACGACGCTCCCCCCAGCACCCGACCCGCGAGCGATTCGTGCCCGGAGTAGCCTCCCTCGGCCTCGTCGTTGATCCCGGTGTCGAGGATCGCGACCACCACACCCTGGCCGTCGCCGCCACCGGTCCCGGTCCAGGTCGGGAACACCTGATCGCTGGGATCGTAGGCGGCGATCGCCGCCGCGCCTTCGCGCTCCTGGGGATAGTCCACCGGGATCGCCTCGATGCGCTCGATCCCGGCGATGGTCTTGGCGGCCAGGTCGGCCTGCAAGAAGGTCCCCACGCTGCGCACGGCGGAAACGCCCTCGTAGCGGTACAGGGTCGGCATCCCCAGGTTGGAGAGCGAGTCCAGGTCGGCGTCGCCCGGGGGGTGGTCGAAGCGCACGTAGACGCTGTAGTACAGCGCGCCGAGGGCGCCGCGCGCGACCGCGATCCGCTGCCGCAGCAGGCTGTCCCCGTTCTCGAAGGAGAACCGGTAGCCGAGGAGCTGGACCGTCTCCATCCGGTCGTCGAGGTGGTCGTCGTCCTGATCCCAGATGAACGGAACCGCAACGGCGGCGGGAGCGGAAAGCGTAAGCGCAAGGAGCGTGGTCAGGAGTCCGCTCCTCACCGCCGGGGGGATGTGCGGGACGTTCGACACGTTCATGCCTCGTGGGTCGGGGAAGACCGTTTCGATGCGCTCACCTTCGCTCCCGACGCTTGACTCCGAGTTGAGCGGGTGTGCCAACTGTCTGCGACGCAGCAACTTGGACTGGTTTTGCCGACCCGGGCTCGGGCCAGTCGTGAGCCCCCTTGCCGGCCAGCAGGCGGCGCACGCCCTCCTCCGTCTCCGGCAGCGGCTCGACGCCGAGCTGGGTGCGCAGCAGTGCCTTGAGCTTATCGTACTCCGCCAGCGCCGCGCGCCGGTTTCCGAGCCGCATCAGGCACTCGATCACCGCGAGCCGGGTGGCCTCGCGGTACTCGTCCAGCTCGGCCGCGCGGCGGAAGCAGTCGAGCGCGGGCTCGAACTCGGCCGCGCGCGCGCACAGCCCGCCGAGGTCGAGCAGCAGCTTCTCGAGCTGGTCGCGATAGCGCCCCTGGAGCGTGATCGCCCACTCGGAGTAGATCCCTTCGAGCAGCGGGGCGCTCGCGAGCGCCACCGCCCGCTCCAGCGCCGTGCGGCGCTCGGCCGCCACCTTCGAACCCCGCGCCTCCTCGAGCGCGCGCTCGAACTCCCATACGTCGCAGGTCATCGCGTAGGCCGGGTTGAGCCGATAGAACTCCGCCTCGCGCAGGATCGCAGCGGCTCCGCCCGCGGGCAGGACGCTGCGGATGTAGGAGAGCGTGGGGTGGAAGTTGCGCCGGCCGGCGGCCGCCTGGCGGCCGGGCCAGAAGTGGTCGATCAACTCCTCGCGGCTCGCCCCGCGCGGATGGAACGCGAGGTAGACCAGCATCTGGAACGCGCGCTGGGTCCGCCACGCCGAGCCCGGCAGCGGGTCGCCGCCCACCAGGAGCTGGGGCGGGCCGAAGAGCACGAGACGCGAGGCGACTCCGTCCGCCTCGCCGGTGCGCTGGGCGCCGCGCTCGAGGCGTGCCTCGATGTGGCGAAGCGCGGTGCGGATCGCGGGCTGGAGCGCGCGGCCCGCGCGCATGGGCCGCGCGAGCCCCGCGCGCGCGAGCCGCCCGCCGACCTCGCCCAGCACCGCCACCGCCGCCTCGCCCACCGCCGCCGAGGCGCGCTCGAGCACCGCGAGCAGGGGCACCTCGACCGCGCCGCCGGCCTCGACCAGCGCGGCCGCCGCGGTGTCGACCTCGATCTCGCCGGCGAGCGCGTGCACCAGGGGCGCCGGCTCCTCGCGGGCCTGCACGCGCAGGAAGTGGAGGTAGCCGCGCTCGCGCACCAGGCGGAGCGCCGTCGCCAGGTGCTCCTTCGCCTCCCGGCTCTCGCCCTGGGCGAGCAGGGCCTCGGCCAGCCAGTAGTGGACGCGCATGCGCTGGTACTCGTCCTCGCCCGCGTCCGCGCGCGCCCCGAGGGGGATCAGCGTCTCGTGCGCGACCCGCACCCGCCCGGCGCGCAGCTCGCACCAGGCGAGCGTGGCCTGGAACTCGGGCAGGCGCGGCGCGTCGGGGCGCTCGCGCACCCGCTCGATCGCCTGGGCGATGAACTCGACCGCCCGGCGGTACTCGCCGCGCGCGCAGAAGATGCGGCCGCGCAGCGCCAGCAGGTCGGCGGCGATCACCTCCATCCGCAGCTCGGCGTTCAGCTCCTCCGCGCGCCGCACCGAGGCCAGCGCTCCGTCCAGGTCGCCGCTCTGCACCAGCACCTGGGCCAGGGTCTGGTAGTTCATGCATTCCTGGGGGCGATTCGAGAAGCGCTGGGCCGCCACGAGCCCCTCGTCGGCGGCGTGGCGCGCCTCCGCCAGATCCCCGAGCTCGCCGAGCAGGGACGCCAGGTTCGAGAGGTAGAGCGCGGCGCGCGGCGAATCGGTGCCGCGCACCTGGGCGAGCGCGATGCGCAGCTCCCGCACCGCTTCGCGGTAGCGACCCTGGGCCCCGTAGGCGAGCGCCAGGTTGTGGATCGTGGGCAGCAGGAGCTCGGGCTCCGAGGCGCTGCCGAGCAGGCCGCGCACCTGATCGAGCACCTGCACCGCGGCCTGGTACTGGCCGAGGTAGAAGTGGGCGCCGGCCTTCATCTGCAGGAGCCGCGCCCGGGTCTCGAGGTCGAGATCCTGCGCCAGCCCCAGCCCGCGCTCCGCCATCCCCAGCACCTGCTCGTGGCTGCCGCGCAGGTTGCGCACCTTGCCGAGGCCGAGCAGCGCGCGGCACTCGACCTCGCGCAGGTTCACCGCCGGGCGCCGCGCGCCCGCCCCCGGCAGCGCGCGGCAGCGCTCCAGCACCTGCTCGAAGAGCGCCTGCGCCTCGTCCCAGGCTCCCAGCGACTGCTGCGCGTCGGCCTGCACCACCGCGAGTGCCAAGTCCTCGCGCAGCAGCGCGGGCGGCAGCTCGCCCAGGAACCCCTGGAGCGCCGCGGCCCGGCCGTGGCGCAGCAGCGAGGGCGCGAGCTCGCGCAGGATGCGGGCCGCCTCCTCCGCGCGCCCGGCGCGCAGGTAGTGGCGCAGCGCGCGCTCGGCCTCGCCCCGCGCCGCCAGCGCGTCCGCGGTCTCGCCCTCGAGCGCGCGCCAGGCGTCGGCGCCGAGCCGCCCCTCCAGCTCCTGGCGGACGAAGCGCCGCACCAGCTCGTGGCACTCGTAGGTGACGTGCTCGCCCGCGCCGAAGGTGCGCAGCAGCCCGCGCTGGGCCAGGGCCTCGAGCGAGGCGCGCGGCTGGCGCTGCCCGGCGAGCCGCGCGGCGAGGCCGTCGTCGAAGCGCGAGAGCGCGGCGGTGCGCTCCACCAGCCGGCGCGAGGCCTCGTCGAGCCGCGCGTAGACCTCGGCCGAGAGGTAGTCGTGGAGCTCGAGGTTCGAGGTGCGGAAGCTCTGGAGCACCTGGTCGAGGGTTCCCGATTCCGACCGGCACAGGGACTCGTAGACCAGGTGCACCGCCGTGGGCCACCCCACGGTCGCCTCCTCGAGGTCCTGGACCTCGGCCTCCTTGAGCGGCCGGCGATAGACCTCGTCGAACAGGCGGGCGAGCTCCTCGCGGGTGAGCCGCAGGTGCCCGGAGTGGAGCTCGAACATGTCGCCGCGCGCGCGCATGCGCTCGAGCCCGAGCGAGGGCAGCGAGCGCGAGGCGATCAGGAGCCGCACGGTCTCGGGGAGCAGGCGCAGCAGCGCCTCCATGAAGGCGGCGACCGCGGGCTGCGCCGCCACCTCCTGGAAATCGTCGAGCACGAGCAGGGTGCGCGGGCCCCGCAGCGTGGCGAGCTCGTTCGCGAGCGTGCCCGCCAGCATCTCGGCCGACCGGCTGCGCGGCTTCAGGTCCTCGAGCGCGCGCTGGAACACGCGTCCGAAGCGGGGGTTCTCGCGGCGGAAGCCCTCGAGCAGGTAGCGCCCGAACACCACCAGGTCCGCGTCCGAGGGCATGAGCGAGTACCACACCACCGGCCGGCGCACGCTGAGCGCGAACTCCGCGAGCAGCGTGGTCTTGCCGTAGCCGGCGTCGGCGACGATCAGCGTGAGCGGGCGCTCCGCGTGCTCGGCGAGCGCGTGCAGGAGCCGGGGGCGCTCGAGAGCCTGCGCGGGGGGGTTGGGTCGCACCAGCTTCGCGCGCAGCAAGGGATGCGGGGGGGCCCGCTGGATGCGGACGGGGCGCGGGCGCGCCACCCGACGAGCGCGTTGCACTGCCAAGCGTTGGGTTCCTCTGCTCCGGTACGGTTTCGAGATCGCACCGACGAACCGCCTAGACCTGTCCAACATCTTATCAAAGTCGACGCCGCGGCGCCGCAGAGAAGGCGCGGGCGGCGGGGTTGGACACCCTCTCGGGGCGCTCCTAGAATGGGGCGACACGATGCTCCTGGACCGGGGCCGCCGCCGTACGGCGGGAGGCCGCGGTCCCGCCGGGACCCGGGACCGCACGCACGACCTGACGACCGGGGAAGCGGGGGAAAGCTCGATGACCGGCAGAACCATCTGGATCGCATGCCTCCTCGGCGGGCTCGCCGCGCCGCCGGCCTTCGCCTCGTTCGGCGGCTCGAAGAGCGAGGAGCCGCCGCGGCCCGAGACCGGGATCAGCTCGGTCTCGCTCACGCCCCGGCAGGAGGCCGAGCGGCTCTACGCCGACGCCTACGACGAGATCACGAAGGCCAAGAAGGATCTCGAGGAGGGCAAGGAGAAGAACGCCGCGAAGAAGTTCAAGAAGGCGCTCGACCGCGGCGAGCGTGCGGTGAGCTTCGACGCCAAGTACCACGAGGCCTGGAACCTGGTCGGCTACGCCGCGCGCAAGCTCAAGGACTACGACCGCGCGCTCGCCGCCTACGAGAAGTGCCTGGCGCTCAAGCCCGACTACGCTCCCGCGCGCGAGTACCTGGGCGAGGCCTACGTGGAGCTGGGCAAGCTGGACAAGGCGCACGAGCAGCTCGCCTGGCTGGAGCGCGCCGCGGCGGCCACCACCGAGGCGCGCGACCTCAAGAAGGCAATCGCCGACTACGAGGCCGCCCACGGCGCGCCGGCCGACGCCGGCAAGGCCGGAGCGCCCGCCGACAGCAGCCAGGCGGCGCCCGCCGACACCAGCGCTTCCGGGCACGGCGGGAGGTAGGCGCTCCCGGCGGCTCCGGGCGGCCGGAAACGCAGCGGCCCCCGGAAAGGAACCCGGGGGCCGAATGCATCTCCGCCCGACAGGCTTGGCCTTCGAGTCCGGCTAGGGCTTCTTTCCCGCGGGCGGCACCACGTTCGCCTTCTCCGCTTCCACCTTGACCGCCTCCACCCCGAGGTTGATCTGCACATCGTCCCCGAGCATCGTGCCGCCCTGGTCGAGCACCTTGTTCCACGTGACGTTGTAGTCCTGGCGGTTGATCGTCGTGGTGGCCTCGAAGCCGGCGCGATAGCCGGCCGGGCGCCCGCCGACGTCCACTTTGCCCGCGCCCAGGAAGTGCGCGTCGAGCACTACCGGCTTGGTGATGCCGCGGATCGTGAGGTTGCCCGCGATCGCGAGCTTCCCGTTCTCACCCGGCGTCACCTTGGTGCTCTTGAAGGTGATGGTGGTGAAGCTGTCCGCGGCGAAGAAGTCGCCGGAGCGAAGGTGCTTGTCGCGCCTTTCGTTGTTGGTGAAGATGCTCGTGGCTTGAATCGTGACGTCGACCGACGAGTTCGCCATGTTCTGCTCGTCGAGCTGAACGGTGCCGGCGAAGTCGTTGAAGCGCCCCGGCACCCGCGAGAAGAAGTGGCGGATGCTGAAGCCCACCTCGGAGTGCGCCAGGTCGATCTCGAACGGCACCGGGGCGGCGGACAGCGGCGCGGCCAGGGCGAGCAGCGCCGCGGCCATCAGCATAGGGACGACAGCCAGTCGCTTCATGAGCGGTTTCTCTCCTTGCTATGGGGTGACGTGATCCAGGTCGGGGTGCGGACGCTCCGGCCGTGGGGCGCGGCGCATGGTCCGGAGCCTGCCAATCCTGGCGCCGCCGGGGAATCTCGCGCCCAACGCTTGGACGCGCACCGGCCCTCGGCGGCGCCGCGGGGCCCCGCATTCTTTGCCGGGACTTGACCGGCTTGAGGCCCGCCGCGCGCACGGTTAGCATCCACCCTCCGTGTCCCGCTTCGAACAGACCCCGCCCGACGTCCGCGAGCTGCTCGGCAAGCGCATCAGCCAGCTCGGACTCAAGCTCGAGGGCTCGCCGGTCGAGCGCTTCGTGATCCAGCTCCACCGCGAGCTGGAGAGTAAGGGGCTCAAGCGCTTCAAGCCGGTCTGCTACCTCACCGACGAGTGGGGCTGCCCCGACGGCCAGCCGGTGATCGGGATCCCGTTCTACCTGGCCGATCCCAAGCTCGCGCGCCTCGAGCGCGAGATGAACGATCTCGAGGACGACCGCGAGATCATGATGTACATGCGGCACGAAGCCGGGCACGCGTTCAACTACGCCTACCGCCTCTACGCCTCGCCGGAGTGGCGCAAGCAGTTCGGTCCCTACAACCGGCGCTACCGCGACCACTATCGGCCGCTGCCGTTCAGCCGCAAGTACGTCCGCCACATCGCGGGCTGGTACGCGCAGAAGCATCCCGACGAGGACTTCGCCGAGACCTTCGCGGTGTGGCTCACGCCGCGCTCGGTGTGGCGTCGCAAGTACAAAGGGTGGCCTGCCATGCGGAAACTGCGCTATGTTGATCTGGTGGCGCGCCGGGTGCGGGAGCAGGATCCGGTGGTTTCGGGCGGGGATTTCGACCGCACCGTGGACGACATGAAGCTCACGGTGGAGCAGTTCTACCGCCGCCTGTCGCGCCAGAACGGGGCCGCGGTCAACGTGGCGCTCGAGGCCGACCTGACCGATCTCTTCCTCCCGCGGGGCCGCCGGCGCAAGGGGATCCGTCCCGCGTGGGAGATGGTCGAGGAGAACCGCCTGCCGCTGACCGACAAGATCACCTACTGGACGGGGGTGAAGCGCTCGCTGGTGCGCGCGCTGATCGAGCGCATCCTCCGCACCTGCCGGGAGCTCGAGCTGTACGTGGACTCGGCGCGCGAGTCCGCCACCCTGGTCGAGCTGACGGCGTACGGCACGACGCTGGCGATGAACTACCTGACCCGGGGGAGATTCGTGCAGAGCTGAGCGGTCTCCCCGGGTGGTCCACGCGGGGAGCCCGCCGGCGAGGGAACGCAATGGCCAAGCTGCGAATCGGCGTGATGTTCGACTTCTGGTGGGACGACGAGGGCAAGCATGCCGGCGCCGCCCGCCCGCCGCGGAAGTCCGCCGACGAGGACGTCCAGGAGGTCTACGAGGCGCTCAAGAAGGCGGGGCACAACCCCGTCTACCTGCGCCTCGACGGCACTCCCCAGAGCCTGCTCGAGCTCGCGCAGTCCGAGACCGACCTGGTCTTCAACCTGGTCGAGTCGTTCGGGGGCGACGACAGCTGCGACTTCAACGTCGCCGCCTACCTCGAGCTGCTGGGCCGCAAGTTCACGGGCGCGAGCGCGCGCGGGCTCTACCTAGCCCAGGACAAGGCGCTCGCCAAGAAGATCTTCGCCTTCCACGGCATCCACACGCCGTACTTCGCCACTGTCTACCGCGGGCGCACCGAGCACTCGCACGACATCCAGTTCCCGGTGATCGTGAAGCCCGCGCGCGAGGACGGCTCGATCGGCATCCACTTCGGCGCCGTGTGCGGCTCGATCAAGGAGCTGATGGAGCGCATCGACTACATCCACGCCCAGTTCGACACCCCGGCCCTGATCGAGGAGTACATCGAGGGCCGCGAGCTCTACGTCGCGGTGCTCGGCAACGACAAGCCCGAGGCGCTTCCGATCGTGGAGCTCGACCTCTCGCAGCTCCCCAAGGGCACGCCGCGGATTGCGGGCAGCGAGGTGAAGTGGGAGGAGGACACCCAGGCCTACAAGAAGACTTGGCCGTTCCTTCCCGAGGACCTCGACGAGGACCTGGTGGCGCGCATCCAGGACACCGCGGTGCAGGCGTTCCAGGCGCTCCAGCTCCGCGACTACGGGCGCATCGATTTCCGCCTCGCCGCGGACGGCACGATCCACGTGCTCGAGGTCAACCCCAATCCCTACCTGCTGCCGACCGCCGAGTTCGCCCTGGCGGCGAAGAAGGCGGGCCGTCCCTTCCCGCAGCTCATCGAGCGCATCGTCGAGGTGGCGCTGGCGCGCTACTCGAACGGGAATTCGTAGCGGGGGCAGCGCCTAGCGCAGGACGCTCACCGTGCGCATCGCGGTCACCTCGCCGGCCCGGAGGCGCACGACGTAGAGCCCCGAGCGCACGCGCTCGCCCCGGTCGGACGCGCCGCGCCAGCGGAACGGGTGGTCGCCGGCGGCGAGCGGGCCGTCGTGGAGCAGCGCCACGCGGCGCCCTTCCGCGTCGAGCACCTCGACCCGCACCGCCTGCTCGCGCGGCACGCCGACCGCGAAGCTCGTCGCGCCCCCGAGGCTGGGGTTGGGCCACGGCGCGCGCGTGAAGCGCAGGCGCGTGGGCTGCGGTCCGTCCCGCACCGACGCGCTCCCCGACACGATGAGCACGCCGCGCATGCCGGGCTCGTGGAAGAAGCAGAAGAACTCGACAGTGTCGGGCGAGGTGAAGGTCGAATCGAACCAGGCGTGCTGCTCGTCGAGCAGGTAGTCGAAGCGGTTCCCCGCGTCGGGATCGGCCGAGTCCCTGCCGCTCGTGAGCGTGTGGAGCCCGGAGACCAGCAGCCAGCGCACCGTGGAGCCGGCCGTCACCACCAGCGTGTCGGTCTCGGTCGCGGGGTTGCCGTCCGAATCCCAGCGGTTCTCGAGGGCGCGGATCACGTAGGCGGGTGCCGCGCCGCCTCCGGGGGCCGCCGCCGGCCAGCGCGCGGCGGTGCGTCCGGCCGCGGTCTCGATGCGGAACCATCCAGGCCGGCCGTCGATCGCCTGGACATGGGCCGCGGAGGCGCAATGGCTGCCCGGGCCCGCCGCGGACGCAAGAGACGGGAAGATCAGCAGTGCGAGCGCTTGGAGCGCATGTCTGGTCGGAAACGCCGGCATGGTTCCTCGCGGTCCGGGCCGACCGGCCGGGCGCCATGACCGGCCGCAGACCGACCTCGAATCGCCATGGAATTGTACCGCGACGCCCGGAGCGGCTCTACGTCCGAAAAGCAGCCCCCAAGTTCAGCGAGCCTGAACCACGGCGGCACGGAATTCGTCATGATCGCAATGCCAAGCATTGACATTGCCTTCGCGCCGTCGGAGAATCCCGCCGCGCAGACAGCTAGGGACGCATTTGCGTCCGCGGCCGCCACCCCGCTGTCTAGCTCACCCGAAGAGGAGGATACCCCCATGCGCCTGCGCTTCCCGATCGTCTTCGCGTCCGCAATGCTCGTCATGCTGGGTCCGATCGCTGCGCCCTGGGCCGACACCGGATTCTCGGTCAACCTCAATGGGGCTCAGGAAGTCCCGGCCAACGCCTCGCCGGGCACGGGCTCGGGCACGCTCGTGGTCAACGACGCCCAGACCCAGGTGACCTACAACATCACGTACCAGAACCTGACCTCGAACCGCAGCGCCCAGCACATCCATGCGCCCGCGCCCGTCGGCCAGAACGCCGGCGTCGCAGTGGGGCTCTCGGCTACCGGCACGACCAGCGGGACCGTCTCGGGCGTGGCGGTCGTGACGACGACGCTCGTGCGCTACATGGTGAACGACTCCGCCTACGTGAACATCCACACCGCCAACTTCCCCGGTGGCGAGATCCGCGGTCAGATCATGCTGGACCCGACCCCTACGCGGACCACGACCTGGGGGCGGATCAAGCAGCTCTTCCGCTAACGCCCGTCCGAAGCGACGCGGGGCTCCGGCGACACGCCGGGGCCCCGTTGCGCTATCCGGAGCCCGCGGGCGCCGCGCGCGCGGGCTCGCCGCGCGCCACGACCACCGCCGCCGCGAGGTCCCCGGTCACGTTGAGCGTGGTGCGGCACATGTCGAGGAAGCGATCGACGCCCAGGATCATGCCGATGCCCTCGGGCGGCACGCCCACCAGCCCGAGGATCATCACCACCACCGGGATCGATCCGGCCGGGACCCCGGCCGTGCCGATGCCCCCCAGGATGCAGATGAAGACCACGGTGAGCTGCTGGGTGAGGCCGAGGTGCACGCCGTAGAACTGGGCGAGGAAGAGCACCGTGACGCCCTCGAAGAGCGCGGTGCCGTTCTGGTTCGCGGTCGAGCCGATCGTGAGCACGAAACGGCTCACGTGTGGCGGGAGCGCGAGGCGGCGCTCGGCGACCATCAGTGACGTGGGAAGCGTCGCGTTGCTCGAGGCGGTGGAAAAGGCGGTGAGCATCGCCTCGCGGATCGAGCGGAAGAAATGGAGCGGGCTCATGCCGCCGAGCCAGGCGACCGAGATCGAGTAGACCACGAACTGCTGGATCGCCAGTGCCAGCACCACGACCAGCACGTAGGCGCCGAGCTGGCGCAGCACCTCGTATCCGAGACGCGCGGTGAGCGTGAAGAGCAGGCACGCCACGCCGATCGGCGCGGCCTCGAGCACCAGTCCGAGCAATCGCATCACCACCTCGTAGAGACCCTGGAGCGCCTCTTCGAGCCGGCGCGCGGCCTCGGTGCGGGTGACGGCCAGCCCGGCTCCGAGGAAGAGCGCGAACACCATGACGGCCAGCATGTCGCCGTCGGCCATCGCCTTCACGACGTTGTTGGGGACGAGTCCGACCAGGAAGTCCACGCCGGTCGAGCCGGCCGCCGGGGCGGGAGCGGGGACG
>DASXQT010000056.1:0-48275 GCA_036507005.1 Candidatus Eiseniibacteriota bacterium
CCGCTCGCCGAGCCCCTCGCCCTCGACGGCTTCCAGTCCTTCGAGTACAGCCAGTTCCACCCCACCTGGTATCACGTCGTGGCCGGCCGGCGCTCCCACTTCTTCTACGGCTTCACCGATTCCGAGCTGCGCCGCAGCGGCTCCATGACCCCGCCCCAGAAGCGCACCCGGCTCCAGCTCGAGTCCCGCTACGGCCGCCCCGACCCGCGCTCGATCGAGAGGGAGACCGCCGCGGTGCTGGGCGTCGTCTGCCCGGAGCCTCAGGCGCTCGAGCTCTACACCGACGAGCATCCCGACTACCCGCGCGCGCTTAAGCGCCTCCGCCACCTGCGGGTCCGCCACCACACCGTGCCGGGCCGCGCCGCCCGCACCGCCCGCAATCCCCTGTTCGCCATCAACCTGCTCGACCTCTTGATCCGCCACAGCGGGGCCAACCACAAGCGCGAGACCATCGCCTTCGCCAAGCGCCGCCAGATGGCGATCTGGCGCCTGTGGGTGATGCTGGTGTGGCGCAACTATGGGAAGTGGATCTCCGAGCGCCGACACCAGGACACGCCCGCCATGCGCCTGGGGATCTTCCGCCGCCGCCTGCGGGTCTCCGAGCTGCTGCGCCAGCGGCTGTTCGTGACTCGGGTGGGGCTGCCGCCGCGCTGGCAGCCCTACTACTGGGGGAAGATTGAGACCCGGCAAGTGCCGAAGGGGCGCGAACACCGGCTGCGCTACGCCGCCTGAGCGCTGAAGCGAAGGACTCGGGGCCGAGCGCCACGGCCTGCCGTCACCAATCTTCCGAGCACAACTCATCGTCCGCTGGCGCGAGCGGACGCCCAGGTCTGGAGCCCGTGCGGCTCGAACTGGAACGGGACCACCTGTCCGCCGTGTTTCTCGAGCGCGCCCGCCACCCGGTGCTTGCGGTCGAAGCGGGTCAGGAACAGGAAGTACCCGCCGCCGCCCGCGCCCGGCATCTTGCCGCCGATCGCGCCCTCGCGGCGCGCCAGCCGGTAGAGGCGGTCCACGTGGCTGTTCGAGATGTCCTCGTCGAGCCGCTTCTTCTGCTCCCAGGCCTCGTGCAGCAGCTCCCCCACCCCGTCCACCTGGCCGAGGAGCAGCGCCTTCTTCATCTCCAGTGTCTCGGACTTGAGGCGGTCCAGCGCCTGCACCACCGGGGCACGGCCCTCGCGGTAGGACGCGGTCTGGCGCTCGATGATGCGCGCCGACTGGCGGGTCTGGCCCATGTAGCACAGCAGCAGGCGGTACTCTAGCTCGTGCAGCACGTCGCGGCGGATGCGGAGCGGGTTCACCACCGTGGAGTCGCGATGGAACTCGATGAAGTTGAAGCCGCCGAAGGTGGCCGCGTACTGGTCCTGCCGTCCGCCCGCGAGCCCGAGGTCCACGCGCTCGATGCGGTAGGCGAGCTCGGCGATCTCGTAGCCCGAGAGCGGGCGCTTGAGCCACTCGGTCAGCACCCCGATCAGCGCCACCACCATCGTGCTCGAGGAGCCGAGCCCCGAGCCCGGCGGCGCGTCGCTGTGCACCCACAGATCGGCGCCGCGCCGGACGCGGAGCGCGCGCACCGCGGCCTTGATCAGGTCGAGGTTGCCGTCGAGCCGCATGCGGCGCGGGTGGTCGTACTTCGCCACCACGTCGTAGTCGAGGCTGGCGAGCGTGAGCTTCGAGTCGCGCCGCGGGCGGATCGAGGCATAGGCGTACTGGTTGATGGTCGCGGAGAGCACCATGCCGCCGTGCTCCTCGGGATAGGGGGAGACGTCGGTCCCGCCGCCACAGAAGGAGAGCCGGAGCGGCGCGCGCGCGCGGAAGTAGAGGGGCCGGGTCACGGCGCGAAGTGGCGCTCGGCGCGCTCCCACTCCTCGGGCGTGCCGATGTCGTAGAAGGAGCCCGGGCTCTTCCAGCCCCGCAGGCTCCCGGCCGCGGCCAGGGCCGGCAGCACGTCGCGCTCGAGCGACGACGGGCCCGCGGGCAGCCGCCTCCACAGCGCCGGGGCGAACGCGTAGAGCCCGCCGTTCACCCACGCCGCCCCGCGGTGCGCGGGATCCTTCTCCACGAAGCGCTCGATGCGCCCCGAGCCGTTCAGCTCGACCCGGCCGCGTGCGCGCGCCTCCTCGACCTCGAACAGCGCGACCGCCCCGAGCGACCCGTTCTCCCAGCGCTCGCGCTCGAGCCCCCACGGGTCGCACTCGGGCAGCGTGTCCCCGTTCACCACCAGCGCCGGGCCGTCGACGAAGCGGGCCGCGAGCGAGAGCGCGCCCCCGGTGCCGAGCGGCTCGCGCTCGACCGACCAGCGCACCGCGATCCCCAGCGCCTCGCCCCCTCCGACCGCGTCCCGAAGCCGATCCGCCCCGTGGCCCGCGCACACCACCACCTCGGGGAGCCCGGCCGCGCGCAGCCACTCGAGCTGGCGCACGAGGAACGGCGTGCCGCCGAGCGGCGCCAGCGCCTTGGGCAGGTCGCCGAAGCGCGCCCTCAACCGGGTGCCGAGCCCGCCCGCGAGCACGAACGCCTTCATTCGAGGTTGAAGCGCTGCCGCACCGGGTAGCTGCGGCGCGCGCCGTGGTGCGCGATCATCTCGCCCAGGAGCCCCATCAGGATGAGCTGGATCCCGATCACCGCGAGCCCGCTGCCGAACAGCATCAGGGGGCGCACGCGCAGCGGCTCCCCGGTCACCCACTGCACCACGAACCAGGTGCCGATCGCACCGCCCGCGAGCAGGAACAGGAGCCCGATGCGGCCGAAGACGTGGAGCGGCTTGAGCGCGCTGGTGGAGATGAACGCCGCGCTCAGGAGGTCGAGGAACCCGTTCACGAAGCGCGAGGCACCGAACTTGCTGCGCCCGAAGCGGCGCGGGCGGTGGCGGATCGGAGCCTCGCCCACGCGGAAGCCCGCCCAGTGCGCGAGCGCGGGCAGGAAGCGGTGGAACTCGCCGTACACCTCGATCGCCTGGGTGACCTCGCGGCGGTAGAGCTTGAAACCACAGTTGAAGTCGTGGAGCCGGATCCCCGCCGCCCACGAGGTGACCGCGTTGAAGAGCCGCGAGGGCAGGGTCTTGCTGAGGGGATCCTGCCGGTTCTGCTTCCAGCCCGAGACCAGGTCGTACCCGCTCTCGAGCCGCTCCACGAGGACCTTGAGCTCCGCCGGGTCGTCCTGCAGGTCGGCGTCGAGCGTCGCCACCCATTCGCCGCGCGCCAGCTCGAAGCCGGTCGCGAGCGCGGCCGACTTGCCGAAGTTGCGGCGCAGCGTGACGCCGCGCACGCGCGGATCCTGCGCGGCCAGCGCGGCGATCGCGCGGTCGGTGCCGTCGCGCGAGCCGTCGTCCACGTACAGGACCTCCCACGGCCGGCCGAGGGCGGTGAGGGCGGCGACGATCTCGGCGTGGAGCACCGGCAGGCTTTCGGCCTCGTTCCAGGCCGGGACCACGACGGAGATCTGCGGCGGCGGGCTCAGCGGCGGCTCCTCGCGTACAGCGTCCGCGCCCATTCGGCCTCCTTCTCGAGGCCGCGGTCGATCGGCACCGCCGGCGCGTAGCCGAGGTCGGCGCGGAGCCGCGTGGCGTCGGCCCGCGTGCGCTGCGGATCGCCCGGCGGCCGCGGCTGGAACTCGAGCCTGGCCTTCGCGTCGCAGGCGCGCTCCAGGATCGCCACCGCTTCCAGCACCTCGACCTGCGAGCCCCCGCCGACATTGTAGACCGCCTGCGGGGCGGCGCGCCGCCAGGCGCGCAGGTTGGCCTCGATCGCGTCGTCGATGAACGTGAAGTCGCGCGACTGGTGGCCGTCGCCGAACACGGTGAGGGGCTCCCCCAGCAGCAGGGCCCGGCAGAAGCGGTGGAACGCCATGTCGGGCCGCTGGCGCGGGCCGTAGACCGTGAAGTAGCGGAGCGCCACGACCGGCATCCCGAAGTTGCGGCCGTAGAGGAGCGTGAGGTGCTCGCCCGCGAGCTTGGTCACGCCGTAGGGCGACACCGGCCGCGGCAGGTCGTCTTCGGCCGTCGGGTAGCGCTCCGCCTCGCCGTACACCGACGACGACGAGGCGTAGACGAAGCGCTCGAGCGCGCTCCCACGGTAGCGCTCGAGCAGGCACTGCGTGGCGAGCACGTTGTGCTGGGTGTAGGCCGCGAACTCGCGCCCCCACGACGGGCGCACGCCCGGCTGCGCGGCCTGGTGGAACACGGCCGCGACCTCGGGGAGCGGCGCGAGGTCGGCGCGCGAGAGATCGAGCTCGAGCAGCGAGAACCCGGGGTGGGCGAGCGCGCCCTCGAGGTTGCGGCGCTTGAGCACCGGGTCATAGTAGTCGGTGAAGCAGTCGACGCCGGTCACTCGCACGCCCTCGCGCAGCAGGCGCTCCGCCAGGTGCGAGCCGATGAAGCCGGCGGCGCCCGTCACCAGCGCGTGACCGCTCGCCATCGCGCCGCGCCTCAGGGCAGGCCGGGCAGCGGCGGCGGAGGCGGCGGCGCGGGTACCGGCCCGCCGCCCGCGCGACCCCTGCCCCGCTCGAGGAGCTGTCGCGCTCCGGTGTCGTTGGGATGACTGTCGAGCCAGCGCTCCAGGTAGGCGAGCGCGCGCTCGCGCTGGCCGCGCTCCCACAGCAGCGAGTAGGCGGCGTAGTAGGCCAGGTTGTAGTTGGGGTCGAGCTGGATCGCGGCGTCGAGCTCCTTGAGCCCGGCGTCGAGCTGGCCCTCGTAGAGCAGCGTCACCCCGTAGTAGTAGCGCGCCTCGGGATAGCCCGGATCGATCCTCGCCAGCCTCCGGAACAGCTCGAGCGCCTTGGTGGTGTCCCCGTGCTCCAGGTAGAAGCCCCCGAGCGGGACCTGGACCTCGACATAGTCGGGGAACATGCGGGTGATGCGCTCCATCTCGGCGATCGCCTGGGGGAGCTCGCGCCGCCGGCGGTAGGTGATCGCGAGCTGAAGGTGGGCCGCGGCGTAGTTGCGGGTGAGCGTGGAGGCGTTCTCGTCCTTGTAGACCGTGGAGTCCCACGAGCCGTCGGCGGTGAACAGCCCGCGGTATTTGAAGGTCTTGTAGAGCGCGGTGCGGGTCTTCTCCTCGTCGATCGTGCTCTGCAGGCTGTCGGAGTTCACCCGGTAGACCAGCCCTTCGAGCGTGAAGTAGGGATCGAGCCCCATGTGCTCGGGGACCGTGACCGCGAAGTAGGGCTGCTTGATCCAGCCCTTGCCGTCGGACGTGCGGCTCCGCTCGGTGATGTGGTGCGCCATGTACTCGTTCGTGTACACCACGCGCCCCGAGGAGTCCTGAACCAGCCCGCGCCCCAGGAGGTTGACGGCCTGGTCGTTCAGAGCGATCGGCACCCGCGGCTGGTCGTCGCGGAGCTGGCGGATGTACCAGTCGGTGTTCAGCAGGCTCAGGTTCACCACCCGCACGTCCTTGCGCCAGTTCTCGACCTGCTGCATGTACCACAGCGGGAAGGTGTCGTTGTCGCCGTTCGTGTAGACGTAGGAGTTGGGGGCGAGCGGCGCCAGCATGTTGTAGGCGTAGTCGTGCGCGATGTAGTTGCCGCGGCGGTCGTGCGTGAACCACAGGTTCCGGCACAGCAGCACGGGCTGGAGCGCGAGCAGCGCGGCGGTGGCGATCGCGGCCCGGCGGCGCGAGACCTCGCTCCTGAACGAGTCGCGCACCCAGCCGACGGCGTAGGCGACCCCGAGCCCGATCCACAGGGAGAAGGCGTGGTAGCCGCTCTGGAAGAAGTAGTCGCGCTCGCGCACCTCGTGGTCGGTGAAGTTGAGGAACGCGATCATCCCGGCGGTGGTGAGCCCCAGGAAGCAGCCGGTGTAGAGGAACGAGGTTCGGTCTCGCCGCGCCTGCCACACGCCGCCGGCGACGCCGAGCAGGAGCGGCAGCAGCGCGCCCCACAGCCGCGGCGTCGGGGCGAGCGGCCACTGGCGGCTGAAGTAACGCCAGAACTCCTTGTCGAGCTGGACCGAGAGCGGCGCGCGGCGCGTGAACATGCTGGACTGCCCGTACTGCTTGCGCTCGAGCAGGTCGCGCAGGCTCTCCCACCTCGAGGGGTCGCCCTCGTTGATCGCCGGATGCTGGGCGGCGCGGATCGGGAGGTACAGGTGCGTGGAGTAGCCCACCACCATGAGGGCGAGCGCGAGCGCCAGGATGCGGCCTTCGCGCGAGCGCCGCGCGAGGGCCGCGAGCGGGACGAGGAGGGAGGCAGCCGCGACCAGCGCGGTGTTGCGGGTGAAGTCCTGGTCGCCGAACGCCACCACCATGCCGACCAGCGCGGCCACGGCGCTGGCCGCCACCAGCCAGCCGTTCAGCTTCCGCTGGAAGGTATAGGCCACGAACGTGAGCGTGGCGACCGCGAGCATCGCGCCCGCCATGCGCTCGAGGCCCATGGTCACGAACAGCGAGGAGAGGAAGGGCATGGCGAACACCTGCGCCACGCGGCGGTCCACGGCCGCGACCAGCACCATGAGCGGCAGCCCCATGATCGCCACGCCGAGGTGCAGCCCGACGCACAGCCACATCACGTAGACGCACAGGAGCAGCGGCCCCGCGGTGGGCCTGCGCTCGTGCTCCTCCCACCAGCGCAGGCCCAGCCACAGGACCAGGATCTGCGCCAGGCTCATGAGCGAGTAGACCTCGGCCTCGATCGAGTTCTCCCAATAGGCGTCGGAGTACGCCAGCATCAGCGCCCCGGTCGCGGCCCCGAGGTGCGCGATCCAGTCGTCCGAGGGCCTGCGCGCGGCGCCCTGGGCGAGGCGGATCAGCTTGAGGCCGCACAGGTAGGTGAACATCACCGCGAGCGCTGCCGGGATCGCGGAAAGCGCGTTCACGCGCTGCGCCACGGTGGCCCACGGCACCAGCGTCGCGATGCGCCCGAGCAGCACGTAGAAGGGCGTGCCGGGCGGGTGGGGGATGCCGAGGATGTAGGAGACCGCGATGAACTCGCCCGAGTCCCAGAACGGCACCGTGGGCGAGAGCGTGATCATGTACACCACGGCCGCGGCCAGGAACACCAGCAGCGCCACGGCGGCGGTGACGCGCCGGTCCTCCGGACGGCTCGCGAGCTCGGGCATCGTACTCATCCGGACGTTTCCTCCGCAGATCGTGCCCCGGCCCGCCGCCCCGGAAGGCGGGCGAGGAACACGACTCCCCCGAGCAGGCTGACGGCAACGGCCACCAGATAGGCCGTGAACTGGAGCGAGAAGGCCTGGGCCCGGCTCACCCCGACGAGGCCGAACAGGACGATGCCGGCTCCCTCCCGCACACCGATGCCATTGAACGAGATGGGCAGCGAGACTATCACCGCGAGCAGCGGCACGAAAAGGAAGAAGTAGGGCAGCGCGATCGGGATGCCCAGCGCGCGCGCCACCAGCGCGTGGACCCCGATGCGCGCCACCTGCACGACCAGCGCGACGCTCATAAGCTTCAGGAACAGCCGCCGCTGCCCGCGGAAGCCCTGGAGCCGCGCGGCCAGGTCGTCGAGGTGCGGGCGGAGAGTCCCGAGCCCGATACGCGCCAGCGCCCGTTCCGCGAGCGGCAGGAGGGCGGGATGGAAGACCGCCCACAGCAGCGCGACGCTGAGCGCGAAGAACGCCACCAGCGCGAGGTACACCAGCCGCAGGTGGAAGGCGTCGATCGCGGGCAGCGTGGTCACGAGCGCCAGGGTGGCGAGCGCGACCGTGCCGATCATGCGGTCGAGCAGCACGGTCGAGATCGCGGCCGCGCGGGTCGGACCGTAGCGCGACGCGTCGGCGATGCGCGCCAGGTCGCCGCCGATGTTGGCCGGCAGGAAGTTGTTGAAGAACAGCCCGACGTGGTAGTAGGCGCACACCTTCCACAGCGGGATCCGGGTCCCGACCGCCCCGAGGAGCCCCGACCACTGGTAGGCGCCGATCACGTTGCTCAAGAAGAGCAGGAGGAAGCTCGCGGCCAGCCAGCCCGGCCGCGCCGCCCGCAGGGACTGGCCCAGGCTGTCGAGCGGGATGCGCGACACCAGCACCGCCATGAGCGCCAGGCTCAGGGCGAGCTTCAGCACGATGGCGACGACCGCGCGCCGGCTCACGACGGGGACCCCGCCGCGCCTTCCAGCAGCGCGTCGAGCGAGCGCCGCGCGCAGTCGGGCCAGGTGAAGCGCGCCGCCCACTTGAGGCCCGCGGCCGCCAGCCTCTCGCGCAGCGTCCGGTCCTCGAGCACCCGCGCGAGCGCATCGGCCAGGCCCGCGTCGTCGCCCCACGGGACGAGCAGGCCGGTCTCGTCCTTCCGCACCGAGTCGCGCAGCCCGGGGCTGTCGGCCGCCACCACCGCGGTGCCGCAGGCGCCGGCCTCGACCACGGTGAGCCCCCAGCCCTCCTTGGGGGAAGGCTGCACCAGCACCCAGGCTTCGCTCAGCCTCCGCACCTTCTCGGCCCGGGGCAGGAACCCGGCGAACTCCACCGCGTGCGCGAGCCCGCGGCGCCTCGCCTCGCGCTCGAGCTCCGGCAGGTAGGGGCCGTCGCCCACCACCACCAGCCGCGCCTCGGGAACGCGCGCCAGCACCCCGGGCATCGCCCGCATCACCCAGTCCACCCCCTTGTAGCGCCTCACCCGCCCGATGTAGAGCACCGTCGGTCGCGCGCTCTTCGCCGCGTGCGGCTCGGGCCGGTAGTGCTCGTGGTCGAGCCCGCAGTGTACGACCGCGACCCGCCCGCGCGGGATGCCGCGCCGCGCCAGGTCGTCGCGCGTGCTCTCGGAGATGGCCAGGAAGCGCGAGCGCCGGTAGGCGAGCGGGATCAGGCCCTCGAGCGCCACCACCGCGAGCGCGATCGGGAACGACGCCTCGCGGAACGCGGTGGCTCCGAACAGGTGCGGCACGATCACCGCCACCCGGGCCCGGGTCCACCACGGCGTGAAGCACGGGATCTTGTTCACGTCCTCGATCACCAGATCGGGCGGGGGTGCCGCGAGCTCGCGGCGCAGCACGCCCGGCACCGCGGCTCCGAAGCTCCACCAGTCCCCGCGGCGCACGATCCGGATCCCACGGTGGCGGGCCTCGGGCGCGCCGCCCGGGAACCCGGCGGCGAGCCAGGTGACGTCGAAGCCGCGCCGCACCGCCTCGAGCAGGATGTGCTCGAGGTGGAGCTCGGCACCGCCGGCCTCGGGGTGCGCGGGATCGCGGAAGTTGACGGCCAGCACGCGGAGCGTCGCGCTCACTTCTCGGCCACCGTGCCGATCACGTGGCAGGTGTAGAGCGCCCAGCGCCGGCGCGCGGCGCGCGCCCGCACGCCCTCCCAGAACGAGGACCACCACCGCGGCCCGCGCGGCTCGAGCGGAAGCGCGATGCGGGTGGTGCGCTTCAGGACCTCGCGCGCCACGCGGTAGGCGAGCCCGGGCACCATCCACTCGCCGTAGGTGCGGCGCACGGTGAGCCCGCTCGCGCGCACCAGCCCCTCGAGCTCGGCGGGCGTGAACTGCCGCTCCCAGCCGGCGAACCAGCGGTCGAGCGCGATCAGGATGCGCTTCATCACGGTGTAGAGGTGGAACGTCTGCGGCACGTCCACCACCACGCGCCCCCCGCGCTTCGCGATCCGCGCGCCCTCGCGCAGCAGGGGCCGGGGGTCGCGGAAGTGCTCGAGCAGTCCCTGGTGGAACACCACGTCGAACGTGCCCTCGCGGAACGGCATGGCGAGCGCGTCGGCGCGCACCAGCGTCACCTCGAGGCCCTGGGCGCGCGCCTGGCCCTGCACCAGCGCCAGGGCGGCGGGCGAGTAGTCGAGCACGACGGCGCGCGCGCCGCGCGCGGCCAGCGCCAGCGTGTCGCGGCCCGAGCCCGCTCCCACCTCGAGCACCCGCCGGCCCTCGACCGGGCCCTCGCTCAGGATCTCGCGCGCCAGGCGCCCGCCGGTCGAGTAGGTCTGCTCCAGGTTCGCGTGCCCGAGCCAGTACGACTCCCAGTGGCCGAGGGTGGAGGTCCGGGTCACGTCACTCCCCCCACTGCAGGCGGTCGGCGAGGAAGGAGGGCAGCCCGGCCTCCACGATGCGGCGCATCGCCCCCGCGACGTCGTACTCGCGCCGTACGTGCCGCACCAGGCCGGCCTCGTCGTCGTAGAGAAGGTAGGCGGCGCGCGGGTCGCCGTCGCGCGGCTGCCCGACGCTGCCCACGGTGACCAGGTAGCGGTGCCCGGGCTCGAGCGGAAACGCCTCGGCGCGGCTGTAGCGCAGCTCGGCGGCGTCGCGCTCGAACGTGCACGGGAAGTGCGTGTGCCCGATGAAGCACACGCGCTCGCCGAACGCCGCGAGCTCGACCTTCGCGTCGCGCGCGGACAGCACGTAGCGCCACGAGGCGGGCGCCGCCGGTGCGGCGTGGGTGAGCCGCGCGCCGTGCCAGATGCGCTCGAGCGGCAGGGATTCGAGGTAGGCCCGGTTCTCCGGGGTGAGCGCGCCGTCGGTCCAGCGCGCGGCCACGGCGGCGTCGGCGTGGAAGCCGTTCAGCGCGAGGCGGCCCACGGCCGCCAGGTCGTGGTTGCCCACCACCGCCTCCGCGAGCCGCGGGCGCAGGCGCTCGATGCACTCGTTGGGCGAGGCGCCGTAGCCCACGAAGTCGCCGAGGCAGGCGACGCTCGCGGGCTTCACGCGCTCCAGGTCCTCGAGCACGGCCTCCAGCGCCTCGAGGTTGCCGTGGATGTCCGAGAGGATGGCGTGCACCATCAGAACTCGCCGGGCCTTAGCTCTCTCGCGACCCGGTCGAGCACGCCGTTCACGAACCGCCCCGAGTCCGCGGCGCCGAAGCGCTTGGCGATCTCGATCGCCTCGTCGAGCACCACACGCACCGGCGTCGCGGGCCGCGCCAGGAGCTCCGCCGCGGCCGCGCGCAGCACCGCGCGGTCGGTCGCGGCCAGGCGCCCGAGCTCCCAGTGCTCGGCCGCGCCGCGCAGGAACCCGTCCACCTCGTCGCCCCGCGCCGCGAGGGCCGCGATCACGTCGTCCACGAGCGCGCGTGCCGCCTCGCCCGTCCCCTCCTCCCCGCGCCGCGCCTTCCACGCCTCGGCGAGCGGGACGCCCGCCACGTCGGCCTCGAAGATCACGCGGAACGCGAGCTCGCGCGCGCGGCGCCGCGCGGCCCCGAGGGAGCCTTTCAACGCCCGCCCCGCGCGCGCTTGAGCCCCGCCATCTGCACCGCGGCCAGCGCCACCTCGGCCCCGCGGTTCCCGCGCTCGCCCCCGGTGCGCGCCGCGGCCTGCTCGGCGTCGTGTACCGCCAGCACCCCGTTCAGCACCGGGAGCGAAGCGTCGAGCGCCACCCGCATCAGCCCGTGGGCGGCGGCCTCGGCCACCAGGCGGAAGTGCTCGGTCTCGCCGCGGATCAGCACGCCGAACGCCAGCACGGCGTCGAACCGCCCGCTCTCGGCCGCCCAGCGGCAGGCGAGCGGCAGCTCGAAGGAGCCCGGCACCCACCACACCTCGAGGTCGTCCGCGGCCGCGCCCCCGCGCCCCAGCACCTCGAGCGCGCCGTCCACGAGCCGCCGCACGTAGGCCTGGTTGAAGCGCGCGGCCACCAGGCAGTAGCGGTGGCCGTGCGCGTCGTGACCGGGCTCGAGCTCGCGCGCCATCAGGTCTCGCCCAGCTTCAGGTCGAGCAGGTGGCCGAGCTTGTCGCGCTTGGCCGCCAGGTAGCGGCGGTTGTGCCGCGTCGCCCGGACGCGGATCGGCACGCGGCGATGGATCGACAGGCCGTGCGCCTCGAGCCCCACGATCTTGCGCGGGTTGTTGGTGAGGAGGTCGATCTCGCGCACCCCCAGGTCCACCAGGATCTGCGCCCCGATCCCGTAGTCCCTGAGGTCGGGCGGATAGCCCAGCTTGAGGTTGGCCTCGACCGTGTCGAGCCCGCGGTCCTGCAGCGCGTAGGCCTTGAGCTTCGCCGCCAGCCCGATCCCGCGTCCCTCCTGCCGCAGGTAGAGGAACACGCCGCGCCCGCGGCGCGCGATGGCGCGCAGCGCCGCGCGCATCTGGGGCCCGCAGTCGCAACGCTCCGAGCCGAACACGTCGCCCGTCAGGCACTGCGAGTGGACCCGGGTGAGCACCGGCCCGCGGCCGGGGATCTGACCCTTCACCAGCGCCAGGTGGTGGTCGCCTTCCAGCGTGCACTGGTAGAGGTGGAGCTGGAACTGTCCCTCGGGTGTGGGGAGCGGGACGCTCACCACGCGCCGCACCAGCATCTCGCTCCGGCGGCGGTGGGCGATGAGGTCGCGGATCGTGAGGATGCCGAGCCCGTGCTCGCGCGCGAAGCGCTCGAGCTCCCGCATGCGCGCCATGCGTCCGCTCTCCGAGAGGATCTCGCACAGGGCACCCACCGGGCGGAGCCCGGCGAGCACGCACAGGTCGGGGACCGCCTCGGAATGGCCGGCCCGACGCAGCACGCCGCCCGGCACGGCCCGCAGCGGGAAGACGTGCCCGGGGCGCAGCAGGTCCTCGGAGCGCGTGTGCGGGTCGGCGAGCGCCCGGAGCGTGCGCGCGCGGTCGAACGCCGAGGTCCCGGTGCTGGTGCCGCGCCGCGCGTCCACCGACTCGGTGAAGGGGGTGCCGAACCGCGCGGTGTTGCGGGCCACCATGAGGTTCAGCCCCAGCCGCTCCGCCCACTCGGCCGACATGGGCGCGCACAGGATGCCGCGCCCGTGCTTGAGCATGAAGTTCACCGCCTCCGGCGTGGCCTTCTCGGCGGCGCACACCAGGTCGCCCTCGTTCTCGCGCTCGGCGTCGTCCACCACGATGATGGTCTCGCCCGCGCGGATGCGGCGCACCGCCTCCGGGACGGAGAGGAAGAGCCCGCCCGGCTCCCCGTTCCGCGAAGGAGCCGCCGCCGGCACGCGGGCCGCGCGCGGCTTCGCGCGCTTCGTCATGCGCTTCGTCGCCGGACTCATTCCGTCCTCCCCGCGGATCCCGCCCCTTCCAACAGGCGGGCGAGATAGCGCGCCACCAGATCCACTTCCAGGTTCACCCGCCGGCCGGGGGCGTAGGCTCCCGCGACCGTGACGCGCAGGGTGTGGGGGATGAGGGCGATCTCGCACGATGCGCCGTTGGCGGCGGCGACGGTGAGGCTCACGCCATCCACCGCGAGCGATCCCTTCTCGGCCACGAAGCGCGCGAGCGCCTTCGGCAGCCCCAGCGTGACACGCCGCCCTTCGCCCTCCTCCGCCACGGCGCGGATCTCCCCCACTCCGTCCACGTGGCCCTGCACCAGGTGGCCGCCGATCCGCTGGTCGAGACGGAGCGCGCGCTCGAGGTTCACCGGCTCGCCCTCCCGCCACTCGCCGAGCGTGGTGCGGCTCAGGGTCTCGGGCACGGCCTCGACCGCGAAGCGCCCGGGCTCGACGCCGACCACCGTGAGGCAGCAGCCGCTCACGGCGATGCTGTCGCCTTCGCGCGCGTCCTCGAGCACCCGCCGGGCCGCGATCCAGAGGCGCCGCCCGGCGCCGCGCGGCGCTCGCTCCTCGAGGTCCGCGATGCGGCCGACCTCCTCGACGATCCCGCTGAACATCGACTACCCCTCCAGCTCCACCAGGAGAAACGTGTCCTCGCCGCAGCGCCGCCTCGCCCGCACCCGGCCCGCGCGGGCGCGCGCGAGCGGGAGGTCGCCGAGCCTGCCGCACCAGCCCAGGCCCTCGGCTCCCAGCACGCGCGGCGCGGCGAAGAGCGCGAGCCGGTCGACGAGCCCGGCCCTGAGCCACGCGGTGCCGAGCGCGGCGCCGCCCTCGAGCAGCACCTCGTGGCACCCGGCCTCGACCAGGCGCCGCGCCACCGCGCGCGGCGCAACGTGCCCGTTCTCGAGCGCGAGCGGCCACACCGAGACGCCGCGCGACTCGAGCGCGCGCCGCCGCGCCTGCGGCGCCCGGCGCCCGCAGGCCACCGCCGTGCCGCGCGCGAGCGCGGGGCCGAACAGCCTGAGCCCGGGCGGCGCGCCGAGCCGCGTGTCGCACACCACCCGCAGCGGCTGCGGGCCGGAGCCCCCCCCGCGCGCGGTGAGCCTCGGATCGTCCGCGCGCGCGGTGCCCGAGCCGATCACCACCGCGTCCGCCGCGGCGCGCATCCGGTGCCCGAAGGCGCGCGCCGCGCTCCCCGTGATCCAGCGCGAGCGCCTTCTCGCGTCCGCGATCTTTCCGTCCAGCGTCATCGCCACCTTCCAGGTCACCCGCGGCCGCCGCTTCGTGTGCGCGAGCAGGTAGCCCCCGAGTGCCTCGCGGACCGGCTCCGCGCACAGGCCCGTCTCGACCACGATCCCCGCCTTCCGCAGCCGTCTCAAGCCGCGGCCGTTCACGATCGCGTGCGGATCCTTGAGCGCCACCACGCAGCGCCGGATCCCCGCGGCGATCACCGCGTCCACGCACGGCGGCGTGCGCCCGGTATGCGCGCACGGCTCGAGCGTGGAGTAGAGGGTCGCGCCGCGCGCCCGCTCCCCCGCCGCGCGCAGGGCCACGATCTCGGCGTGGTCGCGCCCCGCTGCGCGGTGCCAGCCCTCGCCCACGATGCGGCCGCCACGCACCACCACCGCCCCCACGATCGGGTTGGGGTGGGTGCGGCCCCGCCCGCGCTCAGCGAGCCGCAAGGCGCGAAGCATGTACCCCCGCTCATCGCCCCGACGGTCGATGCCCATGCCCCTCAATCGAAAAGCCCCGTGGCCTGGACCACGGGGCGGATCGCGTACCTGCTCGGGCCCGGGAATACCCGGACCTCTCCTTCTTCCCTCCCGACTTTCACGGTCGGCCCCGGAGTTTCACCGGGTCTGCAGGGACGTCCGGCGGATTGGGTCTCGCCCCGGACCAGGGTCCGGGCGCCGGTCGCTCCCGCTCGCGGGCTGTACCGCCGGTGGGGACTTGCACCCCGCCCCGAAGGAGCTGCGAGGGCAAGATAGACGGGCCGCCCCGGGGTGTCAAAAACGCCGGGAGCCCTCTTTTAGTAGTGAAATGCGAGGCGGGCCGAGGCCACCGTCCAGGTGTCGCCATCGAGGAAGGCGACCGTGAGGCCGGCCTCCAGGCCCACCCGCACCGGGGAGTCGCCGCGCTTGATCAGGGTGCCGGAGAGGGCGAGACCGGGAGCCACCTCCTGAACCGCCAGATCGCTGAAGGACGCCCCGCCGGCCGCGGTCGACAGCTCGCCGCGCGCGCTGAACAGCCCGGGGCCGAAGGAGATCCGTCCCACCGGCCCGAGCCGGGGCGGTTCCCAGTGGGCGAGCGCCAGCATCTCGAACACGCTGTAGTCCACGTTGGCGATCAGGCTGCCGCGCTCGACGACGCGGCCGCCGAGCAGGTCGTTGCCCAGCGAAACGCCCACCCTCCAGGCGCCGGTCAGCGGATAGTCGAGCCCCGCTCCGATCGAGAACGATCCGGCCGGCGAGTCCTGGATGAAGAGCCGCGAGTAGCCGACGCTCAGGTGACCCCGCACCTTGGCGAGCCTGCCCTCGGCGCGCGCGTCGGGCGCGCCGAGCGCGAGCGCCGCGAGCGCAAGCGCCGCGCACGCCAGGCTCACTCCCGCCCGGCCCGGCTCAGCGGTTGAACCGGATCTCGATGCAGTCACCGTCCTGAACGACGTAGTCGCGTCCCTCCAGCCTCATCCAGCCCTTTTCGCGCGCCTTCTTCTCGCCGCCCGCCTCGAGCAGGCGCTCGCAGGCGATCACCTCCGCGCGGATGAAGCCGCGCGCCAGGTCGGTGTGGATCTCTCCGGCCGCATCCACGGAGTGCTCGCCCTCGCGCAGCGTCCAGGCGCGCACCTCGTCGGGGCCCACCGTGAAGAACGAGATCAGCCCCAGGAGCCGGTAGCAGGAGCGGATCACGAGCGAGAGCCCGTCCTCCTCGATCCCCATCTCGGACCGGAACGCGTCCCGCTCGGAAGGGCCGAGGGCGACGATCTCGCGCTCGAGGTGGGCGCGCAAGGCCACTGCCATCGCCCCCACCCCCGCGTCCGCGGGCGTGCGCCGCGAGCCCTCGTCCTGGTTGTACACCACGAGCAGGGGTTTCCGCGACAGGAGCTGGAAGCCGCGCAGCATCCGCTCCTCCTCGGCGTCCACGGCCTGGGCGCGCATTGGCTCGCCCGACTCGAGCCGCTCGCGGCAGCGGCGCAGCAGCAGGAGCTCGCGCTCGCCCTCCTTCTTCCCGATCCGCAGCTCCTTCTCGAGCTTCTCGATCCGGCTCTCCGCGATGCCGAGGTCGTTGAGGATGAGGTCGGCCTCGAGCGTCTTCGCGTCGCGCTCGGGCTCCGCGGGCCGCCCGGCGGGATCCTCGAAGTCCCGCACCACGGCGACCAGCGCGTCGCACAGGCGGACCGAGGCGAAGGGATCGGTCTTCTTCGCCGCGCGCGCACCCGCCTGGGCGGCGGCAGCGCTGTCCACGAACTGGATCGCGGCGTGCGTCGTCTTCTTGGGCTGGTAGAGCGCGGACAGCCGGTCGACGCGCGCATCCGGCACCCGCACCACGCCGACCGCCTCGCGGCCGGCCGCCGTGGTGGCCGCGGCGCCCGCGCCCTGCATCAGGATCTCGAACAGCGTGGTCTTGCCGGACTGCGGCAGACCCAGGATGCCGACGCGCTTCACGTGGACTCCCCGGAGAACAAGCAACCGCCCGCGGAGCGGTTCGCCCCGCGGGCGTGACGACTGAGGCTTCGGAGTCTAGGAGGCGTCCTGCACGAGTGTCAATCGGCCGCGGGCTCGGACCTCCGGCGGCCATACTCGCGCGCCATGACCGACTCCAGCTCGGCGCTCACGCGCACCGGGATCTCGGTCTGCTCGCCCTTCTGGTAGAGCATGATCGTCTTGCGCACCGTGTCCACTTCGACCTTGCAGTCGTGACACCTCGCGAGGTGCTCCTCGATCGCGCGGCACAGCTCGGCGCGCGCGTCGTCGTCGAGGTAGTCCGACAGCTGCCCCAGTACTTCGTTACAGTCCACTTCCGTTCGCTCCGTCGCTGGCCTGAAGGGGAATCTCGTGCGGCCCCGTTCGCACGAATGCGGTCACGGGCTCAAGGGGGGTGCCCGGCCGGCATCTGGGGACTCTAGATGCGGTCCAGCCCCCGCCGGTTGTCAAAAATTTGACTGCGACCCGAGGATTTTCGTCAAATCGAGGGATGGGCTGGGTCCGCGGATGAGCCGGCAAGGATGCTGGCCCGGGGCCTGGGATCGAATCCGGCTCGAGAGTCCGATTCAGGCGGCCTCGGACGCCCGCCAACCGCTGCGGGACAACGAGTTCCATCGAAGACCCGCGTGCGAGACTCCCGCCGCGCCGGCCGCCTCCAACGTTTGACAAGGCGGGGTGAAATCCAGCTTCCGCGTCGATCGGGACCACCGGCGTGTTCGCCTCGGCCGACCTACTTTCCGACCAAGTCGCTGGCGTCGAGCGGGGTAGGGCGGCCATCCTTCCGAGCGCACGAAGAGAATCCTCATCGGTCAGCGCTCCGGAGGATCCCCCGAGGTAAGCGTGGCTTCGGCCGTCCGCACCCGAGAGGCCTCGGGCATCGATTCGCCCATCACCACGCGCAGTCGGTGCACCGCGGAGTCATCGACCAGCGGGATCGCCTGGGGATCGACCCGAGCGCCATCGAGCACCGCCTGCGCGATTCCGCGAAGCGGTCCCAGGACCCCGGCACGCACGGCGCGAACTCTACGGCGTGGGCAGTGCGACGGTATTACCGGCCAGCGTCACCGCTCCGATCCGTGTCAGCGCCCTGCCATTCAGCGTCGCCCCGGTATTCAGACTGATCGATTGATCTGCCATGATGGTGCCCTTGAATGCGGATGTCGTTCCCAGCGTCGCCGAGGTCCCCACCTGCCAAAAGACGTTGGAAGCCTTGGCGCCACCGCTCAGGACCACAGCTCGGCCGGCGGTCGTGGTAAGCGTCGATGCCATCTGAAAGATGAAGACGGCATTCGCATCGCCCTGGGCGTCGAGCGTGAGATCGCCGATCTCGCCGCGGCTGCGCGGCGCGCCGAGTTTCGCGGGGCGAAGAGCCGGCGGAACGGGCTCTACTCAGCTCGACGTATCCTCGGGGCTTTCCGCGCCCGACCGGCGCCGGCGGGCGGCGAGACTGGCCACCACTGCGATCAACTCGCTCGGGTCTGTGGGCTTGGAGAGGTACATCTGAAATCCCGCGGCCAGGATGCTCACCCGATCTTCGATCTTGGCATAGGCGGTGAGTGCGGCGGCGGGGATGTCACCGTTCTGCCTCGCGCTGCGCGCCCGAATCTTCTTGATCAGCGCGTAGCCGTCCTCTTCCGGCATGGCGATATCGGAGATCAATACATCCGGCCTCCACACGTCGAGCATCTGGAGCGCCTGGGCGGCCGAACCCGCGACCCGCACTTCCGCGCCGCAGGAATCGAGCAGGGCCTGTACCGCCTCGTTCGCGTTTGGCTCGTCATCCACGAGCAGCACCTTGATCCTGTCGAGCCGCCCGAGCAAGACGTTCGCGAGCCCATCCTCGGCCTTGGGGTGCCTTGGCCACGGAGCGCCTGTCGGCTCGCCCGTCCCGAGCAACGGGAGCTTGACCGTAAACGTGCAGCCCTGTCCCGGGCCCCGGCTCGCGACAAAAATCTCGCCTCCGTGCAACTCGACGATGTGGCGAACGATCGAGAGGCCAAGACCGAGGCCGCCATGGCGTCGCTTCGAGCCGCCATTTTCCTGTTGAAAGGGTTCGAAGATATGGGGCAGAAAAGCGGCTTCGATCCCTATTCCGGTGTCGGAGACCCCGACCTCCACGTGTGACTCCCTGCGTCCGAGAACGACCTGCACGCGGCCCCCCTTGGGGGTGAACTTGATCGCGTTGGAGAGCAGATTCCCCATGACCTGCTGGAGCCGTTCCGAATCGCCCGAGATCATGCCCGCCCGTTCGTCCAGCACGAGCGACAGCCGGATCTGCCTGGCGTCGCTCGCGGGGCGCTGCGATTCCGCCGCGGACTTGATCACGGGGACCAGGTCGATCGGTCTCACGTCGAGCCGGAACTTGCCCGAGACGACCCGCGAGACGTCGACCAGGTCGTCGATCAGCTCCGACAGGGAGACGACGTTGCGCTCGATGACTTCCAGTCCGCGGTCGGATTTCTCCTTGCCGAGGTTGCCGCTTCGAAGCAACTGGGTCCAAGTGAGGATCGGCGCCAGGGGATTGCGCAGCTCGTGCGATACGGTTGCAAGGAATTGATCCTTCAATTGAATCGTGGCTTTTGCCTCGTCCAGGGCCGTGTTGGTCCTGGTCTGTCCCTCCTCGGCGACGATGCGCTCGCTGGCATGTTTCCGATAACCTCGGTTGATGACAAAGATGAGCATCCCGCACAGCATCAACGCCAGCCCCATCGATGCACTTGCGATCATATTGAAGATTGCCTGAGCCCGTTTCACCGAATTACTCGTGGCCGCGGGCCCTCCGACTGCCGCTGGCTCCATGTGCGTCACGAAAGCGTCCAATGCCTGCTCGAGCGCCACGCCCCGAGACCCCACGGCCGCCGTCGCCAAGATCTCCCGCCGGCCGGCGGGGGCGCCCAGCGCGTGCTCGAACGCCTCCTGGTATTCACGCTCGGCCGTCTGAACCCGGTCGACGAGCAAACGTCCTTCACCGTCTGCCATCTGAGCCGCCAGGCGGGCCACCCGCTCGCGCAGCGCCGCGCTTCCCGATCGTGCCGCTCGAGCGTACTGCTCCTCCCCCGTGAGCAGGTAAGTGCTCGCGTCCGAAACCTCCCGGAGGCCGACGAGCCGCAGCGCCTTGCCGTCCACGAGATCGCGGACCCCGTGGACGGCGAGTTCCATCGTGGCCTGGACCAGAACCCTGGACGCGAACAAAGAAGCGCCGCTGCTCAGGATCGCCAGGAAGCCGATCAAGATCAGCCCGATATTCAGCGTGTGCTGGACGGACCACTTGGCCATTGGGGGATTCCTGACTGGCGACATGAAAGAGTGTGTTTCGAGCTGTCAACCCGATCGGCAGAAGTCTGGGCTCGAAGCGGCGATCCCACAAGCCTTTTTCCGAGGGGCGAGCCCGGGGATCGAGTTGCGTGCGCCCCAAGAACCGTCCCCCCTCACCGGGGGAGTGGTCCGGAGCAGAGCAGGCCGGAATCGTGCCGGTCGGAACTGAAAACCGCCCTCCCCCGTAGGTCGTTGCGCGGGAACGGACGCGCCGGATTCGTGATCGATAGAGGCGCGATCGGTCAGGCGCCCGCGGCTTGCAAAGCGAAGAAAGTTCTGCGCGGAAACGACAGATTTACAAACGACAGGATGCGGGAACGGAGATCGGCCGGAGCTTGCGAAGTGCCCCTCCGGAGCCGGCGGCCCAGTGAGCGCGTGCGGAGCCGCGCGAGCCTCAGGTCTTGGAGTACAGATGGAGCCGATTGTAGAGGGTCTTGAGGCTGATGCCGAGGATCTCGGCAGCCCTCTTCTTGTCACCGCCGCAACGCTCGAGGGTGGCGAGGATGAGCTGGCGCTCCGCGTCGTCGAGCGAGCCCCCCACGTCGGGCGGCTGCTGGGCGCCGGACGGCAGCGCAGAAGTCGGATGCGGCCCCGGCGCCAGGCCATCGAGCTCGATCACCTCCTCGGACATGATGAAGGCCCGCTGCAGCTCGTTCTTGAGTTCGCGCACGTTGCCGGGCCAGAGATAGGCAAGGATGCGCTCCCGGGCCTTGGCGCTCAGGCGCTTGGCCGTCCCCTCGGAGGTGTTCATCTCTTCCAGGAATTGGTCCGCCAACAACAGCGCGTCCTCATCACGCTCGCGCAAGGGCGGTAGGACGAGCGGGAACACGTTCAGCCTGTAGAACAGATCCTCCCGCAGCTTGTTGGCCCGTATGGCTTCTTTCGGCGGGCGATTGGAGGCTGCGATCAGGCGCACGGTCACCGGAATGAGCGCCTCCCCACCCACGCGCGTCAGAGCACCTGATTCGAGCACGCGCAGGAGCTTGACCTGAAGCTCGATCGGCATCTCGGTGATCTCATCGAGGAACAAAGTGCCGCCCGAGGCGCGCTCGAAGTGTCCCCGCCGTTGCTGGCTCGCACCCGTGAAGCTGCCTCGCTCGTGGCCGAACAGCTCGCTTTCGATCAAGGTAGGAGGAATCGCGCCGCAGTCGAGCGGGATGAAGGGCCTGTGGCGCCGGGGACTCAGCTCCACGATCGCCTGCGCAACGAGCTCTTTCCCGGTGCCGCTTTCCCCGGTGATGAGAACGGTAGCATCTGTGGGGGCGACCCTCGCGATCAGGTCATAGACCTTCTGCATCTGCGGCGAGTTTCCGATCATCCGCCCGAAGCGGCCGAATCTTCGCAGCTCGCCGCGGAGCGTTCGCACCTGCTCCTTGAGCGACCGCACGCGCGCGGCATTGGCGAGTACGGCCCTCAAGCGGCGCGTGTCCAGCGGCTTGGTGAGGTAGTCGAGCGCGCCGAGACGCAGTGCCTCGATCGCCGAATCGACGGTAGCCACCCCCGAAATGATGATCACCTCCGTGCCCGGCGTGTCCTTCAGTTCCTGAAGCAGCTCGATCCCTTCTCCGTCGGGCAACGCCAGGTCGACCACCACGATGTCCACCGGCTCCCGCGAAAGGTGGTCCCGCGCCTCCTTCAAGGTGCCAGCGGTCGTGACGGCGAAACCTTCCTGTTTCGCCATCAGGGCCAGCCCCGTGAGGAAGTCGTCGTTGTCGTCGATGAGAAGCGCGTGCAGCATGAGAGTGGCCCTCGCGGTCGGACGCACCGAGACGAGCCCGGCCCCACGCCAGGCCCGTCTCGCCAGTGCTTCCTAGCATATCGACGCGGGTGGCAAAGTCGCAAGACTCGGCGGTTCGGCTTGCTCGGCTCCCAGAGTCACACGCCTCTACGCCGTCCGGTGCTACCCCCGGTCAGCGCCTCGGGCGAGCCATTCCGACCGGGGCGAAGCGCGCACGATGCGGTGCGGACGGCGCAGAGCTGCATCCAGTCGGGACGACGCTGGCCTTCGAGGAAACGGCCTGCGCTCCGAGCTGCGCCGGCTGTTCCGCTGGCTCAAGGACAAGGGGGGCACGGCGATCATCACCTGCGAGCGCGACGGGAGCGGGCTCACCCGCCGCGGCCTGGAGGAGTACGTTTCCGACTGCGTCATCATGCTCGACCATCGGGTCACCGACCAGCTCTCGACGCGCCGGAACGGCAGGCACCGGCAAGCCTGGCTGAAGAAAGGCATGCTGCGCATCGATGCCACGCGGCCCACTGCCTACGGTCTTGAGACGCACCTGGCCGCGCTTCATGAGCTGGTGAGCGAATTCGAGCCCCGCGTGGTGATCGTCGATCCCATCGCCAACTTCCTCAAGGCAGGCACCCAGGCGGAGGCCGAAGGGATGTCGCGGCTTCCATCGAAGCCCGGGGGCTCGACCATCCGCTGGTGGAATGGGCGGCGCGATCCCGGTCAGCGGAAATAGCCCGGCACCGAGGCGGCGAGCGGCTCCCACGAAATGCGTCCCGGGTCGATGGCGCGCAAGCGGGCGAGAATGGCCTGACGCTCGGATTCGAACCGGGGGTTGTGGAGCCCGATGAGGACCATGTTCGAGATCGGGGGATGGGCGAGGTAGGGGTGCACGAACACGCGCCCGCCGGCGGCCAACGTGCTCTCGATTGTTCGGTCCAGCTCAGCGCTGTCGCCCGGCGCCCAGTGGAACCCCCGCGCGAAGACGTTGAACCAGCGAAAGCCCTGCCGCGGCTGGGCCAGTGCCACGCGGCCGCAGGACTGGATCCCGTCCCAGCCCAACAGCAGGTCGCGGCCGCGAACTTCGGCGAGGAAGCGGCCGTTCACGGTGTCGATGTCGTTGCCCGGATCGGCGAAGAGAAGGACCGCCCCCAGCAGGGTGCTGATGCCCAGACCCCCGACGGCGACCCAGAGCATGCGCTTTCGGCCCACGCTGCCCCACGCCCCGGCGGCGATCACCACCGCCAGCAGCGGCAAGGACCAAAGCCAGAATTCGTCGGAGATCGCCTCCCACCAGATGAAGAACACGGCCTGCGGCAATCCGGCCAGGACCAGGACTCGGAGCGGGCCGTTCTCGCGAAACGCGCGACCGAGCCCCAGGAGGAGAAGCCAGGCGGAGCAAGCCGCCGCCGCCGACATCCCGAGCAGGATGATCGCCAGCGCCGCCTTTCCCAGTCTGCGAACCAGATAGGGATACGGATAGAGATTCCGGTACGGGAACCGGTTCTGCACCGCGCGCGTCAGCCGCTCGCTCCGAAAGACCACGTTCGTGGCGAAGATGGCGCGCACCTCGCCCATGCCGGCATTGGCGATGGTGCCGGCCGTGACCCGCTTCTGGTCCGGCTGCGGGTCGAAGCTCTCTGCATAGCCTAAGAGGAACTTCCTGAACCCGGGGCCCTCGCGTCCGTAGGAGAGACGATAGGCCGCACCATACCCGGCGAGAGCGATGAGCCCGGTCAGTCCCAGAACTCCGAGCGAATAGCGCACCCGCTTGATCGTGCGCGGCGGGAGGATCAGGAGCCCGCCCAGGCAGGTGCCCGCGACGATGAGAAAGTGTGATTGGTGGTGCGCAATCGCCAGGACGAACGCCCCCGTGGCCGTCGCCCCCAGGAGCGCGCGGCGCCGGCCGTCGGGCGCGGTGATCCCGGCCAGGAACGCGGCGATTCCGATCACCGTGAGCGCGATCGCGGGCACGTACACGTCGCCGACGATGGAGTAGGCCCAGTAGCCGGCGGTGAACCCGCAGAGCAGCGCGCCGGGGAGCGCAACCTCAGCGAGATCGAGGACGATGAGGAGCCGATGAAGCGCCGCCAGCCCCACCGCCCCCCACAGCGAGTTGTAGAGCGCGAGCGTGCGTGCCGGATCCAGGGACGAGCCCGACAAGCGCTCGAGCAGATGGAAACACCAGCGCACGCCGTTCAGAAAAAGGTGGTGCGAGCTGATCAGGCCGGTATCACGCACCAGAGCGGCGGCCCACCTCATCGAATCATCCGCGTAGTTGGGATTCCGGGACGGCAGCAGGAGGTAGAGCAGCAGCGCGCCGATGAAGATCGCGGCTTCCTCGCTCCTCGCCCTTTGCGGCGGGCTCGCTGTCATCGGGCTCCTGTTGCGCCGCGGACCTTGCGGCGCCTTGGACGGAAGGGCATTCCCCGCAACTCGTTGTAGGACATGGTGACCCGTGTTGGAATCGAACCAACGACTCCCTGCTTAAAAGGCAGGTGCTCTACCGACTGAGCTAACGGGTCACGCACTGCACGTCGTGTACATCACCCGGCTCCGCCGTTATATCGGGAACCCCCGGGGACCGGCAACCACGCCCGGCCGGGTTCACCCCCGGCTCACCGCCGCCTCGCGCCCGGCCCCCACCGAGACCGAAGCGATCGGCACCCCGCACTCGCGCTCGATCCACTCCAGGTACTCGCGCGCGGCGGCGGGCAGGTCGCCCCAGCGCCGCACGCCCGCGGTCTTCGCCCTCCACCCGGGAAAGCTCCGCCACACCACGCGGCAGCGCTCGAGCACGCGTGCCCCGGAGGGGAAGCCCTCCACTCTCCGCCCGTCGCGCTCGTAGTCGACCGCGACCCGGATCTCTTCGAATTCGTCAAGCACGTCGAGCTTGGTCACGATCAGCGCATCGAGACCGTTGACGCGTGCGGCGTAGCGCAGCGCCGGCAGGTCGAGCCAGCCGCAGCGCCGCGGGCGGCCGGTGGTGGCGCCGTACTCCTCGCCCGCCTCGCGCAGCCGCGCGGCTTCGCCCTCGGGCATCTCGCTCGGGAACGGGCCGTTCCCCACCCGGGTGGCATACGCCTTGGTCACGCCGATCACGCGATCCACCGCGCGCGGGCCGAGTCCCACGCCGAGCGGCGCCCCCGCGGCGCTCGCCGCCGAGGAGGTGACGAAGGGATAGGTGCCGTGGTCGAGGTCGAGCAGCGTGCCCTGGGCGCCCTCGAGCAGCACGCGCCTGCCCTGCCCGAGCGCGCGATGGAGCTCCGCGGACACGTCGCACGCGAGCGGCGCGATCCACGCCGCGCACTCCTCGAGCGCGCGCGCGACCGAGGCGCCGCTCATCGCCTTCAGGCCCTCGGCTTCGGGGAACTCCTTCCCGAGGCGGGCCAGGTTGCGGTCGACCGCCTCGGCCAGCGCCTCCGGTTCCTCGAGATCGGAGACCCGGAGCCCGACGCGCGCCGCCTTGTCGCGGTAGGCGAAGCCGATCCCGCGCCCGGTGGTGCCGATCGAGCCCGGGCCGCGCTCGGCGACCGCCTCGACCGCGCGGTGGTAGGGCAGGATGAGGTGCGCGGCGCGCGAGATCCCGAGGCGGCTTCGCACCTCGAGCCCCAGGGCCTCGAGCCGCCCCACTTCCTCCCGCAGCGCCGTGGGATCGAGCACCACGCCGTTCCCGATCAGGCAGCGCTTGCCGGGATGGAGCACCCCCGAGGGCACGAGATGGAGCACGACGATCTGCCCGTCGCGCAACACCGTGTGGCCTGCGTTGGGTCCGCCCTGGTAGCGCGCGACCACGTCCGCCTCCGCGGCGAGCGCGTCGACGATCTTGCCCTTGCCCTCGTCCCCCCACTGCGCCCCCACCACCACCGTGCAGGGCAATCGAGGCTCCTAGCCCTCCGCGCGGCCGGGCGCGGTCAGCGGGTCTCGGACAACGCCTGTGGAGCCGCGGCGTTCACGCCGAGCTGCCAGAACAGGAACGTGAGCTCGACCGAGAGATCGTCGATCTGCTTGCTCACCGGCTTGCCGCCCGCGTGGCCGAGCCGGGTGTCGTAGTGGAGCAGGACCGGCCGGCCGGAGCCGGTCGAGGCCTGGAGCAGCGCCGTCATCTTGCGGGCGTGGAGCGGATCCACGCGCGTGTCCGAATCGCCGCTCACGAGCAGCACGGCGGGATAGCGCGTCCCGCGGACGACGTGCTGGTAGGGCGAGTAGGCGAGCAGGAACTTGAACTGCTCGGGATCCTCCGACGACCCGTACTCGGGCACCCAGAAGCGCGCGACCAGGAACTTGTGGTAGCGCAGCATGTCGAGCAGCGGCACGTTGCACACCACCGCGCCAAACTTCTCGGGGTGCTGCGTGAGGGCGGCGCCCACCAGGAGCCCGCCGTTGCTCCCGCCCCGGATCGAGAGCCGGCCGGCCCCGGTGTAGCGGTTCTTGACCAGCCAGTCGGCTGCGGCCGAGAAATCGTCGAATACGTTCTGCTTCTTCTCGAGCTTCCCGGCCTGGTGCCAGGCCTCGCCGAACTCGCCCCCGCCGCGCAGTCCGGGCAGCGCGTAGACCCCGCCGCGCTCCACCCACAGCGCCGCGAGCGGCGAGTAGACGGGCGTCTGGCTGAGCGTGAAGCCGCCGTAGCCGGTGAGGAGCGTGGGGTGGGCACCCGTGAGCTTGAGCCCCTTCTTGTGGACCACGAACATCGGGACCTTCGTGCCGTCCTTCGAGGCGTACCAGACCTGGCGGACCTCGATCGGGTCGCTGGCGATCGGGACGCCGGGCTTCCACCACACGCTCTGCCCGCCGTCCGCGATCGCGTAGCGGTAGATGGTGGAGGGGACGGCGAACGAGGAGAACGAGAAGTAGGCGTCGTCGCCGGCCCAGCGGCCGCGCACGTCGGCCACCGAGCCGAGGGTCGGGAACGCGAGGGTGCGCTCGAGGGTCCCGTCCGGCCGGTAGACCCTGAGGCTCGAGACCACGTCCTTCAGGGCGTCGACCAGGATCCGGCCGCCCGCGAGCGAGAAGCTCTCGATCACCGCGTCGCCCTCGGGGACCACCTCCCGCCACGCGTCCCGCGCCGGGTGCGCGAGGTCCACGTCGAGGATGCGGTTCCTGGGCGCGTTCCAGTTGGTCTGGAGGTAGACGTGGTCGCCGCCGATCTCGGGCTCGAAGTAGGCGGCGACGTCGTTCACGATCGGCGTGACCGGTCCGCCGACGGCGACGTCCTGGAAGTAGACCTCGCTGCGGTCGGTCGCCGAGCCGTAGTAGACCGAGATGACCAGGTGGCGGCCGTCGTCCGAGAGCGAGGAGACGATGATCTTGTCGCGCCCGGTGCCCTCGCCGAAGATCACGGGGTCGGCGGCGGGATCGGTGCCCAGCCGGTGGTAGAGGATCCGCGAGCCCTCGTCGCCGTAGCGCGAGTAGTAGAAGCCGGTGCGGTCGGGCTTCAAGGAAAGGTTGAAGTACCGCGCCCGCGGCAGGCGATCGGGCAGCTCCTTCATGGTCTCGAGGTCGAGCAGCGTGACCGTGACCTCGTCCTCCCCGCCCTTGCGCGTCCCGTACGCCAGGAGCTTCCCGTCGTCCGAGACGTCGAGAATGCTGACCGAGACGGTGTGGTCGGGGCTCAGGGGGTGCGGATCCACGAGCACCTCGTCGGCCCCCGTCGGACCGCGCCGCATGCAGAGGACCGACAGGTCCTGGTCCACGGTGCGCTTGGTGAAGAAGTAGCGGCCGCCGCGCTCGTAGGGGACCGTCACCTGGTCCACCTTGAGGAGCTGTCCGAGGCGCGCGCGGATCGCCTCGCGCCCGGGCTGCGCGGCGATGAGCGAGTCGGTGAAGCGGTTCTGCGCGTCGATCCAGGTCCGCGTCTCGGGGCTGTCCTTGTCCTCCAGCCAGCGATACGGGTCCACGATCTCGACCCCGTGCAGCACTTCCTTCACGCTTTCGACGCGCGTGGCGGGAGGCTTCGGGACCTGGGGGGCGGCGGTCGCGAGCGGATGGACAGCGAGCAGCGCCGCGGCCGCGAGGACGAGGCGGGCGGGGATTCGCATGATCCTGGGCATGGCGATCTCCTCGGAAACGGACGGTCGATCGGGCTCGAATCGCGGCGAGGCTAGCACATCGCGGGGATCGGGAGCCTCGAGGGGCTCGGGCAGGGGTGGCGGCTCGCCGCCCGCTTCCCCATTCGTCTCGAGGGCCTCGGGTGCGTGCACCGGGCGCGCCTCGGAGTGCCGTTATTCCCAGCCGGCCTCGATCAGGGCGCGGGTCTCCTCGACGGCGATCCTCCAGATCGAGAGGATCTCTTCGTCGGAGCGCTGGTAGCGTCCGCCGAAGTTGCCGTCGCCGAGCAGCTCGCGCGCGGGCCCGGGCGGGAGCTGATGGAGGCGCGCGAAGTCGATCAGCGGCTTGGCGCCGGCGGGGGGACTGGCGCCCGCGACCCGGGTCCAGGGGAAGCTCTCCATCCACGAGGCGTGTGCGGCGACGGGGTCGATCTCGCGCACGCGCGCCGTGGTGCGCGGCGCGTTCCACCAGTCGTGGACCCGCACCCGGGCGGCGGGATGCTCCGCCATCCACTCCGCGGCGAGCGGGCGGACCGGCGCGTTCCCGCCGTGCCCGTTCACGATCAGGATGCGCCGGAAGCCGTGGCCCTCCAGGCTGTCGAGCACGTCGCGCACCACGGCCAGCAGGGATCCGACCCGGAGCGAGATCGAGCCGGGATAGGCGCGGAAGTGGGGCGCGATCCCGTAGGCGATCACCGGGAACACCGGCACCCCGAGCGGCTCGGCCGCCTCGCACGCCACGCGCTCGGCGAGCAGGGAGTCGGTGGCAAGGCTCAGGTAGGCGTGCTGCTCGGTGCTCCCGATCGGCAGCACGGCACGGTCGTCCTCGCGCAGGCGGGCCTCGACCTGCATCCAGTTCATCTCGGAGATCTTCATCGCTTCTATCCCCACCGCCGCCAGGGCGGGTCAACTGGTTCCGGAACCAGTTGAGGCACCCACCCGGGGCGCGCCGGTGGCGACTCGCTGAGGCGTCATCCGCGGCTCGCCTTCACAGGCCCGCCAGGGCCTCGATCAGCACCGCCGCAGCCTCTTCCCCCGCGCGCCGCTGGGCCTCGAGGGTCGAGGCTCCGATGTGGGGGACCGCGAGCACCTGCGGATGCTCGAGCAGCGGGATCCGCCCCGGAGGCTCCTCGGCGAAGGTGTCGAGCAGCGCGCCGCGCAGGGCGCCCGACTCGAGCGCGGCGAGCAGCGCCGCCTCGTCCACCAGGCCGCCGCGTCCGCAGTTGATCAGCACCGCGTCGCGCCGCATGCGCGCGAGCTCGCGCGCGCCGATCAGGTTGCGGGTCTCTCCCGAGAGCGGGACGTGGAGCGAGAGGAACTCGACCGCCGGCAGGAGCTCGTCGAGCGTCGCCTGGCGCACCCACTCGAACCCCGCGGGCCAGGCCGGAAGCAGCGGGTCGCACGCCCGCACGTCCATCTCGAACGCGCGCGCGCGCGCGGCGACCTCGCGTCCGATGCGGCCGAAGCCGAGGAGCCCGAGGCTCCGTCCCGACAGCTCGCGGCCGGCGTAGCGGGTCTTCTCCCAGCGCCCGGCGCGCAGGTCGACCGCGGCCGCGGGCAGATGGCGCTCGAAGGCGAGCATCAGGCCGAGCGTGAGCTCGGCGACCGAGACCGAGTTGGCGTTGGGCGTGTTGAGCACCCGGATCCCGCGGCGCCCGGCCTCCGCGACGTCGATGTTGTCGAGACCGGTGCCGGCGCGCACCACCACCTTGAGCGTGCGCGCGCCGGCGAGCACGGCGGCCGTGACCTTGGTCGCGCCGCGCACCAGCAGCGCCTGGCAGCCTTCGAGCGCCTCCACCAGCGCCTCGGCCTTCACGCCGGGCCGCTCGACCACCTCGTGCCCCGCGGCGCGCAGGCGAGCGAGCGCGTCCGCGTCGATCGGGTCGGTGACCAGCACCCTCACGCGCGGTCCCAGGCGGCGCGCGCGGCGGAGAGCGCGCCGGACGCGGGGCGGCCCAGGGCCGCGACGCACTCCTCGAGGGCTTCGAGCAGCGCGTCGATGTCGGGCAGGTCGTAGGCCCCCATGTGGCCGATGCGCACGATCCGCCCCTTCAGGCGGTCCTGGCCGCCCGCGATCACCATGCCGTGGCGCTCGCGCAGACGCTTGACCAGGGCGCCCGCCTCGATCCCTTCGGGTGGCTCGAGCGCCGTGACGGCGTGCGAGGGGCTCGAGGGGAAGAGCCGGAAGCCGAGCGCCTGGCCGCCCGCGCGGGTCGCGAGCGCCACGCGGCGGTGGCGCTGGTACACCTGCTCGAGCCCCTCCTCGGCGATCATGGCGAGCGATTCCTCGAGCGCGAGCACCAGGCTCACCGGGGGCGTGAACGGCGTCTCGCCGAGCGGCGCGCTCTTGCGGTACCTGCGAAGGTCGAAGTAGAAGCGCGGGAGCCCCGCGCCCTCGATCGCCGCCTTGGCCCACGGAGCGAGGCTCAGCGTCGCGATGCCGGGCGGGATCATCAGGCCCTTCTGCGATCCGCACACCACGACGTCCACGCCCCAGCGGTCCTGCGGCAGCGGGTGGACGCCCACGCCGGTGATCGCGTCCACCACCAACCTCCGCCCCCGCTCGCGCGTGATGCGCGCCAGGGACTCGACGTCGTGGAGCGCGCCGGTCGACGTCTCGCTGTGGGTCGCGAGCACGGTCTCGAGCGCGGGGTCGCGGTCGAGGCGGCGCGCCACCTCCCCGGGGTCCACGCCCGCGCCCCATTCCACCTCGATCGCCTCGTGCGCGACAGCGTACGCCTTGAGCAGCGAGACCCAGCGCTCGCCGAACTTCCCGCCCACGATCGCGAGCGCGCGCGATCCCGGCGAAAGCAGGTTCGTGACCGCGGCCTCCATCGCCCCGGTGCCCGAGGCGGCGAACAGGAACACCTCGCCCTCGGTGCCGTGGAGCCAGGCGAGCTTCGCCGTCACGCGCTTCAGCGTCTCGCGGAATCCCTCGGTGCGATGGTGGGGAGGCGCCGCGGAGAGCGCGGATAGGACGCGGGGCGGGATCTCCACCGGGCCGGGCGTGAAGAGCCGGATCCGGGTCGCGGCCATGTCAGTGCGTGTAGTGCGCCGGGTGCGCGTCGTCGGGCGGAGCCGGGGGGATCCCCACCGGGCGCTCGAGCGCCACGTCGAGCACCTGGTCCATGGTCTCGATGCGCACGAACTCGAGATCGGCGCGCACGTCCTCGGGGATCTCCTCGAGGTCCTTCTCGTTGGCCGCCGGGATCAGGATGGTCTTGATCCCCGCGCGCCGCGCGGCCACCGCCTTCTCGATCAGGCCTCCGATCGCGAGCACCGTGCCGCGCAGCGTGATCTCGCCGGTCATCGCCACCTCCGGGCGCGTGGGGATCCCGGTGAGCGCGCTCACCAGGGCGACCGCCATCGTGATCCCGGCCGAGGGGCCGTCCTTGGGGTTCGCGGCCTCGGGGATGTGCACGTGGATGTCGATGTCGCGGTAGAACCACTTGTCGAGCCCGAAGTGCTTGGCGCGCGAGCGCGCGTAGGAGAGCGCCGCCTGTCCCGACTCGCGCATCACCTCGCCGAGCTTGCCGGTGAGCTGCAGCTCCCCCTTGCCGGGCAGGATGGTGACCTCGATCGTGAGCACGTCGCCGCCGGTCTCGGTCCACGCCAGCCCGTTCGCCACCCCGACGCGCGACTTGCGCTCGATCACCGAGTCGAGGAAGCGCACCGGGCCGAGCAGGCGGTGGAGGTTGCGGGGCGTGACGTGCACCGCGCGCTTCAGGAGCCCCGACGCCTTGCGGCGCGCGACCTTGCGGCACAGCCCGGCGATCTCGCGCTCCAGGTTGCGGACGCCGGCCTCGCGCGTGTAGCGGTTCACCATCGCGCGCAGCGCGGACTCGCTCACCTTGAGGTCGCCGCTCTCGAGCCCGGCCGCGGCGCGCTGCTTGGGTGTGAGGAAGCGCCGCGCGATCTGCACCTTCTCGGTCTCGAGGTAGCCGGGCAGGCGGATGGTCTCCATGCGGTCCTGGAGCGCGGGCGGGACGCCGTAGAGCGAGTTCGCGGTGCAGATGAACATCACCTGCGAGAGGTCGAAGTCCACCTCGAGGTAGTGGTCGTTGAAGGTGTGGTTCTGCTCGGGGTCGAGCACCTCGAGCAGCGCGGAGGAGGGGTCGCCGCGGAAGTCGGCGCCCAGCTTGTCGATCTCGTCGAGCAGGAACACCGGGTTGCGGCTCCCGGCGCGGCGCAGGCTCTGGATGATGCGGCCCGGCAGCGAGCCGATATAGGTGCGGCGGTGGCCGCGGATCTCCGCCTCGTCCCGCACGCCGCCGAGCGCGACCCGCACGAAGCGGCGCCCGAGTGAGCGGGCGATCGACTTGCCGAGCGAGGTCTTGCCCACGCCCGGCGGCCCGAGGAAGCACAGGATCGGGCCCTTGTTGTGGCCGGTGAGCTTCAGGACCGAGAGGTACTCGACGATCCGCTCCTTCACCCGCCTGAGCCCGTAGTGGTCCTCGTCCAGGATGCGCTCCACCTCGCGGATGTCCTGGCGGTCGCGGGTGGACTTGCGCCATGGCAGCGACACCAGCCAGTCGAGGTAGTTGCGCACCACCGTGGCCTCGGGCGACATGAAGCTCATCTTCGCCAGCCGGTCCAGCTCCTTGGCGGCCTTGGCCATCACCTCGCGCGGCATGCGGGCCCGCTTGATCGCCGCCGAGAGTTCCTCGATCTCGTTCGCGAACTCGCTGTGGTGGCCCAGCTCCTTGCGGATCGCCTTGAGCTGCTCGTTGAGGTAGAACTCCTTCTGGTTCTTGTGGACCTGCGAGCGCACCTGGCCCTCGATCTTGCGCTCGATCTTCACGATCTCGAGCTCGGCGGCCAGGGTCTCGGCCAGCATCCGCATGCGCTCCGGCGTCCCCTCCGACTCCAGCAGGCGCTGCTTCTGCGGCACCTTGATCTGCAGGTGCGCGGCCACGGTGTGGGCCAGGGCCACCGGGTCGGTGATGTTGTTGGCGGTGAGCAGGACCTCGTCCGGGACGCGGCGGTTGAGGTGGACGTAGTCGTTGAAGAGCGCGAGCACATGCCGCATCCGCGCCTCGATCTCGGGCCCGCCGGCCCTGGGCTCGTCGAGCAGGGCGAGCTTCACGGTGTAGTAGTCGCTCGACCACGAGAAGCGCTCCACCCGGCAGCGGCACAGGCCCTCGACCAGCACGCGCAGCGTGCCGTCGGGCAGGCGGAAGAGCTGGAGCACGCGCACCACGGTGCCGATTCGGTACAGCTCGTCGTGCGAGGGATCCGCGATCTCGCTGCTCTTCTGGGCGGTGACGAACAGCATGCGGTCGCGGGCCACCGCCTTCTCGATCGCGTTGATCGAGGGCAGCCGCCCGACGAGGAGCGGGATCGTCATGTAGGGGAAGACCACGACGTCGCGCAGCGGGAGCAGCGGGAGCCGGTCGCGGAAGGAGAAGGTCTCGTCCCCGCGCGCCACGGTCACGGTGATCTCGCGGGGGGGAGGGTCGGCGTCGCCGACATCGCGCCGCGCGGCGCGCGGCGGCCGGTCCTTGGGCGGGCGTGGGGACACGGTGCGCCGGGCCCCGGCCCTAGGCTTCCTTGCGCCGCTTCTCGCGCTCGCCGCGGTAGGTGAGGAGCGGCGGGGCCCCGCCCACGATGCACTCGCGCGAGATGGTGCAGCCGATCACGTCGGCGCGGGACGGGATCTCGTACATCACGTCCAGCATCGCCTCCTCGAGGACCGCGCGCAGGCCGCGCGCCCCGGTGCCGCGCTTGATCGCCTGCTGGGCGATGGCGCGCAGCGAGTCCTCGGTGAAGTCGCGCTTCACGCCCTCCATGTCGAAGAACTTCTGGTACTGGCGCGTGATCGCGTTCTTGGGCTCGGTGAGGATGCTGACCAGCGCGTTCTCGTCGAGCGAGTCGAGCGTCCCCACCACCGGCAGGCGCCCCACCAGCTCCGGGATCAGGCCGTAGCGCAGGAGGTCCTCGGGCTCGACCACGCTCATGAGCTCGCCGATGTTCTTCTCCTTCTTGCTCTTGATGTCGGCGCCGAAGCCCAGCACCTTCTGCCCCACCCGGCGCTCGATGACCTTCTCCAGGCCGTCGAACGCGCCGCCGCACACGAACAGGATGTCCTTGGTGTTCACCTCGATGTACTTCTGCTGGGGATGCTTGCGCCCGCCCTGGGGCGGCACGTTCGCCACCGTGCCCTCGAGGATCTTGAGCAGCGCCTGCTGCACGCCCTCGCCCGAGACGTCGCGCGTGATGCTCGGGTTCTCGCTCTTGCGGGAGATCTTGTCGATCTCGTCGATGTAGACGATGCCGTGCTCGGCGTTCACCAGGTTGAAGTCCGCCGACTGGAGCAGGCGCACCAGGATGTTCTCCACGTCCTCGCCGACGTAGCCGGCCTCGGTGAGGCTGGTCGCGTCCACGATCGCGAAGGGGACCTTGAGGAAGCGCGCCAGGGTGCGCGCGAGCAGGGTCTTGCCGGTGCCGGTCGGGCCGATGAGCAGGATGTTCGACTTCTCGAGCTCCACCTCGCCCGTGGGCGGCTGCTGGTAGATGCGCTTGTAGTGGTTGTAGACCGCGACCGCCAGCGTCTTCTTGGCGCGGTTCTGCCCCACGACGTAGTCGTCGAGCATGCGCTTGATCTCGGCCGGCTTGGGCAGCGCGCCGGCCGCCGCCGGCTGGTCGCGCTCGAGCTCGCCCTCGAGGATGTCGTTGCAGAGCTTGACGCACTCGCTGCAGATGTAGACCGAGGGCCCCGACACCAGGCGCGCCACCTCGTCCTGTCCGCGCCCGCAGAACGAGCAGCGGATCGGATGGGGCGTGGCGATGCGCTTCTTCACGACGACCCCCTCGCTCCGGCCCGGGAGCTAGCGCCGCTTGAGGATGATCTCATCGACGATCCCATAGGTCTTCGCCTCTTCGGCGGACATGAAGTAGTTGCGGTCGGTGTCCTTCTCGATCTGCTCCAGCGGCCGGCCGGTGTGCTTGGCCAGGATCACGTTCAGCTGCTCGCGCATCTTCACCATCTCGCGGGTGTAGATCTCGATGTCGGTGGTCTGGCCCTGCGTGCCCCCCAGCGGCTGGTGCACCATGATACGCGAATTCGGGAGCGCCGACCGCTTGCCCGCCGTCCCGGCCGCGAGCAGCACCGCGCCCATGCTCGCCGCCTGCCCCATGCAGAGCGTCGCCACGTCGGGCTTGACGAACTGCATGGTGTCGTAGATCGCGAGCCCCGCCGTCACCATCCCCCCGGGGCTGTGAATGTAGAGGTTGATGTCGCGATCCGGATCCTCGCCCTCGAGGAAGATCATCTGCGCGATCACCAGGTTCGCGACGTTGTCGTCGATCGGGGTGCCGATGAAGATGATGCGGTCCTTGAGCAGCCGCGAAAAGATGTCATAGGAGCGCTCGCCGCGCCCCGTCTGCTCGATCACGAAGGGCATGTAGCCCATGGACTTCGGCTCCTTCCTCTGTGAACTCGACTAGCCCCTCGCCGGAACGACGAGCCTGGACTCGCTGGCGACCTCTTCTCGAACCTCCGCCGCGTTGATCAGCCAGTCCAGCGCCTTGCGCTCGAGCAGCGACTCGCGCAGCGCCCGGCGGCGGTCCGCGCTCTGGTACCGCGCCCGCACCCGGGCCGCCCGCGGCGGATCGGCCTGGACCATGCGCTCGATCTCGCGCGCCACGTCGTCCTCGCTCACCTCGAGCCCCTCCTGCCGCGCGACCGCGCCGAGCAGGATCTCACGGCGCAGCGAGCGCTCGACGTCCGGACGATAGCGCCGTTCGAGCTCGGCGCGCAGCTTGTCGTCCGGCGTCCCGTCCCCCGCCGCCTCCGCGATCACGCGGTCGAGCATGTAGCCCACCAGCCGTTCGGGCAGATCGAAGGTGTTGCGGCGGATCAGCTCGTCCGTGATCGCACCTTCGACCTCGCGCTGGATGCGCACCCGGTCCTCCCCTTCGAGGCTGAGCCGCACCCGCGAGCGCAGCTCCTCCATCGACTCGACGCGGAAGACCTCTCGGGCGAAGGTATCGTCCAAATCGCGGAGCTTCTTTTCCTGGATTTTGCGGATTCGCACCACGTAGCGCGCCGTCTGCCCGGCCAGCTCCCGGACCGGATACTCGGCGGGATAGCGGATTTCCAGGGTGCGCTCCTGCCCCGCCACCGAGCCGAGCAGCCCGTTCTCCAGGTCCGGCATCACGTCCGGCGCGCCGAGCGGGATGCGCCGCCCCTTGAGGCGCGAGCCCGCGAGACGGCGGCCGACGGCGTCGAGCCGGGTCGAGTCGACCAGCACGACGTCCCCGCGCCGCGCTTCGCGGTCGAGGTCCACGTAGACCGCCGACTCCTCGCGCAGCTCGTTCAGCGCCCGCTCCACCGCGGCCTCGTCCACCACGTGCGGGCGGCGCCGCACCGGCAGGCCCCGGTAGTCGCGGGCCTCGATCTCGGGCCGCACGTCCACCGCCACCTCGAAACGCAGCGGCTGGCCGGGCGTGAAGCGCAGGTTGCGCACCACCGGCGGGATCACGGGATCGAGGCGGGCCTGGTCCACCGCCTCGGAGGCGATGCGCGGCACGAAGCTCTCGATGAACTCCCGCTCCACGCGGTCGGCGAAATGGTGGCGCACCAGCTCGAGCGGCACGCGCCCGGGGCGGAAGCCTGGCAGGCTCGCGCGCCGCTGGATCTGCCGCGCGACTTCGTCGAGGCGTGATTCGACCTCCTCGACCGGCACCTCGATGTCGAGCGCGTGCTGCCAGCTTCCCGTGGAACGGACCGATAGGTTCATGCTTCGGGCAATCCCGGCGTGGTGGGGCGAGCCCCCGTGGAGGAGTTCAGTGCGAGAGGGGGGATTTGAACCCCCACGAGTTTCCCCACTGGATCCTAAATCCAGCGCGTCTGCCAGTTCCGCCACTCTCGCATGTCGGCTCGCCGCACCGGCACGCCCGGGCTCAGGGGACGCCGGCCGCTCAGCCGGCGCCTGGTGACTCGCCCCGGCGCGCATGGCGTGAATGGCGATGCAATCGTTTCGGAGTATAGCACGGTTCGCGCGGAGCGAGCGCCGCGCACCGGGGCGCTTCGCGCGCCCCGCTTCAGAATCGCTGCGTCAGTCCGAGCACGAGGCGGTCGTCGGAGGAGGCGGGATGGTCATGGCGCTTGAAGCTGCGGTGCACGACGCCGAAGTCGACCCGCGTGCTCTCGAGCTGCAGCCCGACGCCGACCGCGGCCGTCCCGGCGCGCGACTCGGCCACCTCCGTCTCCTGATCCTGGCCGAAGCCGAACCGCACCGTCCACGGATCGCGGCGGTCGTGGTACTCGCCCGCCAGCTTCCACTCGGCGCCCTGACCGCGCCGGACGCCGAAGCCCTTCCAGTCCTGCGCGCCGCGGCCCCCGGCCGCGATCAACCACCGGAACGCGTCGGTGACCGCGTAGCTCGCGGTGAAGCCTCCCTCCCAGCCGCTCGCGCGGGTGGCCGAGATCGGGCTCGTGGTGGTGCCCGTGGCGACTGCGATGGTTTCGTCCCCCGTCACCTCCAGCTCCGCGAGATACCGGAGCGAAGCGCCCACGGTCATCGCGCCCGGGCCCTCGCCGAGGACCACGCGCACGCCGGCCTGGGCCCCCGCCGCGTCGCCGGAGAAGTCCGCGGTGTAGGTGCCCGACGCAGGTCCGCCGGTCTGCTCGGTGCGCTCGTAGTGGTCCGCGCGGTGGGCCCACTCGCCCGCCACGCCGGCGCGCACCGGGCCCGTGCCGTAGGAGAGCGCGACCCCCGAGCGCACCTCGCGCGCGTCGCTGCTGCTCTTCACCGACCCGGTCGGGTTGAGCACCGGCCCGCGCTGGAACGCGTTGTCCTCGAGACGCACCACCGGCTGGTAGGAGTAGAGCGAGAGCCCGAGCCGCCCGAGCTCGAGGCCGAGCCACCCGCCCGCGGCGTCGAAGAACGCGCTCGTCTCCTGGTAGTTCCGGTGGTCGGCGCGCAGGTCCTGCCGGCTCATGTGGAGCAGCGCCGGCGCGACCACCAGCGTCCAGGGACGCGACGCCGCGGGGTTCGCGAACGGCTCCTCCCCGAGCCAGCGGTCGGCGAGCGCCATGCCGGCCGAGATCGCGGAGCCCGGCGATTCGCGGGCGCCGGGGAACGGGAAGAGCTCCTGGTCGATCGTGACCGGAAGCTGGGCGAGACCGGGCGCGGGGGAGAGCGCCAGGACCAGGGCGGCGAGCGGGGCGGCGATTCGTCTCATCGTTCAGGCTCCGTACTTGTCGAGGCGGCCGGCGTTCGCCAGCAGGATCGCGATCAGGTCCCGGCTCGCGAGCAGGCCGAGGCTCCCGAGGCGCGCCGCCTTCTCGTGGAAGCGCGGCGCGCCGTCCGCGCCGGCGAGCGGCGCGCGCACCAGCACCGGGACCGGGTGCCAGGTGTGGCCGCGGGCCGGCACCGGGGTCGAGTGGTCGCCGGTGATGCAGAGCACGTCGGGCTCGAGCGCGAGCAGCGACGGGAGCACGCGGTCCACCGCCTCGATCACCTCGACCTTGGCCCCGAAGTTCCCGTCCTCCCCCGCCATGTCGGTGCCCTTCACATGGATGAAGAAGTAGTCGTGGTCGCGCCAGCGCGCGGCCGCGGCGGCGAACGCGTCCCCCGGGGTCTCGCCGGCCGGGACCACCTCCATGCCCGCCAGCTCCGCCACCCCACGATACATCGGATAGGCGGCGATCGCCGCGGCGCGGAGCTTGAAGCGCTCGCGGTAGCCGGGGAAGGCGGGACGCGACGAGAGCCCGCGCAGCAGCACCCCGTTCGCGACCTTCTCGCCCGCGAGCGCCAGGCGCGCCTTCTCGGCGAACGCGTTCACCACGCGCGCGACCTTCTCCGCCGCCGGCGACGCGGCGAGGGCGCGCGCGGCGGGGACCGGCTTGCCCTCGCGGTGGGGATCGGCGTCGCTCACCTCGCCCGCGAGCCCCGGGCCGCGCAGCACGGCGACGAAGCGATGGCCCATGCCGGGCTCGAGCACGATCTCGACGTCCTCGATGCGCGCCTCGGCGGCGAGCTTCCGGACCAGGCGCGCGCACTCCTCGGTCGCGATCCGCCCCGCGCGGCGGTCGGTCACCACGCCGGAAGGGTCCACGGTGCAGAAGTTGGCGCGCGCCGCGACGTCGCCCGGGCGGAGCGAGATGCCCGCCCCCAGCGCCTCGAGCACGCCGCGGCCGACGGTGTGCTCGATCGGGTCGTAGCCGAAGAGCGCGAGGTGTCCGGGCCCGCTGCCGGGCGTGATGCCCGGCCCCACCGGCTGGAGGCGGCCGAGCGCCGAGCCTTTCGCGATCGCGTCCAGGTTCGGCGTCCGCGCCGCCTCGAGCGGCGTCTGGCCGCGATGCCCCTCGTTCGGCAGGTCGCCGAGCCCGTCGAGGACGAGGAGCACGATCCGGGTCGTGCCTTCGAGCACGAGGGACTCGAGCACCGAAGGGTTCACGGCCCGGATCTCGATTACAGCGCGCTCAGGAACTCGAGGAGCGCCGAGCGCTCGCGCGGGCCGAGCCGCCGGAACTTGTTCCGCGCGGCGGTCGCCTCCCCCCCGTGCAGCTCGATGGCCTCCTCGACCGTCGTGGCCGCGGCGTCGTGCATGAAGGTCTTCTTGAGCCGGAGGCCCATCAGGGGCTCGGTGCGGAACTCGGAAGGCTGGGCCAGGCCCAGGCAGATGTCGGCGCGCTCCGGACCCATGTCGTGGAGCAGCAGGTCGGTGTACGCGTCCACCCGCTTGTAGCTCAGGGCCCGCACCTTGTTCTGCCCGGTCGACAGGCTCGGCGTGTGGCACGAAGCGCAGCCGATCGATCCGAAGACGAGCTTGCCGCGCTCGCCCTCGTGATCGAGCGGCAGGGGGAGCGGCGGCGCCGAGAAGCGCACGAAGTCGTCCGCGAGCCCCAGGTCCTCCTCCGAGAGCTCGGGCTCGGGGGTGGGATCCACGCCCGCCGGGAGCGGCCGGCCGGCGACCGTCTCCTCCGCCGGCGTGGCCGGCGTGGTGATGCCCATCTCGATCGTGAAGGCGCCCGCGTTGAACTCGCGCAGCGTGGGAACCAGCGCCTTGCGCCCGAAGCGTCCCAGCCGGCCGTCGAAGAAGCGGTTCGGCCGGCCCGAGATGCCGTCGTGGTCGCGGTCCCTGGGGTCGGCCCGGGAGAGGATCTCCCGGTCGGGCACGGCGTCGAGCAGGCCGAAGCCGAGCACCGAGGGCGTGCTGCGGCTCGCCCGCCCGGTCGCCGTCGCCGGCACCGGCTCGCGGTCGATGCCGAGCGCCTGCTCGAGCGCGGGCGTGACCTTCTGCTGGATCACCGGCCCGCCCGAATCGGCGAGCGGGTCGCAGAAGCCGTCGGGCCTGAGCGCGGCGACGTGCAGCTCGACCTCGTCGCCGGCCGCGCCGAGCACCGGATCCTCGTGGCACTCGCCGCAGGCGTCGGCGTTGAAGAGGGGGCCGAGCCCGGTCTCGGCGGTGAACGTGCGCTCGAACACCTCCTGGCCCTTGCGGAAGCGGTCGAGCTCGCCGGCCGCGAGGCCGCGCAGCGGATCGCCGGGCTTGGGAGGCGGAGGGCACGACGACGCCCCGACGATGGCGTTCAGGACGGAGAGCGCGATGAGCGCGCGGGCGGCGGCCTTCATTGCGACCTCGACGGTGCGGCCTCGAGCACTTCCACGAGATAGGCGGTCACCGCCGCCCCGGCGTGGCTGCACTCCACCCGGCACACCGCGCCGGGCGCGAGCGCCGTGACCGCTGTGGCGCCGCGGCCCTTCACCTTCACGTCGGCGGCGAGCCGCACGTGGATGATGCGCAATGCGTGGCCGGTCCCGGTCAGGAGATCGAGCGTGCCGGCCTCCGCATCGCTCCTGCACACCGTCCCGGTGACCACCTGGGACGGTCCGGGAGCGGGAGGCGACGCGGGCTGCCCGCCCGCGGTCGCGGCGCAAAGCGCGCAGGCGAAGGCGGTCGCGAGCGCGCGGAACGGCGTACGGGGGCTGGGGTTCATTGGCTTTCTCCTCTGCGGCTCTCAGGTCCCACGGGGCCCGGGGCCCCGCAGCGGGGAAGCAATCGCGCGAAGCTAGACCCGGCCTCTTCGACCGGTCAAGCGCTCGGGGCTCGCACGTCTTGCCGCCTGCACACCCCTCCCCTATTCTGCGCCCGGCCCTCGACGCAACTCACGAGCGTTCAACCGGAGGCGCGCTTCATGGCAATTCGCAATGTGGGCGTGGTGGGGTGTGGGCTCATGGGGAGCGGGATCGCGCAGGTGAGCGCCCAGGCCGGGTTCCCGACCGTGGTGCGCGAGGTCTCGCCGCAGCTCCTCGAGAAGGGCCTTGGCTCGATCCGCAAGTTCCTGCAGGGCGGGGTGGACAAGGGCAAGCTCACCGCTGCCGACATGGAGAAGACCCTCGCCCACCTCCAGGGCACCGTGCGGCTCGAGGACCTCGCCGACTGCGACCTCGTGATCGAGGCCGCGGTCGAGAACCTGACCCTGAAGAAGGAGCTGTTCGCCGAGCTCGACCGGATCTGCAAGCCCGGGACCGTGCTGGCCTCGAACACCTCGAGCCTCTCGATCACCGAGATGTCGACCGCGACCAAGAGGCCCGAGCGCTTCCTCGGGCTCCACTTCTTCAATCCCGTGCCGCTGATGAAGCTGGTCGAGGTGGTGAAGACGCTCGCGACCTCGCCGGAGGCGGTGAACGACGCGAGCGCCTGGTGCCGCGCGATCGGCAAGACCGTGGTCACCGTCGGCGACTCCACCGGGTTCGTGGTGAACCGCCTGCTCGTCCCCTACATGCTGGACGCGGTGCGGGTCTACGAGCAGGGGCTCGCGAGCCGGGACGACATCGACAACGCCATGAAGCTCGGCTGCGGCTACCCCATGGGGCCGCTCTTCCTCGGCGACTACGTGGGGCTCGACACCACCTACTACATCGCCCAGATCATGTTCGACGAGTTCAAGGAGGCGCGCTTCGCGCCGCCGCCGCTCCTCAGGCGCATGGTGCTGGCCGGCCGCCACGGGCGCAAGACCGGGCGCGGCTTCTACGACTGGAGCACGAACCCGCCGTCGTAGCCCTGCGTTCCCGGCCACGCCCTCGGGCGCGGCGCCGGGGGCGCCGGCCGCCGGAGGAGGCACCACGATGCTGAACGACCGCTCGCTCGCGGTGCTGGGCGCGGGCAAGCTCGGCGAGACCCTGATCCGCGGGCTGCTCGACGCCGGCGCGGTGAAGGCCGCGCGCGTCACCGTGACCGCCGCACACGCGGAGCGCGTGGACAAGCTGCGCTCCGACCTCGGCGTGCGCGGGGCGGCGAGCAACCTCGAGGCGGTGCGCGGCGCCGACCTGGTGCTGCTGGCCGTCAAGCCGCAGCAGGTGCCGGTGGTGCTCGCCGAGATCGGCGGCGCGCTCGCGCCGCCCCAGATCCTGATCTCGGTCGCGGCCTCGGTGAGCACCGCCTTCATCGAGAAGCACCTCGAGCACGCGGTCCCGGTGATCCGCGCCATGCCCAACACCCCCGCGCTGCTCAAGCGCGGCATGACCGCGGTCTCGCCCGGGGCGCACGCGAAGCCCGAGCACCTGGAGATCGCGCGCTCGATCTTCGGCGCCGTGGGCCGCACCGTGACCGTGGACGAGAAGCACATGGACGCCGTGACCGGGCTCTCGGCGAGCGGGCCGGCGTTCATCTACATCGTCATCGAGTCGCTGGCCGAGGGCGGCGTCAAGATGGGCCTGCCGCGCGACGTCGCGACCCAGCTCGCGGCCCAGACCGTTCTCGGCTCGGGCGCCATGGTGCTCGAGACCGGCGAGCACCCGGCCAAGCTCAAGGACCTGGTGACCACGCCCGCGGGCTGCACCATCGACGGCATCCTCGAGCTCGAGGAAGGCGGGCTGCGCGTCACGCTCATCAAGGCGGTGGTGCGCGCCACCGAGCGCGCGCGGGAGCTGCTCGAGAGCTGACGGGCGGGGCGATGATCCACGATCCCGCGCGCCGCGGCCGCGCGCTCGCCGAGTTCCACCGCCAGGTGTCGCCGCGCCTGTTCCGCGACCTCGAGGAGTCCGGCGCCCTGCCCGCGGGCCCAGACGGCGGCGTGCGCGAGCGGGCCCGCGCGGAATGGGAGTGCTTCTCGCTCTACGCCTGCGTGCGCGGCCTGGTCGCGGCCGGCGGGTTCAACCGCGAGACCGGAGCCGCGATCGAGTCGCTGCACGAGAGCGCGCTCGCGGACGCCGCCGATCCGGTCGCGGCCGCCGAGCGGCGCGCGCGGGTCGCGGAGCGCTACGCCGAGTACGGCGCGATCGGCCAGGAAGGCGGCGCCTCGGGCGCCGCCACGGTGACGCGGCGGCTGGGCGAGGCCGCGGCCCGCCACATGGCGGCGCCCGCGGACGCCGGCGAGGCGCTCGCCGAGCTGGCCGGCGCGCTGCACGAGCAGCTCGTCGAGGGCGCGACCGAGGCGGTGCGCGCCGCCGAGTGACGCGGGGCGGCGGTGCATACATGAGGAGCAACGCATGAGCACGAGCGCCATCGGCCGGCTCCTCCGGAGATAGGATCCGACTTCATGTTTCACTTGAAGTCCGCTCCCCCCTCGGCGCCGCTGCTCGACACCGTGGGGCGGCTCGAGGGCGCGGGGCTGGTCGTGGCCTTGGGCGGGAGCGGCCTGCTCGGCGCGCTCGGGCTCACGACCGAGGCGCGCGACTGGGACCTCACCACCGAGAGCGGACCCGACGAGGTGGCGCGGGCGCTCGCCGGGATCGATGTCGAGCGGCTCGGTCACTCGGGCATCCATGCCGACCACAAGCTCCGGCTCGCGGGCGGGGCGATCGAGGTCATCTGCGGCTTCGCGATCCGCTCGGGCGACGGCGTGGTTCGCATCCCCACCGTGGTGAGTCGGCGCGCCGAGGGCGTCCCGCTCGGGAGCCCGGAGGCATGGGCCGCGGCCTACGCGCTGCTCGGCCGGGCGGCGAAGTCCGACCTGCTCATGCGCTGGCTCGAAGCGCACGGCGCGGACCGCGGCCTGATCGCGCGCCTGCTCGCGGAGCCGCTGCCGGAGAGCCTCGCGACCTGCCTGAGGGCGCTCGCGGCGCGCGGCCGTTGACGCCTGGCCCGGCTACTCCCCGTCGATCTCCCTGAGCCTCGCCTCGTCGAACTGGTACACGTACCAGCCGCCCTCGTCGCGCATCGCACCCAGCGACTCGTAGAAGCCGATCGCGGGCTCGTTCCACTCGAGCACGGCCCACGAGAGCTTCCAGCAGCCGAGGCGCGCGGCTTCGCGCGCGGTCGCGCGCATCAGCGCGCGGCCCAGCCCGCGCCCCCGCTGGCTCGGCGTGACGAACAGGTCCTCGAGCCACAGCATGGGCTGGGTGCGGAACGTGGAGTAGATGGGGTAGTAGATCGCGCACCCGACGAGCGCCTCGCCCTCCTCCGCCACCAGGCAGTCGACGAAGTGCCGCGCGCCGAAGAGATGCTCGGCGAGCCGTTCGGGGGAACCGGTGACGCGGTGCTCGAGCTTTTCGTAGACCGCCAGCCCCTGGACCAGCCCCCACAGGCGATCGATGTCGTCGCGCCGCGCGGCGCGGATCACGATGCCGCGCGGAGCCGCGTGCGCGGTCGTCGTGCCCGGACCCGCGCCCGCCCGCGCCGCGCGCGGCGCCCCGGCGGCTCTCGCGCTCCCGCTTCCTGCCGGCGCCGCGCGCCGCGCCCCGGCGGCAGCGCCCGCGCGCCCTGCGGCCGCCGCTCGCCTAGTACGAACTTCGCCCCCGCCCGCGCCGCGGGCCCGCCGATCTCTCTTCATGGCGCCTACTCCCCGATCACCTTGATCAGAACCCGCTTCTTGCGGCGGCCGTCGAACTCGCCGTAGAAGATCTGCTCCCACGGCCCGAAGTCGAGCTTCCCCTTCGTCACTGCCACCACCACCTCGCGTCCCATCACCTGGCGCTTGAGGTGGGCGTCGGCGTTGTCCTCCCCGGTGTCGTTGTGCCGGTACTGCGATGGGGGCGCGTGCGGCGCGAGCCTCTCCAGCCACTGCTCGTAGTCGCGATGGAGCCCGCTCTCGTCGTCGTTGATGAAGACGCTGGCCGTGATGTGCATGGCGTTCACCAGCACCATCCCCTCCTGGACGCCGCTCTCGCTCACCACGCGCTCGACGTCGGGCGTGATGTTCGCGAACCCGCGGCGCGACGGCAGGTTCATCACCAGATAGTCGGTGCGGGACTTCAACGCGGCGGCGCCTCACTTGAACTGGCCCGGGACGGCGCGGATAGTGCCACGAGCATGCGGCCGAAGCGCGGAGACTATCACGGGCGCGGCCCGGCGCCCGCGGCGTCCGGGGGCAGGAGCCCGCCGCGGGCGACGTGGCCCGGCGCGGGCGCGGCGGCGGTCCTCGCGCTCGCGTTCGCGATCGCGCTCGCGCTGCGCCTCGCCCCGCTCGCGGCCTGGCCGGGCGGCGAGCTCGCGGCCGACTCGGCCTTCCACCTGCGCATGATCGAGGAGGTCGTGGCCCACGGCCGCACACCCGCGATCGACCGGATGTGCGAGGCGCCCGAGGGGCGCGCGATCGGAGCGCTGCTCCCGACCGGGCTCTACCACGCCGCCGCCGCGTTCCACCGCGCGCTCGCGCCGCTCGATCGGCGCGACGCGCGCTTCCACGCACTGCTCTTCACCGCGCTCGCGGGCGCGCTGATCGTCCTGCCCGCCTTCTTCGCCGCCCGCGCGGTGTTCGCGCACGCCGACGCCGCGGCCGCGGCTGCGCTGGTGGCCGCCGTGATCCCGGCGCACCTCCACCGCAGTCACGCGTGGTGGCTCCGCTACGACGCGCTCGGCACGCTGCTCGTGACCGTGCACGTCGCGTTCCTGCTCCACGCGCTCGCCGCGCCCGACCGCCTGCGCGCGCTGCGCTCTTCGGCGCTCGCCGCGCTGGCTCTGGTCACCGCGGTCGCGTGCTGGCGCGTGGCGCTGCTGATGCCGTTCGCCGAGCTGTCGTTCGCGCTCGCATGGACGGCGTGGCGCGGGGCGACGCGCGAGGTCCGCGAGGGGTTCACCGTGGTGGTCGGGCTCTCCACGCCGCTCTTCCTGCTCGTGCCCTGGCTGCGCGCCCAGTCGTTCCCGCTCTCCGGCGCCTGGCTCGCGGCGGCGGCCGCGACCGCCGCGCTCTGGCTCCCGTGGCTCGTGCCCGGGCGCGCGCGGTGGCCGGCGCGCGCCGTGGTGCTGGCGCTCGCGCTCGGCGCGGGGTGGGGCGCGGCGCGGCTCTTCCCCAGGCCCGACCCGTACGCGCCGATGTTCGCGCTCCTGCCGGCCAAGCTCGCGCTCGCCTTCGGAGGGCATCCCGCGCTCCCGCCCATCACCTCGCTCGCGCTCGGGATCGAGGAGCTGACCTCGCTCTCCCCGCTCGGGCTCTTCGGGCCCGGAGCGCTCTCGTGGCTCGGCCCGTGGCTCCTCGCGGCTCCGTTCCTGCTCGCGTGGGGCGCGGGCTCGCGGCGCGGCATGGCGGCGCTCACGGCGGCGCCCGCGCTGCTCACCGTGCTGTGCGCGGAGATGACGCTCGTCACGCTGCTCTTCGAGCGCAACAAGGTGCTGCTCGCCCCGCTCACCGCAGTGGCATGCGGTGGGCTCGCGGCCCGGCTCGCCGATCGCGCGTGGGGCAAGCCCGGCCCGCGGGTCGCGCTCGCCGCGCTCTTCGCGCTGTGCGCTGCGGTCACGACCTGGCACGCGGCGGCGCTCGCGATCTCGCGGCGCCCGGCGCTCGCCCCCGGGCTCGGCGATGCGCTCGCGTTCCTGCGCGACAGCACGCCGGTCAACGCGATCGTGATGGGCCCGTGGGAGCACGGCTACGAAGTGCAGACCTTCGCGCGGCGCGCGACCGTGATGGACGGCCTGATCGAGAGCCCCGGGAACCAGCGCCGCATCGTCGACTTCGCCGAGGCCGCGCTGATGCCGGCGGCGGACTCGCTCGCCGCGCTCTGCGTGCGCCATGGCGCCTCGTGGCTGCTGGTGCCGCCCAGCACCCACCTCTATGCGGTTGCGCTCGCCGCCCGCGCGCCGTTCGCCGCCAAGGTGCTGTCGGGCGCGCCGCTCAACCGCGCCGAGGGCGATCGCGCGCTGGTGCAGATGATGGTGCTCGGCCGCGCCTATCCGGAGTTCGAGAAGGTGTTCGATCGCGGCGGATACCGGGTCTACCACGTGGTCGGGGCTGCCGGGCCACGCCCCTGACGTGCGCCGCCGCAGCGCGGCGCGCCTTGAGGACGCCGGCACCCTCTGATAGCGTCGCTCCGGCCTCCGCATCCCTCCTTCGCGCGCCTGCATCCCAATGTTCCGCGGAAGCCCCGGCCCACCGGTCGAAATCACTCAAATCCAAGGAGCTATCCTGTGCCCAGCAATGGACTTCCAGAGGTCGTGATTCTCTCCGGAGCGCGCACCCCCATGGCCGAGTGGATCGGCGGCAAGCGTGGGGACGGGCTGCCGGGAGGAGCACTCGCATCCGTCTCGGCCATCGACCTGGGCGCGGCGGCCGCGCGCGGCGCACTCGAGCGCGCCGGCGTGGCGCCCGAGAGCATCGATCACACGGTCTTCGGCAACGCGCTCCAGACCTCGGGCGACGCGATCTACGGCGCGCGCCACGTGGCGCTCAAGGCCGGCGTGCCGAAGGAGGTCCCGGCGCTCACCGTGAACCGGCTGTGCGGCTCGGGGATCCAGAGCATCGCGAACGCCGCGCAGATGATCCAGCTCGGAGAGGCCTCGTGGGTGCTGGCGGGCGGCATGGAGAACATGAGCCAGGCGCCGCACGTGCTGCGCGGCGCGCGCGCCGGCATGCGGCTCGGCCCCGGCGGGACGCTCGAGGACTCGCTGTTCGTGGCGCTCCGGGACAGCTACTGCGGCCTGTTCATGGCGCAGACCTCGGACAATCTGGCGCGCAAGTTCGGGATCACGCGCGAGCAGCAGGACGAGTTCGCGCTCCGCTCGCACCGGCTCGGCAACGAGGCGAACACCAACGGACGGTTCGCCGAGGAGGTGGTCGCGGTCGAGGTCAAGCAGGGAAAGAAGACCGCAAGCGTGGAGAAGGACGATCACCTGTTCCCGAGCACCAGCCTCGAGAAGCTCGCCGCGCTGCCTCCCGCCTTCGGCCCCGAGTCGTTCGTGACCGCCGGCAACGCCTCGGGCGTGGTGGACGGCGCAGCGGCCGTGGTGGTGACCAGCGCCGCGAGTGCCAAGGCCCAGGGCAAGAAGCCGCTGGGCACCGTGCGGGGGTGGGTGAGCGTGGGCGTGGATCCCTCGGTGATGGGGTTCGGCCCCGCACCCGCGATCCGCAAGGTGCTCGAGCGCGCCGGCGTGAAACTCGACCAGGTCGACCTGTTCGAGATCAACGAGGCGTTCGCGGGCCAGTTCCTGGCGGTCGAGAAGGAGCTGGGGCTGGATCGCAACCGGGTCAACGTGAACGGGGGCGCGATCGCCCTCGGGCACCCGCTGGGCGCCACCGGCACGCGGCTGGTCTACACGCTGCTGCTCGAGCTGGCGAAGCGCGGCAAGCGCTGGGGCATTGCCTCGGCCTGCATCGGCGGCGGCCAGGGCATCGCGATGCTGCTCGAGCGCGCGTAACTGAGCCAGGGCGGGGGCACGAGGGGCGGGGCGGGGCCGTTCCCCGGCGCCCGCTCGGCTCCGCCATCCATGGCTCCGCCTCGCTCCTGGC
>DASXQT010000057.1:0-70046 GCA_036507005.1 Candidatus Eiseniibacteriota bacterium
GGCCGATGGCGGCTGGAAGGTGCTCGTGGCTGATGAGGCCCCCGTCGCAAAGGAGGATCGCCCGCTCGATGGCGTTGCGCAGCTCGCGAACGTTCCCCGGCCACAGATAGGCGAGCAGCCATTCCCGCGCGTCGCGGGAGATTCCGGCCGCGGGGCGCCCCATCGTCTTTCCCAGGTCCTCCACGAACGCCTCGGCCAGGGGCAGGATGTCCTCCCCTCGCGCGCGCAGCGGCGGGACCTGGATCTCGAACACGTTCAGCCGGTAGTAGAGGTCCTCCCGGAATTGCCCCTGGGCAATCGCCGCCGCCAGGTCCCGGTTGGTCGCCGCGATCACGCGGACGTCGGCTTTCAGCACGCGCGTCCCTCCCACCCGCTGGAACTCCCGCTCCTGAAGCAGCCGCAGGAACTTCGCCTGCACGACGGGGCTCATCTCGGCGATCTCGTCGAGGAACAGCGTGCCGCCCTCGGCCTGCTCGATGCGGCCGATCTTGGTGGCGATCGCACCGGTGAAGGCGCCCTTCTCGTGGCCGAACAGCTCCGACTCGAGCAATTGCTCGGGGAGCGCGGCGCAGTTGATGGCGATGAACGGCTTGCCGGCGCGGGCCGAGCCCTGGTGGATGAGGCTCGAGACCACCTCCTTGCCGGTCCCCGACTCGCCGGTGATCAGCACCGTGGTCTCCGAGGCCGCCACCCGCCCGACCTGGCGCAGCGAGTCCTTCCACGAGCGCGAGACCCCGATCACCCGGCTGCGGTCGCGCGACTCGAGCTCGCGCGCGAGCGTCTCCACCCGCGCCTCGAGCCGCTCGGCGCGCTCCTTGGACTCGGCGGCGACTCGGGCCTCCTCGGCGAGCTCCCTGTGGATCAGCACCAGGGCGATGCGGTCCGCCAGCCGCCGCGCCACCTCGGCGTCCTCCCAGTCGAAGCGCGAGGGCTCGCGGTGGAAGAAGCTCAGCCCGCCCTTGACCTCCCCCGACAGCAGGAGCGGAACACGCAGCCACGAGCGCAGGCCCGACGACAGGATGAGGCGCTGGCGCTCGGTGTCGGGCGTGAGCTGCGCCTGGATGTCGTGGAGGATCTCGAAGTCGATGCGGCGCTCCAGCTCCTCTTCGGTGAGCTTCACCGGGTCCTTCGGCAGCGGCGCGTCGCGTTCGCCCGCGAACGCGGCGAGGCGGATCGTCCGCTCGCGCACATCCAGCTCGGTTAGCGCCATCGCGTCGTGGGGAAGGATCGGCTTCATGCCGGCCGAGAGCTGCGCGAAGACCGCGCTCACGTCGAGCGACTCGGCGAGCGTGGCGAGCAGGCTCTCGACCTTGTCGAGGCGCTCGCGGCGGCGGCGCTCGGTGTCCCACAGGCGCCAGTGCTCCACGGCGGAGCCGAGGAGCGCCGCGATCGGGCGCAGCACCTGCTGGTGGGACTCGTCGAAGGCGTGGGTGACGTCGGAGCACAGCCACACCCCGCCCACGAACGTGTCCCCGCGCCGGAACGGCTCCCACAGCCCGGACTTGAACCCGCGCTTGAGCACCTCGGCATCCATGGGGTACGTCGGATCGAGCTCGGCCGGGCCGTCGTCGATCCGGCGCATCGGCCCGGCGTTGGGACGCCAGCGCGGCGACCAGGCGGTGAGGGGCATCGGGCCGGAGGACTTGCAGACCACGTCCTCGCACGGGACGGTGGTGGCGTGGAGTACGAGGTGGTCGCCGTCCACGATGCGCACCACGCCCATGTTGTCGAACGGGATCACCCGGCGGACGGCGTTCCCCACGCGGCCGAAGACGTCCTGGAGCTCGAGCGTCTCCGCCGCCAGGTTGGCGATCTCGGAAAGGACGCTCGCCACCGACTCGGCGTCGATGACAGAAATCTCCCCCAGGGCGGAGTGCATGACGGGGCTTTCGATGCGTGTCAAGGCGGTGTGGACCGAACAGATTTCGTCCGGGCCTACGCCGAGGCTCGAGAAGAGGTTGCAATGAGTTGCGGCAACACGGCGCCCGGCGTGACTGCCGGGCGCCGAGACGGAAGCGGCACGGGCGCCCGCGAGGGGCACCCGTGCCTTCATGCAGGTGCCGCAACCATCTAGGGCTTGACGCGCAGCCCCACGCCGACGCCCGTCTCCGCGCCGACACCCACGCCGACGCCGGATGCGCCGCCCCGGACGCCCGCGCCGGCCGAGCCGTCGGCCCGCGCGCCGGATCCGTGAACCGCGGCGACCTTGCCGTCGGCCCGCACCAGGCCGAGCGCGACGCGGCTCTCCGCCCTGACCGCGCTCACCACCTCGCCGAGCTTGAAGCCCAGCCCGGCCGCGATCACGCCCCAGCCCGCGTCCCCGCGCATCTCGAAGAGCTGCTCGATCGTGAGCCCGGGTCCCGCGCTGGCGAGCAGGGTGTGAGCGATCATCAGCTCGCCCCACGACTCGCCCAGGCCCTGCTTCTCCGCCAGCAACGCCTCGGCGCTCGTGCCGAATTCCGCGGCGAAGCGCTCCGCGATCTTGGCGTCGCCCTGGGTCGCGGCGTGAGCGTCCACCTCCCGCGCCGTCTCCTCGAGCTTCGCGACCGCGTTGGCTCGCGCCCGCGCCGAGGTCCTGGCTCCGCGCTGCAGGATCGCATCGATCCGCGCCCGCGCCTCCGCCTTGGCCTTCGCATCGGCCTCGGCGCTGGCCTGGGCCGCCGGCTTGTTCTTGTCGAGCGCGGCGCTGGCGGTCGCGGTTCCCTCCGCCTGGCCCGCGGCCTGGGCGCCGGCCTGCGCCGCGCCGCACGGCATCGTGCCGAGCACCATAGCCATCAGGATCCCAAAGCTGATTCTGCTCTTCATAGGTACCTCCTTCCGTCCGCGACGTGCGGACTTCTCAGGGCAGGGTGAAACGGAGAGCCAGGGAGGCTGTGGTGCCGGCCTCGGCCACGGGCTCGGAGCGGCTCGCGGCGCGGTCGCGGCCCAGGAGTCCGCCGAGGATCGTCGAGCGCCCGGCGGGGCCCGCCGATGCGCCCGGGGAATTGTTGGCCAGGCCCGCGTCGCCGGAGAGCTCGAGGTGCGGGATGATCATCCACGCCGCGCCCAGCGATGCGGCCCAACCCGTCGCCGCGCCGCTCCGGCCATACGAGCCGCCGAGCTTGACGGACCACGCGGGCGACACCGGCACGGTCATCTCGCCCGCGCCACCGTCGGAGTCGTCGGCGAGGTTGCTCGAATCGTGCTGGTAGAAGATCCAGAGCGAGCCTCCGGCGAGGCTCCACTCGGGCCCGGCCTTGAGCCGCCACCCGCGATACCCGTCGTCGCCGATGAACCGGCTGCCGAGTGCGCGCACGCCGGTCCCGTCCGCGAGGCGAACGCTCCCGCCCGAGACGAGGCCGAGGCCCGCGCCGATCAGGTCGTCGTCGAAGCGCAGGCCGCCCAGCACGATGTCCCCCGACTCGAACGAGAGCCCCGCGAGCGCCGCCGCCGACCGGGTCTCCTCTCCCGTCGGCCCGCGATGGAAGTCGTAGCTCACCGAAGCCGAGGGCGCGGCGGCGCGCGCCGGGGACGCCGCCAGGAAGCCGGAGGCGGCGAGCACGGCCGCGATGGCGCCGACGGGATGCGATCTGCGATGCGACATACAAGCTCCTCCGGTCGCCGTGGCTCGCGCGCGATGGTGGCGCCGAGTCGCGATCTGCGGCGGCGTGTGAGATTGCATTCCCGCGCACCGCCGCTGCGGACGCGCCGGGAGCATCAAGGGCCGTGCCGATGGCGTATGACCGGGTTGCCGAGCGCGAAGTGGTTGGAAACGAGCGGGGATGCAGCGCGTGGCACGGATCGTTCACGGCGGCCGAAGTGTTCGATCCCGTACGCATCGCCGCGGGCGGTGCACGGGTCGGGGCGCAGCGGACCGCGTCCGGCGCTGCGCCCCTTGACGCGGCACCGTGCCTCACGAGGCCGCGCCCTCCCGTTCCCGAGCGTCCCGCCGCGATTTCGGCTATCGTGCGCTTCCGTTCACGCGCCCCCGTCCAGGGAGGGACCATGCTCGAACCCGCCGCGACCCCGGCCGTCCCCGCCCGACTCGCCGATCCCCAGCAGGTGCTGGAGCGCGTCTTCGGCTACCGGGAGTTCCGCCCCGGGCAGCGCGAGGTCATGGAGGCGGTGCTCACCGGCCGCGACTGCATCGCGATCATGCCGACCGGCTCGGGGAAGTCGCTCACCTTCCAGATCCCGGCTCGCATGCTCGCCGGGCCGGTGCTCGTGATTTCGCCGCTCATCTCGCTGATGAAGGACCAGGTCGACGCGCTGGCCCGCTACGGCTTCCGCGCCGCGGTGCTCAACTCCACCATCCCCTTCGAGGAGCGCCGCCTCCGGCTCGCTGCCCTGAGGCGCGGCGAGCTGGAGCTGCTCTACGTCGCCCCCGAGGCGCTCGACGGCTCGCTGCGCGCGATCATCGCGGAGAGCCGCGTGAGCCTGATGGTGGTGGACGAAGCGCACTGCATCAGCCACTGGGGGCACGATTTCCGCCCCGCCTATCGCCGGCTCCAGGGGCTCGGGCAGGAGCTCGGCGCGCCGGTGCTGGCGCTCACCGCCACCGCGACGCGGCGCGTCGCGGGCGACATCATCCGCCAGCTCGGGATGCAGAAGCCGGCGGGCTATCGCGGCTCGTTCTTCCGCCCCAATCTCCGCATCACGGTGCAGAAGAAGGGCGCCGGGCGCGAGACCCGCAAGGACATCCTCGGCATCGTCCGCAAGCGCGGGGGCGAGAGCGGGATCGTCTACGCCCTGAGCCGCAAGTCGGTGGAGGCGACGAGCGAGTGGCTGCAGCGCCACGGCGTGCGGGCCCGCCCCTACCACGCCGGGCTCGGCGACCAGGAGCGTGCGCGCACCCAGGACGCGTTCGCGCGCGACGAGCTGGACGTCGTGGTCGCGACGGTCGCGTTCGGGATGGGGATCGACAAGAGCAACGTGCGGTTCGTGATCCACCGCGACATGCCGCGCAGCATCGAGGCCTGGACCCAGGAGATCGGCCGCGCCGGGCGCGACGGGCTCGCGAGCGACTGCGTGCTCCACTACTCGTGGGCCGACGTGATGGGCTACGACGCGTTCCTTTCCGAGATCGAGGATCCGGAGGTACGGGCCGAGACGCGGCGCAAGACGGTCGAGATGTTCCGGCTCGCGGACGGCGGGGCCTGCCGCCACCTCGCGCTCGCGCGCTACTTCGACGAGACCATCGAGCCGTGCGGGGCGAGCTGCGACGTCTGCCTCGGCCGCGGCATCGAGTCGCTGATCGCGACGGCGCCGGCGCGCAGCTTCGCGAAGGCGGGCGCGGGTCCCGCTCTCTTTGCCGCCCGCGAGCGCGCGGCCCTCCCGGCCGACGCCACGACGTTCGAGCGCCTGCGCGCGCTGCGCAGGCGACTCGCCGACGCCGAAGGCGTTCCCGCGTACATCGTCTTCAGCGACGCGGTGCTGCGCGCCATGGCCGAGTCGAGGCCGCGCACACCGCACGAGATGCTCGCGGTGCCCGGCGTCGGGCCGGTCAAGCTCGAGCGCTACGGGGCCGCTTTCCTGGCAGCGTTGGCCGAGGAAGGCTGACGCGCCCGACTTGGAGCAGAACCTGAGCAACTCCGCGGATCGCGTTGCGACGACGGTAGCTCCGGGATCCCCATCCGCGGGTCAGGCGTCCGCAGAAATGACGCCGCCCGGCGCATCGCGATCGTGCGTTGAGCGCCGCGCTCAGCGGAAGAACAGGTAGCTGACGAAGATCGCGGCGATCACGCCGGCCGCGTCCGCGGCCAGCCCGCAGCCGAGCGCGTGGCGGGTGCGCTTCACGCCCACCGAGCCGAAGTAGACCGCGAGGATGTAGAACGTGGTCTCGGTGCTCCCCTGGATCACGCACGCGAGGCGGCCCGCGAACGAGTCCGGCCCCAGCGTCTTCATCGTCTCGATCATCATGCCGCGGGCGCCGCTGCCGGACAGCGGCTTGATGAGCGCGGTCGGCAGCGCCTCCACCCAGCGGGTGTCGATCCCCAGCGCCGAGACCCCGGAGCGGATCGCACCCAGCGCCGCCTCGAGCGCGCCGCTCGCGCGCAGCGCGCCGATCGCGACCAGGATCGCGACCAGGTAGGGCACGATCCCGATCGCGACCCCGAAGCCCTCCTTGGCGCCCTCGATGAAGGTCTCGTAGAGCGGCACCTTGCGCCGCGCGCCCGCGGCGAGGAACAGCACCACGACGCCGAGCAGGAGCCCGTTGGCGAGCAGCGCCGACTGGCGCGAGACCTCTTCCGCCGAGAGCCGCGCGAAGTACGCCACCAGCCCGCCCACCATCGCCGTGATCAGGGTGAGCCAGCCGATCACCACCCGGTTCCACAGGCCGAGCTTCTGGATCGCGGCCGTGACGAGCAGCCCGCACATCGTGCTGCAGTAGGTGGCGATCAGGATGGGCACGAAGACGTCGGTGGGATCGGCGGCACCGAGCTGGGCGCGGAAGGTGAAGATCGAGATCGGGAGCAGCGTGACCGACGAGGCGTTGATCACCATGAAGAGGATCATCTCGTCGGTGGCGCGGTCGGGCTCGGGGTTCAGGGTCTGCAGCTCCTTCATGGCCTTGAGGCCGAGCGGGGTGGCGGCGTTGTCGAGCCCGAGCATGTTGGCCGAGAGGTTCATCACGATCGCCCCGGTGGCCGGATGGCGGTCCGGGATGCCAGGGAACAGGCGGCGGAAGAGCGGCCCCACCAGGCGTGCGATGCCCTCGATCACGCCGCCCTTCTCCCCCACGCGCATGAGCCCGAGCCACAGGCTCATCACGCCGGTGAGCCCGAGGGCGATCTCGAAGCCGGTCTTGGAGGAGTCGAACAGCGAGGCCACGACGTCGCGCAGCACGTCGGGCTTGCCGAGCGCGAACGCCTGCACCAGCGCCGCGACGAAGGCGACGAGGAAGAACGCGGCCCAGATCCAGTTGAGCATGAGGGGCGGCAGCATAGCCGCGCGAACGGCTCCGAGCCAGAAGACAATTCGGCTCGATGCCAACCGCAGACCCGGCCACGAGTGCGCGGTGTCTCGCGGCCCGCCCCCTCCATCCAGCGCCCGTCTCGGCCCGTCAGGTGGCCTTCGCCGGCGAGACCCGGCGGTGAGGCGGGCACAGGTACGAGAGCGCGAGGCGGATCCGCTCCTCGAGCGTGGCGTCGGGGATGCGCTCGCACACCTCCGCCGCGCGCCGCGCCTCGTCCGCGCGGTAGCCGAGCTTGCGGAGCCACGGGGTCACGTCCTTCTCCTCGGACCGCGCCGCGGCCGCGACCCGTGCCCGCTCCCCAGCCGCGACCTCGCTGGCCGACGCCTGCCCAACTGGTTCCGGAACCAGTTGGCCCGCCGCGGGCGACTCGACATGTCCCGGGGCATGTTGTGCCGCTCGGCCCGCGGCCCGGCGCGCCTCCCGCTTGCGGCTCATGAACTCCGCCCCGAACGTCTGCTCGGCCGCGTACTGGTTATGGGCCCGGCACTTGAGGTGCAGGTTCTCCACCGTCGCCGCGCCCCCGCGCGCGACCGGGACCTCGTGATCGTACTCGAGCGACTTGCGCGCCAGGCAGCGCCTGCCGCCCTCGCTCACGAACGTGCACTGCCCGCCGTCGCGCTCCCACACGGCGCGCTTGACGTGGTTGGGGATGGTGCGGATCCCGATCGCCCGCCCCGAGCGGGAGCGGGGTCTTGTGGTGGCGGCGAACCGGGTCTTCTCCAGCTCGCGGATCAGCGCATCGTAGGCGCGGTCGATCAGCAGGGGGTCCCCGGCCGGAAGCGGGCCGAACAGCGCCTGCGCGTACTGCATCTTCTCGTGCGTGGCCTGATCGATCGTGCCGTTCAGGCCGATGCGCCGGGGCGAGAGCGGCTCCAGTTTGGGTGGCTGAGCCGGCACTTCAACTGGTTCCGGAACCAGTTGGCCCGCCCTTCGGGTGGTGGGCTCGGTGCCCGGCACTGGGGAAGCCGGAAGAGCATGTAGGCCTGCCGGCACGTCCAGGCGGGGAAACCACTCCGCCAGGAGCTGCTCGATCTCGGCCTTGGTCTTGTGGGTGGCGGCCGCCAGCAGCTCGGCCTGGTTCTCTGGGGTCAGGTGCGGCGCCAGCTTCACCGCGCCGGTGAAGTGCAGCCGGCCCTCGGCCAGAGCCGGGAGCAGAGCCGGGCACTTCCGGGCCGCGCGTGCCACGAGGATGCGCTTGAATGCCTCGTCCTTGGAGAAGTGCAGCTCCTGGACGCAATAGGCGTGCATCGAGGGGCCGGGCAGGTAGAGGCGCCGGGCGTCGACCTCGGCAATGTGGGCGAGCGCCTCGGCGGTGGCGCCCCGCTCGCGGGAGACAGAGGTGGCCAGGCCGCTCAGCACGGAGCGGTCATCGAGGTGCGAAAGCGAGTAGGTGCTCATCACGTCTCCGATGGCCGGGGGCGGGACTCGGGGGCCAACGGTCGCGAGGGCGCATCCTTTGTAGCATGGCATTCTGAGGCTCACGCCCGGCCGCGCAGAGGGCATGAAACGAGGCGCGACGGGGTTTTTCTGCTCCGAGCGGTGATCAGGCGCTTGCGCGCCTCCTGGGCGCGTTGTCGCGACGCAGGTGAACTCGCGTGGGCGCGTGCACGACTTGCTCGCGCGAGGTCGTCAAGACAAGTGTGCGTCAACTCTCGGCCCATAGCGCCCGTCGTCCCTGCCAGAAGAGTCCCTTCGCATGCGCGGTGCGGCCGTGCGCTGCGCGGAGCCCTTGACGCCACCGGCCCCGTCTGTAATCGTTTTCAGCACCTTCCGGCCCGCCCGGGGCCGGCGGCCGTCCCGTCCGGAGGATCCGCACCCGGTCATGGCCACGATCAAAGACGTCGCCCGCCAGGCGGGGGTCTCGGTCGCCACGGTCTCGCGCGCCTTCAACGACAGCGCGGTGGTGAGCGAGCATGTGCTGGCGCGCGTGCGGCGGGTCGCGTCGCGCCTCAACTACTGGCCCAACGGCGCGGCGCGCAGCCTGATCACCAACCGCACCCACGCGATCGGCGTGCTCCTCCCCGACCTGTTCGGCGAGTTCTTCTCGGAGGTGATCCGCGGCATCGACCACGCGGCGCGCGAGTCGGGTCTCCACCTCCTGCTCTCCAGCTCGCACGCCGACACCGAGGAGCTGGTCGCGGCGCTGCGCGCGATGCGCGGGCGCATCGACGGGCTGATCGTGATGGCGCCCGACGTCGACGCTCCCAAGGCGCTGGAATGCGCGCACCCCGACATCCCGCTGGTGCTGATCGATCCCGGGCTCGGGGTCTCGGGGTACGACTCGATCTCGATCGCCAACCAGGACGGGGCGCGCGCCCTGGTCGAGCACCTGCTCGACCTCGGCCACCGGCGCATCGCCACGATCACCGGCCCGCGCCGGAACATCGACGCGGAGCAGCGGCTCGCGGGCTACCGGCTCGCCTTGAAGCGGCGCCGGGTCGAGCGCGATCCCGAGCTCGAGATCGCGGGCGACTTCAGCGAGCCCTCGGGCTACGAGGCGGTGGATCGGCTGCTGGCCCTGAAGCGCCGCCCGACCGCGGTGTTCGTGGCCAACGACTACATGGCGATCGGCGTGCTGGGCGCCCTGAGCGACGCGGGGCTGCGCGTGCCGCAGGACATGGCGGTGGGAGGCTTCGACGACATCGCCATGTCGCGCTATCTGAACCCGCCGCTCACCACCGTGCGTGTGGACGCCTACGGCCTCGGCCAGCGCGCCGCCGCGCGCCTGATCCGCGCCGCGCGCACCTCTCCCGCGCCCGCGCGGACCCGCGAGGTGCTGCCGACCACGCTCGTGATCCGCGGCTCGTGCGGCGCGGCCGGGGGCGAGCGCTCGCGCCCCGGCGTCACCCGCTCGCGCGCCCGCTGAGACGGGACCGGCGCGTGCGCATCCCCGCGGTGTTCGGGCTCGGATGCGTGGCCGCGGTGCTGGCGCTCGGCTCCGCCTCACCGGCGCGCCCCCGCCGCGTTCCGCCGGCGCCCGCGGCCCGGCAGGCGGCCTTCCTCGACACCCTCGAGCGCCGCACCTTCGAATGGTTCTGGGACCTGTGCGATCCCGGGACCGGCCTCACGCCCGACCGCTGGCCGACGCGATCCTTCGCCAGCATGGGCGCCACGGGGTTCGCGCTCACCGCCTACCCGATCGGCGCCGAGCGCGGCTACGTGACACGCGCCCAGGCCGCACGGCGCACGCTCGCCACGCTCCGGTTCCTGTGGGGTGCGCGCCAGGACACCGCGGCCCGCGGGGCCACGGGGTACCGCGGCTTCTTCTACCACTTCGTCGATCCCGCGACCGGCGAACGCTTCGAGGACGTCGAGCTCTCGACCGTGGACTCGGCGCTGCTGTTCGCGGGGGCGCTGTTCTGCCAGTCCTACTTCGACCGCGCGGACTCGGCCGAATCCGGGGTGCGCGCGCTCGCCGAGTCGCTCTACGCCCGCGCCGACTGGACCTGGGCCCAGGCGCGGCCGCCCGCGATCGCCCACGGCTGGAGACCGCGCGAAGGCCTCCTCCCCTACGACTGGATCGGATACGACGAGGCCATGATCCTCTACGTGCTGGCGCTCGGCTCGCCCACGCACGCGGTGGCGCCCGAGGCCTGGGAGGCGTGGACCCGCGGCTACCGGTGGGGGACGTTCCAGGGCCAGGAGCACCTCGGGTTCGCGCCGCTCTTCGGGCACCAGTACTCGCACCTGTGGATCGACTTCCGCGGCATCCGCGACGCGACCATGCGCGGGCGCGGCATCGACTACTTCGAGAACTCGCGGCGCGCCACCCTGGCGCAGCGCGCCTACGCGATCGCGAACCCCTCCGGCTTCCGCGGCTACGGCGAGCGGCTGTGGGGCCTGAGCGCGTGCGACGGGCCGCTCGACGGGACGGTGACGATCGACGGCCGCGCCCGCGAATTCCACACCTACCAGGCGCGGGGCGCCTCGTTCGTGCGCGTGACCGACGACGGCACGATCGCGCCCACGGCCGCGGCCTCCTCGATCGCGTTCGCCCCCGAGGTCGTGATCCCGGCCCTGGTCGCGATGCGCTACGATTGGGGCGACCGGCTGTTCGGGCGCTACGGCTTCGTGGACGCGCTCAATCCCACGCTCGTCGTCCCGGTCGCGACCCACCACGGCCAAGTCGATCCCGGCCGCGGCTGGTTCGACACCGATTACCTCGGCATCGATCAGGGTCCAATCCTCGCGATGATCGAGAACCACCGGAGCGGTCTGGTGTGGCGCGTGATGCGAAAGAACCCGCACGTCGTGCGCGGGCTCCGGCGCGCGGGTTTCGCCGGCGGCTGGCTCGACTCCGCCGCGGCCGGGCGATGACGCGCGCGAGCGCGGCCCGCGCGTGGCCCGCGGCGGCACTCGCAGCGCTCGCGGCGCTCGCGCTCCTCGCCGGCTGCGGCGGGGCGCCCGCCGGGCACAGAGGCGTGGAGATCCGCTTCTGGGCCATGGGCCACGAGGGCGAGGTGGTCCAGGAGCTGGTGCGCGACTTCGAGCGCGAGCATCCCGGAGTGCGCGTCGCGGTGCAGCAGATCCCGTGGAGCGCGGCGCACGAGAAGCTCCTCACCTCCTTCGTGGGCGACGCGTTGCCGGACGTGACCCAGCTCGGCAACACCTGGATCGCCGAGTTCACGGCCCTGCGCGCGCTCGCGCCGCTCGACCGCCTCGCCGCTTCCTCCGGTCTCGACACCTCGACCTGCTTCCCTGGCGTGTGGGACACCAACGTGATCGAGGGCGTGCTCTACGGCGTGCCGTGGTACGTGGACACGCGCGTGCTCTTCTACCGCCGCGACCTGCTGGCGCGCGCCGGCTTCCCGGAGATGCCGGGGAGCTGGGCGGAGTGGCGCCGCGCGATGGAGGCGGTCAAGCGCACGGCGGGCCCGAACCGCTTCGCGATCCTGCTCCCGGCGAACGAGTTCGCCCCGCTGGTGGCGCTCGCGCTCGAGACCGGCTCCCCCCTGCTCGCCGACGACGGCACGCGCGGTGCCTTCTCCGAGCCCGAGTTCCGGCGCGCGCTCGACTTCTACGCCGGGCTGTTTCGCGACCGCCTGGCGCCCCCGGTGACCAACAACGAGATCGCCAACCTCTACCAGGAGTTCGCGCGTGGCTACTTCGCCATGTACATCACCGGCCCGTGGAACCTCGACGAGTTCCGGGCCCGGATGCCCGACTCGCTCCAGTCCCAGTGGGCGACCGCGCCGCTCCCCGGGCCGGACGGTCCGGAGTCGAGCGCCTCGCTCGCCGGCGGATCGAGCCTGGTGCTGTCGCGCAAGTCCAAGCACCCGCGCGAGGCCTGGGCGCTGGTCGAGTTCCTGCTGCGGCCGGAGTCGCAGCTCCGCTTCTACCGACTCTCGGGCGACCTGCCGGCCCGGCTCGAAGCGTGGCGCGATCCGGCGCTGGCGGCGGAGCCCCGCGTACGCGCGTTCGGCGAGCAGCTCCGGCGCGTGAAGCCCACCCCCAAGGTGCCCGAGTGGGAGCTGATCGCGAACCGCCTTCAAGAGCACGCCGAAGGCATCGTGCGCGGCGCCGCCACTCCGGAGGCGGCGGCCGCTGCGCTCGACCGCGAAGCGAACCGCATCCTCGAGAAGCGGCGCTGGCTCCTGAGCCGCAGGCACGCGGGGGACGCGGCCGCGGAGAGCCGGTGAAGGACGCGCGCCCCGCGGGCCGCCGCGCGGACGCCTTGGGCGCCGCCGAGCGGCGGGCGGGCCTGGGCTTCATCGCGCCCGGGCTCTTCCTGATCGGCGCGTGCTTCTTCCTGCCGGTCGTGGCGGGGCTGCTGCTCAGCCTCACCGACTTCGACATCTACGCCATCGCCTCGCCGGACGTGGCGCGCTTCGTCGGGCTCGGCAACTACCGCACCCTGCTCGCCGACGCGGTGTTCCGGAAGGCGCTCGCCAACACCTTCACCTTCGTCCTCGCGGGCGGCCCGCTCTCGGTCGCGGTCTCGCTCGGCGCGGCGCTCCTGATCGCCTCGCGCCTCACCCGCTTCCCCGCCCTGTGGCGCTCGCTCTACTTCGCGCCGGTGGTCACCACGCTGGTGGCGGTGGCGGTGGTGTGGCGCTACCTCTACCACCCCCGCTACGGACTGGTGAACCTCGGGCTCACGTCGATCGGGCTGCCGGCCGTCGACTGGCTCGGCGATCCGCGCTGGTCGATGCCCGCCATCATCCTGCTCGCGGTGTGGAAGAACTTCGGCTACAACATGCTGATCCTGATCGCCGGCCTCCATCGCATCCCCGAGGAGCTGTACGAGGCCGCGGCGCTCGACGGCGCGGGCTGGTGGGCGCGCTTCCGGCACGTCACGCTGCCCGGCCTCGGGCCGATGCTGCTCTTCGTCTCGGTCCTCACCATGCTCGGGAACTTCCAGCTCTTCGCCGAGCCCTACGTGATGACCCAGGGCGGCCCGCTGCGCAGCACCACCAGCATCGTGCTGCTCATGTACGAGGAGGGCTTCCGCTGGTGGCGCATGGGCCACGCCGCCGCCATCGCCTGCGTGCTGTTCGTGCTGATGCTGGCCGGCACCCTGGTCCAGCTCCGGCTGCAGCGCGAGGCCCGATGAGCGGACGGCGCGCGCAGTCCCTGGCGGTCCACCTCGTGCTCGCGGGGGGAGCGGCGCTCACGCTCGCGCCGCTCCTGTGGATGGTCGCGGCCTCCTTCATGCCGACCGGGCAGGCGAGCGTGTTCCCGCCCCGCCTGCTGCCCGATCCCCCGGTTGCGGACCACTACCGCGCGCTGTTCGCGCGGCTCCACCTGGCGCGCGCCTTCGCCAACAGCGCCGCGGTCGCGGTCATCGCGACGGCGCTGTCGGTGCTGATCAACGGCATGGCGGGGTTCGCGTTCGCCAAGCTGCGCTTCACGGGGCGCGACCGGATCTTCCGGCTCCTGCTCGTGGGACTTGTGATCCCGGTCCAGGTCGGGATGCTGCCGCTCTTCCTGCTGTTCAAGAGCCTGGGGCTCGCGAACACGCTGGCGGCGGTGGTGATCCCCTCCACCGCCACGATCTTCGGCATCTTCATGGTGCGCCAGTACGCGCTCGGCATCCCCGACGACCTGCTCGACGCGGCGCGCATCGACGGCGCGAGCGAGGCGCGCATCTTCGCCTCGATCGCCCTGCCCCAGCTCCGGCCCATCCTGGTCACGCTCGCGGTCTTCACGTTCCTCTCGACCTGGAACGACTTCCTGTGGCCGCTGGTGGTGCTCTCGGACGACCGCCGCTACACCCTGCCGGTGGCGCTCGCCAGCCTCTCGGGCGAGCACGTGCAGGACACCGAGCTGATGATGGCGGGTGCGGTGCTCACGGTGATCCCGGCGCTGGTGGTGTTCGCGATCCTCCAGCGCCAGTACGTGCGCGGCCTCCTGGCCGGCGGCGTGAAGGGATGACGCGGGCGCGCCCCGCCGCGGCGCTCGCGCTCGGGACGGCGCTCGCGCTGCTCGCCGCGCTCGCCTGCGGCGCACGCGCCGCGCCCGCCGCGGCGCCGGCCCCGTCCCCCGCGCCCGGCTCCGGCCCGCGCCTGCTCGACGACTTCGAGGACCTCGCGCGCTGGTCGGTGCATCCCGCCGCGGGCGTCGAGGCCGCGATCGCACCCGACTCGGGGCTCCACGGCCGCGCGCTCCGGCTCGACGTGCGCTTCGCGCGCGGCACGGGCTACGCCGTGGTGCGGCGCGCCCTCGATCTCGAGCTGCCCTCCGACTACGCGTTCCGCCTCGCGGTGCGCGGCGAGCTCCCGCCCAACAGCCTCGAGTTCAAGCTCGTGGACTCGAGCGGGGCGAACGTGTGGTGGTTCGTGCGCCGCGACCTCGCGTTTCCGCGCGAGTGGACTTCCTTCGCCACCCGCCGGCGCCAGATCCGCTTCGCCTGGGGGCCCGCGGGCGGCGGCGAGATCCGCCGCGCCGCGTTCCTCGAGCTGGCGGTGACCGCGGGCGAAGGCGGGACGGGATCGGTGTGGTTCGACGACCTCACGCTCGAGCGGCTCGAGCCCGACTCGACCGCCCCACCGCCTTCGGCCTCGGCCTCCTCCGCGCGCCCTGGCCAGCCGGCGACGAACGCTGCCGACCGCGACACCGCGACCGGGTGGGCGAGCGATCTCTCCGACCCGCGCCCGTGGCTCACGCTCGACCTCGGGCGCGCGCGTGAGATCGGCGGGCTCGTGATCGACTGGGGGTCTGGGCCGCCCCCGAATGCCTATCGCCTCGCGCTCTCCCTCGACGGTGCCGCGTGGAGCCCGGACCAGGTGCGACGCGTAGGCCGCGTCCGTGATCCGGTCTACCTGCCCGGGAGCGAGGCGCGCTACGTGCGCCTGAGCGCGGAGGGGGAGCTGTCGGTGCGCGAGGTCGCGATCCAGCCCTTCGAATGGTCGGAGACTCCCGAGGCGTTCTTCGAAGCACTCGCCGCGGAGGCGCCGCGCGGGAGCTTTCCGCGGCCCTACTCGCGCGAGCAGTGCGCGTGGGCCGTGGTGGGCGCGGACGGCGGACGCGACGAGGCGCTGCTGAGCGCGGACGGGATGCTCGAGACCGGCAAGCGGCGCTTCTCGGTCGAGCCGTTCCTCGAGGTGGACGGGCGCTTCTACACCTGGGCGGACGTGAAAGCCGTTCCGTCGCTCGCGGAGGACCGGCTGCCCGTGCCCACGGTGTCCTGGCCGCTGCCCGAGGCCAGCCTCGCGATCACGGCGTTCGCCCATCCCGACACCGACACCGCCGCGGTGCTGGTGCGCTACCGGCTGCGGAACCTCGCGCCGCGCGCCCGGCGCGCGACGCTCTACCTGGCGGCGCGGCCGTTCCAGGTGAACCCGCCCTGGCAGACGGTGGGCGTCGCGGGCGGCGTGGCGCCGATCCGGCGGATCGGGCGCGAGGGGAGCGAGGTGCGCGTGGACGGCGAGCCCGCGTTCGTCTCGCTCACGCCGGACGCCGGCTTCGGCGCCACGTCGTTCGAGGAGGGCGACCTGGTCGAGCGCCTGCGCGAACGAAAGCTCGATGCGCCCGAGGCCTCGGACCCATCGGGGTTCGGATCGGGGGCCCTGGTCTACACCCTCCATCTCCCGCCCGGCGCCGAGCGCGAGGTGGACGTGCGCGTGCCGCTCGGGGCCGGACCGGGCGCGGCCCGCGCGCTCGGGCTCGCCGCGGGGCCGGCGGGGGTCGCCGCGCTGCAACGCCGCGCCGAGTCGGCGTGGCGCGCGAAGATCGACCGCGTGCGCATCGAGGGGCCGCCGGCGGCGCGCGACGCGCTGCGCACCCTCGAAGCCCAGATCGGATGGATCCTGGTGAACCGCGACGGGCCGGCGATCCAGCCCGGCTCGCGCAGCTACGACCGCTCGTGGATCCGCGACGGGTCGCTCACCTCGATCGCCCTGCTTAGGCTCGGCCACGCGGAGGAGGTGCGTGACTTCATCGACTGGTTCGCCGGCTTTCAGGACGCGAACGGCGGGATTCCGTGCTGCGCCTCGGCGCGCGGGCCCGACCCGGTGCCGGAGAACGACAGCCACGGCCAGTTCCTGATGCTGATCGCCGAGTACCACCGCACCACCGGCGACCGGGCGCTGGTGCTGCGCCAGTGGCCGCGCATCCGGCGCGCGGTGGCCTGGCTCGACTCGCTGCGCGCGCAGCGCCGCACCGAGGCCTGGCGCGCGCCCGGCCGCCGCGCATTCTACGGGCTGCTGCTGCCCTCGATCAGCCACGAGGGCTACGCCAACCCGGTGCACTCCTACTGGGACGACTTCTTCGGCTACGCGGGCTACGTCGCGGCCGTGACCCTGGCGGGCGTGGCCGGCGAGCCCCTGGCCGCGCGCTCCTTCGCGGCCGCGCGCGACACCTTCGCGCGCGACCTCGCGGCGTCGGTCGCGGCGGTGATGGCGGAGCGCGGGATCGACTACGTGCCGGGCTCGGCCGATCTCGGCGACTTCGACGCCACCTCGACCACCGTGGCGCTCTCCCCCACCGGGGCGGACGCGCTGCTGCCCGCCGCGGCTCTGCGCCGCACCTTCGAGCGCTACTGGGAGTTCTTCGAGGCGCGCCGCGGCGGCGAGGCGTGGGACGGCTTCACGCCCTACGAGACCCGCGTGATCGGCTCGCTCGTGCGCCTCGGCCGGCGCGATCGCGCGTACCAGGCGCTGAAGTTCTTCCTCGCGCACCGCCTGCCGGCCGGGTGGCGCCAGTGGCCCGAGATCGCCTACCGCGACCCCCGCACCCCCCGCTTCCTCGGCGACCTCCCCCACACCTGGGTGGGCTCGGACTTCGCGCGCTCGGTGCTCGACATGATCGCCTACGATCGCGGCCGCGACAGCGCGCTCGTGATCGGCGCGGGCGTTCCGTTCGAGTGGATCGAGGGCGCGGGCCTAAGCGTTCGGAACCTGGGCACGCCCTGGGGGCCGCTCACCGCCCGCTTCGGCGCCCGCGAGGGGGCGATCGAGGTCTCGATCGAGCCCGGGCTTGCCGTGCCGCCGGGCGGGATCGTGGTGCTGCCGCCCGCGCGCGCCCGGCTCCGCGCCGTCGAGATCGACGGCCGGCCCGGGCGCCTCACGCCCGAGGGCGGGGCGATCGTCCGGCGCGTGCCGGTGAAGCTCGTGTTCCACTGACGCGCCGTCGCGCGTTCGGGCGCCCCGCTCGCGGCTCACGCGCGCGCCGGCCACGGCCGGTCGAGCGCGGCGCCGCGGGTGCGGATCACCTCGCGGTAGAAGCGGCCGCTCTCCTTGAGCGTGCGCCGCTGGGTGGCGAAGTCCACGTGCACGATCCCGAAGCGCAGCGAGTAGCCGTTGCTCCACTCGAAGTTGTCGAGCAGCGACCAGGCGAAGTAGCCGCGCACGTCGGCGCCGCGCGCGATCTCCCCGCGCAGCGCGAGCAGGTGGTCGCGGTAGCACTGCACCCGCAGCGGATCGTCGAGCACCTCGCCCGCGACCGCGGCGGGCTCGGGGAAGGCGGCGCCGTTCTCGGTGATCAGGACCGGCACCGCGCCGTAGCGGGCCCGCAGCTCCGCAAGCGCCCGGGCGAGGCCGGCGGGATGGATCTCCCAGCCGGTCGCCATCGTCGCGCTCCCCGCGGGCGGCGGCGCGGGGCTCCATCCCAGCACCGTGGCGGGATCGTGACGCACGAGGCGCCGCGTGTAGTAGTTCACGCCCACGAAGTCGACGCTCTCGCGGATGCGTGCCGCCTCCTCGTCGGCGCCGCGCGGCCAGGCGTCGCCGAAGATCTCGCGCAGCGTCTCGGGGTAGCGCCCGAAGAAGACCGGATCGAGGTGGAAGCGGTTGTTGTAAACGTCGTCCCGCGCCGCGGCGGCGCGGTCCGCCTCGCTCGCCGTGGCAGGGTCCTTGGGCTCGAGGTTGACCACGATCCCGATCCGCCCGCGCGCGCCGAGGCTGCGGTAGAGCCGCACCGCCTCGGCGTGCGCGAGGAGCTGGCGGTGCATGGCGACCGGAGCCTCGTAGAGGTTGCGGTGCCCGGGGGCGTTGACGCCGAACAGGTAGCCGGCGTCCATCACCACCCACGGCTCGTTGAGCGTCGCCCACCAGCGCACCCGGTCGCCGAGCGCCCCGAAGGCGTGGCCCGCGTACTCGGCGAACCACGACGCGGAGTCGGGGTTGAGCCAGCCCCCGCGGTCGTCGAGCGCGGCCGGCAGGTCCCAGTGGTAGAGCGTGACCATGGGCTCGATCCCGGCCGCGAGCAGCGCGTCGGTGAGCCGGTCGTAGAACCCGATGCCCGCCGCGTTCACGCGCCCGCGCCCCTCGGGAAGGATGCGCGGCCACGAGAGGCCGAAGCGGTAGGCGGAGAGCCCGAGGGCGCGCATGATCGCGACGTCCTCCTCCCAGCGGCGGTAGTGGTCGCAGGCCACGTCGCCGGTCTGGCCCTCCCGGGTGTTGCCCCGGGTGTGGGCGAAGCGGTGCCAGACCCCCATCCCTGCGCCGTCGGCCAGCGGCGAGCCCTCGATCTGGTAGGCCGAGGTCGCGGCGCCCCACAGGAAGCCGTCGGGAAACCCGCCCGGTGCGCTCATGCGGGGCGCAGGATGCCCGACCGCGAGGGCCGCCGCCACCAGGCCCGGCCAAGGCGGGGTGGCGGCGGCGTTGGGGCGGCGCGGGGCGGCGCGGCGACGGCGGTGGTCCCGAGGCGGCTTCCTCTTGACACCGGCGCCGCCCGGCGCTGTAATCGTTTTCAGAGTTTCACGGAGGATTCCGTCCGCGCACCGCGCGCCACCACCGCCCGAACCCACCCCGAGGAGGCCCCATGAGAAGCGGACTGGTTGCGACACTGGTTCCGGTCGCGCTCGCCTGCGCGATCGGAACGAGCCTGGCACAGGCGCCGAGGAAGGACTACATCTGGGCGCGGACGACCGCGGGTCCCCTCACGCTGGACGGCCAGCTCAACGAGGCCGCCTGGGCGCAGGCGGACTCCATGGTCATCAAGTTCGCCCAGGACGCCGGCATTCCCGGCAGCGGCTATTTCTACGAGGCCGGGATCGCCCCGTCCGACCCCACCAACGCGACGCTGAGGTTCCTCGCGGTCGGCAACCAGATCTGGATGGGCGCCTACGTGCGCGACAAGTCGATCGGCGGCTCGAACCTCTTCAACCGCTTCGACGGCTTCCTCATGGCGCTCAAGGACCACTCGACCCCGCAGCGCCCGGCGCCGCCGCTCGAGTACTTCTACTCGTGGTGGTACCCGGAGGACTCGCTCGCCGCGCTCATGCCCGGACGCCTGCCCAACTTCCGCGGCCGCTGGACCGGCTGCTGGGACAATCCTTCGAACTGCACCCGCGACCGCACCGACGAGGAGATCGCCAACTGGAACGCGATGACGACGGTGAACGGGACCACGAACAACGACGCGACCAACGACGTCGCCTACACGGTCGAGATGCGCTTCAACCTCACCCCGCTGGGCTACGACATCACCGACACGGACGGGGACGCGGTGGAGTTCAACATCTCGATCTACGACTGCGACTGGTTCTGGCCGTTCCAGGGGCTGTTCAGCGCGAACCGGGTGTGGTGGGAAGGGCCGTGGGGGCGGGACGCGTTCTTCCACGACGTGCGGATCCTGGCGAAGCCGAGCGTGACGACCTCCTCCGGCGCGGCGCCGGTCCTCGAGCCGGACGTGCGCATCCCGGCCGCGGACAACTTCGCCGCGCCCACCATGGACGGGCTCCTCACCGAGCCGGTGTGGCAGGCCGCCCCGCACTTCGACATCCGCTACGGCGACGACGCGCTGCGCGCCGCCTACCCGGGCCAGGGTCCGTGGCGCAGCGGCCAGTACCAGCCCCCGGTGAACGCCGGCCTCGCCGCGGTGCTCGATCCCGGCGACGCCACGGTGCGCTGGTTCTACAAGGGCAACAAGCTCTACCTGGGGTTCGACGTACGCGACCAGGTGGTGCAGTACATCAACCAGTCGGACCGCTACGACGGCTTCATCGTGAGCCTCAACGACTACAGCGCGCGCGGCTCCGAGAACCACCAGCTCGTGGGGTACAAGCTCACGTTCCAGGTGGGGCCGACCGGCAACGCCCTGGCCCAGGACGAGCTGCAGCCCTTCATCAACAGCGGCAAGGCGCAGGTGGCGCTGGCGCTCAAGCCCGGCACCACGCTCGACACGCTGGGGCAGTCGCTCGACACCGGCTACAGCGCCGAGATGTGGCTCGATCTCACCGGCTTCGGCTACCCTTCGGTCACCGCCAACGGGGGCACCCTGGCGAGCCCGGGCGACGGGAGGATCTTCCTCGGCATCGACCTCATGGACGGCGACTCGTTCACGCCCTTCACCGACAGCTACGGCACCCGCACCTGGTGGCAGCGGGAGTTCGCGGGCGGGAGCGGCGCGGGTGGCGGCGGGCCCGACGGGCCGGCCTGGGGCTACCTCGATCCCAACCAGCAGGTGACGCTCGACGTCGGGCCCGGGCCCGTGGCGGCCGCCGTCGCGCTGCTCGGGAACCGGCCCAATCCGTTCCAGAGCAAGACGTCGATCTTCTTCACGCTGCCGAAGCCCGCGGACGTCGGCCTCGAGGTCTTCGATCTCCTCGGCCGCCGGGTCGCGACCCGCGCGTACGGGCGGCAGGCGGCGGGAACCGCGCACGTCATCTTCGGGGACGACAGGATGAAGAGCGGGCTCTACGCGTACAGGCTGCGGGTGCGCGAAGAAGGGGGCCGCGAGAGCGCCCTGACCGGGAGGATGCTGCTGCGGAAGTAGCCGGGATGCGGAGCGCCCCGCGGAGGACGCGGCGCTCCCCGATCGGGTGTGGGTGCGGAGGGCAGGGGTCGGTCCATGAGGCCAGGGCTTCCGGGGGGGCTCGCGAGCGCCGCCGTTCTCGCGGCGCTCGCTTTGCTCCCTGCGGACCCGCGCGCGGGAACCACGGGCAAGCTCAGCGGCGTCGTGCTCGACGCGAAGAAGCAGCCGCTCGCGGGCGCGAACGTCGTGCTGGTCGGGGTCCCGCTCGGCGCCGCGACCGAGAACGACGGGCGCTACCTGATCTTCGGCGTCCCGGCCGGCACCTACTCGGTCAAGGTGAGCCTGATCGGCTACGCCGCCACCACCATCCAGAGCCTGGCGATCCCCGCCGACCGCACCACCACGCTCGACGTCACGCTCACGGAGAGCGCGGTCGAGCTCAAGGAGGTGGTGGTGATCGCCAAGCGCCCGATCGTCGAGCTCGGTCTCACCAGCAACGTCGCCACCATCACCCGCGACCAGATCGCACGGCTCCCGGTTCAGGAGCTGCAGCAGATCGTGGACCTCCAGGCCGGGGTGGTGGACGGCCACTTCCGGGGCGGACGCAAGGGCGAGGTGCAGTACCAGGTGGACGGGATCTCGGTGAACGACCCCTACGACAACACCTCGAGCGTGAAGCTCGACCGCTCGGTGCTCGAGGAGGTGCAGGTGATCAGCGGCACCTTCGACGCCGAGTACGGCCAGGCGATGAGCGGCGTGGTGAACGCCGTGCTCAAACGCGGCACCGAGAAGTTCGAGTGGTCGGGCGAGGTGTTCCAGGGCGACCACTTCTTTCCGGGGGCCGCGCGGCCGTCCGACTATCGGGTGCAGGTCGGCGGCCTCCAGAACTACCAGCTCAGCGTGAGCGGGCCGAGCCGCCTGCCGAAGACGCTCTTCCTCCTGAGCAGCCACTACGGCGTGACCGAGAGCCCGTTCCGGGGCCAGCGGCGCTTCGTCCAGTTCGACCGCTCGGTTCCCGACTCGGTGGTGGCGGTGTTCTCCCCGCCCGCCTCGGAGCCGATCGGCTACACCCGCGAGTGGCTCGGCCTCGGCAAGATCTCGAACCGATCCCTCCCGGGCATCGAGCTGAGCTACGAGGCGATCGTGAACCAGATCCGGACCCGGCGCGACGGGTCGTCCGAGTGGAACTGGCGACTCAACCTGGACGGCCTGCCCCGGCAGCGCACGGAGTCGGTGGTGCAGGGTCTGGAGATGACCCACACGCTCGACCCGCGCACGTTCTATCGCCTGAGCGTGAGGAACAACTACTTCGACTATCACGACTGGACCTTCGACAACCTCTTCGATCCCCGCTACGACGAGATGGGGCAGGCGTTCGCCCTGCCCGGCGTCCTGAACGAAGCGGTCCTGACCGGGGTGGTGGACAACCGCTTCCGCCGCACCACGCGGGCGTGGGTGTTCGCCGGATCGGTCAACCGCCAGTTCCGTCTGCACGCGTTCAAGGGCGGCTTCGACTGGGAGCCGACGCGCGTGACCTTCGGGCATCCCGGCTGGCTCCAGTGGCTGGGCGACCACTACCTGCGCTACGGCGACCCGGTGCCCGGCTACCCGGCGCCGAGTCCGTACGACGCGGCCGAGGGCTTCCCGGCGCCGGCGACGTACAAGCCGGTGGTCGGCTCGGCCTACGCGCAGGACGACGTCGAGTGGAACGATCTCCGGATGCGCGCCGGGCTGCGACTCGAGTACTTCAACCCCCGCGCCCTGGTCCCGGGCGATCCCAAGAACCCGGCGAACACCATCGGGGGAGCGACGGTCGTGACGCCGCGGGCCGCGAGCCGCAAGATCACGCTCTCGCCGCGCCTGGGCGTTTCCTTCCCCGTCACCCCGCGGGCCTCGCTGTTCTTCGGGTACGGACACACCTACCAGATGCCCGAGCTCGGGCAGATCTTCGCGAACGCCGACTACTCGCTGCTCGGCACCCTCCAGGCCAACGCGGGCCGCGACTACGGGACGTTCGGCAATCCGGACGTGAAGCCGCAGCGCACGGTCCAGTACCAGATGGGATACAAGCAACAGGTCAAGGACTGGCTCGGGCTCGACCTCACGCTCTTCTACAAGGACATCCGCGACCTGCTGGGGAGCGAGGTCCTGGTCACCTACAGCGACGCCCTGTACAAGCGGCTTTCGACCGGCGACTTCGGAAACGTGGTCGGCGCCACCCTCGCCCTCGACCAGCGCGAGCTCGGCATCGTGAGCACGTCGCTCGACTACACCTGGCAGGTCGCGAAGGGGAACGCCAGCGATCCCTTCGAGACCGCCCGCCGGGTCGACGCCCATCAGGACCCGCGCCCGCGCAGCGTGATCTTCGACTGGGACCAGCGCCACACCCTGAACCTGACGGTGACCCTGGCCCGCCCGCAGGATTTCAACGTGAGCGGCGTGTTCCGCGCGGCGAGCGGCCAGCCCTACACTCCGGAGACCGAGGCCTACCTGATCGAGACCAACTCGGCGCGCAAGCCGTCCGCCTTCCGCATGGACCTGCGGTCGGAGAAGTCGCTGAGGCTCTCGGGGTACGCGCTCACCACGTTCGCGACCGTGTACAATCTCTTCGACGCGCGCTTCTGGAACGGATCCGTGTTCGCCGACTCGGGCAGCCCCTACTACTCACGCTCTCCCGCGGCGCACCTGCGGGACCTGGCCGACCCGACGCGCTATTACGGCCCGCGCCGGGTCGAGCTCGGCGTGCGCTGGGAGCCGGGCCCGTGATCCGGGCGCGCGAGTCGGGCCCGGCGGGCGCCGCGCGCGGCGCGTGGCGCGGCGCGGCGCTGGCCTTGGCGCTCCTCGGTGCGCCCGTTCCGCGCGCGCGCGCCGCCGTTCCGGTCCCGGTGCCGCCCGCCCAGCGCGCGCACCTCGACGCCGAGCGCTCGGGCTTCCACGACGCCGCCAACATCCGCACCGTGTACTGGAACTTCGGCATGGTCGGCGACTACCCCTCCGATCCCGGCAGCGTGGACCTGAGCGTCTTCCACTCGGTCGAGGTGCCGAAGGGCTCGGGGATGAACTACTCGGACGGCATCACGCCGTTCGTGCTGGCCAAGGTCCCGACGGTGGACCGCCCGGATTCGGTGTTCATCATGGAGACCGGCTACCGCGAGCGCCAGGCGGTCAGCCCGCGGTTCAACCGCGTGATGCGCTTCGAGCCGCGGCCGGGCTACTTCGAGCCCGATCCGCGCAAGAACGTGGCGCGCGCCCCCGCGATCAGCAACGACCGGCGCACCTGGCCCTCCTACTGGCCCGACCGGCTCGACGACCTCGTCGATCAGGGCTGGCCCGGGAGCTGGAACGGCTACTTCGGCAAGCGCGCCGCCGCCGACCAGGAGAGCTACTCGGTCATGGACGACGACTTCTACGACGCCTGGCTGTTCACCCCGGACTCCCGCGACTCCTCGCGCCGCGGCCTCGGCCTCCGGGTCGAGGTGCGCGGGTTCCAGTGGGCCAATCCCCAGGCCGGGAACGTGATCTTCTGGCACTACGACATCACCAACGAGGGCACCACGAACTACGACGACAACATCATCTTCGGGCTCTACATGGACTCGGGCGTGGGCGGCTCGCGGCGCTCGTGCGACGGCATCTACGAATCGGACGACGACAACGCCTACTTCGACAAGTCGGCGGGCCTGAACCTGGTCTACACCTGGGACCGCGCGGGCACGGGCTACGACCGGAACAGCAACTGCAGCCGCACCGGCTACCTCGGCTACGCCTACCTCGAGACCCCGGGCAACCCCTTCGACGGGCTGGACAACGACGACGACGGCATCGTGGACGAGCGGCGCGACGGCGGCGCCGGCGACCAGATCCTGGGCCAGACCGCGATCCGCGCCTACGTCACCCAGCACTACGACCTCGCCAAGTTCGAGCGCGCCTACGGACCGCTCGAGCAGCACGCCCCCTACCGGCTCGGATCGTGGTGGACCGGCGACGAGGACATGGACTGGAACCCGGAGTTCAACGACGTGGGCGCGGACGGGCTCCCCGGCACGCACGACGCCGGCGAATCGGACGGCAGGCCGAGCCCGGGCGAGCCCAACTTCGACCGTACCGACCTCAACGAGTCGGACCAGATCGGGCTCACCGGGTTCAAGATGAATCGCATCCGCGCCGGCGAAGGGAACCAGGATCCGACGGTGGACGGCATCCTGTTCTACACCGACGCCCAGGGCTGGCCGGGAAGGCTCTACCAGAAGTTCACCGATCCCTACGCCCCGGCGCGGTTCGACTCCGCGCTGGCGGCGAACTACAACATCGGCTTCCTGTTCGCGTCCGGGCCGTTCAAGCTCCAGGCCGGTCAGAGCGAGCGGTTCAGCCTGGCGCTGGCCTACGGCGCCGACCTGGCCGAGCTGCGCAGCACGGTCGCCACCGTGCAGCTCATCTACAACGCGAACTACCAGTTCGCCGAGCCTCCGCCGATCCCGACCCTCACCGCCGAGGCCGGCGACCATTTCGTGCGCCTCTCGTGGGACGACGTCGCGGAGCGCGGCGTGGATCCGGTCACGGGCCAGGTGGACTTCGAGGGCTACCGGATCTACCGCTCGACCGATCCCGAGTTCGGCGACCTCGAGACCATCACCACCGGGCGCGGCACCGACATCGGGCTGCGCAAGCCGTTCCGGGTCTTCGACCTCGCGGACACGGTCCGCGGCTACTCGCGCAAGGCGGTCGAGGGCGTGCAGTACTACCTGGGCGAGAACTCGGGGATCACGCACACCTTCACCGACACCACGGTGGTGGACGGGCAGGTCTACTACTACGCGGTCACGGCCTACGACTTCGGCGTCGACTCCCCGGTCGACAACCTGCGGGTGTTTCCCTCCGAGAACCCGATCACCGTGACGCGCACCCCGCGCGGCGGCCTGATCCTGCCCCAGAACGCGGTCGAGGCGCTGCCCAACCCGCGCGTGCTCGGGTTCCGGGGCGCCACGCTCGAGGCTCCGCTCCACGTCGCGGGCGACGGCATCGGCACGGTGGGCGTGAACGTGGTGAACTCGAACCTGATCTCCGAGGGACACCGGTTCCGGATCGAGTTCGCCGCGCCGGCCGAGAGCGTGCGCGCGACGCGCTACGCGCTGATCGACAGCACGACGCAGGACACCTGCTTCCAGCGGGGCAAGGACTTCTTCGCCACCGGGCGCGGGTCGGTGGGCTGCGGGCTGCTGCCGCTCGTGACCACGATCGATTCGGTCCGGGTGTGGGACGACAGCACCGGCTTCGTGGCCGGGAGCCTCACCACCATGAAGCTCGCCGTCGACTACCAGAACGCCAACCTCTCCGAGCGCAACCTGCGGCGCGACGCCTACCCGGCCGACCTGCGGATCGACTTCGCGAACACCACGCAGGACACCTCGATCGCGTCGCGCTGCGGCGCCAACGGCTGTCTCACTCCCGCCAAGCCCGCCAAGTTCAAGGTGTTCGCCCTCACCGCGAGCGGCGAGCGACCGCTCGACTTCATCTTCCTCGATCCCAACAACGACGGCACCCTGAGCGGCGCGGGCGGGAGCTCCGGTGAGCGCATCGACGTCCTCATCCCGCGAACCGGCATCCGCGCGCCCGACTCGCTGGTCACGTGGAGGATCACGATCCGCACGACCGGCACGCCGCCCAAGGCGGGTGACGTGTGGCGCCTGCGGCTCCAGAAGCCGCTCGGCCAGGGCGACGCGTTCTCGTTCGACACGCACGCGCGGCGCGTGGATCCGGTGGCGGCGAAGCAGCAGTTCGTCACGCCCTACGTGGTGCCCAACCCCTACGTCGAGGCGGCGAGCTTCGAGCCCGCGCGCTTCAACGTGTCGGGCCGCGGCGAGCGGCGCATGGAGTTCCGCGCCCTGCCCGCCGGCTGCACCATCCGGATCTACACCGTGCGCGGCCAGCTGGTGCAGACCCTGCGCCACGACGGGTCGGACGGCGGCTTCGTGGCCTGGAACCTCCGCACCAAGGACAACCTGGACGTGGCCCCCGGCCTCTACGTGTTCCAGGTCGAGGCGCCGGGGATCGGCACCACGGTCGGCAAGTTCGGGGTGATCAAGTGAAGGCCGCGCTCCGGAGCCTCGGCGCCCGCGCGGGCATCGGGCTCGCGCTCCTGCTCGCCGCGGGCCCGGCGCGGGCCCAGACCAAGACCGGCACCGCGATCGGCGATTTCCTCCTGATCGAGCCGGGCGCGCGGCTCACCGCGCTCGGCAACGCCGGCGTGGCCGCCGAGCCGGATCTCGAGGCGGCCTACTTCAACCCCGCCGCCGCCGGCCGGATCGACCGCATCACGCTCCAGTTCTCGCACGTCGCGTGGCTCGCGGGCATCAACTACGACTACGTGGCCGGGGCGCTGCCGCTCGGCGCCTGGGGCACCGCGTTCGCCACCCTGACCGCGCTCAACTCGGGCGAGATGCTGGTGCGCACCGTGACCCAGCCGCTCGGCACCGGCGAGAGATTCACGGTCTCGGACGTCGCGCTCGGGCTCGGCTACTCGTACGCGGTCTCGCAGCGCTTCGCGGGCGGGATCCAGATCCGCTACCTCGAGGAGACCGTGTGGCACAGCAGCGCCGGGGCGTTGACCTTCGACGTCGGCACGCTCTACCGACTGGGCGCGAACGGGCTCCACCTCGGCTCGAGCATCACCAACTTCGGCACTTCGGCCGCCTTCTCGGGAAGCGACCTCAGGATCACCTACGACCAGGACCCGAGCCGGGTCGGGGACAACGGCACGCTTCCCGGCGAGCGCCACGTCCAGGACTACCCGGTCCCGGTGCTGTTCCGCGTCGGGGTCGGCTACCCGTGGCGGCTGCGGCCGGACACCCGGATGTGGCTCGCGCTCGCGGCCGCGCACCCGAGCGACGATCCGGAGAGCGTGAGCGGCGGCGCGGAGATCACCTGGCGCGACCTGGTGTCGCTGCGCGCCGGCTACCAGAACCTGCTCCTCACCGACTCCGAGGAGGGCCTGACCGCGGGCGCCGGATTCTCGCGGCGCGTCCCGGGCATGCGCTACCGCCTCGACTACGCGTGGGCCGACTTCGGCCGGCTCGAGGGAATCCACCGCTTCACGCTCTCGTTGAGCTTCTGAGCCCGCCGTGCCGGGTTCTGAGAAGGGGAAACCGAACATGAAGACCGAGCGACTCCTCGCCCTGCTCCTCGCGCTCGTCACCGTGCCGCTGGCGCGAAGCGCCGCGGCCGAGACCACGGACGCGATCCTCGACAGCCTCCAGTACGGGGCGTTCCGCTACTTCTGGGACGAGGCGAACCCCGCGAACGGGCTGATCCACGACCGCAGCCAGCCGGGCTCGGTGTGCAGCATCGCCTCGACCGGGTTCGGACTCTCGGCGGTCTGCATCGGCGCCGACCACGGCTGGGTCTCGCGCGCCGACGCGCGCGGCCGCGTCCTCACCACGCTCCAGACCTTCTGGAACGGGCCGCAGGGGAGCGCTGCCTCGGGCACGATCGGCTACCTCGGGCTCTACTACCACTGGCTCGACATGACGACCGCGACCCGCACCTGGGATTCCGAGCTCTCCACCATCGACACCGCGCTCCTGTTCGCCGGGATCCTGGACGCGAAGCAGTACTTCGACACCGGGGACGCGGACGAGGTCCAGATCCGCGCGCTCGCGGACTCGATCTACCGCCGCGCGAACTGGTACGTGATGCGGAACTTCTCGGCCGGGATCTACATGGGCTGGAAGCCGGTGGGCGGCTTCAACGGCTTCGGGAAGTGGCAGGGCTACAACGAGGCCATGATCCTCTATCTCCTCGCGATCGGCGCGCCGGTCGCATCGCGCGCCGCGCCCGCGAGCGACTGGACGTACTGGACCGCCTCGTACTCCTGGGGCACGCAGTACGGCTACAGCTACGTGACCTTCCCGCCGCTCTTCGGCCACCAGTACTCGCACTGCTGGATCGATTTCCGCGGGCTCCAGGACGCCTACCTGCGCCAGCCCGCGCACGGCATCGACTACTTCGAGAACTCCCGGCGCGCCACGCTCGCCCAGCAGGCCTACTGCATCGCGAACCCCGGGGGCTTCGTGGGCTACAGCGACACGCTGTGGGGCATCACCGCGAGCGACTGCCCGACCGGCTACTGCGCGCGGGGGGCGCCCCCGCCCCAGGGCGACAACGGCACGATCGCGCCCACCGCGGTGGCGGGATCGCTGCCGTTCGCGCCCGAGATCTGCGTCCCCACGCTGCGCAGCCTGTACGCCACGTACAAGCCGGGCCCGCTGTGGTCGAAGTACGGGTTCCGCGACGCCTTCAACCTGACCTCGAATCCCGACTGGTACGGCGCCGACGTGCTGGGCATCGACCAGGGGCCGATCATCATCATGATCGAGAACTACCGCACCGGCCGCGTGTGGCAGCGCTTCATGCGCAACCTCGAGATCCTGCAGGGCCTCCACCGCGCGGGCTTCACCGGGGACGCGCTCGCCGCCGACGATCCGTCGCACGCTGGGGCGGCGCCGCTCGCGCTCGGCGTGCGGCCCAATCCCTTCTCGGAGCGCACCACGCTGCGCTACCGCCTGCCGCGGCCCGCGCGCGTGCGCCTCGCGCTCTACGACGTGGCGGGCCGTGAGGTGGCGAAGCTCGTGGACGCCGAGGAGGAAGCGGGCGAGCACGAGGTGGAGTGGCGGGGCGGCGGGCTCCGCAGCGGGATCTACTACTGCCGGCTCGAAGCGGGCGGGATGGCCGCCGGACGATGGATCGCACGCATGCGCTAGCGGGCGCGGGTGCCGCGCTCGAGCGCGTAGCGCCCCGGGCCCCGTCCGGGCGCGGGGCTCCGCCCTCGCCGCCCGGGCGCCTGCTCGGAAACGGCGCCTATCGCGCGCTCGTGACCGAGGCCGGTACCGGCGGCGCGTGGCTCGGACCGTGCGCGCTCACCCGCTGGCGCGGCGACCGGACCGAGGATCCCGACGGCTGGTTCGTGTACCTGCGGGATGGGGAGGGCGCGTTCTGGTCCGCGGGCCTCCGCCCGGTGCAAGGTGCGCCCGAGCGCTACGAAGTCGAGCACGGCCCGGGCTGGGTCGCGACCACGCGCGTGGAGCGCGGGATCGAGGCGCGGATGGAGGCGTGGGTGGATCCCGAGGACGCCCTCGAGTTCCGGCTCGTCACCCTGCGCAACCGCTCGGGGCGCGCGCGCGCGATCGAGATCACGACGCGGGTGGAGGTGGCGCTCGACGACGCCGCCGCCTTCGAGGCCCACCCCGCCTTCTCCCGGCTCTTCCTCGAGACCGAGGCGATCCCGGGCGCCGGGATCCTGCTCGCCCACCGCCGCCCACGCGACCCGCGCGCGACGCGACCCTGGCTCGGGCACGCGCTCTTCGGGCCGGGCGCGCTCGAGCACGAGACCGACCGTGGGCGCTTCCTCGGCCGCGGGCGCGACGCGACCCGGCCCCGTGCCCTGACCGCGAGCGCGCCGCTCTCCGGCACCGCGGGCCGCGTGCTCGACCCCGTGCTCTGCCTGAGGCGCCGCATCCGGCTCGAGGAGGACGCGGAGGCGCAGTTCGTCCTGCTGCTCGCGGCCGCGGAGGAGCGCGAAGGAGTCGTGGCGCTGCTCGAGCGGCGCGGCGGTCCCGAGGACGCGCGCACTTCGCTCGCCGCCGCGGAGACCGCGGCGCGCGCGCGCTTCCGCCGTCACGGCGTCTCGGCGGAGCAGGCGCTCGACCTCGAGCGGCTGGGCGCGGCCCTGTGGTACGGGGACCCGCGCCTTGCCCCGCCGCCCGGCGGCGTTTCCCGCAGCCCGGCGCCGCCGCGCGCCACCGATGGGCCCGCGCCCGGCGTTCCGCGGGTGCTGGTCCTGGGTGCGGGGCGCGGCCCGCTCTGGGAACGCGCCCAGGTCGCCACGGCCTACTGGCGCGACCTCGGCTTCGAGAGCGCGCTCATCGGGCCCGCCGCGCGGGGCGGCGCAGGGTCGCCCCGCGCCGGAAGACGCCGTGCGGCGTCACGGCCCGCGGCGGGCGTGCAGGCCGAGGCGCTCGAGGGCGCGGCGCTCGCCGCGGCCCGCGTCCTGGTTCTGCGCGACCGCTGGCCGCTCGCGGGCGGCGGGGCGCCGGGATACGCCGTGACGGGCGCCGGCGAAGCGCCCGTCCCGGCGGCGACCGCCGATCCGGGCCCGAGCCTCGAGCCCGCCGCCGATCTCGCCGCGGACAACGGCCGCGGCGGCTTCACCCGTGACGGCCGCGAGTACGTGATCCGGCTCTCTCCCGATGCCGAAGGTCTGCCCGAGCGGCCCCCGATGCCGTGGGTGAACGTGATCGCCAACCCCCGGTTCGGAACGATCGTGAGCGAGAGCGGCGCATCGAGCACGTGGTCGGGCAACAGTCGCGAGCACCGGCTGACCCCGTGGTCCAACGATCCGGTGCTCGACCCGCACGACGAGGCGCTCTACCTGAAGGACGAGGAGAGCGGCGCATACTGGTCGCCGCTCCCCGGCCCCCGGCCTGGCGCGGGCCCCTACGAGACCCGCCACGGCCTGGGATGGAGCCGGTTCCGGCATGCGAGCGGCGGGCTCGAGGTGGACACGCTGGTGTTCGTCCCGCCCCGCGCCCGCTTCAAGCTGGCCCGGGTCAAGGTGACGAACCGGAGCGGCCGGGCGCGGCGGATCGCGCTCACCTCCTACGCGCGCCTCGTGCTCGGCGACGATGCCTCCTCCCCCCGCGCGATCGAGACCTCGTTCGATCGGCAGTCTCGATCCCTGCTCGCCCGCCGCCTGTCCGCCGGGAGGCCGGTCCAGGCGGTGGCCTTCGCCATGGCGCTCGGCGCCGCCGGCGAGGCGCGCTTCACCTGCGACCGCGCGAGCTTCCTCGGGAGCGGCGGGAGCCCGCGCGCGCCGGCGGCGCTCGAAGAGGCCCGGGCTCTCGACGGCCGCACCGGCGCCGGACTCGATCCCTGCTTCGCGCTTGAGGCCAGCTTCCCGATGGCCGCGGGCGGCGAGCGCGAGATCCTCTTCGTTCTGGGCGAGGCTGACTCGCTGCGCGGCGTGGGCGCCATCGCCCGCAGCCTGCGCAGGCCGGGGGCGGCGGTGCGCCTCGAGGAGGAGACCCGCGCGTTCTGGGAGGAGCGCCTCGGGCGGCTGCGCATCGAGACGCCGCTCGCCGCGATCGATCCCCTGGTGAACGGCTGGCTCCCCTACCAGGCGCTGGCCTGCCGGCTGTGGGGACGCTCGGCCTTCTACCAGTCGGGCGGCGCGCTCGGGTTCCGCGACCAGCTCCAGGACGCGCTCGCGTTCCTGCCCGTGGACCCGCCCCTGGTGCGCGCGCAGATCCTGCTCCACGCCGCGCACCAGTTCGCCGAGGGCGACGTGCTCCACTGGTGGCACCCGCCGCGCGACCGCGGTCTGCGGACGCGATTCGCGGACGACCGCCTGTGGCTCCCGTACGCCGCGGCGCAGTACGTGGCGGGCACCGGAGACGAAGCGGTGCTCGAGGAGCGCGTGCCGTTCCTGCGGGCGCGCGCGCTGGAGCCCGGCGAGGACGAGGCCTACCTGGCTCCGCGCCGCACCGGCGAGAGCTCTGTTCTCTACGAGCACTGCTGCCGGGCGCTGGATGCCTCGCTCGCGGTCGGGGCCCACGGCCTGCCGCTCTTCGGCTGCGGCGACTGGAACGACGGCATGAACCGCGTGGGACGCGAGGGGCGGGGGGAGAGCGTGTGGATGGCGTTCTTCCTGTGCGCCGTGCTCGACGGCTTCCTCCCCCACGTGCGGCGCCGCGGCGACCCCCGCGCCGCGCGCTACGAGCGCCACCGGGCCGACCTCGCGCGGGCGATCGAGGACGCGGGCTGGGACGGCGAGTGGTACCGCCGCGGCTACTACGACGACGGCGCGCCGCTCGGGTCGCGCGCGAGCGACGAGTGCCGGATCGACGCCCTGGTCCAGGCCTGGTCGGTGATCTCGAACGTGGCGCCGCGCGAGCGGGCGGAGCAGGCGATGGACGCGGTCGAGCGCCTGCTGGTGTCCGAGGCGGACGGGATCGTGCGCCTGCTCGATCCGCCCTTCGACCGCACCCCGCACGATCCGGGCTACATCAAGGGCTACCTGCCGGGCGTGCGCGAGAACGGCGGCCAGTACACCCACGCCGCGCTGTGGGTGGTGCGCGCCCTGGCCGAGCTCGGGCGGACCGATCGCGCGGCGCGCCTGCTCGAGATGCTGAGCCCGATCTCCCACGCCCGCGACCCGGCAGGCGTGGCGCGCTACCAGGTGGAGCCCTACGTGGTGGCGGCGGACGTCTACGGCGCCGCGCCTCACGTGGGGCGCGGGGGCTGGACCTGGTACACCGGCTCGGCGGGCTGGATGATGCGGGTCACGATCGAGTCGCTGCTGGGGGTGAGGATCGAGGCCGGGAAGACGCTGGTGGTACGGCCGGCCATTCCTTTCGACTGGCCGGGTTACCGCCTCGAGATGCGCCCCCTGGGCGGCGCGGCGCGATACGACGTGCGAGTCGACCGAGGGGGCCCCGGGGGGGTGGTGCGCGAGGCCAGGCTCGACGGCCTCGACCTGCCGGTCGAGGCGGGGGAGGCCCGCATCCCGCTCTCGACCGACGGCGGCACCCACCGGGTCGACGTCCGGCTGGCACTATGAAGAGCGCCCTACCCTTGCGAACGCCCGAGGCCCTCGAGGCTTATTGATGGGGGGCGTCCTGGCTTGGCGAACGCCCGAGACCCTCGAGGCTTCCTGATGAGGGGCGCTCTGCCCCTGCGAACGCCAAAGGCCCGCATTTTTCCTGCACGTTTCCTTGACTGGAACCGGACCATGTTGTAATCGTTTTCATGGCGCTTCGGTCGCTGCCGCCCGACGGCGGTCGGGAAACCCTTCTGCTCTCCTCCCCCGTCGCGGCCGACCGCGCCACCGCCCGCGCGTGGCGCTGTGGCCACACGAGCGCGTGGGAATGTGCGCCGGGGAAAGTCGTTTCCAGATCCGCCAGCGTCCCACTCAAACCTGTGAAGGAGGACCCCAGCGATGAAGCGGATCCGAACCACCAGCCTGGCAAGCTCAGCGATTCTCCTCGTGCTCCTGGCCGGCGCCGCATGGGCGCGGCCCGTGGTGAACGGGGCCACGATCGAGACCCGAACCTTCAACGACTGCCCGATCTCGACCCTGTCGACCACCAACAACTACCCGGCCTCGGTCGAGATCACCGACGCGATGGATCCGCTGTGTGTCGGGTTCGCCAACCTCCACAGCTTCAGCTTCTCGGAGGACGGCGGGGCGACCGCGGCGGTCTTCAACAACAACTCGAACTTCCACTTCGGCGCCGATTTCAAGATCGAGGGCGCGGGCGAGGGCGAGGGGGGCCTCCGGCTTTCGCCGTGGTACGGCCAGTACGTGGACGGGCGCTTCATGGCCAACGCCACGACCGGCGAGATCGCGTGCTTCGGCGGGGCGGTCCCGTTCTACAGCTTCACCACGAACCACGGCATCACCTACACCAAGGGCACCACGATCCACCTCGAGGAGACCTACGTCGCCCACGACCTCAGCTCGGTGCACCCGGCCACGATCCAGTATCGCGTGGTCTACAACAACAACATCTACGACAGCCCGGTGCTGCCGTTCGGGGAGCAGAACGAAGCCGAGTGCGTGCACGGCCTGTGGGGGATGCTGAACGACGGGCGGGTGGGCGGATACTTCCAGCCGCGCGCCAACAGCGGCGCCTCGCTCACCGCGCGCTGGAGCAACATCTTCTACGAGCAGGTTCCCGCGAACGGGACTCCGCTGGCGAACGGAGCCACGATCGAGACCCGCACCTTCAATGACTGCCCGATCTCGACCCTGTCGACCAGCAACAGCTACCCGGCCTCGGTCTCGATCACGGACGTGATGGACCCGCTGTGCGTCGGCTTCGCCAACCTCCACAGCTTCAGCTTCTCGGAGGACGGCGGCGCGACCGCGGCGCGCTTCGACAACAACGCGGTCTTCACCTTCGGCGCCGATTTCAAGATCGAAGGCGCGGGCGAGGGCGAGGGGGGCCTGCGGCTCTCGCCGTGGTACGGCCAGTACGTGGACGGGCGCTTCATGGCCAACGCCACGACCGGCGAGATCGCGTGCTTCGGCGGGGCGGTCCCGTTCTACAGCTTCACCACGAACCACGGCATCACCTACACCAAGGGCACGACGATCCGCCTCGAGGAGACCTACAACGGGCACGAGAACACCTCGACCAACCCCGCCACCATCCAGTACCGGGTGATCTACAACAGCAACACGTACGACAGCCCGGTGCTGCCGTTCGGGGAGCAGAACGAGGCCGAGTGCGTGCACGGCCTGTGGGGGAACCTCCTGGACGGGCGGGCGGGGGGCTACTTCCAGCCGCGCGCCAACACCGGCGCCTCGCTCACCGCGACCTGGTCCAACATCACCTACTCCCAGTGCCTGGTCGAGGCCAGCCTGACCGTGCTGCCCAGCACGCTCAACCTGAACGGGAAGGGCAAGTGGGTGACGGCCGTGATCGAGCCCGTCCCGCCCGCCACGGTCGCAGACATCGACGTCTCCTCGGTCGAGCTGAACGGGGTCGGGGTGGATCCCGCCGCGCCGGTGTCGGTCGGCGATGCCGACAGCGACGGCAACCCGGACTTGACGCTCAAGTTCAGCCGGTCGGCCGTGGCCGCAACCCTGTCGCCGGGGAATGCCGTGACCGTGACGGCGACCGGCTCGGTCGGGAAGGGCTGCTTCCGGGCCAGCACCACGATCAAGGTCAAGTCCTCGACGCTGCCGGCGCCGCAGGCGGGCAGCGTCCTCGCTCAGGGGCAGCACGTGGACCTGATCTGGGCGTCCGAGCCCGACGTGGCGACGGTCTCGGTGATCCGGACGGTGGATGACGGCGCCCACTGGACCGTCGATGCCGACGGCGTGCCGAACAGCGGCGGCTACCGCTGGACCGTGCCCTCCGAGCCCACGCAGCAGGCGCGGGTCGCGGTGGCCCAGATCCACTCGAACGACGCGGGCGGCCTCGTGGCCCAGGTGGAGGTCACCGAGAGCGCGACCTTCGAGATCTCTTCCGGCATCGTGGGCGTGGGCACCGTCACCGCGAGCTTCGCGCTCGGCCGGGTGGCGCCCAACCCGGCGGGCGGTCCGTTCGACGTCTCGTTCACCCTCCCGCAGGCCTCACCCGCTTCCCTCACGCTCTTCGACGTGAGCGGGCGGCGCGTGGCCCAGCGCGAAGTCGGCGGCCTCGGCGCGGGTCTGCACGTGGTGCGCATCGGGGACCGCGAGGCGCTGCGGCCCGGCTACTACCGGCTGCGCCTGAGCCAGGGGGCGAGGATCCTGACCGCTCCCGTGCTGATCGTGCCGTAGCTTCGGTCTTTCGCGAACGAGGGGTCGCGGGCGCTCCCCGCGGCCCCTCGTCGCGTGCGTGCCTCCCGCCCGCGCGCGGTCGCGCGGGTGCGTCGGCGCCGCGTTTCCGCTCGCGCCGCGCCGGCTCAGCGCACGATGATCACCGCGGCGCTCACGATGCGCGCAGTCGCGGGCCCAGTTGCTCGCGAAGAGCAGCCGGCTTCCATCCCGCGAGGGCACGGGATGGGACTCGCAGCGATAGCAGCCTTCGGCGAGGCTGTGCGCGTGGGCGATGCGGCGCGTGGTCCGGCTGCCGTCCAGAGGGACCGCGACGATCTCGTCGCTGAACCGCGCCGAGTCCACCTTGAAGTAGCTGACGAAGGCCCAGCCGGGGCGATCCAGGTTGCGGGTCGAGACGTGGGAGATCGGCGCCTCGTGCTCGGGGTCGGTCAGGGCCGTGACGAGGCCGTCGCTCAGGCGCACCTTGACGACGCGTCCGATCCCGGATCCGGGACAGGAGCGCCCGCCCACGATCACGTCTTCGCTCCCGTCGAAGGGATCGAGCGCCATGTCGGAGTGCTTGAGCGGGAAGATCCAGCCGTCGGTGCGGGCCGCGAACGAGCCGCACCGCGGGGACTGCGGCGCCATCGGGTGGGGGCTCAGGGCGAGCGTGGCCGGGTCGACGTCGTAGATGCGGTGCAGGTCGGCGGTGGTGTCGTTCTCCGTCCCGTACTTCACGTCCACGTAGCGCCCCGACGGCGAGATCGAGAGGCCGCGCACCGCGCAGTCGGCGCTGTCGCCGAGCGCCACCCGGCAGGGCGGGAACACGTAGACCGGGCCGATGCGCTCGGCCGGATACGGAGCGAACGGCGGGCGCGGGTCCATGCCCACCATGAACATCGCGCTGTCCCCGCCGAGCGCCACGAACCGCCCGTCGTCCGAGGGGTTGCCGTAGCCCGATCCGATCCCGTAGTCCACGCGCATGGGGAGGGTCCAGCTCCGGGTCCTGACGCATTCGACCACGTCGAACCACATCAGCTCCGTGCCGCTCGCGGGGACGTTGATCTGCTGGTGCGGGTGATCCGGGGCCGGATGCCAGCGGAAGTCGTAGAAGTCGTACTGCGGGCAGGGCGCGAGCCGCGGCGCATAGGTGGCGCCGTCGAGGATGATCGGGGTGGGCGAGCCGCCCTCGCGATTCTCGATCACGAGCAGCGTGCCGTCCGAGTTCCAGGGCTGCTGGGTCGAGTACACGTGCCGCGCGTCCCAGCCCCACCGGCCCAGGATCGGCGAGGTGGGCCGCCCGGGGTCGTTGGTGATGCGCTCGATCCCGGTGCCGAAGACTGGATCGGTCATGGGCGCGAGGTACGCGGGTTTCGGGACCTCGGGAACGCGAAAGACGCAGCAGACATCGGCGGGCGAAGGCGGGCTCGAGCGCTCCGCGCGCGAAGCGGTATCCGCCGCGGCGGCGCGCCCGGGCGGGCCGGGCGGAGCCGCCGGAATGCCGCAGGCCTGGCGCGGGCCCGGTGCGGCGGCGAGCCAGAGGAACAGCAGCGCGCCGACCCCGTGGATCCGCGCGCGCGACGTCGACAAGTTCCACCCCATGAGGCGGGCTGCGACCGCATCCGGCGGCGCTCCCCGGCACAAGGCGGGCCGCGACCCGAACCGTAGGGGCCGAAGGCCTGCCGCGCGATTCGGAATGACCCTGCTTTCGGCCCCGGGGAAACCCTGCATGTACGGGCGCAACCGCGAGCTGGGCCGCGGACGGGGGCCACCTCCCGCCTCACCGCAGGCCTTCAGCCGGCCCTCCAACCGGCCGATTCCTTCAGGCACGGAATGGAAGGGACTCGGATGGATCCGAAGGCCGGCCCGAGCCATTCCCCGAGAATCGCGGTCAGCTCTGCCGATTCATGCGCTCAGCCGGCGCCAGCCCCGCTGCGAGCCCCCCTCGCTCGGCGCCCGCCTGACCCGCGTCGGGCTGCCCGCGGTGTGGCGGTCGGGGGCAAACGTGGGGTCCGCGATGATCGTTCTCCAAGGCAGGAGGGGGGCATCCGCCTCCCGCGTCCGTCCCATCCTCTCCCACCTCGTGGCCGGCGCGCTGCTCGCGGCCGCGCCGGGCCTCCCGGCGAGGGCCGAGGGGCTCCGGCCCCCCTCCGAGCTCAAGAAGCTCAGCCTCGAGCAGCTCTTCGACCTGGAGGTCACCTCGGTCTCGAAGAAGGCCGAGCCCCTCTCCCGCACCGCGGCCGCGATCCACGTCGTGACCGGCGAGGACATCCACCGCTCCGGAAGCCCCACCATTCCCGGCGCGCTGCGCGCGATTCCCGGAGTCGAGGTGGCGCGCATCGACGCGCGCCAGTACGCGTTCACCGTGCGCGGCTTCAACAGCTCCACGGCCAACAAGCTGCTGGTGCTGATGGACGGCAGGAGCCTCTACACCCCGCTGTTCTCGGGCGTTTTCTGGGACGCCCAGGACGCGTTCCTCCCCGACATCGAGCGCATCGAGGTGATCCGCGGCCCGGGCGCGACCCTGTGGGGAGCCAACGCGGTGAACGGGGTCGTCAACGTGATCCGGGCGGGCGCCGCGCACACCCAGGGCCTGCTGGCCGAGGGCGGGGGCGGCAACGTGGAGCGGGGCTTCGCCGGCGCGCGCTACGGGGGCGCACTCGGTCCCCACGCCTTCTACCGCGTCTACGCCAAGCACTTCGACCGCGACGGATCGCCGCTGCGCGACGGCCGCGACGCCGGCGACTCGTACCACATGAACCAGGGTGGCTTCCGGGTCGACTGGGCCCGGACTCCGGCCGATGCCCTGACGCTCCAGGGCGACCTCTACGGGGGCCGGGCCGGGCAGCCGGGCGCGGACCCGATCCGGATCAACGGCGGCAACGTGCTGGCGCGCTGGACGCGGACCTTCTCGGCGGAGTCCGATCTCGAGGTCGCCGCCTGCTACGACCGAACCGAGCGCGAGGTTCCCCCGATCTTCGGCGAGACGCTCGACACCTACGACGTCACGCTGCATCACCGGTTCACGCCGCCGCTCCGGCAGGACGTGGTGTGGGGGCTCGGCTACCGCCTGATGCGCGACGACGTGGAAAACAGCTCGATGCTCGCCTTCCTGCCCGCGCTCCAGACGCTCGAACAGATCTCGGGCTTCGTGCAGGACGAGATCACGCTCACCCCGGACCGGCTGCGCGCGATCGTGGGCTCCAAGTTCGAGCGCGACGAGTACTCCGGGTTCGAGTACCAGCCGAGCGCGCGCCTGGCCTGGACTCCGGCCGGAACGCACACGGTGTGGGCGGCGGCCTCGCGCGCGGTGCGCACGCCGTCGCGCATCGATCGCGGCTTCTACGTGCCCGCCAACCCCCCCTACCTGCTCGCGGGCGGCCCCAACTTCGATTCCGAGGTGCTGCACGCGTACGAGCTCGGGTACAAGGCCCAGCCGGGGCGTGACCTCTCCGTCTCGCTCGCCACGTTCCGCAACCTCTACGACCGGTTGAGGAGCCTCGAGGGCGGCCCACCCTACGTCTTCGCCAACGGCCTCGAGGGCAGCTCGTACGGGATCGAGGCAGAGGCCACCTGCCAGGTGCGACGCGGGTGGCGCATCGACGCCGGCTACACCTACTTCAAGCTCGATCTGGACGCCAGGCCCGGGAGCACCGACAAGACGCAGATCCTCCAGGAGGGGGATTCGCCGCGCGACCAGTGGTGCCTCCGCTCGGCGGCCGACCTCCCCCGCGCCACCACGCTGGACGTGACCCTGCGCCGCGTCGGCGAGCTTCCGAACCAGGCGGTACCCGGCTACGTCGAGTGCGACGCGCGCGTGTCGTGGCAGCCGGTCCGCGCACTGGAGATGGCGTTCGTCGGCCGCAACCTGCTCGACCCGCGCCACCCCGAGTTCGGCCGGCCCGCCGGCCGCAAGGAGGTGGAGCGCAGCTTGTACGGGACGGTCACATGGCGGCGGTAACGCTCTCCCATTCGCCGCGGCGCGCCCCCGCCCGGGGGCCCCGCGCACGCGCGGTCGTCGCGGCCGCGGGGTGGCTCGTCCTGCTCTGCGCCCCGCCGGCGCACGACGCGGCGCGCGCGATGGACTCCCGGGCGCCGGCCGCCGAGTACGACCTCAAGGCGGCGTTCCTGTTCAACTTCTCCCGCTTCGTGGAGTGGCCGCCGGAGGCGTTCGCCGACCCGAGCACGCCGATCACGATCGGGATCCTGGGGAACGACCCGTTCGGAGGCAACCTCGACGAGATCGTGTCGGGTGAGGTGGTGCGCAACCGCAGGCTCGTGGTCCGGCGGTTCCAGGACTTCGCGGAGGTCGGGGAGTGTCACATCCTCTTCATCAGCTCCTCCGAGGCCCCGGCGCTCGACCGGGTGTTCGCAGCACTCGGGAACCGCAGCGTGCTCACGGTGGGCGAGAGCGCGGACTTCGCGGCGCGCTCCGGCGTGGTGGCGTTCGTCCTCTCCCACAACCGGCTCCGGCTCCGGATCAACCTTTCGGCCGCGCGCGCGGCGCATCTGACGATCAGCTCCCAGCTCCTCCGCCAGGCGGAGATCGTCGGGGAAAGAAGCTCGAAGCCGTGAAGGCGCCGCGCACCACCCTGCGGCGCAAGCTGGTCCGCGCGATCATGCTGACGAGCACCGTCGCGCTGGTGCTGACCGGCGCGGTGCTCGTCTCCCACGACTTCTACACCTTCCGCAGGTCACTGGTGCACGCGCTGGTGACGCGGGCGACCATGCTGGGGGCGAACTCGACCGCGGCCCTGGCGTTCCAAAACAGCGACGACGCGACCCAGGTGCTGTCGGCGCTGCGGGCCGACCCCAGCATGGTGGGGGCCGCGCTCTACGACGAGCGCGGGCGGCTGTTCGCCACCTACCCCGCGGACGCCCCGCCGGGAGCGTTCCCCCGGGCGCCCGAGCAGACGGGCGAGCGCTTCGAAGGCGCGCGGCTGGTGGTGTTCCGCGCGGTGAGCGAGGACGGCCGCCGCGTGGGCACGCTCTACCTCCAGTCCGACCTGCGCGCCCTCGAGGAGCGCATCCGCGTGAACGCCGCGGTCGTGGTGTTCGCCATGCTGGCGTCGATCGGCGTGGCCTTCGTGCTCTCGACCTGGCTGCAGCGCAGCATCGCGCAGCCGGTCCTCACGCTCACGGACGCCGCCCGCCGCGTGCGCGACGACCGCGACTACACGGTGCGGGTCGCCGAAGCCGGCGACGACGAGGTCGGATTCCTCAGCACCACGTTCAACGACATGGTGGCCGAGATCCAGGGGCGCGAGACCGCGCTGCGGACCGCCGCGGCGCGGCTGCGATCCACTCTCGACTCGGCGCTGGACGGCATCGTCACCATGGATCACGAGGGGAACGTCGCGGAATTCAACCCGGCAGCAGAGAAGATGTTCCACCGCACGCGCGAGGAGGCGGTCGGGGCGAAGCTCGCCGATCTCATCATTCCCGCAGCGCTGCGCGAGAGCCATCGGAGTGGGCTGGCCCACTATCTCGAGACCGGCAAGGCCGAGGTGCTCGACCGGCGGCTGGAGCTGACCGCGGTGCGCAGGGACGGGAGCGAGTTCCCGGTCGAGGTGGCGATCACCCGGGTCACCCAGGAAGGCCCCCCGCTCTTCACCGGATTCATCCGCGACATCACCGAGCGCCTGCGGGCGGAGCGCGAGATCCGACAGCTCAACGAGGACCTCGAGCGGCGGGTGGTGGCCCGCACCGCCGAGCTCGAGGCTTCGAACCGGGAGCTCGAGGCCTTCTCGTACTCCGTCTCCCACGACCTTCGCGCCCCGCTGCGTGCCATCGACGGGTTCAGCAAGGCGCTGCTCGACGACTGCAGCGAGCGGCTCGACGACGACGGCAAGCGCCACCTCGACCGCGTGCGCTCGGCCACGCGCCAGATGGCCCAACTCATCGACGACATGCTCAAGCTCGCCCACCTGTCGCGCACCGAGATGACGCCGCAGCGGGTCGACCTCTCGGCGCTGGGCCGCGACATCGCCGCCAGCCTCCAGCAGGCCCAGCCCGATCGTGCGGTGCGATTCGAAATCGCCCCGGGGCTGGTCACCGAAGGGGACCCGCATCTGCTGCGCATCGCGTTCGACAACCTGCTGCGCAACGCGTGGAAGTTCACGTCGCGCCGCCCGAGCGCGCACATCGAGGTGGGCGCCGATCCGAGCAACGGCGAGCGGGTCTATTTCGTCCGGGACGACGGGGCGGGCTTCGACATGGCCCACGCCCAGCTGCTCTTCACCCCGTTCCAGCGTCTCCATCGCCAGAGCGAGTTCGAGGGCACCGGGATCGGGCTCGCCACGGTGCAACGCATCATCCAGCGGCACGGAGGCCGTCTCTGGGCCAAGGGCGCCGTGGACCACGGCGCCACGTTCTACTTCACCCTCAGCGAAGGAGGATCGTCATGAGCGAGAAGACCATCCTGCTGGCCGAAGACAACCCGGACGACGAGGAGCTGACCCTGCGCGCGCTCCGCAAGTACAACATCACGAACCAGATCGACGTGGTCCGCGACGGCCAGGAGGCGCTCGACTACCTCTTCTGCCGCGGCGCGTACGCGAGCCGCAGCCCGAAGGATGTGCCCCAGGTGGTGCTGCTCGACATCAACCTTCCCAAGGTCAACGGGCTCGAGGTGCTGAAGCGGGTGCGCACCGACGAGCGGACGCGGACGGTGCCGGTCGTCATCCTCACGTCGTCCGCCGAGGACCGCGACCTGCTGGCCGCGTACAACAACTACGCGAACAGCTACGTGTGCAAGCCGGTGGACTTCGACCAGTTCGCCGAGGCGGTGCGGAACCTGGGGCTCTACTGGCTACTGCTCAACCAGCCGGCGCCGCGTCCCCAGCCGGCCGGGAGGTAGGGCGCGCAGGCGGACACCCCCTAGCCGAAGCGGCGGCGGAACTCCAGGCCGGGGCTCCGCACCGAGCGGATGAAGCGCGCCTCGGCGAGCTCCGGCGTGATCTCCTCCTGCAGGGCGTTCGCGATCTCGAGCGCCTCCTCGGCGTCGCCGGAGGAGGGCCGGAGCGTGATGCGGCCGTCCTCCGACTCCGAAACCTCGATCCTCCTCCCCTGGGACTTGAGCCAGTCGTGCAGGAGTTGGAGCCGCTCCGGGCGGCTCTCCTCGACCCGCACCTCGGGCAGGGCGACCAGCACGGTGTCGTCGCAGCGGTAGACCGGCTGGACCGCGTGGGCCGCGCGCAGGGAGTCGAGCAGCGCGGACGGCAGGTGGACGAGGACGTACTTCCCGCGCAGGATCTGGGCGTCCGCCAGGATCTGGTCGCGGGTGGATTCGGCGATCTCCGCAAAGGACAGCGCCTCGGTATCGAGAGCCCAGAGGCTGCTCTCCATCTCGAGCGTCACGCGCTTTCCGGCTGCGTAGAAGTAGGGCACTTGCCCCCCGGCCCTCTGCAGCGTACGCAATGAACCGCGAGCGTCAGGCCGCGCGGAGCGCGGCCCTCAGCGCGGCGTACGTGTTGAGTCTCCTCGATCCCGTCCTTTGGCTGCGCCTCCCGCTCGCGGTCGACAGCGGGTCGGCGGTGTCAATGATGATGTCGCGAACCTTCTGCGCGGTCAATTCCCGGGCGACTGCCAGGATGAGCGCCGCGGCCGCCGCGACATGGGGAGTGGCGGCCGAGGTGCCGTTGAAGTCGGCGATGAAGTCGGAGTAGCCGTAGCCCCGCGGCCCGTGGATGTCGGTGGTGCGGATCCGGACCGCCGGGGCGAGGAGGTCGAGGCCCGGTCCCCGATTCGTGCCCCACCAGGACTCGCCGTCCTTGGAGGCGCGGGTCTTCATCTCGTCCCAGGGATTCGAGGCCCCGACCCCCAGCACGAAGGGCAGGCGGGCCGGGTAGTTCACGGGCCCCTGCTCGTTGCCGGCGGCGGCCACGATCACGCAACCGCGGCCGCGGCGCCCCTTCGAGCGCGCGCGCTCGAAGGCGCGGGTGATCACGTCGGTCGGCGGGCCTCCCCCCCAGGAGTTGGAGAGCACGTCGGCCCGCGCCTCCTCCCAGCACCAGTCGATCGCGTCCGCGGTGTCGAAGTCGTCGAGGATCCAGTGGCCGGCCCCGTCGCCGCGCGCGATCCGCGCCGCGACCAGGCTCGATTCGGGCGCGAGCCCCGACACCTCGGAGTCGCGCGAAAGGACGATGCCCGCGCACGCGGTGCCGTGCGCATCGTTTCCGTCGGGCAGGGCGTTGCGCTTGCCTTCCACCCCGTCGAGCTCCGCCACCACCGCGGGAGCGAGGCTCGGGTGCCGGGTGTCCACGCCCTCGTCGAGCACCGCCACGCGCACGTCCCGGCTGCCGCGCGTGATGGTCCAGGCCGCGCGGGCGTGCACGTCGGCGCCGTAGAGGCCCTCGTGGCCATCGTTCTGGAGGTTCCACTGCTCGCTCGCCGCCTCGTCGGGACGCGCGATGTGGAGCAGGGCGCGGACGAAGTTGGGATGGGCCGCCGCCACGTTCCCGCGCCGGATCAGCTTCTCGCCGACCTCGAAGGCATCCGCCACGCCCGCGGCCCCGCCGCGGGGGGCGCGCAGCAGGACCTTGCCCTGCCGCCCTTCGCGGACCACGTCGAAGCCGTGGCGGTCGCGCAGCCAGCGCATCTCCGAGGCGGTCGCCCCGTCCACCACGACGGTCTCGGTGGGAAGCGTGACCGTGCCCGAGACGCCGTCGCTCTCCACCAGCATGTCCGCGTCCGTGAGCGCGTAGGCCAGGGCGCCGAACCACCGCGAGGGCTCGTCCAGGGCGCTCCCGACGCGGTCGAGATCGAGCGCAAGTCCCCCGAAGGTGCGGAGGGAGTACCGAGGCGGCGCGCGGCGCGCGGCGGCCCGGATCAGGGCTCCGAGCGGGCCGACGCGGAGCAGGCGCAACTTCCCTGCGGAGAAGTATCGGAACGTCGTCATGCTCCCCCGGAGACCGTCGCGGCCGGAGATTCCCGGGCAGGCCGAGCCCGTCCGGAGAGTCGTGCCCGGCGCGGCCGCCAGGGGAGCCGCGCGATTGGGGCGTGAGCGCGGGACTCCACGGCGCTCGCCCTCTTCCGCAGTGGTATCGGCCACCCCGGCCGCCGCCTTGAGCCCCCGCTCCGTGCCCGACGCGGCACCGGGGGCGATGCGGCGCCTTGAGCGCCGCGGGCAACGGACCGATAACCCACCGGATGGTGGAGCGCTCCTTCGAAGGCGGTCGCTGGACCGCCGTCTTTCGCCCGGGCGGAATCGGCCGCATCTTCCGCGCGGGCTTCCTCGTCTTTTGGCTGTGCGGCTGGCTGCTGGGCGAGGTCGCGGTCGGCGCCATCGTGCTCGCCGCGCTCGGCGTTCCGGTCGCGGCCGAGATCCTGCGGCGGCTCCGGTTTCCCGAGCTGAGCGGAGCGGACTGGACCGTCCTCGCGTTCCTGGGGTTCTGGCTCCTGCTGTGGACCGTGGGCGGGCTGACGGCGGCGTGGGAGCTGATGCGCCTGCTGTCGAGCGTGGACCGCATCGAGTGGGACGGCGAGGCCGTCGAGCTCTTCCGGCGCGTCGGGCCGTTCCGGTCGCGCCGGAAATGGCGCAAGGGAAAGATCGAGCACGTCTCGCTCGCCCGGCCGGCTCGCGCGCTGACGCTCCATACCGGCCGGGCGTCCCACCGGCTCACGCGCTGGGGCTCGAAGGCGGAGCGCGCGGCGGTGCGCGACGAGATGCGCCGCGCCCTCGGCATCGCCCCGCGCGGCGGCGAGCGGGCCCGGAGCCAGGAGTCGCCGGCGGGCTGGGCGAGCGCGCCGGACCCCGACGGGGGCGTTCTCCTCACGCGCGACCCGGCGGCGCGGCGCCGCCAGGCGGCCCTGGCCTGGACCGTGACCGTGGCGCTCGCGGCCGGCGCGGTCATCGTTCTCGGGCGCGGCTATCTGGAGGGCCCCTGGGGGCGCCGCGAGGCCATGGGGGCGGTTGCGGCCGTGCTGGGGGTCGCGCTGCTCGCGGCCGGCAGCCTCTGGCTCTCGCACGGCCGCACCGAGCTCGTCGTGCGCCCGAGGGAGATCGAGCTCAGGCGCCGGTTCCTGTCGCGCACCTCGAGCCGGACCGTGAGACCGCTCAAGCTGCGGGTCGAGCACAGCACGGACAGCGACGGCGACGACTGGTTCGAGCTCCAGGCGCTGGCCGGCGACGAGCGCCGCACGATCGAGCGGCGCATGAACGAGTCCGGAGCCGTGCTCGACCTGGCGCGCTGGATCGCGGAGAAGAGCGGCGCGCCCCTCGACATCGGGCGCGGCGTCGAGGGCGAGGAGCGCGAGGCGGGCTGAGCGGGCGCCAGGCCCGACGGAGCCTAGCGCGCGATCGCGATCGCCGACCTCGTGACCCGGCCCGCGGCCTCGAGGCGCACGAAGTAGATCCCGGGCCAGGCGCGCGCCCCGCCGTCGCCGCGGGCGTTCCAGGTCACCTCGTGGCGACCCGCGGCGCGCGCGCCGTCGGCCAGGACCGCGACCCGCCGGCCGAGCAGGTCGTAGACCGCGAGTCGCACCGGCCCCGCGCCCGGCAGCGTGAAGGCGATGGTGGCGCGCTCCCGGACCGGATTGGGATAGACCCGCTCGATCCGGAGCGGGTACGCGGCGTCCGCGACCTCCGCGCCGGCCGGCCGCGGACGCGGCCGCGCGGGCGCGGGTCCCGCGATCCCGAACGGCTCGGTGGACGCGTCGATGGACGCGAGGAAGGTCGCGAGCGCGGCGCGGTCCCGGCGATCGGCGAGGAGATCCTCCCCGCCGGTCCCGGCGGTGCGGTGCGGGACCAGGTCGAGCACGGCGGCCAGGCTCGGGGCCGAGCCGTTGTGGAGGTAGGGGCCGAGCCCGTGGTCCCCGAGCAGCGACGGCGGATTGTAGCCGTCGGCGCCGAGCGGCGAGGCGGCGTTGGCCCGCACTTCGTTCACGTTGGCCGGGTCGAAGGTCCCGACCTTGCGCAGCACCCCCACGATCTGCCCGCTCGAGATCAGTCCCGGGTCCGGCGGCGGCGTGAAGAAGCGCCGGCCGGACGCCCAGCCCCCGCCTCCGTGGCAGGACGCGCAGTTCGCCTCCTCGAACAGCTCGCGGCCGCGGCGGATGTCGCGCGCCCCGCGTCCGTGCCGCTGCCTCGCGAGCGGCGAGATCGGAGTGCGCACCGCGTGCGCGATGTAGAAGGTCATGGCGTCGAGCAGCGCGCTCCGCCCCGTGGTCGGGGCGCCGAGCTGGGCGACGCCCGGGTCCGGCGTCGTGCCGTCGGCAAGCGTGATGAGCCCCGCCCCGCCCGACACGTTGCGGATGTTCAGCTCGAAGTCCTGCAGCTCGTCGTTGATCGCCGAGTGGTTCAGCAGCTTGATGTCCCGCGGGTCGCGGGGGTTGAAGGAGAAGTTGAGCGGGATGGTGCGGCGCGGGCCGGTGGCGAAGATCCACACCACGCCGTCGGTGAGCCCGAATGGATGGCACGAGACACAGCCGCTCCAGCCCTCGCTCGACAGCCGGTTGCCGACCTCGACCCCGAGCGGGGGCAGGTGCACCCCGGTGGAGCTGTTGAAGACCGCCTTGCCGATCAGCGCCCGCGCCGCGTCCGTCCCGGGCGCCGGCAGGTCGCTGGACGGGACCGTCGCCATCACCTGGTGGGTGCCCAGGTCCACGACCGACACGTCGCGCGACACCTCGTTCATCACGTAGGCGCGCGTGTCCGCGGAGTTGATCGTGATGCCGCGCGGGTTCTGGCCGACCGGGATGCGCACCACCGCGCCGGGATCGCCCGCCTGAAGCGGGGCGTTGATGGTCGGCGTGCCGTCGGAATCCAGGACGACGCGCACCAGCAGGTTCGACGCCGCGGCGACCACGTAGCCTTCGTCCGCGTCGTGCTCGAAGGCGACCGCCCAGGGCACGCCGATGAAGATCCGGCCCGGGGCCTCGAAGTTGATGCCGCGGTTCATGTTGATGGTCTGGCGCTTGCCGTTCGCCTGGCCTTCCGCGTCCGAATCGACGTCGATCACCGACAGGAATGCCTGCACGTTCACGTTGAAGCGCACCGGGCCGTTGGGCGAGGCGGCGGTGTTCGGAAGGTAGGCACGGTCGCCCTTGATCACCACGCTGTTCAGCATGTTCGGGAACGCGCCGGTGTCGAAGGTGGGCTGGGGTCCCGGCGGGACGCGCCCCAGCGCGTCGCCGAGCGCCTTGAACCCGGTCACCGCCATGGGGGCCAGCCTCACCTCCCGCAGCACGCGGTCGCTCCGGGTCGAGATCACGGTGACCCGGCCCTCCTTGTAGTCGTCGGCGCCGATCACGGTGCCCGGCCGGTCCACCCCCAGGAACTGGGTGACGTAGACCTTCTCGTCGCGGTGGCGCCGGTCGCCGTCGTTCGTGATCGCGATCCCGCGGGGCTCGAGCCCCACGCCGACGATGGTCCTGATCACCTTGTTCTTCTCTGTATCGATCACGCTCACGTCGTTGGAGCGCGCGTTGGCGACGTAGAGCTTGTCGCCGCCCGGGGTGAGGGCGATGCCGTAGGGCTCGGTGCCGACCTGGAGGGTCCGGATCACGCGCGAGTGCCGGCCATCGGCGTGGATCACCGACACCGTCCCGCTCACGGTGTTGCTGACGTAGACCGTCCTGCCGTCGGGCGAGATCGCGACGTTCTGCGGCTCCTCGCCGACCGGGATCTCCACCAGCTTGCGGTTGGCGTCGTCCCGCACGTCGATCGCGGTGACGGAGTTGGCGTCCGGGTTCGCGACCCACACCGTGCGGTCGTCGGGGCCGATCTGGATGGGCCCCGAGCGGGTCGGACCTTCGGACCGTACGCGGGCGCGGAGGCTCAGGGGATTTCGGCCGGTCAGGTCCTCGAGGAATACCGCCCCGCCCGTGAGGATGGGGGTCGCTACCAGGGCGAATGCGAACCAGATGCGATTCCGCACGGCGTCCACTCCTTTTCTCGCTCGCGGTCCGATGCGGCGAGAGTGGAGGGCTCGGCCGTCGCGGATCGGTCATGGCGCTGCAGAGCACGGGGCCGGCGCGCCGCGCCGGCCGATGGCGGAGATGGCGATTGCCGGTGGCCCAATACGGCTGGAATATGAATCCATGGGCCCCGGATGCGCACCCAGTATCATCTGCCCCGGCGGGCCACCCGTCAATGAGCAAATGGCGTTCGCCGCCGCGCGCCGACTCCCCGGCTCCGCCCGGAGCGGAAGCCTCGTCGCCTCCCGCGCAGCTCCGGCGGCGCCGGCACGCTCGAGGCGCCCCCCATCCATGAGGGACGAGGGCCCCCGCCGATCGCTATTGCGAGGGGCCCCTCCTGGTGCCAGGCGAAAGCTCCATCCGATCGGGCTGATTCGGCACGACGCAGATGAACTCGAAGGCCTGATCGCCCTCGACCTCGTACCAGTGCGGCGTCCCGGCGGGGATGAAGAGGACGTCGCCCTCCGTTACGTTCGCGACCTCCTCGCCGATGCCGACCCGGGCGCGGCCGCGCAGCACGTACTGCTCGTGCTCGACGGTGTTGGAGTGGCGCGGAATCCCGCCGCCGGGCTGCATGATGAACCGGCGCATGGCGAAGTTCGGCCCTTCGCCGGGCCCAATCAGGACCTGGCGCGTGGTCCCCTTGCCCGCGGCGACCGCCTCCTCGGGAACCTTCGAGACGTGCTTGACGTTCATCGGGACACCTCCGATCGCGGGCGCCCGGGCGGCCGCCGGCACCCGCGGCGAGTCTACCGTGCCTGCCCGGGGGCGGCGAGCGGCGGCGTGCCGGGCGATCGCCGATCCGCGAGGTACACCTCCGTCCCATAGCGCATCGCGACCATCCCGCGCGCGTCCCGCTCCCGCTTCCACACCTCCTCGAGCAGGGCGCGCAGCCGCTCGAAGCCCGGGCCCTCGCGCGGAACGTACGAGGCGCTGGCGGCGCGCCCCACCAACCCTTCGAGGTCGAGCGTCTGGCGGTGGGGAAAGCGGAGCTCCTGGGGCGGCGTGAAGAGCCCGCCCGCGGCGATCGAGCCGGGGTCGAACGGGCGCAGCTCGGCGGGGTGCTCGCCGTTCACCGCGTGGATGGCCTCGACGTAGCCGCGGGTGAGCGGGTCGCTCCGGTCGCGCGAGTTCCACATCAGGGCGAGCCGGCCGCCGGGCTCCAGGATGCGGTGGAACTCCGCGAGCGCCTCGCGGGCGCGGAACCAGTGGAACGCCTGGGCGCAGAGCACGAGCCGGACGCTCGAAGGCGCGAGCCCCGTGGCCTCGGCCGCGCCGTCCCAACACTCGATCAGCGCGTGGGCCCCGGCCGCGGCGCGCATCTCGAGGTTGGGCTCGACCGCCAGCACCCGCACCCCACGAGACGCGAGCTGGCGGGCGGAGATGCCGGTCCCGGCGCCGACATCCGCCGCGGTCAGGAGCGCGGGGTCTCCCAGGCCCTCGAGGATCGCGTCCAGCGCGGCCTCGGGGTAGTCGGGGCGGTAGCGCACGTAATCGCCCGCGCGCCCGCTGAAGCGGCCCCTGGGATTCATGTCGCTGAGATCGACTTCGCCTTCGCGGGTCATGGCTCCTCCGGATCCGGTTCGCATTCTAGCAGCGCGCGGCGCGGCCGCGCGCGGGCGCGGCCGCCCCGTTCTTGCGGCCGCTTCCGCCGCGCATGCAGAATGGCCCGGTGAGCCTCCCCTCCCGCCGTCCGCCTCCTCCGAGAGCGTGTCCCGCGACCTCCGGGCCGCGGGCCCGCCGCGCCGGTGCTGGAACTCCGGGTCGAGAAGCGGCTCGGTAGCTTCACGCTCGAGGCCGCGCTCGCGGTCCCCGAGGCGAGCGCGATCGTCGTGGTCGGCGAGAGCGGCTCGGGCAAGACCACGCTGCTGCGCCTGATCGCGGGGCTGATCGCGCCCGATCGGGGGCGCATCGCCCTCGGGGGCGAGGCACTCGACGACCCCGCGGCCGGGATCCGCGTGCCGGCCTGCGAGCGGCCGGTGGGATACCTGGCCCAGGACTACGCGCTGTTTCCGCACCTCGGCGTGCGGGAGAACGTCGGCTTCGGGCTGGCGGCGTCGGGAGTCCCCGGGCGCGCGCGCCGGGCGCGGGTCGAGCGCGCGCTCGAGCGCCTCGGGATCGCCGGGCTCGCGGCGCGCAAGCCGCACGAGCTGTCCGGCGGACAGCAGCAGCGCGTTGCGCTCGCCCGGGCGCTGGTGCTCGAGCCCGCGATCCTGCTGCTCGACGAGCCGCTCGCGGCGCTCGACCTCACCGCCCGCCGCGGCCTGCGCGCCGAGCTGCGCCGCGTGCTCGCCGAGCTCTCGTGCGTGAGCGTGTTCGTCACCCACAGCCCGGCCGAGGCGCTGTCGTTCGGCGAGCGCATCGCGGTGCTCGAGTCGGGGCGCGTGAGCCAGCAGGGGCCGCGCGCCGAGCTGCTGCACGCGCCGCGCACCCGATACGTCGCGGACTTCCTCGGCACCAACCTCTTCCCCGCCCGCGTGGCGGGGCGCGAGGGGGACGGCCTCACGCGGCTCGCGGCCGAGGGCGGCGAGATCCTGGCGGCCGAGTCGGACCTCGACGAGGAGGTGTTCGCGGTGGTGGATCCGCGCGAGGTCACGCTCTCGCTCGAGCCCCCGGCCGGCAGCGCGCGCAACGTCTTCCACGGCGCGGTGGAGGACCTCGAACCCATGCCGCCCCAGGGCGAGCGCGTGCGGGTGAGCCTCGCCACACGCCCGCCGCTGGTGGCCGAGCTGACCCGCGCCGCCGCCGAGCGCCTGGGCCTGGCCGCCGGGACCGCAGTCTACGCCTCGTTCAAGGCCACCGGCGTACGCACCTTTCGCTGAGCCCGCGCCCTCCTACGGGATCCGCAGCAGCTTGCCGGTGAGGTTCGCGGCCCCCGCCCGCAGCCGGCACAGGTAGACGCCGGGAGCCATCTCGCGCGCCCGCCACTCGACCTGATGCGGCCCCGCCGGCAGCGGGCCGTCGAGCAGCACCGCCCGCCTGCGGCCTGCGACGTCGTAGATCGCGAGCGTGACGGCGCACGGCGAAGGCAGCGTGAAGCGGATGCGGGTCGCGCTCGAGAACGGATTGGGAGCGGCGGGCTCGAGAACGACGCCGGGCGCATCCGGGGCTCCACCCGGCGTCACGTCGGTGACCGCGTCGCCCTCCGCCGCGTCCGGGCCCACGTCGCCCGGGGTCAGCGGACGCCTCGCCACCCGCCCGGACGAGTACTCGTCGGCGCCGATGTCGGGAACGGAGCGCGCCTGCCCGTCCATGTCGCCGAGCACGAACACCAGGCCCTCGCCGGCGCCGTCCACGGCCGGGCTGAAGGCGCCGACCCGCCACAGCCCGCCGGCTCTCACCATCATCGGGTCGGCCACGGCGATCTCCCCCGGCCTCGCCACGATCCCGAGGGCGGCGGCGCCGGTCGGCCACATCAGGTTGTCCCGCCACGTGGCGTGGAGCGGCGCGGTGAAGATCCTCACCAGCACGTCCTCCCCTCCCGCCACCAGGTTGTACTCCAGCGTCGGGTCCACGGGGGGCAGCGTGAGCCCGCTGCCCGCGTTGCCGATCTGCAGGCCGTGGGCGTTGGCCACGAACGTGTTGAAGGCGATCACGGCGCGGCGCGGGCGATAGTGCCGCGACAGGTCGGCACTGGTGTCGTAGTCGGCGTCGCCGTTGGTGAGGGCGAGCGGGGCGTCCCAGCCGGTCCCGGTCAGGCCCTCGAAGTAGTTGTTGAAGACCACGTGGTCGTCGCCGTACAGGCGCACGCCGCCCGTTCCCTGCTTGCCGTCGCCGAAGAAGAAGTTGCCCTCCACCGCGCTGCGGTCGCCGTGCCGCAGGGTCACGGTCCCCTGGCAGTGGCGGATGGTGTTGAAGCGCACCACGTCGTCGCTGGCCTTGACCGAGACGATTTCGGGATCGCCGTCGCAGTCCTCGAAGAGGTTGGACTCGACCGTGGTGAACCCGCTCGAGCGCGACATCGCGCTCGATCCCAGGCGGACCGCCTCCATGCCGTTCGGGATGCGCGGGCCGCTCTGCCGGAAATAGTTGCGGTCGATCCGGTCGCGCTGCGAAGAGCGGGCATCGGGCGCCGAGGAGCCGCGCACGGTGACGAAGTTGCCGGGCTGGGACTTGCCCTCGAAGCGGTTGTGGTCGATCCGGTTGTCGTGGCTCCAGGGCTCGGGCAGGCCGTAGCCGCCGTCCACGAGCACCCAGTTGCCGGGCACGGTCTCGTGCAGGCGGAAGGCATTGCGGGTGACGCGCACGTGGTGCGACGCCTTGATCTCGATCGCCGGCGCCGCCGAGGTCTCGAACACCAGGCCCTCGACGGTCACGTGCGCCGTCTTCCGGACCTCGAAGCTCAGCGCGCCCGCGAGCACCACGCCTCCCCGGGTCCGCGCCCGCAGCGTGACCGGGAAGCCCTCCACGCCGCCGCGCGCGATCGCGATCGTGCCCGAGTCGGAGTAGCTGCCCTCGGCCATCTCGATCACGTCGCCCGGGAGCGCGCCCGCGAGCGCCTCCTTGAGCGCGGCGATCGACGCCGCGGGGATCAGGCGTCCCGCCGGCGGGCGGTCGGGATCGGCGCAGGTCTCCGCTCCCACCACGCGGTCGCGGTCGACGACGAAGCTCCGCACCGTGCCGGTTCCGCTCAGAGCCCCGAGCCAGCCGCACAGCCGGTACCCGGGGCTGGGCGAGAACGTCGCGGTCACCTGCGTCCCGGGAGGGACGAGGCCGCCCGCAGGAGAGAGCGCGATGGTCCCGGCGGGCGGCTGGATCACGGTGACGCAGTAGGCCGTGTCGGCCTCGATCCCGAACTCGCGGGCGGCGCGCGCCGGGAGGCTCGCGCACAGGCCCAGCGCGAGAGTTTCTGCGATCAGGATACCGGCGCGTGGCGCCGATCGGGGCCGGTTCCTCGTGTGCCCTCCTTGTCGCGTGGCGACGGGGCGGCCGGGCACTGCGCATAGCACCCGGGGGCAGGGGGTCTCGTCCGGATGCGCACTCCATGGACTCGACGCGCCCCAGTCTCGTGCGCGCGCCGGGGAAGCGCAAGCGGCCGCCGGGGAGGCGGCCCTGGTGCTGCGGAAGTGATTGGCCTATCGGCCTTTAGGGCGGCCCCGGCTCCCGACCTGGCGGCGCCATTCCAGCGCCAGGCCCGCCTGGTTGGCCCGGTAGCCGCCGATCTCCGACTCCTGGGTGTCGGTGGACCCGTACCGGGCCCGGTTGTGCTGGGCGCGGTAGAAGGCCCGCGCCGACCACGGTCCCTCGGATCGGATGCGCAGCGCGAGCTCGACGGCCTGGATCAGATCCTGGCGGCCGAAATGGGAGTCGTCCGCCGGGCGATCGGAGTCGTACCCCCTCGACTCGAGGTCGTATTCGACCTCGCCCGCGATGCCGAGCCCGGCCGCCACGCCCAGGTCCAGGCCGCCGCTCGCTCCGAGCAGCAGCGCGTGATCGCTCAGGTCGGGCTCGTCGGGGACGGCGCCGGGCGGCTCGTCACCGTCCTCGGCGCGCGCGTCCAGCTTGCGGAGCCCGGCGCTCAGAGCCAGCCGGCCCCCGCGCGGCATGCGCTCCCATCCCACCGCCAGCGTTCCCCGATGCAGGTCCGAATCGCGCTCGCGGAACGCGCCGGGATACCTGCGCCGCTCGAACGTGTAGCCCAGGTCGATCCAGCTCAGGCGCGGCACCGCCTGGCGCCACGCCGCGGAGACCCGGTGAAGGTCCACGGCCACGTCGCGGTAGCGCTGGGACGACGGAAGGAAGGCGAGGTCCGCGTCGCTCAGCCGGCGCAGGTACTCCTGCGGCGAGCGCCGATAGGCGAGCGAGAGCCGCCCGATCCGGAAGCCCTCGCGCCACAGGACTCCGTACTCGCCGGAATTCGCGACCACGCTCCGTCCGTACATCTCGCCCGCGGCGCTCGCTCCGAGCGCGCGACGCCGGTCAGAGTCCCGATCGGACTGCCAGAGCAGACCGAGCGCCGGCTTGAACACCAGGTCCCCGGGGCTCCCGACGCCGAAGCGATAGGGATGGCGCCCGGAGGCGAGGTCTTCCAACTGATGGGCAGAGTAGTTCAGGGTGTTGTCGTCGAAGTAGGTCTCGATCCCCGCCGTGAGGTCCAGCGACTGCCCCGGATGGGCGCGGGCCGGAGCCGCGCACGCGGCGAAGAGGATCGCGAGGACGAGGGTGGCTCGGATCATCGCCCGGAGCCCCCGCGGCGCGCGAGGACGCGCATGACGAACGGCACGCACAGCACCGTCCCCCACACCACCATCCCGGGCACGAACCCGCCGGTGCGCATCCAGCCCAGCGTGTGGTTGCCGGCCGGCCCGCGCACCGCGGTGCTCGGCGCGCGCCCCGTGTCGATCGGCCGTGAGCCGCGTCCGGCGATCACGTTGTCGTCCACCCGCGAGCCCGCCAGCGACCCGTCCAGCACGATGCCGCGCCCGACGATGTCGGTGATGGTATTGCCCTCGATGACGTTCCCGATCGATCGCTTGACCACGATGGCGCCGCGGCCGCCGTGGATGCGGTTGCCGGTGATGCGGTTCCGGTCGCAGGCGTCGTAGAGGAAGATCGCGAACATCCGGCTCCCGCGAATCAGGTTGCGGGCCACGTCGTTGGCGCGGGCCGCGTCCTCCAGCCGGATCCCGAATTCGTTGTCGTGGATCCGGTTGTCGAGGATCCGGTTTCCAGTCCCGCCCTCGAGCGCGATCCCGACCTCGTTGTTCCACACCTCGTTCTGCTCGATCAGGTTGTCGTTCGAGGGCACGGCCTCGGCATGCCGCGGGTTCCCGTCGTCCCGCACCTTGCCGTCGTCGAGCATGATCCCGTGCCCGCGGTTGTCGTGGGACACGTTCCCGCGCAGGACGTTGCCCCGGCAGCCCCGCGAGAAGATGATCCCGTGACGGCCGTTGCCGAACGCCGCGTTCTCCGTGACCAGGAAGTGGTCGCTGAAGTCGTGGGGATCGAAGCCGTAGAGCTCGTTCCCGGCGAAGACGTTCCCGCTCCAGCTCATGGCCTCGGCGTGAAAGGTGTAGGCGCCGAAGTAGTTGCGCTCGAAGCGCGCGTTGGTCACCCGGCCCCGGCTCTTCCGTCCCTCCTCCCCCGCCCACGCCACCCCCGAGGTCCATCCCGTGCCGAACCCGAGGTCGCTCGCGTGCACCCGGTGCAGGTCCATGCGGCCCTTGCGCGCGACGACGTAGGCGCGGCCGTCCTCGTGCAGCGTGTCGGGCCCGTTCGCAGCCGGGTCCCAGGAGCGCACGCCGACCATGGCCTGCTCGGAGCCCGCGATCTCGATCGAGCCGCCCGAGGTGAGCAGGCTCACGAACCGCCCCTTGCGGCTCAAGAGCCACAGCTCCCGCACTTCGCGGTCGGTGATGCGAAGCGCGGCATCCGGGCCGACCAGCACGTGCTCGCGCACCAGCACGGTGTCGGGTCCGAGCGTCTCGAAGGACTCGGGGAAGCGCACGCGCAGCTCGCCCAGCGAGTAGTGGAGCGCGCGCCGCGGGAGCACGACGGTCACCGCGCCTTCGGGCCCGTGGGCCGCGCGGAACGGCGCGCGGAGCTCGGTTGTTCCCGCGGGCGTGGCGGTGTTGCCCTCCACGCGGTTGTCCTCGCCCCACCCGGCCCGGATCGCCTGGATCGCGACGCCGCCCGGGACGAACCTGCGGGCCGGGTCGAAGTCGCCGCGGTTCCCGCGCACGGTGCAGCCGTTGCCCTTGAGGTCCACCCACGAATCGGCGGACGTCCGGCCGGCGCCGAGGAACAGGTTGCCGTCGATCTCGCCGCCGGTGGTGCCCTCCTTGACGTCCACTCCCTCGGCGGTCACGCCCGGCCCGAGCAAGTTCCCGATCACGCGGTTGCGATCGCAGGCATCGGGCCGGCCTCCGGTGTAGGCGCCCCAGTTGGAAGCGGCGCTCCCGACGTACACCGCCTCCCCGTAGAAGGGCGTGTCCAGCCCGGTGTCGTGGATCCAGCTCCGCTCCACCACGTTGTCGCTGCTCCCGGATCGGAAGTGCACGCCCTCGTCCCCGATCCGGTAGACCTCGAGCCCGCGCAGGCGGTTGTGGCTCGCGCCGTCGGTCATGATCCCCTTGCGCGAGTTCCTGAGGCTGAAGCCCTCGAGGATCCAGTGGTCGGCCATGAGGTGGAAGCCGTAGCCGGACTCGATCGATTCGCCCTCCAGCACCGCGGCCCGCGAGCCCCGGATCGTGACCGGCTCGCCCTCTGCGCCCGACGCCGTCGCGCCGAAGTTGCCGCGGTAGATCCCGTCGGCGAGCCGGATCACGTCGCCGGGCCGCGCCGCGGCCAGGGCCGCCGCGAGGTCGGCCGCCGAGGCCACGTCGATCCTGCGCCCGGCGCCCGCGTCGGCGGCCGCCGCCTTCGCCCCTTCGCCCCGGGCGGCGGGAGGCGGGCTCGGAACCGGTCCGCCCGCGGCCGCGATCCGCAGCATCTCGCCGATGCGGACCATCTCCGTGCGCCACAGCCGCTCCGCATCGTCCGCGACCGGCGCGGCGGCGAGGAGCATCGAGGCGACCAGGCCCGCCGTCGCCACTTCGGCGAGGATCACTCGCGGTCTCCGGCTCCGCCGGCGCAGGAGGTCAGCACCGGCTCGAGCTCCGTCGCGGCGCCGGCGCCGGCCGCGTCGTAGCGCCTTACCGGGGCGCGCAGACGCACCGTATCCCCATGGAGCGAGCGCTCGGTCTGCGCCTCGCCCGCGATGGAGTCGCTGTGCCGGGTGAGCCAGCCCTGCACGTTCATGGTCACGAGCGCCCAGGCCTTGATGGGCAGGGAGATCGCGATCACGACCAGCGTGACGAGCGGCAGCAGGGCCAGATCCTCGGGGTGCTCGCGCAGGTGGGAAATGCTGCGGATCGCGCGCCCGAGCAGCGTGGTGCCGACGCCGAGCCCGACCAGCCCCCACTGCTGGTGGAGGATCGCCCCGGCGACGAAGCTCAGGCCGCACGCCATCGACACCGGCGTCAGCAGGATCTGGAGCACGGTCAGCTGGGTGACGAACGGCTGGCGCCACAGCCAGCCGCGGAACATGGCGGTCAGGTAGCAGCGGTAGGAATTGCGGCCCCAGCGCACGCGCTGCTTGACGAACGCGCGCAGCGTGCACGGGAACATCGAGAGCGCGCGGGCCGATCCCTGGTACACCGTGCGATAGCCGGAGCTCAGCACCAGCCAGGTGAGCCGTCCGTCGTCGCCGGCGTTGCACTCGCGGCCGAGGAAGCTCTCGTGCTCGAGCTCGGGCAAGAGCGGCGCGATCACCTTGCGCCGGTAGGCCGCGGTCCGGCCCGACAGGCAGGCCACGGCGCCCGCCATGCCCTGGGCCGGGACGTAGTCGAGGTAGCGGATGTTGACCATCCAGTCCGCGGCCACGCGCCAAAAGCTGGTGGCCCGGCCCTGGACGTTCTGTCGGCTGCCCACCCCGCCGACGGCGGGATCGGCGAACGGCATCTGGATCGCAGCCAGCAGTCCGGGCTCCCAGGACGTATCCGAGTCGGTGAGGACCACGATCTCGCCCCGCGCCGCGCGGATGCCGACGCCCAGGGCCGAGCGTTTCCCGCGGTGCTTGAAGGGAATCACGCGCACCTGTCGGTCTTCGTATTCCTCGAGACGGGAGAGGACCTCGACGTCGGCGAGGTCCACGACCAGCACGATCTCGTCGGGCCGCTCGGCCCGCCAGCTCTCGAGGCAGCGCACGAGGACGTCCGGATCCTCGCGATAGACGGGGACCACCACCGACGTGGTCGTGCGGTAGTCGTTCACGAGCGGCCGGTAGCGCCGCGAGATCGCCCAGCGGACCGCCCACACGCTCCAGGAGACGAGCCCGACGAACCCCGCCGGAATGACGTACCAGAACCGATGCCAGAGGTGCGCGAATTCGGAGACCAGGCTGTCGATCACGGATGCACGCTCCTTGTCAGCGCAAAGGCCCGACCTCGCGGGTCGCGACCGATTCGATCGGGGGGCTCATGGGAGAGCGGCCGGCGGCGTGGGGCGCGCGAGGTCGGGGAGGCGCGCGCGAGGCTCGAAGCTGCCGAGGTCCGTTTCGGGCGGACGCGCGTGGAGATGCCAGAGTATGGGACGACCAATCATCGCGCGAGCACATCGTCGTTGGCCACTGGGGAGCCGATGGCTTCCGGCGAATGGACGGGGCGTTGTCTGGCCCGCCCGTTCGTGCCTGCCTGTTCAAGCCGCGGGAGAATACTCGATGTCAAACCCCCATACCACGGGAATCTTGACGGGATTCGGGATCGGTTCAGGCTGGCTGAGTCGAATGTCAATTCGTCATAGCGCCGGCCCGGGCCGGGCGGCGTGCGCTTCGCGGCGCCGCGAGCCTCGATCAGCCGCCGGTGATCGCCTCGCGCGGCGCGGGCTCTTCGGGGCTCGGCACGAGGAGCTCGAACGGCGGCGGCTCGTCCTCCGTGAGGTGCTCGAACTGGCGGCGGAACTCCTGAGGCGGGATCCCGCAGGTGGCCGCGAGCTGCGCCAGCTCCCGCGGGTCGGCGAAGTCGTCCCGGCGCAGGCGGATCATGTAGCGGCGGGCGATGGCGTAGCGGGCCGACTCGACGCTCACCATGCGGATGCGGGCCCGTCCGGTCTCCGCATCGCGCAGGCTCTTGAACGGGATCGGCACGAAGTGGCCGGCCTGGATCGAGACCATCGCCCCGGTCCCGCCGTCGATCAGGTACTTCGCGGCGCAGTAGCCGAGGTCGCGGGTGTACTCCATGTCGACGGGGATCGGGTCGGCGCAGCGCAGCTCGTAGCCGATGTTCTTGGCCACGATCGTGGTCTTGAGGCCGAGGGTCGCGAGCCGGGCCTGCACCCCGTGCTTGAGGATCTCGCCGAGGTTGATCTCCTCCAGGCGGACGTTGCCGTGCGCGTCCCGCTCGACCTGCGCGAAATCGGCGATGTCGCGGGGGTCGATGCACAGCACCAGCCCCTCGGCGAGCACCGCCACGCCGTCCCGCCGCCCGTAGCTCAGGCGCTTGACGATCGAGCCCACCAGCGTGTCCACCAGCGCGTCGAGCCGCACCTTCCTGCCGCGGAACTCCTCCGGGATCAGCGTGATCGTCGCGGCGGCGGCCTTGCCGATGCCGAGCGCCAGGTGCCCGGCCTTGCGTCCCATCGAGACGATGAAGTACCAGCGCGACGTGGTCTTGGCGTCCACCATCAGGTTCTTCACCATCTCGACCCCGACGTGGCGGGCGGTCTGGTACCCGAACGTATCCACCGTGGGCGGCAGGTCGAGGTCGTTGTCGATCGACTTGGGCACGTGCACCACCTGGATCCGCCCGTTCGCCTTCTCGTCGAGCTTCATCGCCGAGTACGCGGTGTCGTCCCCTCCGATCGTGACGAGCTGGGAGACGCCGAGCGCGAGCAGCGCCTGCACGGTCTTCTCGAGCTTCTCCGGTGAGGTCGTGGGGTTGGCCCGCGAGATCCCGATGTGCGAGCCGCCGCGGAAGTGGATGCGGCTCACCCCGTCGATCGTGAGCGGCTTCACGTGCTCGGTGCTGCCCTGCATCAGCCACTCGAACCCGTCTTCGATGCCGAGCACCTGGAAGCCTTCGAGGGCGGCCCGGATCGTCGCCGCGCCGATCACGCTGTTGATCCCGGGCGCCGGCCCGCCGCTCACCAGGATTCCCAGGGTCCTGCGATCGCTCACGTCACTGCCTCCGTGCGGTTCGGCCGCGATTGTGGGCGGCCGGGCGGGCGGGGGTCAAGCGCGGCGCGCCGCGCGCCGCCGCGGCGCCCGAGCCGGTGCGGCACGCTCAGCGCCGGAACAGGTTGCGGGTCACGAACCACAGGTTGGCCGGGCGCTCGGCCAGCCGCCGCATGTACCAGGGGAACCACTCCGAGCCGTACGAGATCAGGACCCGCACGCGCTCCCCCGCCGCGGCGAGCCGGTCCTGCTCGGCGGCCTCGATGCCGTAGAGCATCTCGAACTCGTACGCCTCCTGCGGCGCGCGCCGGGCGGCCGCCGCCTCCCGGATCCGGCCGATGAGCGCGCGGTCGTGCGTGGCAAACGCCATGCGGCCCCCGCCCCGCGCGGCGTCGGGCTCGAGCATGCGCTGCGCCAGGCGGAAGAAGCTCGCGTCCACCTCCGGCTTGCCGGCGTACGCGATCGAGGGCGGCTCGGCGTAGGCGCCTTTGGTGAGGCGGATCGAGGGGCCGAGCGGAAGCAGGTCCTCGAGATCGCGGTCGGTGCGACGGAGGTAGGCCTGGAGGCACAGCCCGATGTTGGTGTGCGCCGAGCGCGCCCGCCGGTACGCGTCGATCGTGGCCTGGGTGTACGCGCTGCCTTCCATGTCCACCCACACCCGGTTCCCGCGGCGCGCCGCGGCCTCCACCAGCGCGAGCAGGTTGTCGGAGGCCTTCTCCGGCCCGAGGTCGAGCCCCAGGTGCGTGAGCTTGACGGAGATCTCGGCGTCGAGCCCGGCGCGCCGGACCTCGTCCAGCACGCCCTCGTAGTGCCGGATCACCTCGCGGGCCGCCGCGTCGTCGGTCACGTTCTCGCCGAGCAGGGTGAGGATGGTCGAGATCCTGCGCTGCTGGAAGGCGGCGGCGGCCGCCAGCGCGTCCTTCACATCCTCGCCCGGCATGAAGCGACGCACGGCGCGGCGCACGAACCCATAGCGCGGGAAGCGCTCGCTCATCCAGGGGTTGGTGGAGGCCCACAGCAGCAGGGCGCGGACCGGGTTCAAGCCCGCGCGCCCTTCTTGAGCACCGCGATCTGGCCGGCGTGGTAGAGGTCGTGCTGGATGACGCCGTGCATCAGCATGTAGGCGGTCGAGCGGTTGCGGCCGGGCGGCTGGTCGAGCGCCGACCCGTCGAAGCCCTCGACCGTCCGCCGCAGCGCGTGGTGGCCGGCCTCGAGGCGCGCGAGCTGCGCCGCCCACGCCTTCTCCCCCGTGTCCTCGATCTTCGGCCAGTCCTCCGCGTCGGTGAGCTCCACCCGCTCGCCTTCGAGCCTGCGCCGCACCGCGTCCTCCCAGGCGGCGATGTGGGCCACGATCTCCCAGATGCTGTGGGCGGAAGCGATCGGCCGCGCGGCGGCGCGCGCCGCCGTGACGCCCGCCAGGACCTCCATCACCGCGGGGCCGTGCCAGGCCTCGCCCTCGAACGCGCGCTTGAGCTGGTCGGCGATGCGGACCGTCTCGGACATGGGCCTCCCTCCTTCCGGCACCCCTCTCACGAGGGCTCGACCCGGTACTGATACCACTTCGCTCCCCAGGTCTCGAATCCCTCGATGCGGCCCACCGGAACGACCGCCGCAGGCCGGGTGCGGGTGGACTCGCGCGCGATCAGCTCGATGTCGTCCTGCCACACCAGGTCGCGCACCCCGACCGCGCGGATGTAGTCGAGCATGCGCTTCCCGCGCATCGCGTCGTAGCAGGCCCGGTTCACCACTCCGTCCAGGTTCACCACCACCAGGCGGTCGGCGTAGTAGGCCAGCGCCCCGGTCTGGGAGCCCCCGACCACGGCGCCGGGCGGGAAGTGCTCGCGCGCCCACAGCCCGATGCGGCGGTAGCCCCAGGTGCCCTCGAAGCGCGGCGCGAACAGGCGGCGGAACGAAGGCTGGGCCGCGCTGCCCGCGATCACCAGCGCGGCGAGCGTCGCGACCAGGGCGCGGCGCGGCGTCCCCGCCGGGAGCGCGGTGGCCCAGAGATCCGCGAGCGCGGCGAACAGCAGCAGCAGGGCGAGGGTGAGAGGGAAGAGATACCGGGCGAAGTGCCAGGAGCCGAAGATCACCAGGGCGTAGGCCGTGAACAGCAGCGCGCAGAAGGCCAGCACCGGGACGAGGCGGCGCAGCCGGGCGGCGAGGTCGCGTCCCGCGACCCGGGGCCGGAGGAACGCGAGCCCGACGAAGAGCGGGGCGATCAGGCCGAGGGTGACCGGGTTCTTGCGCACCACGACCCCTGCGGCGCGCTCGAGGATCGGGCGGTAGAAGTTCTCGAGCGTCGGCCGGTGCCCGACCTCCGAGAGCGAGAGATAGCGCAGCGCGCGCCCGCTCACGGGGAAGAGATCGTGCGTCCAGTGCCACGAGTAGAGCAGCCACGGCAGGCAGGTGATCGCAGCGCCCGCCGCGGTGAGGGCGCACGCCCCGAGGAACGGGCGCCACGAGCGCGCCGCCCGCCCCGTGCGCGCGAGGTAGACGCCCGCGATCACGGGCGCAACGAGCAGGCTGTCGATGCGCGCGAGCGCGGCGAGCCCGAGTAGGATGCCGGCGCCGAGCGGGACCGGCGCGCGCTCGAGGGCGTGCGGATCGTCCTCGAGCCGCGCGAGCAGGAGGAAGATCGCGACCAGGAAGAAGAAGGCGATCGAGGTCTCGAGGGCGTTCAGCGCGGTGAGGATGGCGTAGGGGTGGATCACCCACGAGAGCGCGGCCAGGAAGGGCGTGGCGGGCGCGGCGCTCAGGCGTGCCACCAGCCGGAACAGGAGGAAGAGCGCCGCGGTGTCGAACAGCGCGAGCAGCGTCATCGCGACGTGGATCGGCGTCTCCGGATCGTGCGGGAAGAGCGCGAAGACCGGAACCATCAGGAACACGTAGAGCGGCTGGAACCCGTTGGTCGGGGCGAGCCCGTAGTGCGGGCCCAGCCCGTGGGCGATGTTGCGGGCGATGGTGAGCGAGAGGTAGGCGTCGTCCGGGATCGCGAGGTCGTCGAGGAAGGCGACGGGGCGCATCGCGACGGCGAAGCGCAGCGCGAAATTGGCGGCGAGCAGGACTCCGAGCAGCAGACGCCCGCGCCGCGGCCCGGCCACGGTGCTCAGTGCCCGGGGGCCACGGTGTACTCGATCAGGGCCTCGGCCCGGCGCGGGGCGAGCTTCTCGCGGCCGCCCAGGCCCTTGAGCTCGATCACGAACAGCAGCGACTCGACCGCGGCGCCGAGCTGCTCCGCCAGGCGCGCCGCGGCGGCCGCGGTCCCGCCGGTGGCCAGCAGGTCGTCCACCACCACCACGCGCTGGCCGCGCGCGAGGGCGTCGCGGTGGATCTCGATCGAATCCTCGCCGTACTCGAGCGAGTAGATCTCGCGCACCGTCTGCCCCGGGAGCTTGCCGAACTTGCGCGCCGGCACGAGCGGCACCGCCCAGTGGAGCGCGAGCGCGGTCCCGAACACGAAGCCGCGCGACTCGATCGCCACCACCGCCTCGGGGCGCGGGGCGCGCTCCGCCAGCCGGCGCACGCATTCGGCGAGCGCCGCGGGGTCGAGGAGCAGCGGCGTGATGTCCTTGAACACGATCCCGCGCCGCGGGAAGTCGGGCACGTCGCGGATCAGGCGGCGCAGGTCGAGCGCGGCGCCGCCGGCGGCCGGGGAGCGCCAGGGCCCGGTGCTCACTGGAGGGTCGCGCCGGCGGCGCGGTCCATGTCCTGGAGCTCGATCGCGTCGCGCAGCTTGGCGAGGGCGCGCGACTCGATCTGCCGCACCCGCTCGCGCGAGATGCCGAAGTGCTCACCGGTCTGCGCCAGGGTGCGCGCCACGCCGTCGTAGAAGCCGTAGCGGATGCGCAGCAGCTGCTCCTCGCGCTGGGAGAGCGAGCGCAGCAGCCGGTCGAGCTTCTCGTGCTCGAGCTGCAGCTCGACCAGGCGCTCGACCGAGGGCGGCGCTTCGTCCAGGTCCTCGGTGGTGAGCTGCTCGAACGCCGCCATGCTCGAGCCCTCGTCCAGGGAGCGCAGGCCCGCCACCAGCGCGGTGAGGCGCTCGGCGCGCGCGGTCGAGACGCCCAGCTCGCGGGCCAGCTCCTCGCCGAGCGGCTCGCGTCCGAGCCGCGCGCGCAGGCCGCGCTCCGCGCGCATGAAGCGGTTGACCTGCTGGAACATCTGGACCGGGATGCGCACCGCGCGCGCCTGCTCGGCGATGCCGCGCAGGATCGCCTGGCGGATCCAGATCGCGGCGTAGGTGCTGAAGCGCAGCCCGCGCTCCGGCTCGAAGCGGTCCACGGCGTTGATCAGGCCCAGGTTGCCCTCCTCGATCAGGTCGGGCATCGGCAGCCCGCGGCCGCGGTAGGCGCGCGCGATGTGCACCACGAGGCGGAGGTTGGCGAGGATGATGCGCTTGCGCTGCTCGGCGTCGCCGGCCCGCGCCCGGCGCGCGGAGGCCAGCAGCTCCTCGTGCCCCATGAGCGGGGTGCGCCCGATCTCCCGCAGGTAGAGGTCGAGCAGGTCGCGCTCCGGCTCGCCCGCCGGCGCGGGCGCCTCGAGCGCAACGGGCTCCAGCTCCTCCTCGGGCAGCGCCACGCCCGCGCGCGCGGCCTCGGCGCGGAATTGCTCGAACTCGGCGTCGTCGAACTCGGGGTCGGCGAGCAGCGCCTCGTAGTCGCGCGCGGTCAGGCCGCCGCGCCCGCGCGCCGCGGCCAGGGCGGCCGTGAGGCGATCGCGGAAGCGTGGGAGCTGGGGTGCGCTCATGGTCCCTCGGTTCCGATCTCGAAGCCGGCGTGGCGCGCCGGCCCTTCGCTCCAGTCCTCGTCCACGCGCGTGATCCGCGCCCCGGCCGGTCCCTCGCGCATCGCCACGACCAGGCGCGCGAGGCCCGCCTGCTCGCCCTCGGCCTCGACCTCCACCGCGCCGTCCGCGAGGTTGCGCACCACGCCGCGGATCCCGAGGGCACGCGCGGCGCGCAGCGCGAAGTAGCGGAAGCCCACGCCCTGGACGCGGCCGTGGATCAGGAGATGGACCCGGTGCATGTCCGTGGCCATGAGGATGCTCCGGCCACCACCCGGGCTGTCAAGAGGGGAAAGAATGGTCGGGGCGAGAGGATTTGAACCTCCGACCCCCTGGTCCCGAACCAGGTGCTCTACCAGGCTGAGCCACGCCCCGACGTGCTGACGCTATTCGGTTGTGGGCGCATCCGGCCACGCGTCGCGTCCCCGCAGCGGCACGAATCGGCATTCGCCGTGTCGCCTTCGCTCCCAGCGATCCTGGGGCATCCGGCGCCAGACCTCGAGATGCTGCAACTCCTCGCTGCCGACGGGGATCACCAGCACGCCCCGCTCCCCGAGCTGCGCGCGCAGCGCCTGGGGCACGCGGGGTGCGGCTGCGGCGACCAGGACCCTAGCATAGGGGGCGAACTCCTGCCATCCCAGCGTCCCGTCGCCGTGGCGCAGCGCGACGTTGCCGATGCCGAGGCTCCGCAGGCGCTGGTCGGCGGCGCGCAGCAGCGAGGGGACGCGCTCCACGCTGTACACGCGCTCGGCAAGGCGCGCCAGCAGCGCGGTCTGGTATCCGGTCCCGGTGCCCACCTCGAGAACGCGGTGCGCGGGCTCGAGCTCGGCGAGCTCCAGCATGCGTGCCACGATGTAGGGCTGGGAGATGGTCTGGCCCTCCCCGCTCGGCAGCGCGTGGTCGCCGTAGGCCCGCGCGATGTAGCCCGGATCCACGAAGGCGTGGCGCGGGATCTCGCCCATCGCCTCGAGCACCCGGCGGTCGCGGATCCCGCGGGCGCGGAGCTGCTCCTCGACCATGCGCCGGCGCGCGGGCGCCAGCGCGTCGGCCGCGGCGAGCGGCACGCCGTTCCTCACTTCCGAAGGTTCCACTCGCTCAGCGTCTCCATGGCCGGCCCGTCCGTCAGGTCGAGCTGGAGCGGCGTGACCGAGATCCAGCCCTCGTGCGCCGCGTTGAAGTCGGTGCCTGCGGCCGGGTCCCACACCGGATCCTCGCCGCCGATCCAGTAGTAGTCGCGCCCGCGCGGATCCACCTTGCGCACCAGCGTGTCGCGGTAGACCCGGCTGCCGAGCCGGGTGATCGCGACGCCACGCACCTCGTCCCACGGCCGGAACGGGATGTTCACGTTGAGGAGCTGACGGCGCGGCAGCCCGCGCTCCATCACGTCGCGGGTGAGCCGGGCCACGAACGCGGCGGGCTCGACGAAGTCGGTGAGCTCGCGCGTGACCAGCGAGACCGCGACGGCGGGCGCCCCCTGGAGCGAGCCCTCGATCGCGGCCGCGACGGTGCCCGAATAGAACACGTCCTCGCCCATGTTGGGCCCGTGGTTGATGCCCGAGATCACGAGGTCGGGGGGCTCGTCGAGCAGGCCGTGCCACGCGCACACCACGCAGTCGGTGGGCGTGCCGTCCACGCTGTAGACGTCGGCGTCGTGGCGGTGGATGCGGAACGGCCGGTGGAGCGTGAGCGAGTGCGAGGTCGCGCTCTGGTCGCGGTCGGGGGCCACGATCACCACCCGCCCGAGCGCGGCCAGCTCGGCGCGCAGCGCGCGCAGGGCCGGCGCCATGATGCCGTCGTCGTTGGTGACCAGGATGTTCATCGCTCTCCCCCCTCCCCCGCGGGGCGGGCGCGCAGGGCCGCGCGCATCGCGGCGGGCGGGAGCACGCTCTCGAGCGTGAGCCGCACCAGCACGCCGAGCACGCGCGGCACGTCGCGCAGCGTGCGGAACTGGCTCTTCTCCTCGGCGTAGACCGTGGGCACCGTGATCTCGGCCAGGCGGAACCCGAGGCGCGCGGCGCGCACCACGATCTCGGTCTCGAGCTCGTAGCGCCCCGGCGTGATCGGGGTGCGGGCGACCACCGAGCGGCGATAGAGCCGGTAGCCGCACTGGCTGTCGGAGACCCGGCACCCGGCCAGGGCGCTCGCCCAGTCCGAGGACATGCGGTTGGCGAAGCGCCGCACCGGCGGCATGTTCGGGGTGCGGGCGCGCACCCCGAGCACCAGGTCGGCGCCCGCCTCGGCGGCGGCCACGAACGCCGGGAAGCATTCCGGCGGGTGCTGGGCGTCGGCGTCGAGCGTGACCACGGCGTCGTAGTCCGCGAGCAGCTCGAAGCCCTTGAGGAGCGCGTGGCCCTTGCCGCGGTTGGCGGCGAACGAGTGGAGCCGGGCGCCGAACCTGCGCGCGACCTCGGCGGTGCCGTCGCGCGAGCCGTCGTCCACCACCAGCGTGTCGGGGGGCGACTCGAGCGCCTGGAGGCGCAGCAGCACCTCGCCCAAGTGAGCGGCGGCCTGGTAGGCGGGGATCAGCGCGGCGACGCGCAGCCGCGTCACGCCAGCCCCTCGGGCAGGGGCTCGAACGCGCACCACTGCCCGGGATGGCGCTCGAGGTGGCGCAGCACCGCGGCGCGGAATCGGTCGCGCACCCGGGCGCCCGCGGCCAGCGGCGGATCGAAGCACGCCGCGTAGCGGCCGACCGCGAGCCTCACCATGACCGCCGGGAGCACCAGGGCCCCGGTGCGGCGGGCGAGCGCCTCGGCCCAGTCGGAGACCGAGCCGCGCGCGCCGGGAGCTCCGCGGTCGCCCATCAGCGCCACCCACTCGCGCCGCCGCAGCGCCTCGGCGGCGCGGGTCCACAGCGGGCGGGCGGCCAGCGGCCGAACGCCCCAGCGCCGGCGGCGGCGGGCGAAGAACTCCTCGACCGGGGCGCTCGGGTGGGGCCGCGCCACCACGTGGAGCCGCGTGCCGCGTGCGCCGAGGTACGCGGCGCCCCATTCCCAGTTGCCGATGTGGGCGGAGAGGAGGATGACGCCGCGGCCCGAGGCTCTCGCCGCGGCCAGGTGCTCCGCCCCGCGCACTTCGATCGCGCGGTCCAAGGCTTCGGAGCCGAGCCGCGCGAGGCGCAGGAAGTCCGTGAAGGTAAGCGCGAAGTGCTCGAACGCCGAGCGCGCCCGGTCGCGGACCGCGGCGGGCGTGGCGCCGCCCGAGAGCAGACCGAGGTTGGCCTCGAGCGCGCGGCGCGCGGGCAGGCGCAGCGCGAAGGCGGCGCGCCCGAGGACCACCGCCAGCCGGTCCGCGGCGCGGGCCGGGAGGACGCGCACCAGAGCGTCGGCGATTCGGTAGCTGATCAGGGCGACCATGGGGCGGGCGTTTCCGGTTGGGCCCCGGGTGGCGCCGCGGCGGCGCCTTCGGGGCGCTGGAGTGGAAGAGAATGGTCGGGGCGACTGGATTTGAACCAGCGACCACCTGCCCCCCATGCAGGTGCGCTACCAGGCTGCGCTACGCCCCGACCCGGAGGAGCCGTGAGGCTCCAGCGCGACGGTGAATCTATCCACCGCAGCGCGCCGGCGCAAGCCGGGGCCCCGGCGTCCAGCTCGGGCGGAGCGCTATTCCTTCGCGCCCGGGCGCGCGGCGCCCGCCCGGAGCCGGCTCAGGATGCTCTTGAGCTCGGCCTTGACCTCGGTGAGCGCGACGCTGCGGTCGGCCTCGGCGAAGCCGCGCTCGACCGGCGCCTCGCCCGGCTCCTTGCGCTCGTCGAGCAGCCGGCGGCGGGCGCCCGCGATCGTGAAGCGGCGCTGGTAGAGCAGCTCCTTGATGCGCCCCAGGAGCTTCAGCTCCTCGGGGCGATACATGCGGTTCCCGGCGCGGTTCTTCCGGGGGCGCAGCATGCTGAACTGCGTCTCCCAGTAGCGCAGCACGTGCGCCTTCACCCGCAGCATGTCGCTCACCTCGCTGATCGAGCGATAGAGCTTGCTGTCGGGGTCCTGCGCCGCCTTTCGGATCGCCACTCGTTTGCCCCCCGCGCGGCGCCCCTGCGGACGGCGGCCGCGGCGTTCACGCTTCACGCTTCAAGTCCCGCGTCATGAGCGCCATGAGCGCACTCTGGGGATCGCGTCCCTCGAAGAGCGCGCACACCTGCTCGGTGATCGGCAATTCCACTCCGCGCTTGGCGCCCAGCTCGCGTGCCGCGCGCGCCGTGGTCACTCCCTCGGCCACCATGACCATGCTGCCCAGGATCTGCTCCAGTCGCTCTCCGCGTCCGAGCCGCTCGCCCACGTGCCGGTTGCGGCTGTGACGACTCATCGCGGTGG
>DASXQT010000058.1:0-9035 GCA_036507005.1 Candidatus Eiseniibacteriota bacterium
GGAGGGTGCAGGGCTGACAGGGCTCGTTGCGGCACAGCACCTGGTGCCCCTCGCCCGCGGGCGCGAAGCCGAGCACCGGGGACGTGCTGCCGAACATCGCCATCACTCGAATGCCGCGCGCGGCGGCGAGGTGCATGAGCCCGCTGTCGCAGGTGACTGCGGCGCGGCAACGCGACAGCAGCGCCGCCATGCGCGGCAGCGGCTCGCAGCACCAGCGCGCGCCAGGATCCTGCGCGATGCATGCGGAGAGCGCCGGCATCGCCTTGCGCTCGGCCTCGAGCGAGAAGTAGAGGCGCGGCACGCCGAGACGGGCGAGCGCCGCATCCAGCTCGAGCCAGTGCGCCTCCGGCCAGCGCTTGGTGGCATGCCGTGCTCCCGGGCAGAGCGCCACGGGGGAACCCGCGGGGCGCAAGGCCGCGAGCCAGTCTTCAGCCCAGCGTTCGGCCTCCTCTCCCGCCGCCACCTCCGGGACGCCGTCGGCCGCGATCCCGAGCGGCGCGAGCACGCGCGCGTAGCGCTCGAGCGCATGCGGCGCCGGCTGCGGCCGGCTCCAGCGCGCGTGCACCCACCGCGTCCGCCGCAGCCGATACGACTTCGCGCGCAGCACCGGGGCGCGCTGCCGGAAGGTGAGCAGGCGGGTGCGGGCGCTGGCGTGGAGGTCCACGATCAGGTCACAGTCCTCGAGCTCGGCGCTCATCGAGACCAGGTCCTCGAGCCCGCGGGCCTCGCGCTCGAGTCGGCGCACGTGGGCGACGCTGGCGTCGAAGCGCACCACGTCGGCGTACTCCTCCTTGGTCCAGTACTCGATCCGCGCCTCGGGACACGAGCGATGGAGCGCGCGCACCACCGGCAGCGTCAGGATCACGTCGCCCAGCGAGCTGAGCCTGAGCACCGCGATGCGCCGGAATCCCCCGGGAGGAACCGTCACCGGCCGGACGCGCCGGCTCATCAGGCCACGAACTGGAGATTGTAGAGGCGGCGGTAGACGCCGTCCTGGTCCATCAGCTCGGCGTGGGCCCCGCTCGCCACCACCCGACCGGACTCGAGCACCACGATGCGGTGCGCGTGCTGCACGGTGGAGAGGCGGTGGGCGATCACCAGCACGGTGCGGTCGCGCATCAGCCGCTCGAGCGCCTCCCGCACCAGCAGCTCGCTCTCGGCGTCGAGCGAAGATGTGGCCTCGTCGAGCAGCAAGAGCGGCGGGTTCTTGAGCAGCGCGCGCGCGATCGCCAGCCGCTGGCGCTCGCCGCCGGAGAGCTTCATGCCGCGGTCGCCGATCACCGTGTCGTAGCCCTGGGGCAGCCGGGTGATGAACTCGTGGGCGTGGGCCGCCCGCGCCGCCGCCTGCACCGCCTCCTCACCCGCCCCGCCGAGACCGTACGCGATGTTGTTGCGCACGGTGTCGTGGAACAGGATGGTCTCCTGGGTGACGATGCCGAGCTGGGCGCGCAGCGATGCGACCGAAACCTCGCGCAGGTCGGCGCCGTCGATCGTGATCCGTCCCGCGGTGGGATCGTAGAAGCGCGCCAGCAGGTCCATGGTCGTGCTCTTGCCCGCGCCGCTCGAGCCCACCAGCGCCACCACCTCGCCGCGCGCGATCTCGAAGCTCAAATCGCGCAGCACCGGATCTCCGGTCCCGTATGCGAAGCTCACGCCCTCGTAGCGGATCCGGCGCTCGAACCCGCGGATCTCGCGGGCGCCGGGCGCGTCGACCACGGTGGGGGGCGTGTCGAGCAGTCCGAACAGCCGCTGGCCGGCCGCGACCCCCTGCTGCACGTTGGCGTTCACCTCGGACAGGCTCTTGAGCGGAGAGATGGTGGAGAGCAGGGCGGTCACGAACAGCACGAACTGCTGGGGCTCGAGCGAGTGGCTCTCGAAGATCTGGCGCCCGCCGAACCACAGCATCGCGACCGCCACCATCACGATCGCGTACTCGCTCACCGGCCGGGCCGCGGCCGAGACCCGCCGCAGGCGCACGAAGGCGCGGTAGAAGCGCCCGTTCGCCTCGTCGAACCGCCGCTGCTCGAAGGGCTCCATGCCGAACGCCTTGACCACGCGCGCCCCGGAGATGGTCTCCTGCAGGATGCTGGTGAGGTCGGCCATGCGCTCCTGGGCGTGGCCCGAGCGCGTGCGCATCTTGCGCCCGATCGCGACCAGCGCGAGGGCCACCGGCGGCAGGATCGCGAGCGAGAAGAGCGCCAGCTTCCACGAGGCGATGAACACCCACGCCAGGCACCCGAGCAGCGTGAGCGAGTCCTTGACCAGGTTGCTGATCCCGGCCGCGAGCGAGGCCCGCAGGTACTCCACGTCGTTGGTGACGCGCGACACCAGCGCCCCGGTGCGGCGCCCGTGGTAGAAGTCGAGCGACAGCCGCTGCAGGTGCGCGAACAGCGCGGTGCGGAGGTCGCGGATCGCCGCCTGCTCCACCGAGACCATCAGGAACGCCTGGACGTAGTCGGCCACGTTCTTGAGCAGCAGCGCGATCAGGAGGAAGAGGCAGAGCCGCTCGAGCGCCACCAGGGGCCGGGCGTCGAGCAGCGTGCGGCTGGCCCAGTCGCGGAGCGGCGCCGGCCAGCCGACCAGCCGCGCCTCGCGCCCGGCGGCGGCGGGCGGGGTCGCGGGAGCGGCCGCGGACGTCTCGCCGGCCGGGGCGGCTGCGCGCGCGGGCGAGCCGCCCTCGAACAGCACCTTCATGAAGGGCGCGACGAACCCGAGCGAGACCGCCGACATCGCGGCGTAGAGCACCATGCAGCCGACCGCGGCGGCGAGGCGCATGCGGTAGGGCCTGAGGTAGGCGAGCAGCCGGAGGTAGGTCTTCATCTCAGGCGCGGGCCCGGCGGGCGGGACGGGAGGATCGCGCGCGCATCCCGCCGGCGCGCGTCCCGGTCGGCCGCGAGTCGGCCGGACGCATGCCTCAGGCCGCGGAGCCCGGCTCGCGTCGGCTCAGGCGGTCGGGCGGATCTTCGGCGGTTCGCGCCGGCCCGAAGTCCAGGTTCTCGGTCAGGGCGGCGAACAGATCGCCCCCGCGGCCGAAGTCGTCGATCGTGTCCTCGCGCCGCGCGCTGAGCTGCTTCGCCTCGACCAGCTGGAACACCATGCGGCCGATGTCCTCGCCGCTCGCCACGCCCCACTCGCGGAACACCGTCTCGGCGAAACGCCCGAACTCGCGCCGGGCGAGGCCGATCACGCCCTGGAGCAGCTCCTGTCCGCTCAGGTGACGCGTGGCGGGATCGCTGCGCCGCTGCTCGGGCAACGCCTGAACCGTGGCGCCCAGCGCCGCCATGACGAACCCGTAGGCTTCGCGCCGGTAGCGCCCGTCGCGGGCGCGGATCTCGTCCACCGTCTCCCAGAAGCCCATCTCGGCGCCGCTCATCTCCCCTCCGGATCGCTCGGCAACCGGGGCATGATAGGTCCGGCCCTCCCGAGCGGCAAGCCGGGGCGCCGCCGTGCCCGGGGCTCAATCCCGCAGGCGGCGCGAGCCGGTCCACACCACGATCGCGCCCACCACCACCCCGCTCGCCCGCAGGCCGCGCAGCGGGCCCACGAACCACGGGCCGAGCGTGGCGAGCCCGATCAGGCCCGCCCCGCACGCCACGATCGCCCACCCGGCGCGCAGCCGGTTCCGCCGCTTGAGCCGCACGTACGAGAGGATCTCGCCCCCCTGCATCCCGGCCTCCTGCCGCCGCACGTGCTCGCGCAGCAGCAGCCGCGCGAGCCAGAGCTGGAGGCCGATCAGGCACAGCCACGCGATCCACAGCGTCGCCACCGCGGGGTCGCCCCGGGGCAGGTCGTCCCCGACCAGCACCAGCATGTCGTAGAGCCCATGGAAGACGCTGGGCACCGCCAGGGAAAGGAGCAGGAACTCGCTCCGGCGCCGCGGGGCGTGACGCGAGAGCGAGAGGAAGTAGCCCATGATCGCGCCGTCCGCCCCGTGGGAGGGCACGGCCGTGACCGCCCGCACCAGCGCCGTCTCCAGGCCGCCGTACTGCCCGAGAACGTGCCGCACGTTCTCGAAGCAGGCGAAGCCCAGCGCCACCGCCGACCCGTAGACCAGCCCGTCCATGGGCTCGTCGAACTCGCTCCGCCGCGCGCAGTAGAGGGTGAGCACCAGGAACTTGGCCAGCTCCTCCGGGAAGGCCGCGGCGAAGAACGCCTCGAAGGAGCCCCTGGCCCACACCGCCGGCATCCCGCCCGCGAGCCGCAGGAAGGCCTTCTCGACCTCGCCCACCGGGAGACCCACGAGCATCCCGAGCAGGAACGTGGTCCAGATCACGTGCGGCGGCTCGGGGTAGCGGTCGCTGGCCTGGAAGTACCAGAGGATGAGGAGCGAAGGCGCGACGGCGAGGATCAGGAGCAGGTTGTCCATGGCGGCCCGCCCCCCTCACCCGCCCGCCTCGAGGGCGGCGGGCAGTCGCGACGGCGCGGTGACCGTCATGACGCCACGACCGTGGGCCGGCGCCAGCGGGCCCCGCCCAGGCGCGGATGGTCGAGGTTGTAGTGGAGCCCGCGGCTCTCCTTGCGCCGCCGCGCGCACTCCACGATCAGGCTTCCCACCAGCGCCACGTTGCGCAGCTCGATCAGGTCGGGCGAGAGCCGCAGCTGGTGGTAGTCGGCCTCGATCTCGGCGCGCAGCAGCGCCAGATGCCGCGCCGCGGTCGCGAGGCGGGCGTCGGTGCGCACGATCCCGACCAGGTCCCACATCACGCGCCGCACGGCGTCCCAGTTGTGGTCGAAGAGCACGGTCTCGAGCGGCGGGCGCGCGCCGCGGGTCCGCCACGGCTCGGCGCGCGGCGCGCGGCCCGCGGCGCGCAGCAGCTCCGGCAGCTCGGCGGCGGCGTGGTGCGCGGAGACCAGCGCCTCGAGCAGCGAGTTGCTCGCCAGCCGGTTCGCGCCGTGGAGCCCGGTGCACGCCACCTCGCCGAGCGCGAGCAGCCCGTGGAGCGCGGTGCGCCCGGAGAGGGTCGCGCGCACCCCGCCGCACATGTAATGGGCGGCCGGCACCACGGGGATGGGGTCGCGGGTGAGGTCGAGCCCGAAGCGCTCGAGCGCCGCCGCGATGTTGGGGAAGCGCTCCCGCACGCGCGCCGCGGGCAGGTGGCTGATGTCGAGGAAGACGTGCGGCTCCCCGCGGCGCTTCATCTCGCGGTCGATCGCGCGCGCCACCACGTCGCGGGGCGCGAGCTCGGCGTCCTTGTGAACCCGCGGCATGAAGCGCGTGCCGTCGAGGGTGCGCAGCACGGCGCCCTCGCCCCGCAGGGCCTCGCTCAGCAGGAACGACTTGGCGCGCGGGTGGTAGAGGCAGGTCGGGTGAAACTGCACGAACTCGAGGTTGGCGGCCGGCGCGCCGGCCCGGTACGCCATGGCGAGGCCGTCGCCGGTCGCGACATCGGGGTTGGTGGTGTAGAGGTAGACCTTGCCGCAGCCGCCGGTGGCGAGCACCGTGACCCGCGCGGTCACCGGCCGGATCGCGCCGCTCGCGCGGTCCATCACGTAGGCGCCCCAGCACCGGTCGCGCCCGCGCGCCTGCCGCCGCCGCCTCAGGCGCGACTCCAGGATCAGGTCGACCGCGAGCTGGTCCTCCATCATGCGCATGCGCGGGTGGCTCCGCACCCGGTCGATGAGCGCCCGCTCGATCGCCTGTCCGGTGAAGTCGCTGGCGTGGACGATGCGGCGGAACGAGTGCCCGCCCTCCCGCCCCAGCTCGTAGCCGCGGGCGGTGCGGTTGAAGTCCACGCCCAGCGCCTCCAGCTCGCGCACCCGGTCCGGCGCCTCGCGCACCACCGGCCGCACCACCTCCGGGTCGCACAGCCCGGCCCCGGTGCGCAGCGTGTCGCGCTCGTGGGCCCGGAACGTGTCGCGCGCATCGAACACGGCCGCGATCCCGCCCTGCGCAAAGTTGGTGTTCGCGTCCTCGGCGCGCTTCTTGGTGAGCACCAGCACGCGGCCGTGGCGGGCGGCCTCGAGCGCGAGCATGAGGCCCGCGATACCGCTCCCCAGCACCAGCACGTCGGGGTCGTTCACGCCAGCCCCTCGAGCACCCGGGCCTCGACCTCGCGGCCGCCGCTCACCCATTCCCACTCCACCTCGAGCACCGCGGCGCCGTCGCGCGCGGATCCCTTAGGCCAGCGCACCGCGTCCTTGGCGGTGACGAGCAGCGTGGCGCGCGCCTCCCCGGCGCGGCGGAGATCGCGCGCGATCTCGCCGGTGCCGAACCAGTGGTGGTCGCGATAGTGCGAGTGGCCCGCGACCTCGAAGCCCGCCTCGCGCGCGCTCTCCTCCACCGCGCGCGGGTTGCCGGTGGCCGTCACCACCCACACCCGCGCCCCGGGCTCGAGCCTCGCGCCCGTGAGTCGCGCAGCACCGCGCACCCGGTGCCGGGCCGCGGCCATGAGCGCTGCGGGCGCGTAGCGCCGCGCCTCGGCCAGGAACGGCGCCGGGTCCTCCGACGGCCCGAGGCGGGTCACGACCACGACCCCGGCGCGCTGGAGCGCGCGGCGCGGCTCGCGCAGCCTGCCCCGCGGCAGCAGGTGGCCGCCCCCCCACGGATCCCGCGAGTCGAGCAGCACCAGGTCGAGGTCGCGCTCCAGGCTCCAGGTCGAGAATCCGTCGTCCACCACCGCGAGCCGGCAGCCCGCGGCGGCGGCCTCGAGCGCGAGCGCGCGCTTGCTCGCGCCCGCGTACACGTCGCCTTCGGGGAAGGCGCGGGCGTAGAGCAGGCTCTCGTCGCCCGCCCCCGCCGGACCGGGCCGGTAGTTGCGGGCCACCACCGCCGCGCGGATCCCGCGCGCGCGCGCCAGGCGCACGAGGTGGAGGGCGAGCGTGGTCTTGCCCGCTCCCCCGACCGAGAGATTGCCCACGCTCACCACCCGCATCCCGGCCCGCTGCGTCCTGAGCCAGCCCCGCGCGTAGGCGCGCCGCCGCCACTCCCAGGCGGCGGCATAGAGCGACTCCCCGGCGCCGAGGAGCGCCTCGCTCAGGCGGGCGGCCACAGCTTCCAGGCCGCGAGCCGCTGCACCGCGCGGCGCGCGGCGCCGCGCAGCTCCTCGGCCACCGCGCGGCCGGCGCGGGCCTGGCGCTCGCGCTCGGCGTCGTCGCCGAGCAGGACCGCGAGCGCGCGCGCCAGCTCGGCCTCGGAGGAGGCGACGCGCACCGCGCGCCGCGCCGCGAGCGCCTGCACCGCCTCGGCCTGCGACTCGTGATGCGCTCCCGTCACCACCGCGGCTCCGGTGGCCGCGGGCTCGAGCGGGTTGTGGCCGCCGTAGGGCACCAGGCTGCCGCCCACGAACGCCACGTCGGCCGCGGCGTAGTAGGCATTCAGCACGCCGGGGCGATCGTCCCAGCGCCACGCGCCATCGCTCTCCCCGCCGGCGCGCGCGACCCTCTGGCCCGCGGCGCGGGCCTCGGCCTCGAGCTCGGCGGAGGCGCGGGCGTGGCGCGGCACCGCCGCCACCTGCCAGCGCGCCCGCAACGCCGCGGGGAGCGTGTCCAGGGCGCGCGCGAGCCGCGCGACCTCGCCCGGCCGCACGCTCCCGAGCACGAGGAGCGGACGATCAGGCTCTAGCCCGAGCGCCGCGCGCGCCGCCTCGAGGCTCGGCGCCGGGAGCGGCAGCGCGTCGTTCTTCAGGTTGCCCACCACCTCGGTGCGGCCGGGCGGCGAGCCCAGCGCCCGCCAGCGCCGCGCGTCCTCGCCGCTCTGGCACAGCACGCCCGCGAGCCCCGCGACCAGCGCGCGCAGCGCCGAGCCCAGCGCCTGGTAGCGCCGCACCGAGCGCTCCGCGAGCCGCGCGCTCGCGATCACCACGGGAACGCTGGCGCGGCGCGCGCGCAGCAGCCAGTGGGGCCAGAGCTCGGTCTCGACCACCACCACCAGGCGTGGCGCCACCCCGGCGAAGAACCGGCCCACGGCCTGCGGGGCGTCGATCGGGGCGAGCGAGACCGGAAGCTCGAGCTCCTGGAGCCGCGCGCGCCCGGTTCGGGTCTGCGCGGTGAGCCACAGGCGCGCGCGCGGCGCGAGCGCGAGCAGCTCGCGGGCCAGCGACCCGGCGGCGCCGGCCTCGCCCAGCGAGGCGGCGTGGAGCCAGGCGTCCGAGCCGCCCGGGCTCGCCACCTTTCCCATGCGCTCGGACCACAGCTCGCGCTCGGCCCGCGAGGCGAAGATGGCGGCCGCGGGCGCGAGCGCGCCGAGGCAGGGCGCGAGCACGCGGTAGGCTCCCCACGCGACGCTCACGCGGTCTCTCCGGCGGCCGCCGCCACGCGGGCGGTGTGGTCCGCGAGCGCGCGCTCGACGCGCGCGCGCCATTCCTCGAGCGCGGCACCCTCGAGCCCGGCCGGCACCGCGATCGGATCGCCGTAGGCCACCACCACCCGGGTGAAGGGCCGCGGGATGCGGAAGCGGTCCCAGGAGCGCAGCACGCGGGCGCGGCGCGACGCGCTCGCGACCGGGACGATGGGCAGCCCGCTCCGGCTCGCGAGGAACACCAGCCCCGGCTTGAGCGTCTCGGCCGGGCCGCGCGGGCCGTCCGGGGTGATCGCGAGCAGGCGCCCCTGGGACGCGAGCCTCAGCATGTCCATCAGGCCCTCCTCGCCGCCCCGGGTGCTCGAGCCGCGCGCGGTCCCGAACCCCAGGCGCTCGATGACGCGCGTGATCAGCTCGCCGTCCCTATGGCGGCTCACCAGCACCACGATTCCGCGCCCGCGGTGGGTCCACACCAGGGGCAACATCCGCGCGTGCCAGAAGGCGAAGATACACCGTTGGCCGCCCGCGATCGCGGCATCCAGGCGCCCGAGTCCGCTCCGGTCCACGCGCCAGGTCGCGCCGAGCACGCGCAGGAGCACCGCGCCGGCCGCGGCCGCGGGCTCGAGCCACCACGGAAAGCCCCGCGCGCTCACGGCGCGAGTTGTGCTCGGAAGATTGGAGATGGCAGGGCTCTTGCGCTGACCTGCGGGCATGTCCCGCGCGGCGGCCCCCCTGGTGCCCCCGTTCTGCCCCAACCCCCAGTGCTCATTCCATTCCTCCCCAAGCGCTTGGCACTACG
>DASXQT010000059.1:0-47176 GCA_036507005.1 Candidatus Eiseniibacteriota bacterium
CGTAGTGCCAAGCGCTTGGGGAGGAATGGAATGAGCACTGGGGGTTGGGGCAGAACGGGGGCACCAGGGGGGCCGCCGCGCGGGACATGCCCGCAGGTCAGCGCAAGAGCCCTGCCATCTCCAATCTTCCGAGCACAACTCACCCGCTGAGCCTCCGCGGCCCGCGGGCATCCGCTCGGTTCACGGCCGCCCGGCCGGCGTTCTCGCCCGCTTCGGGCGCGGCGAATCCGCGCGGGGGGCGCGCGCCCGTGTGATAAAATCGCTCGTCGAATCCAGGCCTCGACCCTGAGACCGCCCACCCGGAAACCACATCGAACATGGGTCCCTTGGAGTCACACCTGGGCCGCCCGGCAGGGAGGCAGGGAAGCCCGATGCGTCGCAAGCACATCGATTTTCGCGAGCTGCTCGAGCGCCTGCTGCCACTCGAGGAGCTTCCTCCCGCCGACCGCGGCGCGGTCGAGCGGGCGCTCAAGAGCGGCGTGTCGGAGCAGCTCGAGCAGGCGGCGCTCTACGCGCTCCAGCAGCTCGAGCGCGTCGGGGCGCTGAGGCGGCTCCCCCCGGCGCGCAACGGCGGCGCTCCCCTCCTGCGCTACCAGCCCCGCGACGGCATGGACGTCATCACGATCCAGCTTCCGGGCGCCGCGCGGCGCGATGGCGTGGTGTCGTTCCCGCGCGCCGGCCTCCCGCCCCAGGCGCAGGCGAGCCTCGAGCACGTGCGGAGGCTGCTGTGGCTCGAGGACGAGCGCACCCTCACCGACCCGCGCGGCTCGCGCACGCGGCTCGGCCTGCTCCCCCAGCTCGCGCGTGTCGGCGCCGACCTTCTGGGCGGGAGCGAGGTGCGCCTGGTGCCGGCGGTCGGCGACCCGGCCGGGCCCTCGGCCGCGCTCGAGTCCGAGCTGGGGAGCGAGGCGGCGGCGCACCCCGAGATCCTCTATTACTGTCCCGACCTCCAGCTCTCCGCCCGGCTCGCCAAGGCGACGCAGGGCCGCGGCATGCGCTCCGCGGTGTTCGCGGGCCTGCCGCACGGCGGCGAGGAGCCGCTCGGCCACCTCGAGGTCCTGGGCCGCGGGGCGGATGCGTTCGGTCCCGACGACCTCGCGCGCGTGGCGCTGCTCGCCGACACCTGCGGGGCGACGATGGAGCGCGCCGCGCGCCTGGCGAAGGTGGCGTTCATCGATCCGCTGACCGCGGTCTACAACCGCAGCTACTTCGACCTCGAGGTGCGGAACGAGATGGCGCGCTCCGAGCGCGAGCAGTCCTCGCTGGCGCTGTGCATCGTGGACATCGACGACTTCAAGCGATTCAACACCCTGTACGGCTACGAGGCCGGCAACGAGGTGCTGGCCCACGTCGCGCAGACCCTGAAGCGCGGCGTGCGTCCCTTCGACACCGTGGCGCGCTGGGGGGGCGAGGAGTTCGCGGTGCTGCTGACCTCGCCGATCCACGCCGCGGACGTGACGGCGATCTCGGAGCGCCTGCGCCTGCTGGTGGAGCGCCAGACCGTGGAGCTGGAAGGCCTCGACCGCCGCTCGCATCGCGTGGGTGTCACGGTGAGCATCGGCGTGGCGGTGTTCCCCGAGCACGGCACCGAGCCCGCCGGGCTGTGGCGCGGCGCCAACCAGGCGCTGCTCGCCGCCAAGCGCCCGCCCAAGAACCGCGTGGTGTTCTTCGAGCGCGAAGCCGGGCCGTCGTCGCGGGGATGAGGTTTCTCCGGCGGCGAGCCGGCCGCCGCGCGCCGCCGGTCAGCGGCCGCGGATGAGCTTGCTCGCCACCCTCTCGCCGCCGGCCTCGAGCCGCGCCCAGTAGATGCCGGCGGGCACCGCCGTGCCGCGCTCGTCCCTGCCGTCCCAGGCCGCGGAGTGCGCGCCCGCCTCCTCGAATCCGTCCACCAGCGCCGCCACGCGCCGGCCGAGCAGGTCGTGGATTGACAACCGTATGGCGCCCGCCCGCGGCAGCACGTAGCGCACGACCGAGAGTGAGCGGGACGGGTTGGGAGCGATGCTCTCGAGCCTCGGGCCGCCGGTCGGCGGCCTCGTTTCGCGAACCTCCGTGGTCGCCACGGGGCTGTGCAGGTCCCAGTAGACGTAGGCCCGCCCCTCGTTGTCCGAGCCCGCATCGAACTTCTGCGCGCCGACGATGACGTCGGGATAGCCGTTGTGGTTGAGGTCCCCCGCGCCCGCGACCGACCACCCGAACCACGCGTTGGCCTGGTGGCTCCCCTCGATCCAGGTGGGGTTCACGGGCAGGCCGTAGGGGGAGCCGCGATAGAGGAACGCGGCTCCCTCGTCGACCTCGTCGCCGTCGTAGAGGTAGGCGCCGACCACGACGTCGGAGCAGCCGTCCCGGTTGATGTCGCCGGCGTTCGCGACCGAGCAGCCGAACGCGGCGCCCGCCTGGTCGATCTCGGCGGTCCACGCGGGCGTCGCGCCCAAGCCCGAAGCGGATCCGTGGAACACGTACGCGCGCCCCTCGTCCGTCTCGCCGCCGTCGTAGAGGTAGGCGCCGACGATGACGTCGGAGTACCCGTCGCCGTTCACGTCGCCCGCCGAGGCCACCGACCAGCCAAACCGGGCCTCGGCCTGGTCGCTCTCCCCGGTCCAGGCGGGCGCCGCGGCCAGCCCGGCGGCGCCGCCGAGATAGACGAACGCGCGCCCCTCGTTGTTCTCTCCGTGGTCGAAGGTCCGGGAGCCGACGATGACGTCCGAATAGCCGTCGCCGTTCACGTCCCCGGCGCACGCCACCGAGCTGCCGAAGTCCGCGCCGCCCTGGTTGCCCTCGGCGCTCCACGCGGGCGTCGCCGCGAGCCCGGCGGCGGAGCCCAGAAAGACGGTGGCCCGCCCTTCGTCGATCTGGCCGTTGTCGTAGCGGTGGGCGCCGACGATCACGTCGTCGTAGCCATCGCCGTTCACGTCCCCGGCGGTCGCCACCGAGTAGCCGAAGCGGGCGTCGGTCTGGTCGCTCTCGGCGGTCCACGCGGGCGTCGCCATGAGCCCCGTCGCGGAGCCGAGGTAGACGAACGCCCGGCCCTCGTCGGTCTCGCCGTCGTCGTACTGGTAGGCGCCGACGATCACGTCGGCGTAGCCGTCGCCGTTCACGTCCCCCGCCGCAGCCACCGAGTAGCCGAACAGGGCGGCGTCCTGGTCGCTCTCGGCGGTCCAGGAAGGGCTGAGTCGAAGGCCGCTGGCGAATCCGAGGTAGACGAACGCGCCGCCCTCGTCGCTCTGGCCGTGGTCGTACCAGGGAGCGCCGATGAGGACGTCGGGATAGCCGTCGCCGTTCACGTCGCCCGCCGGCGCCACCGAGAATCCGAAGTGCGCGTGCGCCTGGTTGCTCTCGCCCACCCACGCGCCGGCGATGGGCAGGCCGGTGGCGGCGCCGAGGTAGACGGAGGCGCCCCCCTCGTCGCTCTCGCCGTCGTCGAATGCGTAGGCGCCCACGATGATGTCGGAGTACCCGTCGCGGTTCACGTCGCCCGCGGTGGCCACCGAACAGCCGAAGAAGCCGCCCGATTGGCTGCCGTCGACGATCCACGCGGGGCCTTCGCCGAGACCGGTGGCCGAGCCGTCGTAGACGTACGCGCGCCCGCGGCCGATGAGGAGCTGGCTGTTGAAGGCGTAGGCGCCGACGATGACGTCGGAGTAGCCGTCGCCGTTCACGTCGCCGGCGGTCGCCACCGACCAGCCGAAGGCCGCGCCGGCCACGTTGGACTCGGCGGCCCAGGCGGGGCCGATGCCGAGCCCGGTGGCGGAGCCCAGGTAGAGGAACACCCGCCCCTCGTCGGTCTGGCCGTCGTCGAACGAGCTGGCGCCGATGACGACGTCGGAGAAGCCGTCGCCGTTGACGTCGCCCGCCGCCGCCACGGTGTTGCCGAAGAAGGCCCCCGCCTGATTGCCTTCCGCGGTCCACGCGGCGGCCACGCCCGGCCCCGAGGGCGAGCCCAGGTACAGGTACGCCCGCCCCTCGGCGGCCTGCCCGTTGGAATAGTGATGGGCGCCGACCACGACGTCGTCGTAGCCGTCGCCGTTGACATCCCCCGCGGTCGCCACGGAGTTGCCGAAGAACGCCGACGCCTGGTCGCTCTCCGCCGTCCAGACCGGGACCGCGGCGAGCCCCGCGGACGAGCCCAGGTACACGTACGCCCGTCCTTCGGCCACCTGCCCCTGGGAGTACTGAGACGCGCCGATGATGACGTCGTCGTAGTGGTCGCCGTTGACGTCGCCCGCCGTCGCCACCGAGATGCCGAAGCTGGAGCCGCCCTGGTCGCTCTCCGCAGTCCAGGCCGGGCTCGCGGCGAGGCCCGAGGCCGAGCCCAGGTACACGTACGCCCGTCCCTCGTCGGTCTGGCCGCCGTCGTAGAACTCGGCGCCCACGATCACGTCGGAGTAGCCGTCGCCGTTCACGTCCCCCGCGCTCGCGACCGAGACGCCGAAGAACGACCCAGCCTGGTTGCTCTCGGCGGTCCATTGCGGGACGGTCCGCAGACCCGTGGGCGAGCCCCAGTAGACGAACGCGCGCCCCTCGTCGGCCTGGCCGTTGTCGAACTGGTACGCGCCGACGATGACGTCGGAGAACCCGTCCCCGTTGACGTCTCCCGCCGTGGCCACGGAGTAGCCCAGGTTGGCGCCATCCTGGTTGCCTTCGGCGCTCCAGGCCGGAGTGCTCACCATCGGATCGATGGTCAGGGGGTAGGACGCACCCCGGTCGTCCACCTCGATCGCGAGCGAGCCCCGCGCCACCTCGAGCCGGGCCTCGAGCTTCTTCCCGAGCGCGTCGAAGGCCGCGAGGCTCCCGTAGCGGAGGACCGGCGCTCCCGCATGATCGGCGAAGAAGGAGACCGCGTCGCCGCCGGCGCTCGCCCGCGCGCGCAGCCGGTCCGAGACCTTCCCTTCGACCCGGACCCGGCCTTCACCCGCGGGCCGATCCGCGATCGTGAAGCCCTGCTCCAGGCCGCCCGGCAGGTTCTCGTACCACTCGACCATGCCTCCCCGGCGGTACTCCACTCGCGATCCCCGGGCCTCCGGCGCTGCGACTGTGAGCGCCCGCATCCTCCCCGACCGTCCCCACGCCGTGGTCTGCCAGGTCCAGCTCCACGCGCCGTGCTTCGCCGTGCGGGGGACCACCTCGACGCCGGCGCCACGGAACCAGGCTCTCAGGTTCTGCACCCGGTTGGGGGCCTGGAACCCCTGCGCGACCTGCGTTGCCTGGTACTCGCCACGCTCGATCGCCGCCTGCGCCCGGGCCTCCCAGCTCCCGCCGGCTCCGGCCGGGGCGGTGAGCGTGGATGCGGGGGGCTCCGGCACGGAGACCGGATCGGCGACGAGAAGGCAGACGGGGGCCAGGGCCCAGAAGAGGGTTTTCAGGGGGGAGATCTCTTCGCGGGGGTACGAACGGTCGGCTACGGCGCTCGCGGGGGCGGTCGATGTCGAGTGGAGCCGGGATGACTCCGCGAAGGACACTCGCAAGAGTCGCACCGGTCCGTGCGGCGGCGTGCGCGCGCTCGGAGGGTGGAAGCCGTTGCGCGCGGCGGGCCGGCGTCACGGGACCGGCGCAGGCCCGGGCCGGATGGCGCGCGATCCCCCGGCGCATGGGGCGGAGGGCGCAGCGGGCTCGCGGCGCCCGTCAACTCACGCCTTGAGCACCTTGTACGCGTGGACCCCGCGGTTCTCCAGGAACATCGGGATGCACCACAGCATGCAGAGCGGCTCGATCGCGCGCGCCGCCTCGACCGCGCCCAGGTCCTCGATCTCCCAGCCGAAGTCGGTGAGGATCGCCTTGACTTGGGTCTTCGCGCCGGCGTCGTTGCCGCACATGAACATCGTGGGCGGGCCGCCGGGCAGCTTGGGATCGACCATGCAGGCGTTGCCCACGCACGAGAACGCCTTGACGAAGCGGGCCTCGGGCGCGCGGCGCTGGAGGCGCTCCATCAGCGACTCCTCCAGCGTGGTGAAGTAGTGGAGCACCCCATGGCTCGGAGGGGTGCGCGAGATCGGGTTGGTCGTGTCGATCACGGCCTTGCCCGCCAGGTTCGCGGGCCCGCACAGGTCGACCGCCGACTCGGCGGCCTCGCCCTTGACCGCGAGCACCACCACCTCGCCGAACTTCGCGGCTTCCGCGAAGGTGCCGGTCGCGGCCTTCGCTCCCGCGCCGCGCTTCCACTCGGCGAGCTTCGCCGGGTCGCGGCTCCCGCGCATCACGTCGTGGCCATGCTTCAGGAATCCGTTGGACAGCACCGTGCCCACCTGCCCGGTTCCGATCACGCCCACCTTGGGCTTCGCCATCTCGACTCCTTTCGCGGAAGGAACCGCCTCACCCCACCCGCGCCGGCTCCTCCTGCCTGGCCTCGAACGTGATCGCTCCCTTGCGGTAGTCGATCTCGATGGTCTGCCCGGGCTTGAACTCACCCTGCAGCAGCTTCATGGCGAGCGGGTTCTGCACCAGGCGCTGGAGCGTGCGCTTCAGGGGCCGCGCGCCGAAGTGCGGGTCGTAGCCCTCCTCGGCCAGCGCGTCGCGCGCGCGGTCGCTGAGCTCGATCGCGAGCTGGCGCTCGGCCAGCGCGCGGCGCAGCGATTCCACCTGCAGGTCGACGATCTTCCGCAGGTCCGCGCGCGAAAGCGAGTGGAAGATCACGATCTCGTCCACGCGGTTCAGGAACTCGGGCCGGAAGTGCTGGCGCAGCGCCTCCTCGATCCTGCGCTCCAGCTCCGCGCGCTGGTCCTCGCCCAGCTCCAGGATCCACTGCGAGCCGAGGTTCGAGGTCATGATCACGATCGTGTGGTTGAAGCTCACCGTGCGCCCCTGGCCGTCGGTGAGCCGCCCGTCGTCCAAGAGCTGGAGCAGCACGTTCAGCACCTCGACGTGGGCCTTCTCGATCTCGTCGAGCAGGATCACCGAGTAGGGCCGCCGCCGCACCGCCTCGGTGAGCGCGCCGCCCTCCTCGTAGCCCACGTAGCCGGGGGGCGCGCCGATCATGCGGGCCACCGTGTGCTTCTCCTGGTACTCGCTCATGTCGATCCGCACCATGGCGCGCTCGTCGTCGAACAGGAACTCGGCCAGCGCGCGCGCCAGCTCGGTCTTGCCCACCCCGGTGGGCCCGAGGAACAGGAACGAGCCCAGCGGGCGCCGCGGGTCGTGGAGCCCGGCGCGCGCGCGGCGTACCGCCTCGGACACCACGCGCACCGCCTCGTCCTGCCCCACCACGCGCCGGTGCAGGCGCTCCTCCATCTTCACCAGCTTCTCGACCTCGCCCTCGAGCAGGCGCGTGACCGGGATCCCGGTCCACTTCGCCACCACCTCGGCGATGTCCTCCTCATCCACCTCCTCCTTGAGCATGCGGCGCTCGAGCTGGATGCGGGCCAGGCGCGCGTTCTCCTGCTCGAGCTGGCGCTCGACCTGGAGGAGCTGCCCGTAGCGCAGCTCGGCGACCCGCGCGAGGTCGGCGGCGCGCTCGGCCTTCTGCTCCTCGACCTTGATGCGCTCGCGCTCGGCCTTGAGCTCGCGGATCTTCGAGACCGCCTCCTTCTCCTTCTTCCAGTGGGTCTCGAGCACGGCCATCTCGGAGCGCGCCTGGCGCAGCTCCTCCTCGAGCCGCTTCAGGCGCTCGCGGCTCCCGGCGTCGGACTCCTTGGCCAGCGCCTGGCGCTCGATCTCGAGCTGGCGGGCGCGGCGGCTGAGCTCGTCCAGCTCGACCGGCATCGAGTCGATCTCCATGCGCAGGCGCGAGGCCGCCTCGTCGATCAGGTCGATCGCCTTGTCGGGCAGCTTGCGGTCGGCGATGTAGCGCGAAGAGAGCATGGCCGCCGCCACCAGCGCCGAGTCCTTGATGCGGATGCCGTGGTGGACCTCGTAGCGCTCCTTGAGACCCCGCAGGATCGCGATCGTGTCCTCGACCGAGGGTTCGTCGACGAGCACGGGCTGGAAGCGCCGCTCGAGGGCGGCGTCCTTCTCGATGTGCTTGCGGTACTCGTCGAGCGTCGTCGCGCCCACGCAGTGCAGCTCGCCCCGCGCCAGCGCGGGCTTCAGGAGGTTGGAGGCGTCCACCGCGCCCTCGGCGCCGCCGGCGCCCACGAGCGTGTGGAGCTCGTCGATGAACAGGATGATGCGGCCCTCGTCGGCGGTCACTTCCTTGAGCACGGCCTTGAGCCGGTCCTCGAACTCGCCGCGGAACTTGCTGCCCGCCACCAGCGCGCCGAGGTCGAGCGCCACCACGCGCTTCTCCTTGAGGCTCTCGGGCACGTCGCCGGAGACAATGCGCTGCGCCAGGCCCTCGACGATCGCGGTCTTGCCGACGCCGGGATCGCCGATCAGCACCGGATTGTTCTTGGTGCGCCGGGCCAGCACCTGCACCACGCGCCGGATCTCGTCGTCGCGCCCGATCACCGGATCGAGCTTGCCCTGGCGGGCGAGCGCGGTGAGGTCGCGCCCGTAGCGCGAAAGCGCCTGGTACTTGTCCTCGGGCGCCGCGTCGGTGACGCGCTGCCCGCCGCGCACCGCGGCCAGCGCCTTGAGCAGGGCCTCCGAGGTGACGCCGGCCTTGGCGAGCGCGCGGGAGGCGGCGTCCGAGCGTCCCGACGCGGCGAGCGTCATCAGCAGGTGCTCGACGCTCACGTACTCGTCCTTGAGCCGCGTGGATTCGTCCTCGGCCGCCTCGAGCGCCTGGCGCAGGGATTCGCTCAGCGTCAGGGTCCCGCCCTGGACGCGCGGCAGGCGCGCGAGCGCCTGCTCCATCTCCGTCGCCAGGCGCTCGCGCGCGACCCCGAGCTTCTGCAGCACCGCCGCGATCGTGCCTTCGGGCTCGGCGAGGAGTGCTGCGAGCAGGTGCTCGGGCGAGAGCTCGGGGTGCCCGCGCTCGCGGGCCATGCGCTGGGCGCGCTCGAGCGCCTCCTGGGACTTCAGCGTGTAGCGGTCGGGGTGCATGGCGGCGGAACTCCTCCCTGCAAGTGCGCAGCGAGGTTAGCACAGCCCTCGGTGAGCGCGACCGCCGGCGCGCGGGGCCCCGCGGCGCGCCGGCGTGAACCCGGCCGGCCGGGACGCCGATAGAGACCAGAGCCGGAGTCGGCTGCCGGAGGCCGGGGGGCCTCGTGGCAGTCGGCGTCCAACCAGAGGAGTGAGCAGATGAGCTTGATGAGGCAGCCGATGTCGGGCGCCCGGCCGGAGCCCGGGTCCCGCAGCTTCGAGGAGCAGGTCCGGCAGCGGGCCTACGAGATCTACCTGTCGCGCAAGCGCGAGGACGCGCCCGGCGACGCCGTCTCCGACTGGGTGCGGGCCGAGCAGGAGCTGCGCAGGTCGCGGTAGCCGGCTACGCGGCGCGGTCGAGGTAGGGCAGGAGCAGCGGCACGACCCGGCGCCCCAGCGTCGGGTACTGCATGAGGAAGCTCATCGCTTCCTGCATCGTCTCCCACGTGAGGTTGGGGTCGTCGAGCGAGCGCGAGAGATCGAGCAGCGTGGCTCGCGCCCGGGCGCGGCTTCCCTCGGGGACCCCGAAGGAATCCACCTCGGAGGCGAGTGCCGCGACCGCGAGCGCGATGGGCGAGCGCCCCTCGCGCGTCATTCCCTCCAGCACTCCCGGAGGTGACTTGGGGACCAGGCTGAGCTGCGACGTGCGAAGCAGTTCCTCGGCGACCCGCCCGAGCGCGACGTCCTCGGGCTCGATCTCGAGATCGCGGTCGGCGAGCGGCGGGATCCCTCGCGCGGTCTCGCCACCGTAGGTCGCATCGACGCTCGGGGGCTGGGGCGCGGACGGGATGCCGGCCGGCGTCGAGCCGGTCACCACCAGCTTGGACCGCACGGCTGCGCGCGGCGGCGTCGGAGCGGATGCGGCTGCCGGAGGCGCGGGACCGAGGTCGAGCACTCCGGGCTCGGGCGCCGCCAGGAACTCCTCCAGCTCGAACTTGGCCATGGAGGGCGGGCCCGGCTTCTCGGCGGCCGGTCCGGCGACGACCTCGAAGGCCGCGACGGGCGGAGGAGGAGGAGCGCCGGCGGGCACGTGAGCTGCCGACGGAGCGATGGCTGGCGGAGCCGGTGCGGTCGCGGAAGGGTCGGGCGTCGCGAGCGGCTCCGGCGGAACCTCGGCGAAGCCGAGCAGGTCGCGGGTGAAGCCGAGCAGGTCCTTGAGCCGCGGCCGCGCGATCTTCATCGGCGCCTTGGGGGGCCGCGGCCCGTCCGGGGCTGCGGCCGCCCCGGCGCCCGAGAGGTCCACCGTCGGGAACGAGGCTTCGTCCGAGGGGAGCTGGAGCGGGCCCGCGGGGGCTGCCCCGCTCTGCGCGGAGACTCCGGTCGATTCGATCTCCGCGATGTAGTCCTTCAGCAGCGAAGCGGCCTCACCGCATCCGCGCTCGAAGTATTCGCGAATGTCCCGCTCCGCGGGACGCCCCATGGGCGGCGAGAACGGGATGCGCCGGAAGCGCTCGGACTTGCCGGGCTCGCCGGGCCAGATGCGCTGCATGCAGGTGAGGGTGTTCTGGCGCCACTGCTTGAAGACGGGCGAGCGCACGCCGGCGTTGTAGAGCCCGCCCAGCTCCTCGAGCTGGCGCGCCATCCACTGGCGAGCGGTCGCGGACGCGGAGGGGTCCGACACGGTCACCGACCCCCGATCCAGGCGCGGGCGAGCGGAGAGGGCGGGGCGAAGCCATCGCGGCCTCCCCTACCAGGCGGAGAAGCGTTCTTCCTTCCACGGATCGGCTTCGTTGTGGTAGCCGTTCTGCTCCCAAAAGCCGGGCCGGTCCTGCGCGCTGATCTCGAGCGCGCGCACCCACTTTGCGCTCTTCCAGAAGTAGCGCCGCGGCACGACCAGGCGGAGCGGCCATCCGTGCTCGGGCGCGAGCTCCTTGCCGTCGTGCTTGTCCGCAAGTAGTACGTCATCGTGGTCGAGCTCCGAGAGCGGGAGGTTGGTCGTGTAGCCGCGCTCGGCGTGGATGATCGCGAAGCGCGCTTCCGGCTTGACCTCCGCGCGGCGGAGCACCTCCCGGAGGGAAACGCCCTCCCAAAGGTTGTCGAAACGGCTCCAGCGGGTCACGCAGTGAATGTCGCTCCGGACCTCGACCCGCGGGAGCGACTGGAACTCCTGCCATGTCCACGTCTGCGGCCGTTCCACCAGGCCATAGACCCGCAGGTCCCATCGGGAAAGGTCGACCTCGGGGACGGTCCCATAGTGGAGGACCGGCCACTTGTCGGTCGCGACCTGACCCGGGGGAAGCCTGGGCTGCAGCCTGGGACTGGCAGGGTTATCGGTCGGCGGGGAGCCGGGGTTCACTGAGTTTCCTCCTGGGACGTCGTGGAGACGTGGCCACATTGGGCGATGTGACCCAGCGCGGCAAGGCGGCATTGCAGAATCGGCCCCCGCGCGGCCCTGCCCTGCCCGCGCCCATGCGGTAGAGTCGGGCCGTGGATCGGCACACGGTCGAGCTGGCCGCCCTGGGGTTCCAGGCGGTCTTCACCCTGCTCCAGGCGCTGGTCTACTACGCCCTGTGGCACCGGCAGCGCCGTCCCTACTTCGCGACCTGGGCGAGCGCCTGGGCGCTCTACGCCATGCGGCTGGGCTGCATCGCCGCCTACATCCAGACCCGCGGCGAGCCGTGGCTCCTCGCGCACCAGGCGGGCACCGGCCTCACGGCGCTCCTCCTCCTGCTCGCCGCTCTCCAGTTCTCGCGCGGGCTCGCGTGGCGCCGGCGCTACGCATGGCTCGCCCTGGCGCCGATCGCCTGGGCGGCGTTCGCGGTGTACGGCATCCGCAGCATGATGGTGGCGGGCGTGACCTCGGCGGTGCTGCTGTCGAGCGTGACGCTGTGGACCGGCTGGGTGTTCTGGCGGCACCGGGCGCGGGCGCAGTCGCGCGGCCCCGCGCTGCTCGCCGCGACCTTCACCCTGTGGGGGCTGCACCACCTCGATTATCCCCTGCTGCGGGCCTACGGCAGCGGCGTGCTCTTCGGCGTGTTCGCGGACGTCACCTTCATCATGCTGGCCGCGATCGGCACGCTGTTCCTGGTGCTCGGCGAGGGCCGGCGCGCGCTCGAGGCGCGCAACGCGCAGCTCGAGCAGCTCACGCGACTGCTGCTGCGCAGCCAGGAGGACGAGCGCCGCCGCATCGCGCGCGAGCTCCACGACGAGGCCGGCCAGGTGCTCACCGCGGTCAAGATCGAGCTCGACCTCGACGGCCGGCGGAAGGCGAGCGAGATGGTGGCCCGCGCGCTCGCCCAGGTGCGCGACCTGAGCAACCTGCTCCGGCCCGCGGCGCTCGACGACCTCGGGCTCCTGCCCGCGCTGCGCGCGCTGGCCGACGACTTCGCGCGGCGCACCCGCCTCGAGGTCCGGCTCGACGCGCCCGACGCCGCCCCGGCGCTCGCGCCCGAGGCCGAGGTCGCGCTCTACCGCGTGCTCCAGGAGGCGCTCACCAACGTCGCCCGCCACGCGCGGGCGCGCCGCGTGAGCGTGCGCCTCGAGACCGGGCCACAGCGCTTTCTCCTCTCCATCGAGGACGACGGCATCGGCCTTCCCGGGCCCGTGGTTCCCCACCTCGGCCTGCTCGGCATGAACGAGCGCGTGAGCGCGATCGGGGGCTCGCTGCGCGTCGCCAACGCCGACGGGGCGGGCGTGCGGGTCGAGGCCTCGATCCCGGTCGCGGCGCCCGAGGAGGCCGCGGGATGAGCGAGGGCGGAGTGGTGCGGGTGCTGCTCGCCGACGATCACACCCTGGTGCGCGCCGGCGTGCGCCACATCCTCGAGAGCCAGTCCGGGGTCACGGTGGTGGGCGAGGTGGGCGACGGATCGGCCGCGCTCGAGGCGCTCGCGAACACGCCGGTGGACGTGCTGGTGCTCGACCTCAGCATGCCGGGGCTCGACGGGTTCGCGGTGCTGCGCCGCGCCCGCGCCCTCGCGCCGGCGCTCAAGGTGCTGGTGCTCAGCATGCACGCCGACCAGGAGTACGTGTCGCGAGCGGTGCGCGAGGGCGCGGACGGCTACCTGCTCAAGGACTCGGCGGTCGACGACCTGATGACCGCAATCGAGGCGGTGCGCGAGGGGCGCCCCTTCTACAGCCCGCGGATCCAGCGCCAGCTCACCGACCTGGTGCGGGGCGGCCCGTCGCCCGGGAGCCCGCTCGCCCCGCTCACCGAGCGCGAGCGCGAGGTGCTGAAGCGCATCGCGGAAGGGCAGTCCACCAAGGAGATCGCGGCCCGGCTCGAGATCAGCACGCGCACCGTGGAGACCCACCGCGCGAACATGATGCGCAAGCTCGAGGTGCGCTCGCTGGCCCAGCTCGTGCGGCTCGCGATCCGCGAGGGGCTGGTGGACGCTCCGTAGTTTCCCGTAGTCCCCTCCCAACTCTTCCGAATGGCGCGACTCCCCCTCCCGCGCGTACGTTGCCGGCGTACGCGGGCACTGCCCGCCGGGAGGGGAGGACGTGAGAGCCGAATGCGCCGGCTGGGCTCGCACAGCGCTTCGCGGCGCTGGGCGTCTTGCCGCGCGCGCCGTCTGGCTCGCGTTGTTCGCGCTCGTTGCCTGCGCCGCCACGGCGTTGGCTGGAGTTCCTGGAACCGCATCAGGCGACAGCGCGAACCAGACGGTGCCCCCCCAAGGTCCCCCGGGCGACAGCGGCGCGCGACCCCCCGCGCGCCGCGGCGTCGCCGACACCGTCACGACGCTCCCTCCGGTCCAGGTCGAGGGATCGCGCAGCCTGGTGCCCGATCGCGTGACCGCGACCCGCGTCCACCTCGAGCGCGCCAGGCTCATGCACTTCCTTCCCGGCACCGCGGCCGACGCGCTGGTCTCGGTCCCGGGCGTCGATCTGGTCAAGACCGGGCCGTGGTCGTCGCGGCTCTCGATGCGCGGGCTCTCGGGCGATCGCGTGCTGGTGCTGGTGGACGGCGTGCGCCTGAACGGCGTGCGCGGCCACGGGGCGCAGGCCTCGCTCGTGGCGCTCGACCGGCTCGACGGCGTCGAGGTCCTGCCGGGCGCGAGCAGCGCCCAGTTCGGCTCGGACGCGCTCGGCGGCGTGATCAACTTCGTCACCCATCGCAACCTGCTCGGCCCGGATCCCTCCGCGGCGGTGGTGCTCACGGCGCGCGGGGCCGACCCGGGCGGCACCTGGTCGCAGAACGCGCGCGTCGCGCTCGTGGGCCAAAGGCTCGGCGCCGAGATCGCGGCCGGATCGGGAGGCTTGGACGAGCTGGTCACGCCCGACCGCCACGTGCCGAACAGCGGCGACCGCGAGGAGTTCCTGGTCCTCCGGCTCGCGGGGCGCGCGGGGAGCGCGCTGCTGGACGCCGAACATACGCGCGAGGCCGCCTACGACGCCGGGCTGCCGGCGTTCAACGGCCCGGCCGGCGCGACGGCGCTCTACCCGCTCCAGGCCCGTGACGCGGATCGGTTCGAAGTCACGGTCCCGGGCGCGGGCGCGCGGCCCGAGGCGCGCCTGCTCGCCACCTCCCAGACCATGCGCTCGCACTTCACCGAGACCACGGTGGATAGCAACTACCTGCGCGGGCGCTTCATCGCCACCCGCACCACGGTGGCCGCGGATCGCGCGCGCACCCGGATCAACGGGATCCAGCCCGCGCTCCGCTTCCCCGCGCTCGGAGGCAGCCGGCTCACGGGCGAGTACCGCCAGGAGACCACGAGCGGCCCGCGCACCACGGTGCAGACGGTGCGCAACCCAACGGGCGCCGTGACCGGCGTCACCAACACGCTGGGCGAGAGCATGCCGCCGGCGCGGCGCGACGTGTGGTCGTGGGCGTTCTTCGCCCCGGTCTCGACGCGCGGATTCAAGATCGAATCGGGAGTCCGCTACGACGCGTTCCACTCCCGCTCCGACTCGACCGCGGTGAGCTCGACCCGGCCGCTCGACGTCCGCGAGCGCCGGTGGAGCGCGGAGGCGGGGCTCGCGCGGCCCCGGGGCGCGTTCGAGCCCTACGCCCACGTCGCGAGCGGCTACCGCGCGCCCAACCTCGAGGAGCGCTACTACAACTCGGAGATCCACGGCGGCCTGCGCCTGTTCGGGAACCCCGACCTCGAGCCCGAGCGCAGCGTCTCCTACGAGGCCGGCCTGCGCGCCGCCGAGACCGGCCCGCTGCGCGGCGGCCGGGTCTCGGCCTTCCGCTCCGAGGTCCGCGACCTGATCAGCTTCCGCTACGTCGGCCAACTCTACCTGGTGCCGCGCTTCCAGTACGTGAACGTGAAGCGCGCGCGGATCCAGGGACTCGAGGCCTCGCTCCAGCTCCGCGCGGCGGCCGCCCTGATCTCCCTCGACGCCACGCTCCCGCGCGCGGTCGACGCGGCGACCGGCAAGCGCCTCACCGACGCCGGCACCGCGCGGGCCACCATCGACCTGGGCCTTCCCCTCACCCACGTGCTTCCCTACGGCCAGGTCACGCTGCGCCTGCGCTGGAACGACGCCGTGCACGGCGTCGACTCCACCCTCGCACGCCCCGCGTTCACCGTGGGGTCGGCGGAGATCACGAGCGTGATCTCCGGGGTGCGCGCCGCGATCGCGGTGCGCAACCTGTGGAACGCTTCCTATCGCGAGCCGCTGAGCTTCATCCCGGAGCCAGGTCGCACGTTCGCGCTCTCGGTCCGCCGCGAGTTCGGCGGACCGCTCCCCTGGCGGCCCGGAGGGCGGTGATGCCGCGCTGGCTCCTCCCCCCTGCCATCGCCCTGCTGCTCGTCTCGCCCGCCCTGGCCCGGACCGGCGCCAACGTGCCCGGGCGCGCGCTCATCGACCCCGACGGCACGGTGCTGTGCGCCGGGACCACGGCTCCCGCCGCGGCACGCGCGGCGCGGCCCGCGGCCGCCGCCGTCGACGTGCCGCTCCCGGCCGGCGCGGTCGAGCTGGCCCAGACCTACTACGACCTCCAGGACATGGGCTCGCTCGGCACGCGCATCGTGGTCGGAGCCGACGGGCGCGTGCACGCCGCGTGGATGGACGACTGGTGCGAGCTCGACACCGGCGGATGCCCGCCCAACCTCGGCGCCCCGAACCCCTACCCGCAGCGCGCCATGGGCTACGCCGTGCGCGCGACCTCGGGTGCGTGGAGCGTGCTCGGCAAGGTGCAGGACCCGAGCATCCGCGGCTGCTGCCTGAGCGAGGCGTTCGGAGGCTTCGGGACGATCTCGGTCGCGCCCGACGGGCGCGCCGCGATCTCGCAGCACATGAACGAGGACGGCTGCGACCTGCGCGGCGACTTCTACCTCGAGAACTCGGTGGGCGGAACGAGCTGGACCGCCTACCTCACCCCGATCGTGAGCCCGAGCTTCCTGTTCCCGCAGGTGGTGGCGCTCGCCAACGGCTCGTTCGTGGTGCTGGGAGAGACCCCGCGCGGGGGCTGCTACGACGAGACCAGCGAATTCCGCATCAGCCGATTGGGCGCCGCGGGCGCGCACTTCGTGTGCCCCACCGGCTGGCAGTGCGGGCCGTGGACCCAGGTGGTGTCCTCCAGCCTCTTCCCCGACGGGCGCGCCGCGTTCCCGTCGCTCGCGGCCGCCGCGAACGGCCGGGTGGGGATCGCCGTCACCGACTGGGGCGGCGGGGGAAGCGGGCCGAGCTGCCCGCCGCGCAACTCGCCCTACGGCGGCAACGTGTACCTGATCGAGTCCTCCGACGGCACGTTCAACACCGGCACGGTCACGGTGCGGAAGATCACGTCCTACACCGACCCGGCGATCACCGCCTCCGACTCGACCTCGACCCAGTACCGGCCCTACATCCACTGCCACCTCGCCTACAACGACACCACGCCGAACGTGGTGTGGAGCGAGCTGCAGGCGCGCCGGGTCTCGGGCGCGGTCGCCTTCTTCGACTACCGCAGCCGGATCATGCACTGGAGCTCGACGCGCGGCATCTCGGTGGTCAGGCAGGTGCAGCCTGGCGAGGCCGACCGCTACGACGACGTCGACAACGGCTTCTCCGGGCCGCTCGCCGGGTTCAACACCATCTCCGTGGACTGGCCGCAGGTGGGCTTCTCGGTGGACGGCGGCGAGATCGAGGTCGCGTGGCTGCGCTTCTCGGACGCCGAGGTGGACCCCACCGCCGACATGGGCCTCACCGGGATCGTGACCGGGGTGGGATTCGGCGACGTCGCGGCGAGCGTGGCGCAGGGCATGGGCGCGTGGTCGGCGGCCCAGAACCTGACCCAGACCCCGAGCACCGACGAGCGCTTCTTCTCGCTCGCCGCGCGCAATCCCGACGGCAAGGCCCACATCGTCTTCCAGGCGTCGGCCACCAACCAGGCGGGCGTGGCGGTGGTGGGCGACCGCGGCACCAGCCCCGGGAACCTGCTGCGGCGCATCGCCTATCTCGAGCGCGCGCTCGCCGCGAGCACCGTGGCGGTGGACCCCCAGCCGGCGCCGGCGCACGCCACGCTCCGCGCCTATCCCAACCCGGCGCGCGGCCGGGTCCGATTTGCAGTCACCGATTCACGAGGGGGATCGCTTGCGATCTATTCCCTGGACGGCCGCCTGGTCGTGCGCGTCCCCCTCCCTGCCGGCAGCGCCGCCGAGTGGGACGGGCGCGACCGGCTGGGAAGGCCGGTCGCGAGCGGCGTCTACCACGCGCGGCTCGAGGGCGAGGGAATCCGAGAGGAGACACGATTCATGCTGCTCCACTGATGCGGCATCGTTCCCGCCGGGCCCGCTTCGCCGCCCGGACGGGTGCGATCCCCCGGCGAAGCGACATCCGAAAGGACATCCGACATGCACAAGGCGACCCGAATCATCCTAGCGTCGGCGGGCTCACTCCTCCTCGTCGGGACGGCGTTGGCCGTTCCCCCGGCGCGCGAGGAGCACGTCACGGGCGGGCAGCTCGACCTGGTGTGGCAGAACGGCTTCATGGTCTCCGCCAACATGAAGCCGCTCACCCTGCTGCCGTCCGACCCCGGCTACGCGAATCCCTCCGGGGACCACACGGTGGCGTGCGCCACGAACATGCCGCCGGACAGCGGCGGGATCATCCTGACCACCACCGACCCGGCGGGGCTCTCCGACTACGAGTGGGAGGCGTGGATCTTCACCGGCGACGGCAACACCCGGCGCGGCCTGGTGGTGCGCGCCGATCCCACGAACGGGTTCACCTCGTCGTACCAGTTCGTGATCCAGTCGGGGCTGTTCCAGCTCAACTTCCGCAAGCTCATCAACCAGTCGCCGACCACGCTCGGGACCTGGTTCGCCAACACGCTCCCCGGCGGGGTGCCGGCGGTGAACACCTGGCACAAGATGAAGGTGATCGCGATCGGGGGCATGTTCCGGTGCTTCTGGGACGGGTTCGAGCTGACCACGTCGCCGATCATCGACAACGACCTCGCGACCGGGTGGGTCGGCGTCTACAACTTCCGGTTCGATCTCGGCGGCGTGCCGTTCCTCACCGACGATCTCATCCTCACTCCTGCGGGTGAGACTCCGACGGCGAAGACCAGCTGGGGGGCGCTGAAGCTCCGCTACACGCACTGACGCGGCGCGGGCAGGCGTCCGTGCGCCGAGCCGCGCGCGGGCGCCGGCGCGGCGCGCGCTCAGCGCCGCGCCCGCTCCGCCGCTTCTCCGAGGGGGCGGGTGTGGGTCGCGCCTTCCGCGCTCCAGCGCACCGTCCACTCCGGCACCGGCGAGCGCGTGTGGCTCGCGATCAGGTCGATCGCGTGCGCGAGGCCGGCCTCGTCGCGCGGCCCGCACACCAGGGCGCTCGGACCGGGGAAGTCGCAGGGCTCGACCAGCCAGTGCCCGGGCGTCTCGAACTCCTTGAGGCGGCGGTTCTCCTCGCGGTCGCGCCCGAGCACGATTCTCAAGTGCGGGCTCAAGCGGAACACCCGGCCGAGGCGCAGGAGTGCGATGTCGTCCACCGTGGTGCGCTCCTCGGGCAGGTCCTCGAACAGCCCGCGCAACCGGGCCGAGAACTCGGGATCGGTGAGCAGGCACCCGCCGCCCGGCGACTGGACATTGCGAATCCCGTAGCGCTCGGCGAGCGCGAGCTGCTCGGTGCGCGTGCGGCCCGAGATCGCGAGCAGCCGCGCGCGGTCCACCCAGCCGCGCCGCTCGGGCTCGGTCGCGGGCAGGAGCCGGGCGGAGAGCGGCCGCAGGATCCAGCCCTCGAGGCCCGACTGCCGTTCGATCAGCGCCATGCGGTCGCGGGTCTGCGACATCGGCCGCTGCCCCACCACCTCGCCCGTGAACAGGAAGCTCGCCCCGTGCTCCTCCAGGTAGGGCCGCGCGAGCTGGAACATGAACAGGCGGCAGTCGAGGCACGGGTTCATGTTGCGGCCGTAGCCCCAGCGCGGATGGCGCAGGAGCCGCAGGTACTCCTCGCCCTTGGCGCGCACCACGAGCTGGATCCCGAGATCGCGCGCCAGCTCGCGCACGTCGCTGCGGCAGGAGAGCGGAGACTCGAGATGGAGCCCGATCACCTCGATCCCCTGCTCGAGCAGCAGCTTCGCCGCGAGCGCGCTGTCCAGGCCGCCCGAAAGGAGTCCCAAGGCGCGAATGCGGTTCATGGCGGCCGGAGAGTGCGTGCTCCGCCCCGCGACTTCAAGCGCGCCGTTAAATCCCACCCGCCGCCGACCGATAACCCCGTCGAACCGCAGGAGGCGACTCGCGGGGGCCATCCCACCCGGCCGCGGCGCCCGAGGCTGCGAGGAGCGTCGCCCGCCATGGAGGAGCCCATGCCGTCCCGCCATTTTGCCGACCGCAGCGGGGGCGCCGAGAAGCCCCGCGACCTCCAGGCCGACCTCCGGCAGTTCTTCGCGACCACCACCGACCCGCTCCTGGTGCTCGACAACAGCCTCAGGGTCTCCGCCATCAACGCCGCCGCCTGCCGCTACCTCGCCACCACCACCGAGGTCGCGCTCAACGCGCCGGCGCTCGATCTCAAGATGCTGGCGCGCCTGCTGGCCGCGGCCAGCCTGCCCGAGCGCCAGATCTCGAGCGCCCAGGCGGTGCGCACCGAGGTCTCGATCCCCGACGCCGAGGGCCGGCCGATCCAGTGCCGCATCGAGGTCCTGCCGCTCGGAGGCGGCGCCACGCTGGTCCACATCGAGGACACGACCGCGCTGCTCAAGTCGCGCCGCGCGCTCGAAGCCGCCGAGGAAACCCACAAGGCGGTGGTCGAGGCCATGCCGGAGACGGCGTGGAGCATGGCGCTGCCCGAGGAGCGCCTGCTCGAGGTGAGCGGCTCGGTCGAGCGCATGTTCGGCTACCAGCCCGCCGATTTCCGCCGACGGCCCGAGCTGTGGGAGGAGCTGGTGCACCCCGCCGACCGCGAGCGCGTGCGCGGCGAGTTCCGCAAGGGGCTCGCGACCGGGCGGCCGTTCGAGATCCACTTCACCGGGATGCACAAGGACCACCACGACCTGCCGTCGCTGGTGAACCGCGTGGTGCCGGTGGTGGACGCCAACGGCTGGATGGAGCGCTGCGAGGGCTTCATCGAGGACCGCAGCCGCACCCACCGCTTCGAGACCGCGCTGCGCGCCGCCGAGATGCAGCTCCGGAACGTGCTCGACTCGGTGGCTTCGGGCGTGCTCGTGGTGTGCGAGAGCCCGCACGGGCCGGCGGTCGCGCTCTGCAACCGCCGCCTGGCGCAGTGGCTGGGGCTCGATGCGCCGCTCCCGCCCGGCACCCCGATCGATCGCGTGCCTCCGCTGGTGCGCCGGCTGCTGTGCGGGAGCGAGAGGCCCGCCGACCTGGCCCGCTTCCTGACCTCGGAGGAGGTGAGCGACTCGATCGTCGAGCTCGAGGCCCCGCAGCGCGTCCTGCGCCGCTACACCGCCCCGCTGCGCGACACGCTGGGCGCGGGCGCGGGGCGGCTGTTGATCCTCGAGGACGCGACTCCCTCCTGGATGCTCCAGCGTCGGCTCACGCACGCCCAAAAGATGGAAAGCATGGGCCGTCTTGCGGGCGGCGTGGGCCACGATTTCAACAACCTGCTCGGAGCGGTGCTGGGCTTCGCCGCCCTGCTGCTCGAGTCCACGCCCGAGGGCGACGAGCGGCGCGAGCCGCTCACCCACATCGTCGGGGCCGCGCGCCAGGCCGCCAAGCTCACCGGTGCGCTGCTCGCCTTCAGCCGCGAGTCGCGCTTCGAGCGGGTGCCGGTCTCGCTCAACCGCGTGATCGAGGACTCGTACTCGATCCTCCGCAGCGGGCTCGATCCCGCGATCGGGATCGAGCTGACGCTCGATCCCGAGCTGCCGACGCTGCTCGGCGACGCGCTGCTGTTCCAGCAGATGGTCGTGAACCTGGCGCTCGAGGCCAAGGAGCAGCTCGGCCGCAGCGGCGTGCTGCGGCTCCTGACGCGGGTCACCGACGAGCCGCTCCCCGCGGGCCCCCAGGGCTCCGAGGCCGCGCCCCGCACGGTGTGCGTCGAGGTGCACGCGGTGCGCTCGCAGGAAGCCGGCCCCGCGCCCGCACGTCTCTCGGCGCCCGAGGTCGCCGGACTCGCGCTCACCGCGGTCGAGGAGATCGTGCGCGCGCACGGCGGGTACTTCAGCACCTCGCTGGATTCCGGCACCGCCCGATTCCAGGCGATGTTCCCGGTCGCCGCCGCGGGCGAGACTCCGATGCTGGTGCCCGACGTCGCCACCGCCCACGGGCACGAGACCATCATGGTCGTGGACGACGACTCCGGCCTGCGCCAGCTCGCCAAGGCCGGGCTCCAGCAGCGTGGGTACGACGTGGTGCTGGTGGAGAGCGGCGACCGCGCTCTGGAGATCCTGCGGGACCCCGCCGCGGGGGTGGACCTCGTGCTCCTCGACCTCGCCATGCCGGGGACACCGGGCGAGAAGGTGCTGGAATCCCTGCGCCGCACCCGGCCCGACCTTCCGGTCATCATCTCGAGCGGCTACGCCTCGGTCGAGAGCCAGTCCTCCTGGGTGGCGGCCGGCGCCTCGGGATTCGTCGGCAAGCCGTACCGAATCCAGGACCTCGCGCTCAAGCTGCGCGAAGTGCTGGACCGCGCCCCGCGCCGCGGGGCGGTGCGAGGCACGTCGCCTCTCTAGCGCCCGGCCGGCGGACGCCCCGGCGACGCGCGCGACCACGGCGCGCGGCCGGCCGCGGGCGGCGCACTGCCAGCCGATTTGCCTCCCCCCCGGGCCGCGGCTAGATTCGCGCCTCGCCCCCCTCGCACCCTTCGGACCCCAGCCGCGGCGCCATCGGCCCGCAACGGATGCCTCCATGCGCATTCCTCCGTTCAGCATCTTCTCGGCGGTGAGCGAGCTGTTCGTCACCGCCGGCGTCGTGTACGTCCTCTACCGCAACTGGACGAAGCGTCGCTTCCCGCTCGGGCTGTTCCTGGCGGTCGCGATCTTCGAGGCGTTCGTGAACGTCCTCTACATGGCCACGCGCACCGCGCGCGCCGCGAGCGGCGAGGACGTGATCGCCCCGGCCATGAAGATCGCCTTCGCCGCGCACGGCATGCTGTCGCTGCTCGCCTACCTGGTGTTCGTGGTGCTGGGGGTGATCGCGTGGCAGGAGCAGCGCGAGGGGCGTTTCTTCTTCCGCGAGCGCCCCGCCCTGACCTGGACGTTCTCCGTGGTGTGGGCGATCAGCGTGGCCTCGGGCGAAGTGATGTTCGCCCTGCGCTACCTGCGCTGACCTTGGGAGCCGCCGACGCCCGCTCGCTGCAGGCGGTGCGCGCCCGGCGCCTGCGGGCGCCCCTGCTGTGGACCGTGTGGGGGCTGCTCGCGTTCGAGGCCGCGGGCGGAATCGTCATCTTCGTCGCGCGGCTCGCGGCCGGAAGCACGCCGGGCGAGACCCTGCACGTTGCGGTCGGGCTGGCGCTCACCATCGTCTACGCCGTCTACCAGTGGAAGCACTGGCTGCGGGTGCGGCTCCAGCGCGGTCTCCATTTCCTCATCGGGCTCCTGGCCGCAGGCTCCATGGCGCTCACGAACCTCACCGGCCTCTGGCTCGGCGTGGCGTGGTGGCGGGACCGGGTCGTGGGGCATGAGGCCGCCGCCCGCTACGCTCCCGCCCTCTCGGCGGTCCACAACATCGGCGGTATGCTGGTGCTCACCTTCGTGGGCGCGCACCTCGCCGCCGTGCTGATGCGCGACCGCCGGCTCAACCGCTGAGGAGATCGCCATGTCCGAAGTCTCGACCGAGATCAGCTCCGAGCTCTTCCGCTACATCGCGGCGCACACCCTCCCCGAGGACGAGTTCCTGCGTCAGCTGAAGGAGGCCGCGGCCGCGGCCGGGATCCCGGCGATCTGGATCGCGCCCGAGCAGGCGAGCTTCATGGGCATCCTGCTGCGGCTCACGCGAGCGCGCGACGTGATCGAGGTCGGGACGCTCGCCGGGTACTCCGCGATCGCCATGGCGCGCGGGCTCCCCGCGGACGGCGTGGTGCGCACCATCGAGATCGAGCCCAAGCACGCCGACTTCGCCGAGCGCTGGATCGCGCGCTCGGACGTGGCCGGGCGGGTGAAGGTGATCCGGGGCGCGGGGCTGGACGTGCTGCGCACCTTCGCCGCCGACTCCGCGGACGCCGCGTTCGTCGACGCCGACAAGCCCAACTACGTCCGCTACCTCGACGAGTGCCTGCGAATCGTGCGCCCGGGGGGCCTGATCATGGCGGACAACGCGCTGGCCTTCGGCCAGGTGCTCGATCCGCGCGCCACCGACCGCGAGGTCCCGGCGGTGCGCGCGTTCAACGAGCACATCGCGAAGGTGCCGGGGCTCGAGAGCGTGATCGTCCCGCTCGGCGACGGGCTGTGGGTGGCGGTGAAGCGCGCCGCGCGATAGCAGGCGTCCGGCCTCAGCGGGCTCCGAGCCTCGCTGCGCTCCGGCGTCCCGGGCGCTTCCTCAAGTCGCGAGCCAGCGCTTGAGCCAGGCGTGGACCTCGCGGTACCAGAGCAGCGAGTTCTGCGGCTTGAGCACCCAGTGGTTCTCGTCCGGGAAGTAGACCAGTCGGGCGGGCACGCCCTTGGCCTTGAGCATCCCGTAGCATTCGAGCCCCTGCGTGACGGGGACCCGGTAGTCCTTCTCGCCGTGGAGCACGAGCATCGGCGTCGCGAACCCCTTCGCGAAGCGCGCGGGGTTGTAGCGGTCGATCGCCTCGAGCCCGTCCCACGGCTCGCCGCCGAACGAGCGGTCCCGGCCCTGCGTCACGTCGCTGGCGTACTGGGACAGCGTGTCGAAGACGCCGGCGTGGTTCACGATGCAGCGGAAGCGGTCGGTGTGCGCCTCGATCCACGACGCCATGTAGCCGCCGTAGGAGCCGCCGCACGCCGCCATGCGGGTCTCGTCCGCCACGCCGCCCGCGACCAGCAGGTCGGTGGCGCGCATCACGTCCTGGAACGGGCGGTCCCCCCACGCACCCTGGATGCGCTCGGCGAAGTCCTGGCCCCACGAGGTCGAGCCCTGGAAGTTGACCAGCGCCACCACGTAGCCCGGGGACGCGAAGAGCTGGGCGTTCCAGCGCGGATGGAACTGGTCGCCCGAGATGCCGTGCGGGCCTCCGTGCACGACCTGCACCAGCGGGACCTTGCGGCCCGGCTGGTGGTCGGGAGGCAGCACCAGGAACATCTGCACGGTCTCGCCGTAGGCGCCCTCGAACTCGATCTCGCGCACCTCCCCGAGGCCGAAGCGCGCGGCCGCAGGCTCCGTGAAGCGCGTCACGCGCTCGAGCCCGCGGCCGTCGGCGGCGCACGCGTGCACCTCGGCGGGGGCGCTCAGGCTCTGGAGCGTGAAGTGGATCCGGCCGTCGCGCGCCACGCTCGGTCCGGATACCGAGCCGCGGCTCGTGAGCGGCCGCGGCGTCTCGCCCGGGCGCAGCGCGAACAGGTCCACGCGCGCGGCGTTCTCGGCCTCGAGCACCACCGTCCCGTCGCCCGCGACCTCCCAGTGCATGGGCGACAGCGGCCAGTCCTCGAGCAGCGGCTCGTGCTTGCGCGCCGCGCGGTCGTAGCGCATCAGGCGCACCCGGTCGGCGTAGAAGAACGGGTCGTGCTGCATGCCGTAGACGATGCTCCGTCCGTCCCGGGTGTAGCGCGGCCGGGCATCGTCGGCGGGATGGTCGGAGGTGAGGCAGCGCAGCGCGCCGCCCGAAAGAGGAACGGTGTAGATCGCCGAGCGGACGATCGAGCGGTCCTCGTAGAACGAGATCCCGGCCAGCGCGATCTCGCTCCCGTCGGGCGCGATGTCGTACTGGCCCGTGGGCTCCATCCAGTCGAACCACAGGGTGGAGTCGGGCGTGAGGTCGCGCAGCTTGCCGCTCGCGAGGTCGTGGAGGAACAAGTGCGGCACCTCGCCCGTGGTCAGCCAGGTGTCCCAATAGCGGAACAGGCGGTCCTCGGTGACGTGGGCCTTCACCGGGTCCTTCTCGCGCCGCTCGAGCTCGGCGGCGGTCGCCTCGGGCGTGAAGTGGCCCTTGAGCACCATCGCCGCGAACACGATGCCCGAGCCGTCCGGGAGCCAGCTCGGGTCGAACACGCCGAGCGGCAGGTCGGTGAGCTTGCGGGGCTCGCCCCCGTCCACCGGCATGAGGAAGAGCTGCAGCTTGCCCTTGTCCGCCTTGCGCACGAACGCCAGCTCGCGGCCGTCGGGCGAGAACGCCGGCTGGAGGCTCGAGTGCTCGGGCGCGGTGAGCGCGCGCGGCTCCCCGCCCGCGGCCGGCACCAGCCAGATGCGGCCGCGGCCCTCGTTCTTCTCGAGGTCGTAGGTGGTCACGGGGACGGCGAGCAGCCGCCCGTCGGGCGCCACCGCCGGGGCGCCGACGCGCGGGATCGCCCACAGGTCCTCGGCGGTGAAGGCGCGCGGCCCCTTGCGGGCGGGGTAGACCACGGTGGAGGTGCTCGTCATCACGGTCATCGGGGCCTCCTCGCTGGGGTCGGCGGAAGCAGAGGAGCACAGTCTAGCAACGTCGCGGAGGGCGCGGAAGGACCCGTTGCGGGGGCGCTTCGGATCTCGCGCCCGGACGCCGGCGAACGACGCAACCGCGCGCCACCCGCGCCCGCTCCGCGCGGGGGCGGCACTGGCGCCCCCGCCCCACGCCCGCCCGCCGTTTGCGCTATTCTCCCGTGCTGGAAACCCGCGCCGACCGTGGAGGGGAGAGCCTCATGACCACAGAGATACGCGCCGATAAGCCGGCCGTGGAGGAAACCGAGCCCGACCAGCTCCCGCCGGACATGCTGGACAGCTTCAAGCGCCAGCTCCCGGATCCCGACCCGCAGGAGACGGCGGAGTGGATCGCGGCGCTCGACGACGTCTACCGCAACGCGGGCCGCGAGCGCGCCGACTTCCTGCTGCGCAAGGTGCTGAAGCGCGCGCGCCAGCTCCACATCGGGCTGCCCGGGCTTGTCCAGTCGCGCTACATCAACACGATCTCGCCCGAGCAGGAGCCGCCGTTCCCGGGCGACGAGCAGATGGAGCTGCGGGTGCGGCGCATCATCCGCTGGAACGCGGCGCTCATGGTGCTGCGCGCCAACCATCACTCGCCGGGGATCGGCGGGCACCTCTCCACCTACGCCTCGAGCGCGTCGCTCTACGAGGTGGGCTTCAACCATTTCTTCCGCGGCAAGGATGACGGGAGCTCGGGCGACCAGGTCTTCTTCCAGGGCCACGCCGCGCCCGGGATCTACTCGCGCGCGTTCCTCGAGGGCCGGCTCACCGAGTCGCAGCTCGACCACTTCCGCCGCGAGGTGGTGCGCGGCGAGGGCCTCTCCTCCTACCCCCATCCGCGCCTCATGCCCGACTTCTGGGAGTTCCCCACGGTCTCCATGGGACTTGGGCCGATCTCGGCGATCTACCAGGCGCGCTTCAACCGGTATCTTCACGCGCGCGGGATCGCCGACACCGCGAATTCGCGGGTGTGGGCCTTCCCCGGCGACGGCGAGATGGACGAGCCCGAGGCGGTGGGCGCGCTCTCGCTCGCCTCGCGCGAGGGGCTCGACAACCTCACCTTCGTGGTCAACTGCAACCTGCAGCGCCTCGACGGCCCGGTGCGCGGCAACGGCAAGATCATCCAGGAGCTGGAGGCGGTCTTCACCGGCGCGGGCTGGAGCGTGATCAAGCTGATCTGGGGGCGCGAGTGGGACGCGCTCCTGGCCCAGGACTACGACGGCGCGCTGGTCGAGGCGATGAACGAGACCGTGGACGGCGAGTGGCAGCGCTATTCGGTCGAGACCGGCGCCTACATCCGCGAGCACTTCTTCGGGCGCGACCCACGGCTCCTCAAGATGGTCGAGCACCTGAGCGACGAAGACCTGCGCCACCTGCGCCGCGGCGGCCACGACTACCGCAAGATCTACGCCGCCTACGTGGCCGGCACGCAGCACCACGGCCGCCCCACGGTGATCCTCGCCAAGACCGTGAAGGGCTGGACCCTGGGCTCGGGCGCCGAGGCGCGCAACATCACGCACCAGATGAAGAAGCTCAACCTGGACGAGCTGCGCAAGTTCCGCGACACGCTCGAGCTTCCGATCCCGGACCGCAAGCTCGCGGACGCCCCGTACTTCCATCCCGGGCCCGACAGCCCCGAGGTGCAGTACGTGCTCGAGCGCCGCCGCGCGCTGGGCGGCTGCGTCCCGAAGCGCGTGGTGCGCGCGAAGCCGCTGTCCAAGCCCTCGGACAAGGTCTTCGCCGAGTTCGCGAGCGGCACGGGCGAGAAGCAGTCGGTCTCGACCACCATGGTGTTCGCCAAGCTGCTGCGGAACCTGCTGCGCGATCCGGAGTGGGGGCGGCGCGTGGTGCCGATCATCCCGGACGAGGCCCGCACCTTCGGGATGGAGGTGCTGTTCCGCGAGATCGGCATCTTCGCGCCCTTCGGCCAGAAGTACGAGCCGGTGGACTCCAAGCTGGTGCTGTCCTACACCGAGAAGGAGGGCGGCCAGCTCCTCGAGGAAGGGATCACCGAGGGGGGCTCGATGGCCTCGTTCCAGGCCGCGGGCACGAGCTACGCGACGCACGGGCAGATCACGATCCCGTTCTACGTCTTCTACTCGATGTTCCTCCAGCGCACCCTGGACCAGCTCTGGGCGTTCGGCGACATCCGCGGGCGCGGCTTCCTGCTGGGCGCCACTGCCGGCCGCACCACGCTCAACGGCGAGGGGCTTCAGCACGAGGACGGCCACTCGCACCTGCTGGCCACCGTGGCGCCCAACCTGCGCGCCTACGACCCGGCCTTCGCCTACGAGGTGGCGACCATCGTGCGCGAAGGCCTGAAGCGCATGTACGTGGACGGCGAGGACGTCTTCTACTACGTCACGCTCTACAACCAGGACTACCCCATGCCGCCGCTGCCCACCGGCAACGAGGAAGGGATCCTCGCCGGTTTGTATCTCTACCGCGGCGCGGTGCAGCAGACGAAGTACCGCGCGCAGATCCTGGGGAGCGGGGTGATCCTGCTCGAGGCGCTGCGCGCCCAGGAGATCCTGGCGGAGAGGTACGAGGTCGCGGCCGACGTGTGGAGCGCCACCAGCTACCCGCAGCTCCGCAACGAGGCGCTTTCGTGCGAGCGCTGGAACCGGCTGCATCCGGGCGAGCGCCGGCGCGTGCCCTACGTGACGCGCACGCTCGAGAACGCACCCGGCCCGATCGTGGCCGCGAGCGACTACCTGAGACGCCTGCCCGACCTGGTGGCGCGCTGGGTGCCGCGGGCGTTCACCTCGCTCGGCACCGACGGCTTCGGCCGCAGCGACACCCGGGCGGCACTGCGCCGGTTCTTCGAGGTGGACGCCGAGCACATCACGGTCGCGGTGCTGGCCGCGCTGTGCGAGCAGGGCCAGATCGCTCCCGGGATCGTGAACCGCGCGATCCAGGACCTGGGGCTCTCCCCCGACTTCCCCGATCCGTGGACCGCGTGACGCGCCTTCGCCGCGCCGCGCGCCCGTGAAGCTCGAAGGCCGCGCGGCGATCGTCACCGGCGGCGGCCACGGCATCGGCCGCGCCATCGCGCTGCGCTTCGCGGCCGAGGGCTGCGCGGTGACGATCGCGGGCACCGGGCGCGCGCGGCTGGAGGCCAGCGCGCGCGAGGTGCGCGAGCGCGGCGCCAGCGCCCTGCTCTCGATCACCGACGTGTCCGACGAGCGGGCGGTCGAGGACATGGTGGCCCGGACCCTCGCCGAGTTCGGCCGGCTCGACATCCTGGTCAACAACGCCGGGATCGCGGGGCCCACGGCCGACGTCGCAAACCTCGACCGCAGCGAATGGGATCGCACTCTCGCGATCAACCTGACCGGCGCCATGCTGTGCGCCAAGCACGCGCTGCGGCACATGAGGACCCAACCGGGCGGCCGCATCATCAACATCGGCTCGGTCGCGGGCTTCATGGGCTACCCGCTGCGCGCCGCCTACGCCGCCTCGAAGTGGGGCCTGATCGGGCTGACCCGCACCCTGGCGCTGGAGGCCGGCGCCCACGGCATCACGGTCAACGCCATCGCGCCCGGCTCGACGCGCGGCGAGCGCATGACGCGCGTGATCCGCACCCGCGCCGCGGCGCTCGGCAAGAGCGAGGCCGAGATCGAGCGCGAGTACCTCGAGCCCACCGCGCTCAAGCGCATGGTCGAAGAGGAGGACGTGGCCGCCACGGCGCTCTTCCTCGCCTCCGACGAGGCGCGCAACATCACCGGCGAGACGATCGCGGTCTCGGGCGGGTTCCGGGTCTAGCGCGGACGACCGGCCGAGATCGAGCCGGGCCAATCGGTTCCACGAGCGCAACTCGGGGTTGACAGCCCGTCCGCGTTGTAGAACGATCCCCGCCGTCATCCGACAGCCGACCGGGGAGAAGGAAGGTTGGCCATGCGATCCGTCTCCCGCTTCTTCGCGCCGATGCTCTCCCTGGGGCTTGCCATCTCGGCGCCCGCGCTGGTTCCGCCCGCAGCTTCCGCTCCCTGCACCACCGCTCACCCGGCTCCGGTGGGCTTCACCTTCGAGCCCTGGCATCCATGCCCAACCCAGGACCTCCGCCTCTGGGTGGCGGGCTGCCGCGAGTGCGTCACCCTGCGGGGGATCGAGCGGATCGACTCGGCGACGGTGCGGGTCACCTGCGCCGCGCCCGAGGTCTGTCCCGTGTTCCTCACCTGCACCGCCGAGTCGCTCGCCGTCAACCTCGGGCGCTTCGCCCTCGGCGACCACCAGCTTCGGGTCGAGATCGTGGCGACCATCCGGCTCGCGAGCGGGGACTCCTGCACCGCGACCGAGCAGCGCGAGATCGGTTTCAGCGTCGGTCCCGACTGTCCTCCCAACGCGAATCTGCCTTACGTCAGCTCGATCAAGATCGGACCCACGCCCCCCTGCTCGGGGTGCTCGCCCAATGCCATCTGCGCCGGCGTTCCGATCCCGGTGGCATTCTCGGGCAACCTCACGGGGGATTGCCTCCACATCAGGCAGGTGAGGGTGGTGGACCGGCGGCGCACGCCACTGCCGGGGCCCGTGGGCGTGCTCGTCGAGGTCGGCAGGGACTCGTGCCAGGTTCGCGAGTGCATCCAGTACCCGATCCCGTGGTCGGCGCAGATCGAGATCCCGGGGCTCCCGCCCGGGCAGTACGCGCTTCCGGTCTACGTCCAGGAGCTGTCCGAGCATTGCGACGGCTCGACCACGCCGAGGGGGTTCTGGTCGTCCCTGGAGCCGTTCAGCGTCACCGACTCGTGCGCCGCACCCGCGGAGAGCTGCTTCGTCGCATCCTGGGATCATGCCGGCGGCCAGGGGGAGTGCAACGCCTTCGTGAGCCTCGACCACCCGGCCGACGTCACGCTCCAGGTCCTGACCTCGATCGCGCTCGCGGGCCTCCAGGGACGCCTCGTGCTGTGGCCGACGGCGGGACTGCGGATCACCAGCCTCACGCCGGTCGGACCGGCGGCCGGCATGCACGTCGCCTGGGAGCCGACCGCGGAGGGCGCGAAGTTCGCGATGTTCGCGGACCAGGGGGCGCCGATCCCGCCGTGGAACCCGCGCGCGGGGGCGATCCCCCTGCCGGTTCCGGTGCTCCGGGTCACCGCTTCGGCGACCGCGGGCACGCCGATCCCGTCCGTCACGCGCGTCGATGCGCAGGAGCTTCTGGGCTCGGATGAGCGGGGACGCGGCGTCTCCGAGTGCCAGATCGTCTACGGCCGGATCGCCGATCCGGCCGCGCACATCTGCGCGGCATCCGCCTGCGACTTCAACGGCGATGCGGTCACCGACGTGCGCGACCTGGTCCTCATGGCGCACTGCGTCCTCCAGTCGGGCTACTGCCCCCCGGATGCCACGGGCCATCTCGACTGCGACCGGAGCGGCGTGGTCGACATCGACGACGTGATGTGCTGCGCCCGTGTCTTCCTGCGCGGCCCGGCGCCGCCGGGCGCGCCGGGCCGGCCGGAGCCGGCGATCCGGCTGAGCTTCCGGGAGCCGATTGCGAGCGCCTCCGGCGTGGACCTCCCGGTGCGACTCGACGGCGCCGACCGGATCGGCGCGACACGGCTCGCGATCCGCTATCCGAGCGACCGCTTCCAGGTGACATCGGTCGATGTCGCGGGCGACGCGTCGAGGTGGCTCTGCCTCCACGAGGGGACCGGCGACCGGCTGGTGCTGGGGCTGATCGGCCTCGGACCTGCGCCGGCCCCGGGGCCGCTCGACCTCACGCTCCGCCTCGCGCTGCGGCCGGGCGAGAGCCCGGGCGGCGAGGTTCGGGTCGAGGGCGCCGAGTTCGCGGGGCCCGACGGCGCGGCGCTGGAAGTGGCGGTGGGAGAGCCGGCGTGGAGCTTCGATGGTCCGCCCGGGCTCGCGCTCTCGCCCGGCGAGCCCAACCCGTTCTCGCGCGAGAGCCGCGTCCAGGTGACCCTGGCGCGGCCGGCCACGGTCGAGATCTCGGTCCACGACCTGGGAGGTCGGCGCGTGGCCTCGCTCCACAGCGGACCGCTCGCAGCCGGCGCCCACCCGTTCTCGTGGAACGGGACGCGCGCCGACGGGAGCGTGGCGCCGACTGGGGTCTACCTGGTCCGCGCGCGCGCCGGCAACGACGTGGCGACGAGGAAGCTGGTCCTGCTGCGCGGGAACTGACGCCGGAAGCGTGACGCGGCGCCCGGCCCCAGGCTTCAGGAGAGCCAAGGCGGGCAGGAATCAGCGGTCCGGCGACGCGGACCTGCCCGGTAGGTTTATCCGGATATTATGCCCTTACAGTGCAGATTATCCGGAGCGGGCGAGCTCGCGAGCTGAGCCCGGTCAAGCGGGCTGGGCGATCATCCCCTCGAGCCGCGCCTTCACGGCCGGCCACTCGCTGTCGATCACGCTGTAGAAGACCGTGTCGCGCCAGGTCCCGTCGTCGTTCCGCTGGTAGCGGCGGAACACGCCCTCCTCGACGCAGCCGATCCGCAGCATGGCCTCGCGCGAGCGGCGGTTGAGCGCGTTGGTCTTGAACTCGACGCGCACGCAGCCCAGGGTCTCGAACGCGTGGAGCAGCATCAGGTACTTGGCCTCGGTGTTGACGTGGGTGCGCTGGTACGGGCGGCCCACCCAGGTCCAGCCGATCTCCATGCGCCGGTTGTGGCGGTCGATGTTCCCGAAGCGCGTGCAGCCCGCGACGCGGCCGCCCGGCACGTCCACGGTCGCGAAGGGAAGCGAGCGTCCCTCGGCCTGCTCGGCGAGCGCGGTCTCGAGGTAGCGCCGCAGCTCGTCCCGCGTGCTCACGCGGTTCGTGGTCCAGCGCCACAGCTCGGGATCGAGCCCGATCTCGCACAGCCCCTCGAAGTGGCGCTCGAGCGAGAGTGGCTCCATGCGCACGCGTGTGCCGTCGAGGGTGACCGGGGCAACCCAGGGGACGCTAATCGCCATTTCGCCTCGTGCCGATCGTGTCGTGCGACTCCTGAAGCCAGGCCCTGGGACGAATCCAAGGGGCCGACCGGCCCGCCGGCCCCGTCACGCCCTACACCTTCACCATGTAGTACATCGCCGCCGGGTGGTGCACCACGATCGCGCTCGTGCTCGCTTCGGGGACGAGCTGCCAGGCGCTGGTGAGCGTGACGCCGATCCTCTCCTCGGGGCCGAGCAACGTGAAGAGCTTGGCCTGGTCGGCGAGGTCGGGGCAGGCGCTGTAGCCGAACGAGTAGCGCAGCCCGCGGTCCGCGGGGATTCCGAGCTCGCGCCGGATGCGGCGATGGTGCCATTCCGCCAGCCCCTCGGCGGCCGAGACCCCGAGCCCGTGCACGTAGAGCGCCTTCGCGTACTCGCCGCGGGCGTTGAGCTCGTTGGAGAGCTCGTCCGCGCGCGGGCCCACGGTCACCACCTGGAACGCGACCACGTCGAACCGGCTCGAGTCCACCGGCAGGAAGTAGTCCGAGAGGCACAGGCCCTCGCGCTCGCTCTGGCGCGGGAACGTGAAGCGCACGACCTCCTCGATCTTGCCCCGCGGCGTGAGCGACCCGGGCGCGAAGCCCGAAGCGTCGTAGACCACGAGGTCGAGGCCGTCGCTCTGGCAGGGGAAGAACCCGAAGCACGCCCGCGGCGCGATCCAGCCCTGCTCCTCGGCTTCACGCTGCAGCGCCAGGCGCTTGGGCTCGAACTCCTCGCGGATCAGCCGCTCGACTTCGGGCACGCTCCCGCGCGCCCCCCAGTGCAGGCGGTAGAGCGTCTTCAGGTCCATGCCCTCGAACATGCCGGCGAACGGGATCTCGATGGGCGGCGTGGTGCGCGCGCCCCAGAACGGCGGCGGCGGGATCGCGATGTCGCGCGGGACCGTGACCTTGAAATCCTTCTGGCGCGCGGCCGAGTCCGCCGCGCGCGCGTCCAGCTCGGCGGACTTGGTCTTGAACTCGAACGCCTCCCGCCGCGACCGCTCGAGCAGGGCGGGGCGCTGCGCCGGATCCATCAGCGCGTTCACGGTGTCGAGTCCCTCGAAGGCGTCCTTGCAGTAGAACACGCCGGGCTCGTAGAACACCTCGCCGTCCACCAGCGCCGCGCGCCGCCCGAAGTTGCGGTTGATCGCCGCACCCCCGATCAGCACCGGGAAGCCGAGCCCTTCGCGCTGCAGCTCGGCCACGCAGATCGGCATCTGGCGGCTGGTCGAGACCAGCAGGGCCGAGAGCCCGATCGCGGAGGCGTTCACCTCCTTCGCCTTGTCGAGGATGGTCTGCACCGGCACCTGCTTGCCCAGGTCGAACACGGTGTAGCCGTTGTTCGAGAGGATGGTCTTGACCAGGTTCTTGCCGATGTCGTGCACGTCGCCGTAGACCGTGGCGATCACCACCCGGCCCTTGCTGACGTCGGCGTTCTTCTCGAGGTAGGTCTCGAGCCGCGCCACGGCCTTCTTCATCACCTCGGCGCTCTGGAGCACGAACGGCAGGATCAGCTCGCCCGCCCCGAACTTGTCGCCCACCTCCTTCATCGCCGGGAGCAGCACCCGGTTCAGCACCACGACCGGGTCCTGGCGCTTCACCGCCTCGTCGATCAGGGCCTCGATCCCGGCCGGCTTCCGGTGGAGGATCTGCCAGTGGATCTTCTGCTCCACGCTGAGCGCCGCCTCCTCGGCCTCCTCCTCCTTCGCCCTGCCTTCGGGGGTGCGGCCCTCGAAATGGGCGATGTAGCGCGCGAGCGCCTGGGGGTCGCGGTTCCAGATCAGATCCTCCGCGAGCCGGCGGTCCTCCTCGCGGATCTCGGCGTAGGGCACGACCTCGGCGGCATGGACGATCGCCATGTCGAGCCCGGCCTGCACGCAGTGATACAGGAACACCGAGTTGAGGACGGCACGCGCCTCCTTGGAGAGCCCGAACGACACGTTCGAGACCCCGAGGCTGGTGAGCACGCCCGGCAGCTCGCGCTTGATGCGCCGGATGCCCTCGAGGGTCTCGATGCCCGAGTCGAGGAACTCGGCGTCCCCGGTGGCGAGCGTGAACGTGAGGTCGTCGAACACCAGGCGCTCGGCGGGCAGCCCGTACTCGCCGGTGACGATGTCGTGGATGCGGCGCGCGATCTCGAGCTTGCGCTCGGCGGTCTTCGCCATCCCCTGCTCGTCGATGGTGAGCGCGATCACCGCGGCGCCGTACCGGACGACCAGCGGCATCACCGCGTCCACCCGCGCGCGGCCGTTCTCGAGGTTGATCGAGTTGACCAGCGCCGAGCCGGGCCAGGCCTTGAGCGCCTCCTCGATCACCGCGGACTCGGTCGAGTCGATCACGAGCGGCGCCTCGACCGAGAGCGCGAGCTTCTTGACCAGCCGCCGCATCTGCGCCGCCTCGTCGGTGCGCTCGGTCAAGGCGGTGCACACGTCGAGCGCGTGCGCCCCGCCCTCCACCTGCTCGCGCGCGATCGGGACCAGGTCCTCGATGCGGTCCTCGATCACCAGGGCCTTGACGCGCCGCGAGCCCTGGGTGTTGAGCCGCTCGCCGATCAGGAGCGGCGGCGGCTCCTGGCGGAGCGCGAGCGCGGTGATGCCGCTCGACAGGAACCAGCCGCTGCGCCCCGGGCGCGGCGTGGGCGGGCGCCGGCCGATCGCCGCCGCCAGGGCGCGGATGTGCGCGGGCGTGGTGCCGCAGCAGCCGCCCACGATGTTGACCCCCAGCTCCGCCACGAACTCGCGCAGGGTCTCGGCCATCGGCTCGGGCTTCATCGGGTAGACCGTGCGGCCGCCGTCGTTGATCGGGAGCCCGGCGTTCGGGATGCAGTGGATCGGCGTGCTCGCGTTCTGCGCCAGGTAGCGGATCGCGTCGCGCATGAGGTCGGGCCCGGTCGAGCAGTTGAGCCCGATCACATCCGCGCCCATCGCCTCGAGCGTGGCGAGCGCGCCCCGGATGTCGGTGCCGAGCAGCATGCGCCCCGAGGGGTCGAGCGTGACCGAGCACTGGAGCGGCACGCGGCGCCCGACGCGCTCGAACGCCTCGCGCGCCGCCAGGATCTGCGCCTTCATCTCGATCATGTCCTGGCAGGTCTCGAGGATGAGCAGGTCCGCCCCCCCCTCGAGCAGCCCCTCCGCCTGGACCGCGAACGCCGGCACCAGGTCCTCGAGCCGGAGCCTGCCGAGGTCGGGGTCCTCCGAGGAGGGCAGCATCCCCGACGGCCCGATCGAGCCCGCGACGAAGCGCGGGCGCCCGTCCGCGCGCTCGAAGCGATCGGCCGCCCGGCGCGCGATCGCCGCGGCGGCGCGGTTGATCTCGTGCGTCTTCTCGCCCACGCCCCACTCCTCGAGGCGGACGCGCGAGGCCTGGAACGAGTTGGTCTCGACCGCGTCCGCACCGGCCTCGAAGTAGGCGGCGTGGATGGCCTCGACCACGTCCGGGCGGGTGAGCGACAGGTGGTCGTTGCAGCCTTCGAGGCGCTTGCCGCCGAAGTCTTCGGGGGAGAGCTCGCGGGCCTGCAGCTGCGTTCCCATCCCGCCGTCGAACAGCAGCACGCGCTCGCGAAGCGCGTCGAGGAAGCGGCTGGTTATCTGGGAGAAGGCGCGACTCCTTGGAGGAGGGGGACCGTGTACCGGCGGCCCCGAGAATTGGCCGGAGAGCGTAACGAACGCGCGGGCCGCCCCGCAACCGGGCGTCGGGGCGAGGCTCCGCGGCACCGCGTGGCGCCGACTCCGGACGGGTATCGGCACCGCCGCCCGCGGGATGAGCGCACCGGCGCCGCCCGCGCGCCTACTTCTTCCGCATCGAGTCCAGCATGCGGTCGAAATCGGCTGCGGCGGCATCCACGGTGGCCCGGGAGCCCGTGAGCTTGAAGAAGACGTCGCCGGCCGGGCCTTCCACCACCGCGCCCATCAGGGCCCAGTCCGGCTTCTCTCCCTGAGCTTCTCCCGAGCGCATCGAGTGGGCCACGTACGTGCCCCGCGCCTCGATCCTCGTGACCTCGATCCCGCCCGGCGTGCGCTTGCGGACGTCGTGCTTCTCGAGCGGATGGAACTCGCCGAGCCAGCGCTGGAGATTGGCCTCGACGCCCCCTCCCTGCCCGGGGCCGAAGTAGTAGACCGCGCATTCCGCCTTCTCGCCGCCCTTGGCCCCGGGGACGACGTAGGTGGCGAGCCGCATGCCCTGGGCAAGGTCGGTCGTCCAGCGCGAGGGCACGGTCCAGGACACGCCCGGGTCCGCGGGCTCGGCGGCCGCCTCCCCGCCCGAGGCGGGCTCCGGCGGGGGCGCCCCCTGCTCCGGGGCCCCGGTGGGCGCCTGAGCCTTCTGGGTGGACAGGTTCCACGCGCCGACCGCAAGGGCCGCAATGGCGACCAGGGCGATGACGACGGCCACCCTCAGGGACATGCTCGGAACGACCTCCTCCGTGGTCCCGGCGCTCGGGGCGGACCGCGCCGGATGCGCCGGGCTGCGACTGGTGGCGCGAGCCTAACAGAACCGTGTCTTGCAGAGGAGCGGCCTCCGGCCTACTCTCCCGCCACTTTCCGAGGATCGAAAGCAGCTCCCCCCACCACAAGGAGGTCCACATGTCCAGAAAAGTGTTGCTGGGAATCGTCCTGACCCTGTGCGTCGCAGTCCCGGCGTTCGCAGGGGATCTCGACATCGGCGGCAAAGGCAAGAAGATGGCGGAACCGACGTGGAGCATGAACGCCACGATCATCGAGGCCTGCTCCTGCCCGATGTTCTGCCAGTGCTACTTCAGCACCAAGCCCGCCTCGCACATGAGCCACGAGGGCGGAGAGGCGGAGCATTTCTGCCGGGCCAACAACGTCTTCAAGGTGAACAAGGGGATGTACGGCACGACCAAGCTCGACGGCGCCAAGTTCTGGGCCGCGATGGACCTGGGTGACGACTTCTCGGACCACGTGATGAAGTGGGCGGTCGTCACGTTCGATCCGTCGGTGACCCCGTCGCAGCGCGAGGGGATCAAGACGGTCCTCGCTCACCTGTACCCGGTGAGGTGGGAGTCGTTCGACGTCGCCTCGGACCTGCCGATCGAGTGGTCCCACACCGGCGACCACGCCGTGGCGAAGCTCGACGGCGGGAAAGCCGGCGAGGTGGTGCTGAACGGCGCCGCGGTGAATCGCAACATGAGCTCGCCGGTCGTGATCAACAACCTCAAGTACTGGGGCGCGCCGCGGCACACCGGCTTCGTGCTCATGCCCAACGAGGTCGAGGCCTACCGGCAGGGGCCGAACGCCTTCGAGTACAAGGGCACGAACGGCTTCATGATCACCTTCGACATCGACTCGAAGACTGCGCCCCCCCCGGCTCCGCCCCCGGCAGGGGATACCGGCAACGGCGACAGGTAACCAGGGGCGTGAGCGCATCGCACGCCGGCGCGGCGCATGGTGTCGCACCGGACGTGGCGAGCGGGCACGTCGAGCGGCACGGGCACTGAGATTCGGCCCGTGCCGCTCGTTCTCGATGTGCTCCGCCACGCCGAGGCCGAGCCCGCCGGACCGGCGGGCGACGCCGAGCGGGCACTGACGCCCGCCGGGCGCCGGGCCATCGAGGCGCTCGCGAGAAGGCTGGCGGCGGAGGGCTGGCGGCCCGGGCGCATCTTCACGAGCCCGCTCCTGCGCGCCCGCCAGACGGCGGAGATCGCGCGCGCCGCCTCGCCCCAGGCCCCGGTGATCGAGCCGCTGGAGGAGCTGCGGGCGGAGCGCGAGCCCGCCGACGTGCTCGCGGCGCTCGCGGCCGCGCGTGCCGGCGACGGCCACGTCCTGCTCGTCACGCACCAGCCCCTCGCCGGCCGGCTCGCGGCGCTCCTGACCGGGAGCGAGACGCCCTTCAAGCCCGGAACGCTGGCCCGCTTCGAGTGTCCCGCGGGGTCCCGTCCGGGCGGCGGGCGGCTGGTGATGTCCGTGCCACCCGCCGCCCGGTAGCGACCCGGGCCCGGACGCCGGCCCGCGGGCGCTTCCGCCGCTCCAGGCGCGGTGCTAGGCTGCCGGCGACAGCCATCGACTGCTGCGAACCCAGCGAGGCAGGAGGGGATCATGACCGTGGATCAGGCTGCGAAGTCGGAGGCCCCGGCGAGGGTCCGCGCGTCCGACGTCATGCTCGACGGGCTGTTCACGGGCATGATCGGTGCGCTGGTCGTGGCGCTGTGGTTCCTGGCGCTGGACCTTTCGGCCGGGCGCCCGCTGTTCACGCCCGCGCTGCTCGGCACCGTGCTGCTCCACGGCGGGGCGGCGGCCTCGGCGGGAGTCATCGTCCAGCCGCTCGAGGTCGCAGCCTACACCGCGTTCCACTTCGTGATTTTCGTCGTGTTCGGGATCACGGTCTCCTACCTCACCACCCTGTTCGAGAAGTTCCCGATCATGTTCTTCGTGCTGCTGGTGCTGGCGCTGTGCCTGCAGGTCGGCTTCTTCGTGCTCAACATCGCGCTCGGAGCCCAGCTCATGGGCCTGCTCCGGCCCTGGACGGTGATCGTGGCCAACCTGCTCGCGGCCGCCGGCATGGCGCTCTACCAGTGGAAGCGCCACCCCAGCGTGGTGAAGAGCATCGACCGCCTGTGGGAGGAGGAGGAAGAGGACCACGCCTGAACCGGCGCGGGTCCGGCCGCGGGCGCATGAATCGTCCGGGCCAGGGAAGCGGGATGGGTTTTCTCGACGGCAAGGTGGCGGTGGTGACCGGCGGCAACCGCGGCATCGGGCGCGGCATCGCCGAGGCGCTCGCGCGCGAGGGCGCGACCGTGGCGCTCACCGCGCGCTCCGCGAGCGCCGCGGAGCAGGCGGCCCGCGAGGTGGAGCACGGCGCCTTCGGCGTGGCCTGCGACGTGCGCGCCTTCGAGGCGGTGGAGCGCCTGTTCCGCGAGGTCGAGCGCCGCACCGGCGGGGCCGACATCCTGGTGAACAACGCCGGGATCGGGATCTTCGCCCCGGTGGCCGAGATGGAGCCGGACGACTGGCGCGCGGTGATCGAGACCAACCTCAACGGCGTGTTCTACTGCTGCCACCTGGCGATCCCGCAGATGCGGCGCCGCGGCGGCGGCTACATCTTCAACATCTCCTCCCTCGCCGGGAAGAATCCGTTCGCGAACGGCGCCGCCTACAACGCCAGCAAGTTCGGGCTCAACGGCTTCAGCGAGGCCCTCATGATGGAGGTGCGCTACGACGGCATCCGGGTCTCGTACCTCATGCCGGGCAGCGTGGCCACCGATTTCGGGCGCGGCGCGCGCGACAAGACGGGCTGGGCGCTCGAGCCCGAGGACGTGGCGGACGTCGTGCTCGACCTCCTGCGCGCCCCGCCGCGCGCGCTCTACAGCCGCGTGGAGCTGAGACCGAGCCGGCCCCCGAAAAAGGGCTGACGCCGGTCCGACGCCGCGCTCGTCCGGGCTCCCCCGGCGTCCGCCCCGCCCGGGGTTGAGCGGACCCACCCCCTGTGCGATAAGCTGGCCAGACGCATGGCTCGATCCCGCCGCCGGCAGCGCCGCGGCCCTACGAGGGGCGCCCAGGCTCCGCGCTCGGCTGAGGCCCTCGAGGCTCGTCGGTCGGGCCTTCCATCCCGAGGAGGACCCGTGAAGCTCTTCCGCATCATCTCCGTGATCGCCCTGGCCCTCATGCCCGCTCTGGCGGGCCCGGCCGCGGCGAAAGGCTCCGACAACGCGCCGTTCTGGAGCGGCAAGCCCGACGCCGCCGCGTTCGCGAAGATCCAGGACCAGCGCCTGGCCCACGCCCGGGTGATCGTGGACGGCATGCTGGCCGCGAAGGGGAAGCGCACGCTCGAGAACACCCTGCGCCCCTACGACGACGCCATGCTCGAGCTGAACGCGGTGTCCTCGCAGGCCAGCCTGATCGAGAACGTGCACCCCGACTCGGCCATGCGCGCGACCGCCGAGGCCGCGAGCCAGAAGGTGCAGGCGCTCGCCACCGAGTACTCGCTCAACCGCCCGCTCTACGACGCGCTGCGCTCGCTCGATCTCACGGGCGCCGACGCCGAGACCCGCTACTACGTCGACAAGACGCTGCGCGACTTCCGCCTCTCGGGCGTGGACAAGGACGATGCCACGCGCACCCGGATCAAGGCGCTGCGCGACTCGCTGGTGGAGATCAGCCAGGAGTTCGAGCGCAACATCCGTTCCGGCCAGCGCAGCGTGACGGCCGCGAGCGCCGCCGAGCTCGACGGCCTGCCCGCCGACTACATCGAGCGCCACAAGCCGGGCGCCGACGGCAAGATCACGCTCACCACCGATTATCCCGATGCGATCCCGGTGTTCTACTACGCGAAGAACGAGGACCTGCGGAAGCGCATGTACATGGAGTACAACAACCGCGCCTACCCCAGCAACCTCGAGACCCTGCAGCGCCTGATCCAGAAGCGTGACGAGCTGGCCCAGATCATGGCTTACCCCAACTACGCGGACTACATCACCGCGGACAAGATGGTGGGCAGCGAGAAGGGCGCCGCCCAGTTCATCGACCAGATCGTCGCCGCCTCGGGGCCGCGCGCCGAGACCGAGTACCGCGTGCTGCTCGAGCGCAAGCGCCAGGACGCCCCGGATGCGGCGGTCGTGAACGGCTGGGAGAGCGCCTACTACCAGGAGATGGTGAGGAAGTCCCAGTACAACTTCGATTCCCAGAGCGTGCGCCCCTACTTCCCCTACGACCGCGTCAAGCAGGGGGTGCTGGACGTGACCAGCAACCTGTTCGGCGTGCAGTTCAAGCGGATGAAGAACGTGCCGGTGTGGGATCCCTCGGTCGAGTGCTACGAGATGTACGACGGCGGCAAGCTCGCCGGCCGCTTCTACCTCGACATGCACCCGCGCGCGAACAAGTACACCCACGCCGCGCAGTTCGACGTGCGCACCGGCGTCACCGGCCGCCAGATCCCGGAGGCGGCGCTGATCTGCAACTTCCCGGGCGGCGAGGCCGGCGATCCCGGGCTCATGGAGCACAGCGACGTCACCACCTTCTTCCACGAGTTCGGGCACCTGCTCCACACCATGTTCGCGGGCAACCACCGCTGGGTGGGCACGGGCGGCATCCGCACCGAGCACGACTTCGTCGAGGCCCCGTCCCAGATGCTGGAGGAGTGGACCTGGGATCCCGCGGTGCTCGCGACCTTCGCCCGCAACTACCAGACCGGCGCCCCGATCCCGGTCGACCTGGTGCGGCAGATGAAGCGCGCCAACGACTACGGCAAGGGGCTCCAGGTGCGGCGCCAGATGGTGTACGCCCAGGTCTCGCTGTCGTGCTACAACCGCGATCCCGCGACCCTCGACACCGACGCGCTGGTGAAGGAGGTCACGCAGCGCTACCAGCCGTTCCCGTTCGTGGAGGGGACGCACCTCCAGTGCGCGTTCGGCCACCTGGACGGCTACTCGGCGGTCTACTACACCTACATGTGGTCGCTGGTGATCGCGAAGGACATGTTCGCCCAGTTCGACCGCAAGAACCTGCTCGCGCCCGGCGTGGCGAAGCGCTACCGGGACGCGGTGCTGGCCCCGGGCGGCTCCGCCCCCGCGGCCACGCTGGTCCAGACCTTCCTCGGCCGGCCGTTCAACAACAAGGCCTGGACCGAGTGGCTGAACGAGGACGAGGGAACGAGCGCGACCGCGAACTGAGATCCGCTGGGAGAAGGTGGGGGAGGCCCGTTTCGCGGCGAAGAAGCTAGGCTCGGACGCAGTGCCGATGCAGGCGGCATCGGGTGTGCGTCGCCGCGAAACGGGCCTCCCCCACCTTCTCCCAGCGGCGCCCCGCGCGGCGCCCTACCCTGCCTTGCTGCTCTCCCCCGGCCGCACGGTGCCCGCCAGCTCGTCGGCGTGGAACGACGAGCGCACCAGCGGGCCGCTCGCCACGCTCTCGAAGCCCAGCGCCTCGGCCCGCTCGCCCCACGCGCGGAACCGGTCGGGGTGGACGTACTCGATCACCGGGAGGTGGTGGGGGCTCGGCCTCAGGTACTGGCCGATGGTGAGGAGCTGGCAGCCGTGCGCGACCAGGTCGCGCAGCGCCTGCTCGACCTCGTCGTCGCGCTCCCCGAGGCCGAGCATGATCCCGGACTTGGCCCGGATGCCCGCGCCCCGATCTCGCACCCGGCGCAGCAGCTCGAGCGAGCGCTCGTAGCGCGCGCTCGGCCGCACCACCGGGTGCAGGCGCTCGACGGTCTCGAGGTTGTGGTTGATGACGTCGGGCCGGGCGTCCACCACCCGCTGGAGGTCGTCCGGGTGGCCGCGGAAGTCCGGGATCAGCACCTCGATCACGGTCCCCGAGCGGCGGCGGATCTCCGCGATCGTGCGGGCGAAGATCGTGCTCCCGCCGTCCCCGAGGTCGTCGCGCGCCACCGAGGTGATCACGGTGTGGCGCAGGCCCATCGCCGCCACCGCCTCGCCCACGCGCCGCGGCTCGTCCCAGTCCACGTAGCCGTTGGGCTGGCCGGGCGCCACCGCGCAGAAGCCGCAGCGCCGCGTGCACAGCTCGCCCAGGATCATGAGGGTCGCCGTGCCCCGCTCCCAGCAGTGCCCGAGGTTGGGGCAGCGCGCCTCCTCGCACACCGTGTGGAGCCGCTGGCGCCGGATCAGCGCGCGGGTCTCGGCGTACTCGCCCGAGCCCGGCAGCCTGACCTTGAGCCATTCCGGCAGGCGCCGGAATCCTGCGGCCGCATCCGCTCCGATCCCCGCGCCCGCGCCCGAGGCACAGCCACCGAAGCGCGGCGTGAGCGGGAGCCGCCGTGGCACGGCCGGCCGTGGGGCGCCGTAGACCGGGATCTCCGGGTGCCCTTCGCCCTCGATCACGACAAGCTCGTCCGCCCGCGGGTCGGGCGCTTCGGGTGCGCTCACGCTCAGTCCTTCGCCATCGTGGCGCGCGCCACCTGGCCGTCGCCCTTGAGCGCCAGCATGCGGTCGAGCGCCAGGAGCGCGTCGCGCTTCACATCCTCGGGCACGCGGATGGGGTTGACGACGTGCCCCCCGCTCAGGTTCTCGAGCGCCCACAAGAGGTGCGCGGGATCGATGCGGTTCATGGTGGCACACGGGCACACGTTCTTCTGCAGCGAGTGGATGTTCTGCTCGGGGTGCTCGACCGCCAGCCGGTGCACCAGGTTGATCTCGGTGCCGATCGCCCAGTGGGTGCCGGGTGAAGCCTGCTCGACCTGGCGGATGATGAACTCGGTCGAGCCCGCGAGGTCCGCGCTCCGCACCACGTCGAACGGGCACTCGGGGTGGACCAGGATCTTCACCGCCGGATCGGCGGCGCGGGTCTCGTCCACCTGTTGCAGGGTGAAGCGGGTGTGCACCGAGCAGAACCCGCGCCACAGGATGAGGCGCACCTCGGGCGCGAGGCAGCGCGCGTTCGCGCGCCCCAGGTCCTCGGCGCGGTAGTCCCACTCCGCCATGCGGTCGAGGGGCAGGCCCATCGCGTACGCGGTGTTGCGGCCCAAGTGCTGGTCCGGGAAGAAGAACGCGCGCTCCTTCCGGCCCCACGCCCACTCGAGCACGGCGCGGGCGTTCGAGGAGGTGCACACCACGCCGCCGCGCGCGCCGCAGAAGGCCTTGAGCGCGGCGCTCGAGTTCATGTAGGTGACCGGCACGATGGTGTCGCCGTGGGCGGCGGCGAGGAGGTCCCACGCCTCCTCCACGTCCTCGATCGCCGCCATGTCGGCCATCGAGCAGCCCGCCTTGAGATCGGGGAGGATCACCGTCTGCCGCGGCCGGCGCAGCACGTCGGCCGACTCGGCCATGAAGTGCACGCCGCAGAACACGATGAACTCGGCCTCCTCCTGGGCGGCCGCGAGCTGCGAGAGCTTGAACGAGTCGCCGCGGAAGTCGGCGAACTCCATCACGCTCTCGCGCTGGTAGTGGTGCCCGAGCACCACCGCGCGGCGGCCGAGCTTCCTCTTCGCCGCCCAGGTGCGCGCGCGGATCGTCTCCGCGTCCAGCGCCGCGTACTCGGCGAAGGGGCGCGCGCCCGGTGCGCGCTCGAGGAGCGAGGTGCTCATCCCGTGGATCTCCATGACCGGCCTCACTCGCGCCCGGCGGCGTCCAGCGGCTGGCGGCCGGCGAAGCCGCCCTCGAGCGTGTGCCAGTACCCGATCTCGGGCTCGCCGAGCTGCCAGCACAGGAAGATGAGCCGGTCGCCCGAGAGCGCGTAGAAGTCCACCAGGCCGCGGGCGATGTCCTTGACCAGGCAGCCGCGGCGCTGGACGGCCTCGACGCCCTTCAGGATCTCCTCGGCGATCGCGTCCCGCCGCCCGGTGATCCCCCGGAGCTCGATTGCATCCGGGTTATCGGCGGCCGCGCCCGAGGCCGCGAGCCCCAGCACCTCGGCGCGCGTCCCGAGCTGGTCGAAATCGCGCTTGAGCGCGCTCAGGCGCTCGAGCTCGGGGCGCAGCTCGGCGACCGCGCGGTTCGCCTCCTCGATGCTGAACAGCGTGACCTTGGTGGAACCTGCCATGAGATCAGCGGACCGCGTTCGCGGTCTCAGCCTCCCGTGCGGCCGCCTCGGCCTCCGCCACACCCGCCCAGCGCACGCCTTCGTGGCCCAGGCGGCGGGCGACGGCGGCCGCCGCCCTCTCCCGCACCGCGGCCAGCGCCGGCGCGCGGTCGCCGAGCCGCTCCGCGATGGACGTCATGCGCACCCCGCGCAGCCCGCAGGGGTGGATGAGGTCGAAGAAGCTCAAGTCCGGTGTGACGTTGAGCGCGAATCCATGATAGCTGACCCAGCGCCGCACCGCGATCCCGAGCGAGGCGATCTTCTGCTCTCCCACCCACACGCCGGTGCGCCCCGGGACCGTGCGGCTTTGGATGCCGTAGCCGGCGAGCACGTCGCCGACCGCACCTTCCAGGGCGCGCAGGAAGCGATGCAGGTCCCGGTCGTGCCTGCCCAGGTCGCAGATCGCGTAGCCCACGAGCTGGCCCGGCCCGTGCCAGGTGATGTCGCCGCCGCGCGCCACCTCGAAGATCTCGATCCCGCGCGCTACGAGCGTTCCGGGATCGGCGACCAGGCCTCCCGGCGCGGCGCCCCGCCCCACCGTCAGCACCGGCGGATGGTCGGGAAAGAGCAGCCAGTCCCCGGTCCGGCCCTCGGCGCGCGCGCGCACCAGGCCTTCCTGGAGGCGCAGGCCGTCCCGGTAGGTCGTGGGGCCTAGGGCGCAGACGTTGAGCGTGTCCATGGGTGTCGTGCCGCGGTCCGCCGGACTACGCGTGGAACCAGAGCAGCTCCGGCCTCTCCAGCAGCTCGCAGACCCGGCGCAGGAACTTGACCGCCAGCTCCCCGTCCACCACGCGGTGATCGAACCCGATCGAGGCGTTCATCATCGGGCGCGCGACGATCTGCCCGTCGCGGATCACCGGGCGCTCGACGATCTTGTGGACGCCGAGGATCGCGACCTCGGGCACGTTGATCACGGGCGAGGAGTTGATCGCGCCGTAGACGCCGGCGTTCGTGATGCTGAAGGTGCCGCCCACGATCTCGTCGGGCTTGAGCCGGTCGGCGCGGGCGCGGGCGGCGAGGTCGTTCACCTCGCCCGCGATCTGCACCAGGTTCTTGCGGTCGCAGTCCTTGAGGTTGGGCACGATCAGGCCCTTCTCGTCGCGACCCACGGCCATGCCGATGTTGTAGTACCGCTTGACCACCAGCGCGTCGCCCTTCACCTCGGCGTTCACCCCCGGGAACTCGCGGAGCGCGATCACGCTCGCCTTGATGAAGAACGGCATGTAGGTGAGCTTGATCCCCTGGGCCTCGAGCTTGGGGCCCCATTCCTTCTTGAGCGCCACGATCGCGCTCATGTCGGTCTCGTCGAAGCAGTGGGTGTGCGCCGCGGTGTGCTTGGCCCGCACCATGTTCTCGGCGATCAGCTTGCGCACCCGGCTGAAGGGCACGACCTCCTCGCGCGCCCCGGCCGCGGCCGGAGCCGTGCGCGCGGCGAGGAACGCGGGCGGCGGCGCCGCCGGGGCGGCCGCAGGGGCCGCGGCGAATGTGGGCGCCGGCTGTGCCGCGGGCGCCATCGGGCGCTGCGCGCGCGACTGGAGATACTCGAGCAGGTCGTCGCGCGTCACGCGGCCGGCGACACCCGACCCACGGATGGCGGCGACCTCCTCGGGTCTCACGTCGTTCTCGCGCATGATCTTTCGCACCGCAGGCGAGAGGTTTCGCTCCTCGAGCGCGGTGCCTCCATTGCCGCTGGCGGGCGAGGCCGGGGTGCGCGCCACGGGGGGTGCTGCGGTCGCCGTCGCGCTGGACGCGATCGCAGCGCCTGCAGCACCCGCCACGGCCTTCCCGGCCGCCGCCGGCTGGGCGGCCGGCGCGGAGGCCTCGCCGGCTCCGGAGAGCACGCCGATCTCGGTCCCGACCAGCACCGTGGTCCCCTCCTGGACCAGGATCTGGTCCAGCGTGCCCTCGGCCGGCGACGGGATCTCGACGTTGATCTTGTCGGTCTGGATCTCGACCAGCGGCTCTTCCTTGCGAACCCGGTCACCGACCG
>DASXQT010000060.1:0-18389 GCA_036507005.1 Candidatus Eiseniibacteriota bacterium
TCCACGGAATCGTGGACCTGATCGAGAACAAGGCCTTCACGTTCCAGGGCAAGGGCGTCGACGAGAAGAGCCAGGAGATCCCGATCCCGGACGACATGAAGGCGGCGGTCGCCGCGGCGCGCGCGCTCCTGATGGAGGAGGCCGCGACCGCGGACGAGGTGCTGATGGAGAAGTTCCTCTCCTCCGGCCAGCTCACGGTGGCGGAGATCCGCAAGGGCCTGTGCGAGCGGGTGGTGCAGGGCGATCTCGCCCCCGCCTTCTGCTGCTCCGCCTTCCACAATCAGGGCGTGAAGGAGGTGCTCGACGAGGTGGTGGACGTGCTGCCCTCGCCGCTCGACGTGCCTCCCGAGACCGGCGCGGCGGTGGGGAACGGTGCCCAGATCACCCTGAAACCCGACTCGGCCGAGCCCACCGCCGCGCTGGTGTTCAAGACCCTTTCGGAGCAGCACCTCGGCGACCTGTCGATGATCCGCATCTACTCCGGGCACATCGAGCCGGGCCGTGAGCTTCTCAACACCACGCGCGGGCGCAGCGAGAAGATGGGGGCGCTCTACCACCTGGTGGGCAAGGAGCGCTTCGAGTGCAAGGGGGCGGTGGCCGGCGACATCGTCGCCGCGGTCAAGCTCAAGGAGACCCACACCGGCGATTCGCTCGCCGACAAGGCGCGCCCGGTGAAGCTCGCCGGTCCCCGCTTCCCCGGCCACGTCACCGCGGAGTGCATCCGTCCCAAGACCAAGGGCGACGAGGAGAAGATGGCGCAGGGGCTGAACCGCCTGCACGAAGAGGACCCGACCTTCAGCCGACACTTCGAGCCCAGCACCAAGGAGACCCTGGTGTACGGCATGGGGGACCTGCAGCTCGAGGTCGCGGTGGACCGGCTCAAGCGGCGCTTCGCCGTCGAGGTCGTGCTCTCCAAGCCGCACGGGCCCTACCGCGAGACCATCCGCACCAAGGCCCAGGACGAGTACCGCCACAAGAAGCAGACCGGCGGGCGCGGCCAGTTCGGCGAGGTGCACCTGAAGCTCGAGCCCCGCAAGCGCGGCGAGGGCTTCGAGTTCGCGGACGAGATCAAGGGCGGCGTGGTGCCCAACCAGTACATCCCCGCGGTCGAGAAGGGGATCATCGCGGGCATGGAGCGCGGGCCGCTCGCCGGCTACCCGGTCGTGGACGTGCGGGCCGCGCTGTTCTTCGGCAAGTACCACGACGTGGACTCGTCCGAGATGGCCTTCAAGATCGCGGCCGAGACCTGCTTCCACAACGCCATGCTCAAGGCCAACCCGATCCTGCTCGAGCCCATCGACGAGCTGCAGGTGCGCGTGCCGGAGGAGTACCTGGGCGACGTGATGGGCGACCTCTCGTCGAAGCGCGGGAAGATCCTGGGCACCGAGTCGGACGGCCACTACCAGGCGATCCGCGCGCTGGTCCCGATGGCCGAGCTCTACAAGTACGCGTCGCACCTGCGCTCGATCACCCAGGGGCGCGGCATGCACGAGTCGAAGTTCTCCCACTACGAGGACGTCCCGCGCGAGCTGGCCGACAAGGTGATCGCGGCGGCGCGGGCGGAGAAGGAGGCTGGGGCGCACGCGCCCTAGCCCGCCATGTCCGGCCATTCCAAATGGGCCACCATCAAGCGCAAGAAGGGCGCGACCGACGCCGCCCGCGGCAAGCTGTTCTCGAAGTGCATCAAGGAGATCACGATCGCCGCGCGCCACGGCGGCGGCGATCTCGGGGGCAACCCGCGGCTGCGCTCCGCGATCGCGGCCGCCAAGGCGATCAACATGCCCTCCTCCAACGTGGAGCGCGCCATCAAGCGCGGCACCGGCGAGATCGAGGGCGCGCACTACGACGAAACCCAGTACGAGGGCTACGGGCCGGGCGGTGTGGGAATCCTGGTCGAGATCGCGACCGACAACAAGAACCGCACCGCGGGCGAGATCCGGCAGATCTTCACCAAGCATGGCGGCGCCCTGGGCGAGGCCGGCAGCGTCGCCTACCTCTTCAAGCCCCGGGGCGTGATCGTGGTGGACAAGAGCGTGGTGAGCGAGGACGACCTGATGGAGACCGTGCTCGACGCGGGCGCGGACGATGTCGTCACCGAGGGCGAAGGCTACGAGGTGCTCATGCCGCCGGGCGCGTACGAGGCGGTGAAGGAGGCGCTCGCGAAGCGGGGCGTGCCGACCCTGAGTGCCGACCTCACCCGCATATCCACGCTGCAGGTGCCGGTGTCCGAGAAGGAAGCCGGGCAGCTCCTCAGACTGGTGGACGCGCTCGAAGACCACGACGACGTCCAGAAGGTCTACGCCAACTTCAACGTCCCCGACGAGATCCTCGCCCGGCTCGCGCGCTAGCGGGCCCGCCCCGTCCATGCGCGTCCTCGGAATCGACCCGGGCAGCGCCCGCACCGGCTTCGGCGTGGTGGAGAAGAGCGGGAACCGCTACCGCTGCGTCGAGCACGGCGAGGCCGGCTGCTCGCGACGCCTCGACCTGCCGCGCCGGCTCCACGCCATCGTCGAGCGCGTGGGCGAGGTGATGGACCGCGTGCGCCCCGACTGCGTGGCGGTGGAGGAGGCCTTCTACCACCTGAGCGTGCGCTCCACCCTGGTACTCGGCCATGTGCGCGGGGCGCTCCTGGTCGCGGCGGTGCAGCGCGGACTCGCGGTCGCCGAGTACAGCCCGCGCGAGGTGAAGATGAGCGTGGCGGGCTCGGGCGCGGCCGCCAAGGAGCAGGTGGCCTACATGGTGCGCCGCCTGCTCGGCGTGCGCGGCGCGCTGCCCTCGGACGCGGCGGACGCGCTGGCCGTGGCGCTCTGCCATCTCCACCGCGAGCGCCGCCAGCTCCCCGCGGCGCGGGCGATGTCGGCCGCGGCCGAGCGCCTCGAGGCGCTGCTCGCGACCCGCGCGGCGCGCGGCGCCGCGGCGGTCCGGCTCGCCTCGCTCGCGGCGCGGCGCGGGGGCGCGCGGTGATCGCCTCGCTGCGCGGCACACTGGCCGAGGTCGCGACCGGCTCGTGCGTGATCGAGTGCGGCGGCGTGGGCTACCTGGTCCAGGTCTCCGCCCACACCGCGCAGTCCCTGCCCGGGCGCGGCCGCGAGGTGTTCCTGCGCACGCGGCAGGTGGTGCGCGAGGACGCGGTCCAGCTCTTCGGCTTCGCCGACGTCGAAGAGCTGCGGCTCTTCGATCTCCTGATCGCGGTGAGCGGCGTGGGCCCCAAGCTCGCGCTCGCGGTGCTCTCGGGGCTCAGGCCCGCGGCGCTCGCGCACGCGATCCACGGGGAGCAGGTGGGCGCGCTGGTCGCGATCCCCGGCATCGGCCGGAAGACCGCCGAGCGCCTGATCGTCGAGCTGCGCGACAAGGTGGAGGGCCTGCCCGCGCCGGCGCGCGAGGGCGGGGTCCTGCCGCGCTCGGAGTGCTTCGACGACGCGGTCGCGGCCCTGGTCCGCCTCGGCTACACTGCGACGCAGGCTCAGGAAGCGGTGCGCAACGCCGCCGGCGGCGGCACCGACCTCACGCCCGAGGAGCTGGTGAAGCGCTCGCTCGCCACCCTCGGCAAGGCGGCCGCGGTCGCGCGCTGAGCGCGGCGCGCCCCGCGCGCGAGGGCGGCGGCTCTCGAAAACCGGCCGGGCCAGGGAGAGCGGACATGGGCTTGAAATCGGGGCACGGGGCGAAGCCGGGGGAGAGGCTCAGGGCGGTCCCGCAGGCGCCGCACCGCTTCGCCGATCCCGCGCCGCTCGCCGAGGACCTCAAGGAGGAGTCACGGCTCCGCCCGCTTAGGCTCGACGAGTTCGTCGGGCAGCCCGGGGTCAAGGAGCAGCTCCGCATCTTCCTCGAGGCCGCGCGGCGGCGGCGCGAGGCCATGGACCACGTGCTCTTCCACGGCCCACCCGGGCTCGGCAAGACCACGCTCGCGAGCATCGTCGCCCAGGAGCTGGGCGTCGAGATCACCCGCACCGCCGGCCCGGTGATCGAGAAGCCCGGCGACCTCGCGGGCCTGCTCACCAACCTCGAGCCGCGCGGCGTGCTGTTCGTGGACGAGGTCCACCGCCTGGCCCCGGTGATCGAGGAGTACCTCTATCCCGCGCTCGAGGACTTCGAGATCGACATCCTCCTCGACCGCGGCCCGAGCGCGCGCTCCGTCAAGCTCAACCTCGAGCCCTTCACGCTGGTGGGCGCGACCACGCGCTCCGGGCTGCTCTCCGCGCCGCTGCGGGCGCGCTTCGGCCTGACACTGCGACTCGACTACTACGGCGCCCCGGACCTCGCCCAGATCGTGCGGCGCTCGGCCGGGATCCTCGCGGTCGAGGTGGAAGAGGCCGCCACGCTCGAGATCGCACGCCGCGCGCGCGGGACGCCGCGCATCGCAAACCGGCTGCTGCGCCGCGTGCGCGACTTCGCGCTCATCAAGTCGGACGGGCGCGTGACGCTGGACGTGACGCGCGAGGCCCTGCGGCTGCTCGAGGTGGACGAGCGCGGGCTCGACGACATGGATCGCCGGCTGCTCGACGCCCTGATCACCAAGTACGGCGGCGGCCCGGTGGGGCTCAACACGCTCGCGGTCGTGGTGGGCGAGGAGGCCGGGACGCTCGAGGAGGTCTACGAGCCGTTCCTGGTGCAGGAGGGCTTCCTCAAGCGCACGCCGCGCGGCCGCGAGGCGACGCCGCTCGCCTACGCCCATCTCGGGCTCGAGCCGCCGCGCGCGGGCGGCACGGAGCCGCCGGTCGTGAGGGAAGGGCCGCAGCAGCCCGAGCTGCCGCTCTCCTGACGGGCGCCATGGGGCACGCGGCCCGGGCGGGGCGCCCCGCGGGCGCCGCGGGCAACGCGAGCCCGCGAGTGAGAAACGCCGGCCCCGACTGCCTCCTCCCGTGAAGCTCGAAGACCTCGACTACGAGCTGCCGCCCGAGCTGATCGCCCAGCATCCGCCCGCGCGGCGCGAGGACGCCCGGCTGCTGGTGGTGGATCGCTCGAGCGGGGCGCTCCATGACGATTCGATCGCGCGCCTCGGCGCTTGGCTGCGTGCCGGCGACGCGCTCTCGATCAACGAGACGCGCGTGATCGCCGCCCGCCTCGACACGCAGAGGAAGAGCGGCGGGCGGGTCGAGCTGCTCGTGGTTCGGCCCGAGCCGGAGGGCGCGTGGCGCGTGCTCGCCAAGCCGGCGAAGAAGGCGGCCCCCGGCGAGACGCTCACGACCGCCGACGGCTGCCTGGTGCTCGAAGTGATCGCGGCCGGGGAGGAGGGCGAGCGCGTGGTGCGCGTCGCGCGCGGCGACCTCCGCGCGGGGCTCGAAGCCCACGGCGAGACCCCGCTCCCGCCCTACATCCACCGCGCGCCCGAGCCCGAGGACCGCGAGCGCTACCAGACCGTCTTCGCGCGCGTCGGCGGCGCGGTGGCCGCGCCGACCGCCGGGCTCCACTTCACGCCCGAGCTGCTCGGTTCGCTCGAGGCGGCGGGCGTGGCGATCGTGCGCGTGCTGCTCCACGTCGGGCCCGGCACGTTCCGGCCGATCTCGGCCGCCGATCCGCGGGCGCACCGGATGGACGAGGAGTGGTTCGACGTCCCCGAGGCCGCGGCGGGCGCCCTGCGCGCAGCGCGCGCGCGCGGCGGCCGGATCGTGGCGGTGGGGACCACCGTCGCCCGCGCCCTGGAATCCGCGTGCGACGCGAACGGCGGCGAGATCGGCGCCGCGAGCAGCTGGACCCGCAAGTTCATCTTCCCGCCCTACCGCTTCCAGGCGGTGGATGGGCTCCTCACCAACTTTCACCTGCCACGCACCACGCTGCTGCTGCTGGTCGCGGCGTTCGCGGGGGAGGAGCCGACCCGCCGGGCCTACGCCCACGCCGTCGCGCAGCGCTACCGCTTCTATTCGTACGGCGATGCGATGTTGATGGTGTGAGGCGGGGCCGCAGGCCCGCGCCGGAGCGGGCGGCGAGCCCGGCGCCCTACAGCGGCGGGTTGCCGTGCTTCTTGTGGGGCAGGCTCTGGCGCTTGTTTCTGAGCATCTCGAGCGCGGCGATCAGGCGCGGGCGCGTGTCCTCGGGCTCGATCACGTCGTCGAGGTAGCCGAGCTCGGCGGCGATCCACGGGGAGGCGAACTTCTCGTTGTACTCGTCGATCAGGCGCCGGCGCTCGGCGGCCGGGTCCGACGCCGCCCCGATCTGGTCACGGTAGAGGATGTTGACCGCGCCCTCCGCACCCATCACGGCCATCTCGGCGGTCGGCCAGGCCACGTTGTAGTCGCCGCGGATGTGCTTGCTCGACATGACGTCGTAGGCGCCGCCGTACGCCTTGCGCACCACCACCGTGAGCTTGGGCACGGTGGCCTCGCAGTAGGCGTAGAGCAGCTTGGCGCCGTGGCGGATGATCCCGCCCCATTCCTGCCGCGTCCCGGGCAGGAACCCGGGCACGTCCTCGAACGTGACGAGCGGGATGTTGAAGGCGTCGCAGAAGCGCACGAAGCGCGCCCCCTTCACCGACGAGTCGATGTCGAGCACGCCGGCCAGCACCTTGGGCTGGTTGCCCACGATCCCCACCGGGCGCCCGTTCAGGCGCGCGAACCCGACCACCAGGTTGGGCGCGAAGTGCTCGTGCACCTCGAAGAAGTCGCCGTCGTCCACCACGCGCCGCACGACCTCCTTCATGTCGTAGGGCTTGTCCGGGGCGTCGGGGACCAGCGTGGCGAGCTCGGGATCGCGGCGCTCGACCGGGTCGGTGGCCGCACGGCGCGGCGGGTCCTCGAGGTTGTGCCCGGGCAGGAACGAGAGCAGCCGCTTCACGTGCCGGATGCCGTCGGCGTCGTCGCGGGCGGCGAAGTGCGCCACGCCGCTCTTCGTGTTGTGGGTCATCGCGCCGCCCAGGTCCTCGAACGACACTTCCTCGGCGGTCACCGCCTTGATGACCTCGGGCCCGGTCACGAACATGTGGCTCGTGCCCTCGACCATGATCGTGAAGTCGGTGATGGCCGGCGAGTAGACCGCGCCCCCGGCGCACGGGCCCATGATGGCCGAGATCTGGGGCACGACGCCCGAGGCCAGGGTGTTGCGCAGGAACACGTCGGCGTAGGCGCCGAGCGACAGCACGCCCTCCTGGATGCGGGCCCCGCCCGAGTCGTTGAGCCCCACGATCGGCGCGCCGTTGTCGAGCGCGAGGTCCATGATCGCGCAGATCTTGCGCGCGTTCGCCTCGCTCATGGTGCCGCCGAACACGGTGAAGTCCTGGGCGAAGACGTAGATCAGCCGCCCGTCCACCGTGCCCCAGCCCGCCACGACGCCGTCGCCGACGTAGCGCTTCTGGTCCATGCCGAAGTCGCGCCCGCGGTGGACGACCTGGGTGCCGATCTCGACGAACGAGCCGGAATCGAGCAGCAGCTCGAGGCGCTCGCGCGCCGTGAGGCAGCCCTTGGCGTGGATCTTCGCGACGCGCTCGGCGCCGCCTCCCGCCAGCGCCAGCTCGCGGCGGCGTTGCAGCTCGGCGAGACGCTGCTCTCGATTCAAGCTCTCCTCCTCCAGGTCCAGGCAAATCGCGCGCGAGGGTAGGGAGGGGCTGGGGGCGGGTCAAGGCGCCGAACGCTCGCCGCGCGCCCGTGGCTCGCGCCGGTCGCGTGCCCTCTGCTATGGTGCCGGCCCGTCACCTGCGCCCGCGCTGCGAGCCGCACCGCCATCCGCGGGCCAAGGAGGAGCCTCCGATGACCGAACCATCCATTCTCGACCGCATCCAGTCCGACCTCGCGGCCGCAATGAAGGCGCGCGACGCCGACACGTTGAGCACGCTGCGCATGCTCAAGGCGGCCCTGATGGAGGAGAAGACCCGCAAGGCGAAGGACGCGGGGCTCACCGCCGACGAGGAGGTCACGGTGGTCCAGCGCTACGCCAAGAAGCGCCGCGAGGTCATCGAGGAGTGGAAGAAGGCGGGGCGCGCGGACCTGGTGGAGCGCGAGGAGCGCGAGATCGCGGTGACCCAGCGCTACCTGCCGCAGGGCGTGAGCGAAGACGAGCTGCGTGCCCTGGTGCTCGAGGCGGTGGCGCGCACCGGCGCCGCCGGCCCCAAGGACGCGGGCAAGGTGATCGGGGCGGTGATGGCCCGGGTCAAGGGCCGCGCCGAGGGGGGCACGGTGTCGCGCCTGGTGAAGGAGGCGCTGCCCCCGGGCTGATCACCGCGGGGGCTGAGGCGCGGCCGTGTCGGCCGGCGCCTCGCCCGCGGGCGCGAGCGCCGTGTCCGCCATGGCCGGAGCCTGCGGCGTCTCCGCGGGCGCGCCCGCGCCGAGGGATTCCGCCGCAGAGAGCGCAACACCCGGCGCCTCCGGCGGCTCGCCGACCGCGAGCCGGTACTCCGCGTCGCTCAATTGCCCGCGCCGCTGCATGCGCGAGGCCAGGATGCGAACCCGGCGCTCGATGCGGGGCGACGGCGCGAGCGGCGAGAAGCGGTGCGGGTTGATGATCACCGCCGCGAGCAGCAGGGCCTGGCGCGCGTCGAGCGTGGCGGCGGTGCGCCCGAAGTAGCGCGCGGCCGCGGCTTCGGCGCCGAACACCCCGTCGCCCCACTCGATCAGGTTGAGGTAGAGCTCGAGGATGCGCCGCTTCGAGAGCGCGCGCTCGAGCCGGAGCGCCAGCGCCACCTCCTTGAGCTTGCGCGCGAAGGTGCGCTCCTCGCCGAGGTAGAGGTTGCGCGCGAGCTGCTGGGTGATGGTGCTCGCGCCCCGCACGATGCGGCGCCGCTCGAGATTGCGGCGCGCCGAGGCGCCGATCTCGTTCCAGTCGAGCCCGCCGTGATGGAAGAACGCGTCGTCCTCGGCCACCAGCACCGCGCGGCGCAGCAGCGGGGAGATGCGATCGTACCCGACGTAGCGGCAGTCGATGCGGTAGGGGAGGCCGTGCTCGCGCGCCTCGCGCTCCCGCGCGCGCATGAGCGCGGTCGGGAAAGGCACGCGGCTCGCGGGCTTGCCGAGATCGATCCGGCTCGCCTCCCACGCGCCGACGAAGGCGAACAGCGCGAGCGCCGCGGCCAGCGCCGCGCCGCCCCACAGGGCCGCGCGCGCCAAGGGGGCTCCGCGCGCGGTCAGCCGGCGTTCGCTCCCACGACCACGACCGTCATGTCGTCGCTCTGCGGGGCGGTGCCGCGGAACTCGGCGATCTTCTCGAGCATGAGATCGATGACCTCGCTCGGGGGCCGCGCGCCGTGCTCGCCCCACAGCGCGCGCAGCTTGTCCTCGCCGAACTCGAGGCCCGAGGCGTCCATCGCCTCGGACAGGCCGTCGCTGTAGAGCATGAGGCTCTCGCCGGGCTGGAACTCCACGTCGCCGCGCTCGTAGTCCGCGTCCGCGAAGATCCCGAGCGGCGTGCCGCCCAGGGTGAGGTCCTCGACCCGGCCGTCGCGCCGGAGCAGCAGCGGGTAGTTGTGCCCGGCGTTCACGTACGAGAGCCGGCCCACGGAGACGTCGATCTCGCCGTAGAAGAGGGTGATGAACTTTCCGCGCGCCGCGTTGCGGGTCACGCTCTCGTTCACGAGCCGGATCGCCTCCCGGATCGGCAGGCGGCCGTTGCAGAACGCGCGCAGGGAAGCCTGGACGTTCGCCATCAGGAGCGAGGCCGGCACGCCCTTGCCCGAGACGTCGGCGATCGCGATCCCGAGCCGCCCGTCGCCGAGCGCGCGGTAGTCGAAGGTGTCGCCCCCCACCATGCGCGCCGGGACCACGCGGCCCGCGACCTGCCAGGGGCCCACGACCAGCGGATCCGCCGGGACCAGGGTCATCTGGATCACCTTCGCCTGCTCCAGCTCGCGCTCCATGCGCCGCGTCTCCTCCTCGAGCCGCTGCTTCTCGAGCGCCTCGACCCGCAGCCGCGCCTGCTCGATCACGCCCGCCGAGTTGCTGGCCACGATCGAGAGCAGCTGGGCGTCGCGCGGGGTCCACTCGCGCCCCGGCCTGGCGTCGGTCACCGCCAGCATCCCGGTGATCCGGTTCCCGACCTTGAGCGGCACCGCGAGCACGGCCCGCACCCGTCCCGCGCCGCCGCGCAGCCCGGGGAAGCGCGGATCGCCGATCAGGTCGGGCGATGCGAGCGCCTCACCCTTGTGGAGCAGGAAGCCCATCACGCTCATGCTCACCGCCTGCGGCCACGACCCCGAGGAGAGGCCCGGGGTCTCGCGGCGGATGATGGTCTTGACGCTCGGCTCCGTGACTTCCGGGCCGAGCAGCTTGATCGAGCCTTCGTCGGCGGAGAGCAGGTTCGTGGTCTTCTGCACGATCCAGTCCAGGATCGGCTGGAGCTCGGAGTTCGAGGCCACGATCTCGCACAGCTCGGTGACGAACTGGAGCTGGGCGTCCGCCGGGCCCGAGACACCTGGGGCTTGCGTCATGGGAGGGGCCTTTCGATCGGGACAGGACGACGAGTCGGGGTGCAGTCTAGGCCGCGGAGGCGGGCTCGCACAAGCGTGGCGCCCGATCGCGGTGTGGCTCTTCGAGTGCCGCGCGGTCGTGGTCGGCAACCGCCGGCGCGCGGTCAGGAGGGCCCGAGCTCGAATCGGACCCGGTCGCCGTCGAGGCTCGCGCGCACCGTTGCCGCGCCATTGCCGCGCCGGAGCAGCTCCTCGGCGAGCGGCTGGCGCAGGTAGCGGTCCACCGTGCGGCGCAGCTCCCGCGCCCCGAACTGCTCGCTGACCCCGCGCTGGATCAGGAGGTCGTAGACCTCCTCCGCCAGCTCGATCCGGAGGCTCTGCGGCGCCTGGCTCTCGAGGCCCTTCACATACCTGTCGACGATCTGCCGCAACGCGGCGGGGTCGAGGGGCCGGAAGAGCAAGATCTCGTCGATGCGGTTCACCAGCTCGGGCCGGAGAAAGCGGGTCAGCTCCGCCCGGACGTCGAACGCCAAAGGGGGCGGCGGCTCGGCCTTGAAGCCGAGCGTAACGGCGGGCACGGCCGGCCCCACGGGGAGGTTCGAGGTGAGGATGACGACCGCGTTGCGGAAGTCGGCGCGCTTGCCATGGGCGTCGCCGAGCCGCCCCTCGTCGAAGATCTGGAGGAAGAGATCGAACACCTGCGGGTGCGCCTTCTCGATCTCGTCGAACAGCACCACGCAGTCGGGATGCGTGCGGAGCGCCGAGACCAGCAGCCCTTCCTGCTCGTGGCCGACGTAGCCGGGCGGTGCGCCGATCAGCTTCGCCACGGAATGCGGCTCCATGTACTCCGACATGTCGAAGCGGACGAGCCGCTTCTCGCCGCCGTACAGCAGCCGCGCGAGGCTCCTGGCCAGCTCGGTTTTGCCCACGCCGGTGGGTCCGAGGAACAGGAACACGCCGACGGGCCGCTCGGGGTCGGCGAGGCCCGCCCGGGCGGTGAGGATCGCGCGCGCCACCGCCCGGCACGCGTGATCCTGCCCGACCACACATCGTCGCAGCTCCTCCTCCAGGCGCACGAGCTGCTGCACGTCCTCGCCCGAGAGCCGCTCGAGCGGGATCCCCGTCCACTGGGACACGGTGCACGCGACCGCTTCCCGGCCGAGCCTGGGGCGGGAGGCGCCGCCGCCCGCCGCCAGGAGACCGAGCCGCAGACGCGCGCCCGACTGATCGAGGGCGTCGATCGCCTTGTCCGGCAGCCGGCGCTGGGGGACGTAGCGGACGGTCAGCTCGAGCGCGGCCTCGATCGCTTCCGGCTGGATGTCCACGCCGTGATGCTCGGCCAGCGAGGGCGCCACGCCCGCCAGGATCTCTCGCGCCTGGCCCGGGGTCGGCTCCTCGACCATCACGGGCTCGAAGCGCCGCTCCAGCGCGGCGTCGCGCTCGATGTGGCGCCGGTACTCGGCCAGAGTGGTGGCGCCGATGCAGCGAAGCTCGCCCCGCGCCAGCGCCGGCTTCACGATGTCCGCCGCTCCGACCGAGTCGCCGCCGGCCGAGCCGGTCCCGACGATCGTATGGATCTCGTCGAGGAAGAGGACGACGCTCGAGCTCCCGGACGCCTCCTGGATCACGCCCAGCAAGCGCTCCTCGAACTGGCCGCGGTACTTGGTCCCCGCCACCAGCGAAGCCATCGAGAGCTCGATGATCCGCGCGTCCTTGAGCGGGTGCCGCGCGTCCGCGGTCGCCAGCATCCGGGCGAGCCCCTCGACCACCGCGGTCTTCCCCACGCCCGCCTGCCCGACCAGCACGGGGCTGTTCTTCCGCTTGCGCAGCAGCACCTCGGCCACGAGTGCGATCTCCGCCTCCCGGCCGATCACCGGCGTCAGCGCTCCGTTCCTGGCCTGGCGCGTGAGATCGCGCCCGAAGCGGTCGAGCAGGGGAAGCTCGGACGCCTCGGGAGGGCTCTCCCGGGCCGCCTCCCCGGGGCCGATCGCCTCGAACAGCTCGGCGGCCTCGACCTCGCGGGAGCCGAGCATGCGCATGGGCACGCTGCGTCCCTCGCGCAGGATCGCCTCCAGCAGATGGTGGTTCGTGACCACGGGCTTCCGCTGCGCGATCGCAATCCCGGTCGCGAGGCTCATGATGCGCCGGCAGCGCGGCGTGAACAGCACTTCCGTGCCCCAGGGGTGGTGCTCGAGCGGCTCGATGCTCCCCATGAGCAGGGCCAGGAAGTCGTCGAGAGCCACCCCGCGCCGGTCGAGCGCCTGGCGCAGGGACAGGTCGTCGGCGCGGGCGAGCGCCGCGAAGACGTGCTCGACGCCGACGAAGTGATGGCCCAGCCGGGAGCTCTCCCCGGTGGCCTCGCTCAGCACGGCCTCGGTCGAGGCGGAAAGGGGCAGCGAATCCATGGGGGCTCAGCGGCTCCGTGCGCCGCCTGCGGGTGTGAATTCCAGGCAGGTGTTGCCGAGCACGAACTGCGTGCCCGAACCGATCAGCATCCGCTCGCGGACGCGCTGCTCGCCGATCCAGGTGCCGTTCCGGCTGCCCAGGTCCTCGAGCCAGAAGCCACCGCCATCCCGGACGATGCGTGCGTGGGTGGCCGAGACCAGGGGGTCGAGGTGGAGGCAGAGGTCGCTCCGGGGGCTGCGCCCGATGACGAGCACGTCGCTCGAGGCATGAGCCGTGACGCCGTCCATGGGGCCACCCACGATCTCGAGCCGGACGGCGGCGAACGGCTCGGCCCCGATCCGTTCCGCGCGCGGGCTCAGGCGCACGGTGGATCGAACGGTCTGGGGATCCGGTTTGGCCCGGTCGTTGTCGGCGGGAACCATGTTCGGCTCGCTGGACGGGGGATGGTCGCGAAGGAAGCTACCCCAGATCGCGCTGCAAGGCTACGCGATTCCGCTCCGGGTGATGGGTCGGTCCGGAGTGATGGACGACGGTGGCTCCCGAGCGCGGCTTGCCCGGCGCGAGCGCGGCTCCCTATACTGCCGCCCGGCTTCACGACGCGCGGTCGCCGTCCACCAAACGCGCCCGGCTTTTTTCCACCTTCGCGAGGACGCGATGACCACCACCACCACCACCACCGCCTCCGCCTACAGGAACGTGATCGTCGAGCGGACCGGCGCGGTCACGACCCTGGTGGTGAATCGCCCCGAAGTGCTGAACGCGCTGAATCGCGAGACGCTGGCCGAGATCGAGGCCGTCGCCCGCGCCTTCGCGTCGGACCCGGCCCAGGGCGCGCTGATCGTCACCGGGGCGGGAGAGAAGAGCTTCATCTCGGGCGCCGACATCAACGAGCTCGCGGTGCTCGACTCGCGCGGCGCGGAAGAGATCTCGCGCCTCGGCCAGCGCGTGGTCTCGGCCCTCGAGGGCGCGGGGAAGCCCGTGATCGCCGCGATCAACGGCTACGCCTTCGGCGGCGGCTGCGAGTTGGCACTCGCCTGCCACGTGCGGCTCGCCTCCGACAACGCCGTGCTCGGGCTGCCCGAGGTGGGCCTCGGCATCATCCCCGGCTACGGCGGCACCCAGCGCCTGCCGCGGCTCGTGGGGCCCGGCCTGGCGCTCGAGCTGATCCTCTCCGGGCGGCGCGTGAAGGCCGACGAGGCGGAGCGGATCGGGCTCGTGAACCGCGTCGTGCCGCTCGCCTCCCTGCGCGAGGAGGCCGGCAAGCTCGCGCAGGCGATCCTCAAGAACGGCCCGCTCGCGCTCGCCGCGGCCCTCGAGGCGGTGCAGCGCGGCATGGACCTGCCGCTCGACCAGGGCCTGCGGTTCGAGAGCAGCCTGTTCGGGATCCTCGCCGCGAGCGAGGACATGCACGAGGGGCTCAAGGCCTTCCTCGAGAAGCGCCCGCCTCGCTTTCAGCGCAAGTAGCCGCCTCCCACGAGACGCCGCGCGGCCCGGGGGAGCGCTCGCACGCCGTCGCGCGCACGGAGGGAGTCGCGATGCAGGACCTGGTTCCCATGCTGGTCTCCACGCTGCTCGGCACCCTGGTGGGCTGGGAGCGCCAGATGGGCCGCAAGCCCGCCGGGCTTCGCACCCACACCCTGGTGTGCATGGGCGCCACGATGTTCGTGCTGCTCACGCTCCACTCGGTGGATGCGTTCGGAGGCGGGCACAACATGGACCCGACCCGCATCATCCACGGGGTGGTGACCGGCGTGGGGTTCCTCGGCGCCGGGAGCATCATGCGGCAGGAAGGGTTCGTGCACGGGCTCACCACCGCGGCGAGCGTGTGGATGGTGGCCGCGATCGGCGTCGCGGTCGGCTGCCACGCCTACCTGCTCGCGGTGATCGGCACGGTGCTCGCGCTGGTCGTGCTCGAAGGCTACCGCTGGATCGAGCGCCTGCTCGCGCCCGGCACGGACAGCGAGGGGTAGGCAGGCCGCGAAGCGCGACGGGGCTGCTCAACGCCACGGCAGGTAGCGGAATTACAGGTCGCGGCGTGGGGCCTGGGCCGCTCGCCAGATCTCCAGGTACTTGACGCGGACGGACTGGTCGAGGCGTTCCGCGTAGGTCTCCCCGAGGCGGTTGGCGCGTACCAGCTCGAGGACGTCCGCCAGGTCGCGCAGCCGGTCGGGTGCGGAGATCCCCGAGGCGAGCTTGAGCTCGATCAGCGTGCGCAGATCCAGAACCCGCAGGCGGCCGCCGCCTCGCGCGATGGACGCGGGGTCCGGGAATCGCACGGACTTCGGTCGGCCGTCTCCGGGGTAGTCGCCCGCCAGCAGGAAGTCGATCGGAACCCCCGTCTCCGTTTCGCGCACGCGACGCGAGTCGGGGTGGCTCTCCGCGAAACCCCGCCCAAGCCATCGGGACTTGAAGCGCTCCAGGCCTTCCGCGGTCACCAGGAGATCCACGTCGACGGTGACGCGCACGTAGCCGTGCTCGCCGAGGGCGAGTCCGCCCCCGAGGGCAAACTCGACCCCCGACTCCTCGAGCGCGCGAGCGACGTGATCGAGCGCGGCATGCACCTTCGATGTCCCCACGAGGAAGCGGTCCACCTCCCGCACCATGTCGTCGAAATGGTTCTGCATGCAACTAGCTTACCCCTTCGGTGGTCCGTCCAGGAGCGGCAGCGCCACGCGACCGGGCCGACAACGGCGTGGTCACTGTGTAAGCGGCGGGGCCGGGCCTGGCGGGGCGCGCCGGCGCGCGCGGATGAGGCGAGGAGCAACGTGGCGAAGAACGCGCCCGGCCTCAGGCCGGCACCTTCGCCCGCTCCAGCTCCTCGAGCACCAGGTCGCCCACCGCGCTCGTGCCGAGACCCGAGTCCGAGCCCAGCGAGGGGATGCGCTTCGAGCGCAGCAGTCCCGCCACCGCCTCCTCGATGCGCTGGGCGGCGCGCTTCTCGCCCAGATAGTCGAGCATCATCTGCACCGCCATGATCGCGGCGATCGGGTTCGCCACGTTCTTCCCCGCGTGCTTGGGGGCCGAGCCGTGGATGGGCTCGAACAGGCTGACGCGCCCGGGGTGCAGGTTGCCGCTCGCGGCCACCCCGAGGCCGCCCTGGATCATGGCGGCGAGGTCGGTGAGGATGTCGCCGAACATGTTGCTCGTCACCACGGTGTCGAACCACTCGGGGTTCTTCACGCACCACATGGTGGCGGCGTCGATGTAGGCGTGCTCGCGCGCGATGTCGGGGTACTCGCGCCCCACCTCCTCGAAGGTCCGGGTCCAGAGGTCCATCGCGCGCACCGCGTTCGCCTTGTCCACCAGCGTGAGCTTCTTGCCGCGAGCGCGCCGCCGTGCCAGCTCGAACGCGTAGCGGATGATGCGCTCCGTGCCCTTGCGCGTGAACAGGATCTCCTGGGTGGCGATCTCGTCCGGCGTGCCCTTCTTGAAGTAGCCGTACATCCCGGCGTAGGCGTCCTCGGTGTTCTCGCGCACCACCACGAAGTCCACGTCCTCGGGCCCCTTGTCCTTGAGCGGGCAGAGGTGCTCGGCGTAGAGCTTCACCGGGCGCAGGTTCACGTAGAGGTCGAGCCCGAAGCGGAGCCGGGCGATGATCCCGAACTCGAGCAGGCCGACCTGGATCCGCGGGTCGCCGATCGCGCCCAGCAGGATCGCGTCGTGGCCGCGGATCTCCTCGAACGCGGCGTCGGGCAGGGCCTCCTTGGTCTTCAGGTAGTGCTCGGCGCCGAACGGGTAGCGCGTGAGGTCGGTCCGGAAGCCTTCGATCGCGGCGACGCGCTCGAGCGTGCGCAGCGCCTCGCGCACCACCTCGGGCCCGATGCCGTCGCCGGCGATCACCGCGATGCGATGGGTCTTGGCCATGCCTGCTCCTCCGGGAAGGGGCGCGCCGCGAGCGGCCCGCTCGGACTCTAGGACACCCGCGTCCCGTCGCGCGCGGCAAGCGCGGCGCGGATCTCGTCGTCGGTGAGCACGCGGTCCACGGCCTTCGCGCGCTGGAACACCGCCCTCACGCGCTCCGGGGTGGGCTCCACACCATGCTCGGTGAGCCAGTGGACCACGTTGCTCTCGCCGCTCATCGGGCCGACCTCGATCTCCTGGCGCCGGCCCACCCAGCTCGCGGGCACGCCGGAATAGACCCGGTCCGCGAGCCAGTCCTCGCCCTTGCGGTAGGCCTTGATCACCGCCGCGGCGTGCACCCCGGTGCCGGTGCGGAACGCGTCGCGGCCCACCACCGGGTAGTTGGGCGGGACCGGGACGCCGGTCGCGTGGCTCACGCGCTCGCAGTATTCGGGCAGCGCCGCGAGGTCGTTGTCGATCCATCCGAGCAGCCTCAGGTTCACGAGCAGCTGGTCCATCGGCGTGTTCCCGACGCGCTCGCCGATCCCGATCGCGCAGGCGTGGACGCGGGTCACCCCGGCGCGGATCGCCGCCAGGGTGTTGATCACCGCGAGCCCGCGATCGCTGTGCCCGTGCCAGTCGAGCTCGACGCTCTCGCCGCTCTCGCGCACCACCTCGAGCGCGAAGCGCGTGAGGTTCGCGGCTCCGGCCGGGGTGGCGTGCCCGACGGTGTCGCACAGGCACAGGCGCTTCGCCCCGCAGCGGATCGCGGCGAGGAAGAGCCGCCGCAGGGTCTCGGGCCGGGCGCGCACCGTGTCCTCGGTGACGTACATCACCGGCAGCCCGTGCGACACGGCGTAGGTCACCGCCTCCTCGGTGTGCGCCACCATCGCGTCGAGGGTCCAGTTCTCGGCGAACTGGCGGATCGGGGAGGAGCCGATGAAGGTGCAGACTTCGATCGGGATACCGACCTTCTGCGAGATCTCGATCACCGGGGTGATGTCCTGGCGCAGGGTGCGGGCCGCGCAGTTCGCCTGAACCTTGAGCTTGGCGTCGCGGATCTCGCGCGCCAGCAGCATCACGTCCTGCACGACGTGGGGCCCGGCCCCGGGCAGCCCGATGTCGGCGGTGTCGATGCCCAGCCGGTCGATCAGGTGGAGGATCCGGATCTTCTCGTCGATCGGCGGGGTCTTGACCGAGGGCGACTGCAGCCCGTCGCGCAGCGTCTCGTCGTCGAGCTGGATGCGGAACGCCGGCTTCTCCCAGCGCTCGCCCGCCTCGTTCCAGTCGTGGATCAGCTCGCGATCTTCCATGCTCGGGGCTCCCAGTCGCGGCTGCACTTCAACTGGCGGCCCGGAAAGCCCTGCTGGCCTCTCGCGGGACCTCGATCGCGACGAAGAAGTTCTCGGGATATACGTAACCCTCGCCCGATTCGTCGATGACGCGGATGAAGCCGCGTGCCTCTGCCTTGGGATCAGACAGGGTCCGGTAGACCTTCCGGACGATCAGCGACGCTCGAAACCCGCGGTTCGAGACGCAGAGGACGTACCCTTTCCTATGATTGCGCGGGGTCATGGTCACTCGTCCAGGATTCGCTTGATCTTGAACTCCCGGCGACCGAGGCCGGATGCTTCGTACCAGTGTACTTCAGCCGTGAAAACCCTGCCCTCGGTGCGAGCAATCTCGGGCGAGCGCGCCGACGCGCCGCGCACGAGGGGCGGGGCGGGGCCGTTCCCCGGCGCTCTGGCGACGCGCGAGAGGCAGGAGGCGAAGCGCGTCGCCAGGAGCGAGGCGGAGCCATGGATGGCGGAGCCGAGCG
>DASXQT010000061.1:0-170977 GCA_036507005.1 Candidatus Eiseniibacteriota bacterium
AACGGCTCCTTGAATTGCCGTGCAAACCGGTCCATGAACAGACGCGCCAGGGGGATGATGTCGTCCCGGCGGTCGCGCAGGGGCGGCACCCAGAGCGGCACCACCTTGAGCCGGTAGTAGAGGTCCTCGCGGAACCCTCCCTACCGGCACATGCGCTCGAGGTCCTGGTTGGTGGCCGAGATGATGCGCAGGTCGACCGTGATGTCCTTGGTGCCACCCACGCGCTTGAAGGTGCGGCGCTCCAGCACGCGCAGGAGCTTCACCTGGAGCATGGGGCTCATCTCCCCGATCTCGTCCAGGAACAGCGTGCCGTTGTTGGCCAGCTCCATGAGGCCCATCTTCTGGGTGCGGGCGTCGGTGAAGGCGCCCTTCTCGTGGCCGAACAGCTCGCTCTCGAGCAGCTCGCTCGGGATCGCCGCGCAGTTGATCTCGACGAATGGCTTGTCGTGCCGCGCGCTCATGCGATGGATGAGGTTGGCGAAGTACTCCTTCCCGGTCCCGCTCTCGCCCTCGATCAGCACGCTGGTGGTGTCGCCGCGCGCCACCTGCTCCGAGATCGCGTAGGCCTCCTGCATGCTCGGGCACGAGGAATGCAGGAATTCCTCGTCGGCGAACGCGTGGTGACGCAGACGGCGCAGCTCGAGCCACAGCTTCTGGGACTCGAGCGCGCGCGACACCAGCGCCAGCAGCTCGTCGTTCTGGAACGGCTTCTTGACGAACCAGAAGGCGCCTGCGCTCATGGACTCGACCGCGGTCTCGAGGTCGCCGAAGGCGGTCATCAGGATCACGCTGACGTCGGGCTCGGTGCGCTTGATCTGGCGCAGCAGCTCGATCCCGTTGCCGTCGGGAAGCTTGAGGTCGAGCAGCACCAGATCCGGCATCTGGGCCTCGAGCACCTCCCGCGTCTCCCGCACCGAGCCGGTGGTCTGCACCGTGTAGCCCTCGGCCTCGAAGGCCTTGCTGACGAAGTGCCGGATCGAGTCCTGGTCGTCGACGACCAGGACGTGGGCCTTGCTCATGGATTCCCTCCCGATGGTTCCAGCGGCAGCTCGACCGTGATCGTGGTGCCGCGTCCTGGCTCGCTCTGGATCGTGACCGCGCCTCCGTGGCGCTTCACGATGTCGTGGCTGATGTAGAGACCGAGCCCGCTGCCTCCGGGCTTGGTGGTGAAGAACGGCTCGAACACACGCTTGAGGTCCTCGGGCTCGATGCCGCTGCCCTGGTCCTGGACCCGGACCCGCACCCCGGGGCCGAGCGACCGCACGCGCTCGTGCGCCCCGGCCGCCCGCGGCGCCCCGGCGCGCGCGATCGAGAGCTCGACCGCGCCGCCCGCGGGCGAGTGCTCGATCGCGTTCTTGGCCAGGTTGATGAACACCTGCTCCATCTGGTCGGCGTCGTGGGGGATCGGCGGCGTGCGCGTCGCCACCTCCTGCCGCAGCGTCACCCCGCGCTCCGCCGCCAGCTCCTGGACGCACTGCAGCGCGCGCTTGGCCGCGTCCTCGAGCGGCGCGGTCTCGAGCCTGAGCCCGCGCGGGTGGGTGATATCGAACAGGTCCTGGAGGATGCGGTCGAGGCGCTTGATCTCGCTCTGGATGAAGTTGAGGTTCTCACGCTGCGGATCCTCCTGGCTCATGGCCCGCATCAGGTACTGCACCCCGGCCCCGATGCCGGCCAGCGGGTTGCGGATCTCGTGGGCCACGCTCGAGGTGAAGCGCCCGAGCGCCGCCAGCCGGTCGAGGCGGCGGCCCTGCTCCTCGGCGCGCTTGATCGGCGCCAGGTCCACGAACGTCGCGATCGCGCCGTAGACGCTGCGCCGGTCCTGCCGCAGCAGCGACGTGGTGAGGCTCACCGGGGCGGGCGAGCCGTCGCGCGCGCGCAGCACCGTCTCCTCGCGCCGCACCACCCGGCCGTGCTCGAGCGCGCCGCGCATCAGGGCCTCGCCGTCGGGCCCGAGCAGCGCGCCGAAGGGCTGGCCCAGCGCCTCGGCCTCCGGGTAGCCCAGCAGCTCCTCGGCGGCACGGTTGAGGCTCAGGATCTCGCCCTTCATGTTCACGGCGATCAGGGCGCTCGCCATGCTGTCGCGCACGTTCTCGCCGAAGCGCTGGCTCTTGCGCAGCTCCTCGAAGAGCTGGGCGTTCTCGACCACCGGGGCGACCGAGAGCGAGATGGACTCGAGCAGCGAGGCGTCGCGGTCGTCGTCCGGCGGGGCCGCGGCGCGGCGCGCCATGCCGATCACGCCCAGCACCGGCATCAGGTCGCAGCGCAGGCAGTGCTGCTGGCGCTCCTCGCGCTCGGCCGCCCAGCGCTGGTCCCCGGGAGGCGGCGGCGGGGCGAGCAGGGCGGCCTCGCCGATGATGCAGCGCGCCCCGCACAGCTCGTGGGTCTCGGTGGCCGGGGCCACCACGTGGCTGCGCTGGAGCGGCACGCTCACCAGGTGGCCGAGGCCGTGGAAGATGTCCGCGAGCGGATGGCCGTCGGGCAGCACGGCCGCGGGGTGGTGGCGCGGCGAGTGCTGGACCACGGTGCGGTTGAGCCACAGCGAGCGCACCAGGGCGCCGTGCCCGCCGAGCAGCGGGATCTCGAGCACATCGCTGTGCTCGCGCTCGCCGGTGCGGTGGGTCCAGGTGCCCCGGAGGCGGGCGTTCTCGCGGTCCACGAGCAGCAGGAACGCGTGCTCGAACGCGAACGCCCGGCTCAGGTAGCGCGTCACGGTGCGGGTGGTCTCGCCGCGGTCGAGCGTGCCCACCAGGCTGCTCGCCACCTCGCGCAGCGAGACCAGCTGGATGTTGGTCTCGATCAGCCGGCGGTGGCTGCGCTCGAGGTCGTCCACCAGCTCGTGGAGCGTGCGGACCAACGCCTCGTTGTCGCCCGGTGCCAGGGCGGCCGGCGCCTCCGAGCGGTCGGAGAGGCCCCGCACCTCGTTCACCCGGCGCAGCAGCTCGCGCAGGTCGTCGCGCCTGACAGAGTCCATGGGTCGCGGGCACTGGCCGCCGGCCCGCGGGGCTTGGGCCGGGGCGGTCGTTCGGGTCGAACCGTCGCGCCCCCTCAGGGCGGGGAGGAAGAGGCGCGACGGGGTCGGGGTCGGCTACGCGTCCGTGAATTCGCGAACGGACGCGGCGACGTATCGGATCTGTTCCTCCGTGAGCTCCGGGTAGATCGGCAGCGCCAGGGTCTCGCGCGCCGCGGCTTCCGCGTGCGGCATGTCCCCCGGCCGGTGGCCGAGCGCGGCGAAGCACTTCTGGAGGTGGAGCGGAATCGGGTAGTAGACCTCGGTCCCGATCCCGCGCTCCCCGAGATGGGCCTTGAGCCCATCGCGCTTCGGCGCGCGGATGACGTACTGGTTGTAGATGTGGCGCCCCCGCGCATCGCGGAACGGGCGCACGACGGACGAGCCCTCGAACAGCCGGTCGTAGAGCTGCGCGTTGCGCGCGCGCCGCTCGCTCCAGCGGTCGAGGTGGCGCAGCTTGACCCGCAGGATCGCGGCCTGCAGCGCGTCGAGCCGCGAGTTCGTGCCCACGATGGCGTGATGGTACTTGGGGCGCGCCCCGTGCTCGCGCAGCAGCCGCACGCGGTCGGCGAGCTCGGCGTTCTGGCTCACCACCATCCCCCCGTCGCCCGCGGCCCCCAGGTTCTTGGAGGGGAAGAACGAGAAGCCGCCGAAGTCGCTCATCGAGCCGGCGCGCGCCCCCTCCCACTCCGATCCGATCGCCTGCGCCGCGTCCTCGATCAGCCACACCTTGCGCTTGTGGCAGATCGCGCGGATCGTGGTCATGTCGGCGCACTGGCCGTAGAGGTGGACCACCATCACCGCCTTGGTGCGCGGCGTGAACGCCGCCTCGAGCTTGTAGGGGTCGAGGTTGAAGGTGCGCGGGTCGATGTCCACGAACACCGGCGTGGCGCCGTTGTTCACGACCGTGCCGGCGCTGGCGAAGAACGAGTAGGCGGTGGTGATGACCTCGTCGCCGGGCCCGATGTCGAGCGCCCACAGCGCGAGCAGGAGCGCGTCCGTGCCCGACGCGCAGGCCACCGCGTGCGCGCACTTCGAGTAGCGCGCGATCTCCTCCTCGATCGCGGTCACCTCGGGCCCGCCGATGAAGCGCGTGCTCTCCAGCACGCGGCGCACCGCCTCGTCCAGGTCCTGGCGGATGTCGGCGTACTGGGCCTTGAGGTCGAGGAGCGGCACGGTCATGGCCGCCCGCGTCGGCATCGCGCTCATCGTGGCATTCCCCCTCTCCCGCCGGCCGGCGTCATGCGTCGGTCCAGCCCTGGTTCTCGAGCAGCTGCTCCGCCGGCACGTCGCGCCACACCCGCGCCGGCACGCCGAGCACGATGGTGCGCGCCGGCACGTCGCGCGTCACCACCGAGCCCGCCGCCACCAGCCCGTCCTCGCCGATCGTGATCCCGGGGAGCACCACCGAGCCGGCCCCGATGCGCCCCCCCTTCTTCACCCGCACGCCCTTGAAGTGCTTGAAGCGCTCGGCCGTGCGCCCCACGAAGTTGTCGTTCGAGGTCACCACCCCCGGCGCCACGAACACGCGGTCCTCGAGCTCGGAGTAGGCGGTGATGTAGCACTCGCTCTCGAGCTTGCAGTAGCGGCCGATGCGGCACACGTTCTCGACCGTCACGCCGCGCCCCACGATCGTGCCGCGGCCGATCGTGACGTTCTCGCGCACCGTGCACAGGTCGGCGAGCAGGACGCGCGCGTCGATCGTCGCGCCGCGGTAGAGCACGGCGCCGGTGCCGACGATGCAGGTGTCCCCGAGCGAGAGCGGCGCCAGCGCCTGCTCCTTCGTGGTCGCCGAGTTCGCGGCCCGCATCGGCGTCTTGCCGAGCGTGGCGTGGTCGTCGATCCGGACCTCCTTGCCGATCACGGTGCCTTCGCGGATCACCACGTGGTGCCCGATCACGCAGTTGGGGCCGATGCGCACGCCGGCCTCGACCACGCAGCCCTCGCCCCAGGTGGTGCCGGGGCCGACCTCGACGCTGGGATGGAGGAGCGCGGTCACGACACCCCCGCCGGGGCGCGGCCCACCGGGACCGGCACCCCGCCCTGGTCGAGCGAGGCCTGGGCCGCGGCCAGCACCCGCACCACCTTCAGCCCGTCCTCGCCGGGCGTGAGCGGCTTCTTGCGCTCGCGGATGCAGTCGACGAAGTGGCGGCACTCGATCGCGAGCGGCTCCTGGAGCGAGATCTTCGGGATCACGATGTCGCCGCTCCGCACCGTCAGGGCGTCGCCGTAGGAGACGATCTTCCCCTCGCGGTCCACCCCCTTGTCGTAGATCCGCACCTTCTCGCTCGCCTCCATGTCGTCGAACACCACCATCTTCTGGCTCCCCACCACGGTGAACTTGCGGAGCTTGTGCGGATCGAGCCACGACACGTGCACGTGCGCCAGCTTCCCGCCCGGGAAGCGCAGGTCCAGGAACACCACGTCCTCGATCCGGCCCTGGAGGAAGGCCGAGCCCCGCGCCACCACGTCCACCGGCTCCAGGTCGATCAGGTGGAGGATCACCGACAGGTCGTGCGGGGCGAAGCTCCACAGCGCGTTCTCGTCGCGCCGCACCTTGCCCAGGTTCACGCGCTGCGAGTAGATGTAGTAGAGGTCGCCCAGCTCGCCCCGCGCGACCAGCTCCTTGAGATAGCGCACCGCCGGATGGAAGAGCAGCAGGTGGCCGACCATCAGGATGCGCGAGCGCTCGCGGGCCAGCCGCACCAGCTCCTCCGCGTGCCCCACCTCCAGCGCCAGCGGCTTCTCGACGTAGACGTCCTTGCCGCTCTCGAGCAGCGTGCGGGCCAGCGAGTAGTGGCTCGCCGCCGAGGCGCTCACCACCACGCCCTGGACCGCCGGGTCGCGCGCCACCTCCTCCACCCCCGCCACCGCCCGCACGCCCGGATGCTGGGCCGCCGTGGCGCTCAGCCGCCGCGGGTCGCTGTCCGCCAGCGCGACCAGCCGGGCCCCGGGCAGGCGCGCGAAGTTCCGCACCAGGTTGGCGCCCCAGTCGCCCGTCCCCACGATCGCGATGCCCACCGCGTCGGTCACGCCATTCCTCCTCGACCCTCTCCCCCGCGCCCGACACAAAAAGTCCGGACGCATCCTTCACGCCCGGGGCGCGCGAGTCTAGCAGCCGGTCGCAGCGAGGGTCAACGAATGGCGCGTCGCCCCGCAACCCGGCCTCCTCTGCGGCCCTCTCCTCTCTCACACCGTCTGCGCCCCGACCGCGGCCACGCGGTTGCGCCCCCGCTCCTTGGCCAGGTAGAGGGCCCGGTCGGCGGCCGCGATCAGCGAATGCCCGTCGTCCGCATCCTGGGGGAAGGTCGCCACCCCCAGGCTCACGGTGATCGAGCCGTCGGGCGCGCTCGGGAACGTGTGGCCCGCGACCGCCGAGCGCACGCGCTCCGCCACGACGATCGCGCCGTCGCGTCCGGTTTGCGGCAGGATGATCGTGAACTCGTCGCCCCCGTACTTCGCCACCAGGTCGAAGGTGCGCACCTGCTCGGCCAGCAAGCCCGCGATCTCCTTCAGCACGAAGCTGCCCCGCAGGTGACCGTTCTGGTCGTTGTAGGTCTTGAGATTGTCCACGTCGAGCATGATGAGCGACAGCTCCTGGCCGAAGCGTCCGGCGCGCTTGATCTCGCGGCGCAGCGCGCTCTTCAGGAACCGGTAGTTGTAGACCTGGGTGAGGTCGTCGGTGACCGCGAGCTTCTCCAGGCTCTCGGCCAGGCGCAGGTTCTCGATCGCGGTTCCGGTCCAGGCGCCGAGCAGGAGCGCCATGCGCGCCTCCTCGCTGGTGAAGCGCGCCTGCTCGCGGCGCCGGAAGAGCGCGAGGTAGCCGGTGGCCCGCTCGCGCTGCCACAGGGGGATGAAGAGCGCCGGGCCCGCCTCCACGCCGGGGCAGCCGTCCTCGGCGCTCACCCGGCCGTCGTCGGCGAAGTCCGGGCTCATGACCGGCAGGCCGTTGCGCAACAGCGCGCGGGCGAACGCAGTGCCCTGCCTGCGGACCTCCAGCCGGTGGGGCTGCTCGTCGCCGCGCGCGAGCGCCACCGCCTCGAGCCTGCGGTTGTGCGACGTGACCAGCACGGCGCCCTCGCACTCGCCGAGCACGAGCGCGTTGCGCAGCACTTTCTCGAGCAGAATGGGGCGCGACCGCCCGGAGGCGCGGTGCGAAAGCTCGAGCAGGGATTCGAGGATCCGTTCACGGGGCAGCATGATCCGCCCTCGGTGGGAACGCGGAAAGAGCCTGACTCTGCCCTGCTGTCGAGCAACCCTGATGCCAAGCCGCCGAAGCGGTTACCGTCGCGGGGGCGGGGCGACCAGACGCCGGACCAGGAGCACGGTCCGGGCCGCGCTCCAGATCGTCCCGGCGAACAGGAGCAGGGCCGCGCCGGTGCGGCCGCCCCGCTCCAAGGGCAAGCGGTCGCTGGAGTTGAAGAAGATCCCCAGGACCACGATCAGGGCGGCGAGGAGGGAGGCGGAGACCAGGAGCTGGGCGGCCATCCACCACCGGCTCTCGGCCTCGGCCGGAACCGGGTCGTGGGGCAAATCGCCCGGGTGAGAGCCCTCTGCCTTTGCAGGCTGCACGAAAGCCGCCCCTGCGGTCGGTTTCTCGCCAACCCCGGGCCGGGCGGTCGCGACCCACAGGCCGGCCGCCCCGAGCATGTACGCCCGCGCCTGCTCGAGCGCGAATCCGGCCTCGGCGAGCGTGCGCTCGAACTCGGGCCTCGAGCCGAACTCCAGGATCGACTCGCCGAGGTAGCGATAGGCGCCGGGATCGGGCGAGAGCCGGCCCAGGAGCGGGAGCACGCGCCGGAGGTGGAAGCGATGGAGCCCCGCGAGTGGGCCCGGGCGCGGCGGGAGCGCCTCGAGCACCACCAGCACGCCGCCCGGCCGGAGCACGCGCGCCATCTCGGCGAGCGCCGCCGCGCGCGGCTTCAGGTTGCGGACGCCGAAGGCGATCGTGATCGCGTCCACCGAGCCGCCCCGCAGCGGCAGCCGGAACGCGTCCGCGCACACCAGCCTCGGCGCCCAGCCGAGGCGGCCGTGCTCGGCCGCCGCCTGCTCGAGCATCGCGAGGCTCACGTCGGCGCCCACCAGCAGGCGCCCGGGCTTCCTGAGGCCGTCGAGCGAGACGCCGTTGCCGGTGCAGAGGTCGAGCACCGTGCCCGCCTGCGCCGGGACCGCGCGCCACATCGCGCGCCGCCACACGGCGTCCTGCCCGAGCGTCATCAGGCGGTTGAGCAGGTCGTAGCGCGGCGCGACGCGGTCGAACATGCCCGCCATCTCGCGCGCCCCGCTCGGGGGAGGGCGGTCGGGCCGGTCCGGGGCGGAGGTCATCCGTGTGCGTTCGTGGGTGGAGAAGGGTGGTGCGCCCGACAGGAATCGAACCTGTAACCTTTAGCTCCGGAGGCTAACGCTCTATCCAATTGAGCTACGGGCGCGCGGGCCAGCGTTTATAGCACACCGTCCGGCTCATCGGTAGAGCGCCCGGATGTCGCACCAGGTCGTCCTCGGCCGGCGCGGTTCCCGCGAAGCGCGCCGCCGTCAGCCTCCGCCGCCCCTCAACCGCAGCACCTCGCTCACGTCCTTGTCGCCGCGGCCCGAGAGGTTGACGATCACCCGCGCCTCGCGCCCGAGCGCGCGGCCCTCGCGCAGCACCCAGGCGAGCGCGTGCGCGGTCTCGAGCGCGGGCAGGATGCCCTCGAGCCGCGACAGGGCCTCGAACGCCGCAAGCGCCTCCTCGTCGGTCGCGTGCGAGTACTCGGCCAGGCCCTGGTCGGCGAGCCAGGCGTGCTCGGGGCCGAGCGCCGGGTAGTCGAGCCCGGCCGAGACCGAGTGGGTCTCGCGGATCATGCCGCGCTCGTCCTGGAGCACGAGGGTGCGCGTGCCGTGGAGCACGCCCACGCTGTGCTCGGGGATGCGCGCGGCGTGCTTGCCGCTCGCGAGCCCGTGCCCGCCGGCCTCCACGCCTAGCTTGCGCACCGCGCGGTCGCCGAGGAACGCGTGGAACAGCCCGATCGCGTTGCTGCCGCCCCCCACGCACGCCACCAGCACGTCGGGCAGCCCGCCCGCGGCGGCGGCGAACTGCTCGCGCGCCTCGAGCCCGATCACGCGGTGGAAGTCGCGCACCAGGGTCGGGTAGGGATGCGGCCCCAGCACCGAGCCCAGCACGTAGTGGGTATCGCGCACCCGCGTCACCCAGTCGCGCAGCGCCTCGTTGATCGCGTCCTTGAGCGTCCGGCTCCCGGCGTCCACCTCGCGCACCTCGGCGCCGAGCAGCTTCATGCGCTCCACGTTCAGATGCTGGCGGCGCGCGTCCTCGACCCCCATGTACACGGTGCACTCCAGCCCGAAGCGCGCGGCGGCGGCGGCGGTCGCGACCCCGTGCTGCCCGGCGCCGGTCTCGGCGATCACGCGCGGCTTGCCCATGCGGCGGGCGAGCAGGCACTGGCCCACGGTGTTGTTGATCTTGTGCGCGCCGGTGTGGAGCAGGTCCTCGCGTTTGAGCCACACGCGGCAGCCCGCGGCCTCCGCGAAGCGCCGGGCCTCGAACAGCGGCGAGGGTCGGCCCGCGAAGTCGCGCAGCGTGGCGTCGAGCTCGGACTGGAACGCGGCGTCGGAGCGGGCGCGCGCGTACTCGGCGGCGAGCTGGTCGCAGGCGAAGATCAGGGTCTCGGGCACGAAGCGGCCGCCGTAGGGGCCGAAGTGCCCGGTGGCGTCAGGCCCGGCCGCTGTGGCGCTCATCCCAGCTCCGCACCGCGGCGACGAAGCGCCGCATCTTCTCCGCGTCCTTGATCCCGGGCGCGCGCTCGAGGCGCGACGAGGCGTCCACGCCGAACGGCTCCACGCGCTCGATCGCGGCGGCGACGCAATCGGCGTCGAGCCCGCCCGAGAGCAGCACCGGCCGCGTGGCCGCCACCACGCGCGCGGTCTCCCACGGGAAGCGCTCGCCGGTGCCGCCCGGAAGCCGCGGGTGCGCGGTGTCGAGCAGCACCAGGTGTTCGAGCGCGGGGAGCGGCGCCCCGAGCGAGCCGTCCTGCGCCACCGGCACCGTGAAGGTCACGGGCAGCGGGAAGTCTGCCGGCCAGGTGGCGGGGTCCACGCGGTGGAGCTGGATGCGGTCGGCGCCCGCGAGGGCGGCGGCCCTGAGCGCCTGGTCAGGATCGGGCGCCACCATCACGGCCACCGCGACCGCCTCCCCGAGCGGCGCGGCGATCGCCCGCATCTGCTCGGGCGTGACGGCGCGCGGGCTCTCGTCCCACAGGATGAAGCCCAGCCAGTCCGCTCCCGCCTCGAGCGCCGCGCGCGCATCCTCGGCGCGCGTCAGGCCGCAGACCTTGACGATCGTGCGCCGGGCGTCCTCTTCCATCGCGCGCTCACCCCCGGGCCGCGGCCGCGAGCGTGCGCAGGGTGGCGGCGGGGTCCTCGCTGGTCATGAACACCTCCCCCATCAGCACCGCGTCGCAGCGCGTGGCGCGCAGTCGCGCCAGGGCCTCGGGGGTGGCGATCCCGCTCTCCGCCACCGCCGTGACCAGGGGCGGCACCCTGGGCAGCAGGGCGATCGAGGTCTCGGGGTCGACCTCCAGGGTGCGCAGGTCGCGGTTGTTGATCCCGACCACCGTGGCCCCGGCGCGGAGCGCCCCGCGCAGCTCGTCCTCGGTGTGGACCTCGGCCAGGCAGTCGAGCCCGAGCAGCCGGGCCTCGCCGATCAGGCGCTGGAGCTGGACCTCGGAGAGGATCGCCGCGATCAGGAGCACCGCGTCGGCGCCGCGCGCCGCGGCGTCCAGGAGCTGCCAGGAATCGAGCACGAAGTCCTTGAGCAGGATCGGGATCCGTACCGCGGGGCGCACCGCGTCCACCCACTCGAGCTGGCCGTGGAAATGCGCGGGCTCGGTGACGATCGAGATCGCCGCGGCGCCGCCCGCCTCGTAGAGCTTCGCGGTCGCGACCGGGTCGAGGTCCTCGCGCAGCATGCCGCGCGACGGCGAGGCGCGCTTGATCTCGCACACCAGCTTGAGCGCTCCCTCCGGTCCGCCGCGCCGGAGCGCGCGCTCGAAACGCCCCAGGGGCCGCGCCGCCGGCAGCCGCGCGCGCAGCTCGTGGGAGGGCGTGCGCGTCTTCCGCGCCTCGATCTCGCGCCTTCGCTCGGCCGCGATGCGCGCCAGCATGTCCGTGCCGGGGGCCGCCATCGTCCTCCTCCCCTTCGTTTGCGCGACGCTCAGCCGCGGAACCCGGCGAGCTCCGCGAGCTTCTCGCGCGCCCGGCCGCCGTCGATCGCGGCCGCGGCCTGCTCGATGCCCTTCTCGAGGGTGGGCGCCACCCCCGCCACCACCAGCGCCGCCCCGCCGTTGAGCACCACGATGTCGCGCCCCGCGCCCTTCTCTCCCGCCAGGATCGCACGGATCCGCCCGGCGTTGGTGAGGGCGTCGCCGCCCCGCACGCCGTCCCGGTCGTCGTGCGCGAGATCGAAGGCCTCGGGATCGATCTCGAATTCCCGGATCTCGCCGCGGTCGAGCTCGGCGACGTGGGACTTCGCGAACACCGTGAGCTCGTCGAGCCCGTCCCGGCCGTGCACCACCCACGCCCGCTCGCTGCCCAGCTCGCGCAGCACCTCGGCCACGGTCCGCACCAGGGAGTCGGAGTAGACGCCCAGGAGCTGGCGCGCGGCGCCCGCGGGGTTGGTGAGCGGGCCGAGCACGTTGAACACGGTGCGCACCCCGATCTCGCGCCGCGCCGCCGCCGCGTGGCGGAGCGCGGCGTGGTAGTTGGGCGCGAACAGGAACGTGATCCCGAGCAGGTCGAGCGAGCGGGCGGCGCTCCCGGCGGTGAGGTCGATGCGCACGCCCAGGGACTCGAGCACGTCGGCGCTCCCGGTGCGGCTCGAGACCGCGCGGTTGCCGTGCTTGGCGACCGCCACGCCGCACGAAGCGGTGACGATCGCGACCGTGGTCGAGATGTTGAAGGTGCCGGCGTTGTCGCCCCCGGTGCCGCAGGTGTCGAGCAGCGGGCTCCGGCGGGTGTGGAGCGGCGGCACGCGGCGCCGCATGGCCTCGGCCATGCCCGCGATCTCGAGCGCGGTCTCGCCCTTCATGCGCAGCGCCACCGCGAGCGCGGCGATCTGCGCCGCGGTGGCGCGGCCTTCGAGCACCTGCTCCATCGCCCCGCACGCCAGCTCGCGCGGCAGGCTCTCGCCGAGCACGGCGCGGCGGATCGCCTCCTCGATCATCGCGCCACCCCGCGCTGCTGGCGGCACAGGGTGAGGAAGTTCTCGATCAGCTTGAGCCCGGGCCGCGTGAGCACCGACTCGGGATGGAACTGGACGCCCCAGGTCTCGTGCTCCTTGTGTTTGAGCGCCATGACCTCGCCCTCCGGCGTCCACGCCATCACCTCGAGCGCCGCGGGCAGGCTCTCGCGCTCCACGATCAGCGAGTGGTAGCGGGTGGCCTCGAAGGGGTTGTCGATCCCGGCGAAGATCCCGCGCCCCTTGTGCAGGATCGGGCTGGTCTTGCCGTGCATCAGGCGCGCCGCGCGCACCACCTTGCCGCCGTAGGCCTCGCCCAGACCCTGGTGGCCCAGGCACACGCCCAGGATGGGAACGCGGCCCGCGAGCGCCAGGATCGCGGCCTCGCTGATCCCCGCGTCGCGCGGCTCGCCCGGCCCGGGCGAGATCACCAGGCCCTCGAGGGGCCGCTCCACCAGCGCCTGCACGGTGATCGCGTCGTTGCGATGCACCTCGAGCTCGGCGCCGAGCGTGCCCAGGTACTGGACCAGGTTGTAGGTGAACGAGTCGTAGTTGTCGATGACCGCGATCATCCGCGTGATCCTCGCAGCGCCCGCGCGCGGCCGGCGTCCGCGCCTGCCCCCGCGCGCTTCACGGGCGATCCTCCGGGCCCTCGCCCGCCCTCAAGCCGCGCTCGGCGCGCTGGAGCGCGAGCCACATCGCCCGTCCCTTGTTCAGGGTCTCCTCCCACTCCCGCTCGGGCTCGGAGTCGGCCACGATCCCGGCCCCCACGCCCCAGTGGGCCCGGTCGCCCGAGTACACCAGGGTGCGGATCGCGATCGCGAGGTCGAGGTTCCCATGATAGTCGAAATGCCCGACCGCGCCCGCGTACACCCCGCGCCGCACCGGCTCCAGGTCTTCGATGATCTCCATCGCCCGCACCTTGGGCGCGCCCGAGACCGTGCCGGCCGGGAAGCAGGCGCGCACGATGTCGAGCGGCTGGAGCCCCGGCCGCGCGCGGCCGCGCACGTTCGAGACCAGGTGCATGACCTGGGAGTAGCGCTCCACCACCATGTACTCGTTGGTCTCGACCGTGCCGTACTCCGCCACCCGGCCCACGTCGTTGCGCCCCAGGTCCACCAGCATCAGGTGCTCGGCGCACTCCTTCTCGTTGGCGCGCAGCTCGTCCTCGAGCTGGCGGTCCTCCTCGGGGCCGCGGCCGCGCGGCCTTGTGCCCGCGATCGGGCGCACCTCGACCACGCTGTCGGTGCGCCGCACCAGGACCTCGGGCGACGAGCCCACCAGCGAGAGGCCGCCGAGCCTTAGGAAGTAGAGGTAGGGCGACGGGTTGGTGACGCGCAGCGCGCGGTAGCCCTCGAACGCGGGCCGCTTCACCGGGGACGACATGCGGTGGCTCAGCACCACCTGGAAGATGTCGCCGGCGCGGATGTGCTCCTTCGCCACCTCCACCGCCTTCATGTACTGGTCGCGGCTCGCGGAGGATTTCGGCTCGGGCGGCTCGGTCCCCGCTCCGCTCTCGCTCCAGGGCAGGGCGCGCGCGAGCCGCCGGGTTTCCTCGTCGAGGCGCGCGACCGCGGCCTTGTAGGCCGCGTCGGGATCCGACCCGCCGCGGGCGTGGGTCACCACCTTGAGCGTGTGGGTCAGGTTGTCGAACACGCTCACCACGTCGCCGAACAGGAACACCGCGTCCGGCATCTCGAGGTCGTCGCGCGTGCGCGACGGCACGCGCTCGAACCAGCGCACCGCGTCGTAGGAGAAGAAGCCCACCGCCCCGCCGCAGAAGCGCGGCAGCCCGGGGAGCGACATCGCCTGGTGCTCGCGCAGCAGGTCGCCCAGCTCCTCGAGCGGATGGCGCGTCCCGCGCCGCACCTGGTCGCCGCGGCGGATCTCGCACGAGTCGCCGCGCGCGACGAACACCTGCGACGGGCGGCAGCCGAGCAGCGAGTAGCGCCCCCACTTCTCGCCGCCCTCGACGCTCTCGAGCAGGAACGCGTAGGAGCCGTCGTCCACCTTGCGGAACGCCGAGACCGGCGTGTCCTGGTCGGCGAACAGCTCGCGGTAGACCGGCACCAGCTTCCCGCTGCGGGCCAGCGACCGGAACTCGGCGAGCGAGGGGACGATCATCGCGTGGCGCTCCGCGCCGGCGTCTCGCCCAGCAGCTCGCGCGCCTGGCGGCGCGTGGTCTCGGTGACGCGCTCCCCCGCCAGCATGCGCGACAGCTCCTCGATCCGCCCGGCGCGGTCGAGCGCCGCGATGCGCGCCACAGTCCGTCCGCCGGCCGCGCGCTTGGTGACGGCCAGGTGGTGGGCGGCGAGCGAGGCGATCATCGGCAGGTGGGTGACGCACACGACCTGGCGGTGGAGCGAGAGGCGCCGGAGGCGCTCCCCGACCGCCTGGGCGACCGCGCCGCCGATCCCGGAGTCGACCTCGTCGAAGAGCAGAAGATCAACGCGGTCTTTGGCTTCCAGCGCTGTCTTCAAGCTCAGCATCACCCGCGACAGCTCCCCTCCCGAGGCGATCCGCTCGAGCGGCCTCGGGGCCTCGCCGGGGTTGGCGCTGAAGCGCAGGTTGACCTCGTCGCAGCCCGTAGCGCCCAGCCTCTCCCCCTCCGCGCGCGCCACCTCGAAGGCGATGCGTGCGTGCTGGAACCCGAGCGGCTTGAGCTCGCGCGTGAGCCGTCCGCTCCACTCGGCGGCCGCGGCCTCGCGGCGCTTCGAGAGCGCCTCGGCCGCCGCGCGCGCCTCCCGCTCGCGCGCGCGCCGCTTCTCGGCGGCGCGCTCGATCGAGCCCTCCGCGTCGTCGCCCTGCGCGAGCTCGACCGCCAGCTCCTCGCGCCAGCGGATCAGCTCGGGCGTCGATCGCCGGTACTTGCGCGCGAGCCGCGCGTAGAGGTCGCGGCGCGCCTCGACCTTCTCGAGCGCCGCCGGGTCGGACTCGAGCCGCGACGCGTAGTCGGCGACCGCGCGCGCGGTCTCTCCGGCCGCGATCGAGGCCTCGCGCAGCGTCGCGATCTCGGGCGTCAGCGAAGGGTCGAGCGCAGCCGCCTGCTCGAGCGCGCGCGCCGCGGCGGCCAGCGACTCCACCGCCGGGCGCTCGCCCTCGGAGAGCCGGTCGAGGGCTTCGGCCGCGAGCGCGCGCAGGCGGTCGGCGTGCGCGAGCCGCGCCGACTCGCCCGCCAGATCCTCCTCCTCGCCCTCGCGCAGCCGCGCCTCCTCCAGCTCGCGCGCGGCCTGCGCCAGGTAGTCGCGGCGCTCGGCGAAGGTGGCGAGCGACTCCGCGAGCCGCGCGTGCTCGCCCTCGGCCTCGCGCAGTGCGGCCAGCGACTCGGCGTAGCGCGCGCGCTCGGCCTCGAGCCCCGCCAGGCGGTCGAGCGTGAGGAGCGCCGCCCCCTCGCGCAGCAGGCTCTGGTGCTCGTGCTGGCCGTGGAGGTCGGCGAGGATCTCCCCCAGGCGCCGCAGCGCGGTCTGGGTCACGGGCGACTGGTTCACCGTGGCGCGGCTCCTGCCTCCCGCCTGCACCTCGCGGCGCACGATCAGGGTCTCGCCGTCGAAGTCCAGCTCCCACTCGGAGAGCAGCGCCTGGACGCGAGCCGCCGGCTCGCCCGCGAGGCGGAACTCGCCCTCGACCACGGTCGCGTCCGCCCCTTCCCGGACCCCATCGGCGTCGGCGCGCCCGCCCACCAGGAGGCTCGCTGCCTGGACCAGCAGCGACTTGCCCGCGCCGGTCTCCCCCGTGACCACGTTCAGCCCGGGGCGGAACTCGACCTCGGCTTCGTCCAGCAGAGCGAGATCTCGAATGCGCAGGCGCTCGAGCACTCACATGCTCCGCTTGGCGCTGCCCTGCCAGCCGAGCTTGGTCTGGAGCGAGCGCGCGAAGGGCCGGTCGGGATTCTGCACCAGGTTCACCGCCACGCGGTCGAGCCGCACCACCACCTCGTCGCCGGGCCCGAGGTCGACGCTCTCCTGACCGTCGAGCAGCAGGAAGACGCGGTCGAATGAGCCCATCACGCGCAGCGCCAGCTCGGCGCCGGGCGCCAGCACCAGCGAGCGGCTACCGAGCGAGTGGGCGCACACCGGCGTCACCACCATGGCCTCGACGTCGGGCGCCAGGACCGGGCCGCCGGCCGAGAGCGAGTAGGCGGTCGAGCCCGCCGCGGTCGCGGCGATCAGCCCGTCGGCCACCAGGTGGCCGAGGTCGTGGCCCATGGCGGCCATGCGCACGTGGATCGCGGCGTAGCCGCCCGCGCCCTTCACCACCGCGTCGTTCATCGCCACCGCGCGGCGCAGGGTGCGGCCCCGGCGCCGCACCAGCGCGCTCAGCAGGCGTCGGCGCACCACCGGCCACGTGCCCGCGAGCGTGCGGCGCAGGGCGAGGTCCAGCTCGCGGCTCTCGGCCACGGTGAGGAAGCCGAGCCCGCCGAGGTTGATCGGGAGCAGGATCGCGCGGCTTCCCGCCAGCGCGCGCGCGCCGGTGATCGCGGTTCCGTCGCCGCCCAGCGTCACGAGCACCTGGCACCAGCGCGCCAGCGCAGGCAGCGGGCTCCCCTCGCGCCCGGCCTCGGCGGCGAGCCGGGCGTCGAGACGCACGGCTCGCCCCTGGCGCGCGAGCCGCCGCGCGAGGGCGAGCGCCGCGCGCCGCACGCCCGGCCGGCCGGTGTGGCCCAGGATCCCGACCCGGCGCAGTCGGTCCTTCATGTGTACTGGCGCTGGGTGATCCGGATCCAGTCGAGCGCGCGCCGGGCGATGCCCGGCGCGTCGAGTCCGACCTTCTGGAGCAGCTCGTCGCGCTTGCCGTGGCCGACGAAGGTCTCGGGGAGCGCGATGCGCAGCATCGGCGTGGCCGACAGGCCGTTGCGGTCGAGGCACTCGTGCACGGCGCTGCCGAAGCCTCCCATCGGGACGTTCTCCTCGATCGTCACCAGCCGGCCCACCGATCGTGCGAGCCCGGTGATGGCGCGCTCGTCGAGCGGCGCGACGAAGCGCGCGTCCACGACGGTGGCGGAGACGCCCTCCTGCGCCATCTGCTCGGCGGCCGCGAGCGCGGGCGCCACCAGCGTCCCGAGCGCGAGCAGCGCGACGTCGCCGCCGGCGCGCAGGGTCTCGCTCTGGCCGAGCGGGAGGATCCGGGGCTCGCGGGCGGGCATCGTCTCCTCCGGGATGTTGGCGCGCGGGTAACGCACCGCGACCGGGCCGCCGCGATGCTGCACCGCGGTCCACAGCATGTCGCGCAGCTCCTCCCCGTTCCGCGGCTGCATCACCACCATCCCGGGGATCATTCGCAGGTAGCCGACGTCGAAGGCGCCGTGCTGCGGCGCCCCGTCCTCCCCCACCAGGCCCGCCCGGTCCACGGCCAGCACCACGTGCAGGTTCTGCACCGCGACGTCGTGGATGAGCTGGTCGAAGGCGCGCTGCAGGAAGGTGGAGTAGATCGCGGTGAGCGGGATCATGCCGCCGCACGCCAGGCCGGCGGAGAAGGTCACGCCGTGCTCTTCGGCCATGCCGACGTCGAAGAACCGCGCCGGGAACCTCTTCGCGAACGGCTTCAGGCCGGTGTTGTCGGTCATCGCCGCGGTGACCGCCACCACGTTGGGGATCTTCTCCGCGATCTCGATCGCGGTCTCGCCGAACACGTGGGTGTAGGTCTTCTTCGTGCTCTTCGAGGCCGTCCCGGTCTCGGGGTCGAACACCCCGATGCCGTGGAAGGTGCCGGCGTCGCTTTCGGCCGGGGCGTAGCCCTTGCCCTTGCGCGTCACGACGTGGAGCAGCACCGGGCCCTCGAAGCGCTTGAGGTCGCCGAGCGTCTCCTCGAGCACGCCGAGGTCGTGGCCGTCGATCGGTCCGAAGTACTTGAGACCCAGCTCCTCGAACAGAACGCCCGGCACCACCAGGTTCTGCAGCCCTTCCTTGACCCGCCCCGCCGCGATCTGGGCGCGCCGGCCCATGCGCGGCAGCTTGCCCAGCAGCTCGTACACGTCGCGCTCGAGCGCGCGGTACATGCGGCTGGTGGTGAGCTTGGTGAGGTAGCGCGCGATCGCCCCGGTGTTGCGCGAGATGCTCCACTCGTTGTCGTTGAGCACCACGATCACGCGCTTGCGCAGCTCGCCGATGTTGTTCAGCCCCTCGTACGCCATCCCGCCGGTGAGCGCGCCGTCGCCGATCACCGCCACCACGTGGTGGCTCCCGCCCTCGAGGTCGCGCGCCACGGCGAAGCCGGCCGCGGCCGAGAGCGAGGTGCTGCCGTGGCAGGTGCCGAACACGTCGTGCTCGCTCTCGCTGCGGCGCGGGTAGCCGGCGATGCCCTCCCAGGTGCGCAGGGTGTCGAAGTTCTCGAAGCGCCCGGTGACGAGCTTGTGCGGGTAGGACTGGTGACCCACGTCCCAGATGATCTTGTCGCGCGGCGAGTCGAACACGCGGTGCAGCGCGAGCGTGAGCTCGATCGCCCCCAGGTTGGGCGCCAGATGCCCGGCGCGGCGCGCCACGGTCTGGATGATGACGTGGCGCATCTCGCCGGCGAGCTGCTCCAGCTCGGCGCGCGTGAGCGGCTTCAGGTCGGCCGGGGAGTGGATGCGTTCGAGCAGGCTCATCAGGTGATCCGGACCCAGAGAAGGGCGCTGGCCACGCCCAGCAGGGCGCCGACCAGGACTTCGAGGGGGGTGTGGCCGAGAAGCTCCATCAGGCGCTGGGCACCCGCCTCGGGATGGGCGAAATGCTCCTCGATCAGGCGATTGAGGACGGCTGCCTGGCGTCCCGCCGCGCGCCGCAGCCCGGCGGCATCATACATGACGATCAGGCTGAAAAACAGAGTCACGCCGAACAGCGCCGAGCGGAAGCCCTCGCTCAGCCCGACCATGGTGGAGAGCGCCGCGACCGACGCGGCGTGGGAGCTGGGCATGCCCCCGGTCTCGACGAAGCGCCGCAGGTTCCAGCGTCCGGTGGCGAAGTACTCGCGGAACCCCTTGAAGCCCTGAACGAGGAGCCCGATTCCGAGCGCCAGCCAGAACGCTTCCGTGGTCATGCCTCCCGTTGAGGTCGGTCCGCACTCAAGCGACTGAGCCGCGACAAGATACGCGCCGGCGGGGGCGACGGGCAACCGGGGCTGAGCCCGCCGCGGGGCGCTCCCGCCGCCGCCGCGGGGTGGAGACACGGTGATTCCGCCGAGCCCGTTTTCAGGGATTCACCGGATGGGCGGCGGGCTCCGGCCGTCCTAGGGTTGGCCGTGGGCCCGACGGGCGGACGCTCCGTCCCGCGCCAGGCGCATGAACGAGGTGCCTTGGCAAGCTCGGGATCCAGGCGGTCTCGGACGTGGTGGCGCTTCAACTCAGAGGAGGCGAGCCATGATTCGCTGGATTGGATCCGATGCATGCCTCACGTGGCGCTCCAGGATCGCGGGATCGATGTCCCTCGCCGGGCCCGTTTCGTTTTCATCCGTCGCGAGCCGGCCGCGCTTCCGCGGCGAATCGATCGCTCCGGGGGAGGGAGTTGCGGTCCCACGGGGGCGCGCGCTTCGCCGCCTCCCCCCGCGCCGCAATTCCCCGCCCCCGGATCCGCGCCTGATCGTCGCCGCCGACTTCAGCGTCTCCGGCGGCGACCGGTGGGATGCCGTCCTGGATCCGGACGGTCGGGGCCGCGATCTCCGCCGCCTGGTCCGCGCCGTCTGGTCGACCTAGCTACCGCTCGCGGCTGGCCATCGCCTCGACCACGAGCAGAAGGCTGCGCGGCCTTCGGCAGGTGCCGGCGATCATGTGCTTCGCCAGATCGAGGAACGTCTCGATCGCATTCCGGGAGCGGGCCTCGCCCGCCGCTCTGAGGAAGGTCGCCTTGCCCCGCGCGGCGTCGGTCCCGCCGCGCTTGCCGAGCCGCCGCAGGGATGAGCCCGCGTTCAGCAGGTCGTCCTGGACCTGAAAGGCGGTGCCCAGGAAGCCGCCCGCCTCCTCGAGCCGCGTCACCTGCGCCACGCGCGCCCCGCCCGCGATCGCGCCGAGCGCGAGTGCGGCGCCCATCAGCGCGCCGGTCTTGTTCCAGTGGATGGCTGCGACCGCGCGCCGCGAGACCCGGCGGCCCTCGGCCGCGAGATCCAGCGCCTGTCCGCCGACCAGCCGCTCTCCGCCGCTCGCGTGGGCCAGCCGCGACACCGCCTCGACCACGCGCCCCGCGCGCACCCCGCCGCGCTCGAGCCGCGCCAGCTCCTCGAACGCGAAGGCGAGCAGCGCGTCCCCGGCCAGGATCGCGACCGCCTCGCCGAACTTCTTGTGCGTGGTGAGGCGGCCGCGCCGGTAGTCGTCGTCGTCGAGGGCGGGCAGGTCGTCGTGAACCAGCGAGAATGCGTGCACGCTCTCGACCGCGGCCGCGGCCGGGAGCGCCACCTGCCACCTCCCTCCCACCGCTTCGCACGCGGCCAGGGCGAGCAGCGGCCGCAGGCGCTTGCCGGGCGAGAGCGCGGCGTAGCGGATCGCCTTGCCCAGGGCGCCGGGAGCGGCGCAGCGCGAGGCGAGCGCGCGCCCGAAGTAGCGCTCGAAGGCCCGGCGCCGGCTCGCGAGCCGGCGCAGGAGGACCGAGGCGCTCGCGGCGCGCGGAGCGCCGTTACGCTCGCCGCGGCGCGCGGGCGAGCCTCCGTCGCGGCGCGCCCCCGGTTCGCCCCTCATCTCGCCGACCGCGCGGAGCTTCAGAAGGGCAGCTCGTCCGGCGGAGGCGTGGCCGCGGGGCGCGGCCGCGCGCCGCCCGCCGCGCGCTCGGGGGTCCGGGCGGGCGGCGCCGCGCCCGAGGCGCTCTCGCCCTCGTCCTCCTCGAGCTCCACGGGCACGGTCGCCGGCTCCCCCCCCGACTCGGTCAGGCGCTCGATCCGCTTCTCCGCCTGGTCGAGGGTCTGCGTCAGCCGGCGCGAGAGGCGGACGCCCTCCTCGTAGCGCGCGAGCGACTGCTCGAGCGTGAGCGCGCCACCCTCCAGCTCCTCGACGATGGTCTCGAGCCGCTCGAGCGCTTCCTCGAAGCTCGGGCCCCCGTCGTCGGCCGCCTCGGGTGCCGGCTGCGACGCGGACTTCTTCCTAGCCGCCATCCTCTTCCCCCCTCCGGATCCCCTCGATCCGCGCGTCGGCCCGATCCTGCGCGAACTCGAGCGCCACCCGCTCGCCCACCGTGAGCGACGCGGCAGCGCGCACCAGCCTACCGTCGGCCGCCCGCACGATGCAAAAGCCGCGCTCGAGCACGAGGCGCGGCGAGAGCGCCCGCAGCCGGTCGCCGAGGCCGGCGAGCCGCGTGCGGCGCGCATCGAGCCCGAGCGCGGCCGCGGCCCCGAGCCGCTCGCCGAGGCCGGCGGCGCGCTCGGCCCGCTCGGCCAGCGTGCGCGGCCACTCGCGCAGGCCGTAGCGCAGGCGCACGGCGCGCAGGCGCTCGGCGGCCGCGCGGAGCTGGCGGCGCACCGCGGCGCCGACCCGCTCGAGGGCGTCGTCGATGCGCTGCTGCAGGAAGCCCAGCGCGTCGCGCTGGCGGCGGAACCCGTACTTGTCGATCAGCCCCTGCACGTGACGCCGCAGGCCGAGCAGGGTCTGCTGCACCGCCCGGGCGGCGCGCGCGTCGAGCAGCTCCACGCGGTGGAGCACCTCGACCCGGTCGCGCACCACCAGCTCCGCCGCGTTGGAGGGCGTGGCGGCGCGCACGTCGGCGGCCAGGTCGGTGAGGGTCCAGTCCACCTCGTGGCCCACGGCCGAAACCACCGGCAACTTCGAGGCCGCCACCGCCCGCACCACGCGCTCCTCGTTGAAGGCCCACAGGTCCTCGAGCGAGCCGCCGCCGCGCCCCACGATCAGGAGGTCCACGCCGGCGTGGCGGTTGAAGCGCTCGATCGCGCGCGCGATCTCCTCCGCCGCGCCCTCGCCCTGGACCCGCACCGGGGCGAGCACGATCCCGATCGCGGGCCAGCGCGCGCGCAGCACCTTGACCATGTCGCGCACCGCGGCCCCGACCGGCGAGGTCACGAGCCCGACGCGCGCGGGGAAGCGCGGCAGCGGCTTCTTGCGCGCGGGATCGAACAGGCCCTCGGCCGCGAGCCTCCTCTTCAGCTCCTCGAGCGCGAGCAGCAGGGCGCCGAGCCCGCTCGCGCGCATCTCCTCGACCACGAGCTGGTAGCGTCCCCGGGGCTCGTAGACGGAGATCCCGCCGAACGCCTCGACCTCGTCGCCGTCGCGGGGATCGAAGCCGAGCCGCGAGGCGGCGCGCGAGAACATCGCGCACTCGAGGATGGCCTCGGTCCCCTCCTTGAGCGAGAAGTAGAGGTGTCCGCGGTCCGAGCGCCTGAGCCCCGAGACCTCCCCCTTGACCCAGACCGCCGGGAACGCGTCCCCGAGCTTCTGCTTGATGCGGCGCGTGAGCTCGAGGACGCCGAGGATGGGCTGGGGAGCGGGTGACACCGCCACGGTCAGGCTCGGAGGGGCGCCCGCGCCAGGCGGTACTGGTGGCGCAGCAGGTTGATCTGGCCGTAGTGGCCGGCCTCGTGCTCGAGCACGTGGTAGATCGCCCACGCCACGTTGGCCTCGAACTCGGTGCCGTCCGGGCGCCTGCGCACGAAGCGCCGGTCGAGGTCGGCCTCGGCGAGGGGCGCGAGCGCGCTCCGGGTGTAGGCCCGGGCGCGGTCCAGCAGATCGTCGAAGAACGCGAGGTCCTTGCCGTGGAGCGCCTCGGGCGGCGCGGCGCCCGCGGGCAGCGGGATCCCGGTGTCCTGCCGGGTGACGGGCAGCACCTGGATCGTGGACCACTCGAGCCCGAGCGCCGAGGCTCCGATCCAGTGGGTCTCGACCACCGCGACGTGCGCGAGCAGCATGCCGATCGTGTTCATGCCCGGGGCGGGCTGCCAGGCCAGCTCCTCGGGCGTGGCGCCGCGGGTGTCCTCCTTGAGGCGGCGGGTCTGGTCGTCGAGCTGCCAGAGGAAGAGACCGATCGCCCGGGACTTGGCACCCGGCCCGGGATCGAGGAAGCGCTGCGTGAGCCGAGGCATGGTCCGGACCCCCGTGGGTTCTGGATTCGCGGCGCGGGTCCTCAGACCCGCGCCCCGCGCTGCGCGCCGCGCTGGGCCGCGAGCACCGTGTTGGCCACCACCATCGCGACCGTCATCGGCCCCACGCCGCCGGGCACCGGGGTGAGGGCGCCCGCCACGCGCGCCACCGACTCCGCGTGCACGTCGCCGGTGAGGCGGAACGGACGCCGCGCCTCGGGCGAAGGGACGCGGTGGATGCCGACGTCCACCACGGTGGCGCCGGGCTTCACCCAGTCCGCGGTCACGAACTCGGGCTTGCCGATCGCCGCCACCAGCAGGTCGGCCTCGCGCGCCAGCCGCTCGAGCGTGGCACCGCTCGCGCTGTGGCCGAGCGTGACCGTCATGTTGACCGCGCGGCTCGAGAGCAGGTTGGCGAGCGGCCGGCCGACGATGTGGCTCCGCCCCAGCACCACCGCGTGGCGGCCCGCGAGCGGGACCTGGTGGAAGCGCAGCAGCTCGAGGATGCCGCGCGGCGTGGCCGGAACGAAGCCCGGCAGGCCCAGGGCCAGCCGGCCGACGTTCTCGGGATGGAAGCCGTCCACGTCCTTGGCGGGCGGGATGGATTCGAGCACGGCGTCTGCCTGGGCCGGCGGCGCGAGCGGGAGCTGGACCAGGATGCCGTGCACGTCCGGATCGGCGCCGAGCGCGCGCACGCGCTCGATCACGGCGGCGGTCTCGGTCCCGGCCGGGAGCGCCACGCGCCGGACCGCGATGCCGACCTCGGCGCACGCCTTGCTCTTGCGATCGAGGTAGATCGCCGATGCCGGATCGTCCCCGACCGAGACCAGCGCGAGCGCGGGCTCCACCCCCGCGGCCTTGAGCCGCTCCACGTCGGCGTGGGCCGCCAGGCGCACCGAGAGCGCGGGTTCTTCGCCCGAGAGGCGGCGCGCCCCGTCGCGCGGGGCGGGGAGGTACGGGACCTCGAGCCGGCGGATCGCGTGCGCGCGCCCGGTCGCGGGGTCGATCTGCACCAGCACCGCGTCGAGGCGCGGGTCGCCGGCGGCGGGCGTCAGGCGCGCCGGGAGCAGGGTGAGGAAACGGTGGAGCGCGGCGTGGCGGTCCATGCCGATCACCGAGTCGAAGCCGCCGGTCATCCCGGCGTCGCACAGGAACGCCGTGCCTTTCGGCAGCACGCGCTCGTCCGCGGTCTGGACGTGGGTGTGGGTCCCGATCAGGGCGCTCGCGCGCCCGTCCAGGTGCCAGCCCATCGCCACCTTCTCGGCGGTGGTCTCGGCGTGGAAGTCCACCAGCGTGACCTTGCAGCGGTCGGCGAGCGCCGCGAGCGCGACGTCGGCGGCGCGGAACGGGCAGTCGGCCTCCTTCATGAACACCCGGCCGATGAGGTTCACCACCCCCACCGGCGTGCCGTCCGCGGCGCGGAACACCCGCCAGCCCTCGCCCGGCGTCCCGGGCGGTAGGTTCGCGGGGCGCACCAGGCGCGGCTCCTCCCCCAGGTACTCGATCGAGTCCTTCTTGTCCCAGAGATGGTTGCCGCCGGTGAGCACATCCACGCCGGCCTCGAACAGGTCGCGCGCCACGTCGCGCGTGAGGCCGAAGCCCGCCGCGGCGTTCTCGCCGTTGCAGACCACCAGGTGGACATCGTGCCGCTTGCGCAGCCCGGGCAGGAGCGCGCGCACCGCCTCGCGCCCCGGCGAGCCGACCACGTCCGCGATGAAGAGGAGGTTGACCATCAGGGTTCGGGATCCTACCCCATCCCTACTTCGCGTAGTCCACGGCGCGGGTCTCGCGGATCACGGTCACGCGGATCTGGCCCGGGTACTCGAGCTCGCGCTCGATGATGTGCGCTCGAGGCTCATGCGGCTGGGAGATGTCCGGGTCATGGTCTACGCGGTGGCTCTTTGGCGAAGGCGACTCGCGCACACGGTCTGGCCAGCGCTGCGGGTCGCGCCTTCCGTGAAAGACGGCGGTGACGAGGATCTTCATCGCTCACTCTCCAGCCGACGCTTGACTTCCTCCCAGGAGGTGTACGTTCCGGGACTGCTCTCGTGCCTGCGCAGGCGTCGTTCCGCCTCCTCGCGCTGCGCCGGGGTCAGGTCTACTTCCTGCGGCGAGCGCGCGATTTCGTCCCAGAGATCCTGCACGCGATGGATCTTCTCCGGCACGGAGAGGTCATCTGATTCGTTGTCCTTCAGCTGGTCGCTCATGTGACTGTCCCCTCATTGCCTGCAGCGGGCGGGCTTCGCCCCCCCTACTTCGCGTAGTCCACGGCGCGGGTCTCGCGGATCACGGTCACGCGGATCTGGCCCGGGTACTCGAGCTCGCGCTCGATGCGGCGCGCGATCTCGCCCGCCAGCCCCTGGGCGCGGGCGTCGTCCACCTTGCCGTGTTCGACCATGATGCGCACCTCGCGCCCGGCCTGGATGGCGTACGATTTCTCGACCCCGGGGAAGCCGTTGGCGATCTTCTCCAGGGCCTCGAGGCGCTTGATGTAGACCTCGAGGCTCTCGCGCCGCGCGCCGGGCCGCGCGCCCGAGATCGCGTCGGCCGCCGAGATCAGCACCGGCCACAGGCTCCCACCCGCGTAGTCGTCGTGGTGGTAGCCGATCGCCTCCAGCACCGGCTGGGGCTCGCCGTAGCGCGCGGCCAGTTCCATGCCGAGCGCCGGGTGCGTGCCCTCGTGGTCGTGATCGATCGCCTTGCCGATGTCGTGGAGCAGGCCGGCGCGCTTGGCCATCTTCTGGTCCATGCCGATCTCGGCCGCCATCATCCCGGCGAGGTGCGCGACCTCGATCGAGTGTCTGAGCACGTTCTGGCCGTACGAGGAGCGGTACTGGAGGCGGCCGAGCGTGTTCTGGAGTTCGGCGTGCACGCCGTGTGCCCCGACCTCGAGGCAGGCCATCTCGCCCAGCTCGCGGATCTTGTTCTCGACCTCGACCTTGACCTTGCCCACCACCTCCTCGATCCGGGCGGGATGGATGCGCCCGTCGCCCACCAGGCGCTCGAGGGCGAGGCGTGCGATCTCGCGGCGCACCGGATCGAAGCCCGACAGAATCACCGCCTCGGGCGTGTCGTCGATGATCACGTCCACCCCGGTGATGATCTCGAACGAGCGGATGTTGCGCCCCTCGCGCCCGATGATGCGGCCCTTCATGTCGTCGCTCGGCAGGTGGACCACCGACACCGAGGACTCGGAGGCGTGGTCGCCGGCGTAGCGCTGGATCGCGAGCGTGATCACCTTGCGCGCCTCGCGCTCGGCGGTGCGCTGGGCGTTCTCGCGCACCTCGGAGACCAGCCGCGAGGCCTCGGCGCGGGCCTCGCTCTCGATGCTGGAGAGCAGCTGGGCGCGCGCCTCCTCGACGTTCATCCCTGCCACCTTCTCGAGCCGGGCGGTCTGCTCGGAGATCAGCCGGTCCAGCTCGCCGCCCCGCTGGCTCACCACCGTCTCGCGCTGGCCCAGCTCCTGCTCGAGCCGCTTCAGGTCGCGGTCCTTCTTCTCGATCAGCTCGACGCGGCGGTTGAAGGCCGCCTCCTTCTCCTGGAAGGCGCGCTCGGCGGCGAGCTGGGTGTTGCGCGCCGCCTGGACCTCGCGCTCGACCTGCTGCTTGTGCCGCAGCGCCTCCTCGCGCCCCTCGAGCAGCGCGTCGCGCTTGACCGATTCGGCCTCGCGCGCCGCCTGGTCGACCACGCCCTGGGCCTGCCGCTCGGCGCTGGTGAGCTTGGACCGGCCGATGCGGGCGCGCAGCAAGTAGCCGGCGAAAAACGCCACGACGGCACCGAGTGCGATGCCGCCGATCAGGTTCGCGATGCCCATCCCGACTCCCCCCGGCCCCGGGACCTGGTGGCCCCGGGGCCCAAGGCAGGGAAGGTTCCCCGCCGAATTGCCGTGTGCCCTTTGGTTCTTGAAGCCTGGCAAGCCAGGTGGGCGGCCCTTCGACCGGGTCGGTCCTCCGCCCGCCCTCAGCGGGCGAGGCGGTGCGACGTCGCCGGCCACCGGGACGCCCCGTTAGAGTCTGTTGGTTCAAGAACTCCGAGGCATCACGCGCACGGCAGGGAAATCACGCTGAAGCGCCGGCTCTGCTCCTCCTCATCGCGAAGGGCTGTCCTGAAGCAGATCGTCCAGGACTGCGTGGAGACGCGCCGCCTGATGATTCAGCTCCCGCGACTGGGCCTGGTGTCGGGCGCGCTCCTTGAACAGCTCGTCGGCAATGTTGAGAGAGGCGAGGATCGCCACTTTCGTGAGCGGGGCCACCGGCAGCTTGTCGGTGATCTCGCGCATCGTACGGTCCACGTAGGCGGCCACTTCCAGGACGTAGGCCTGGTCGGTCTCACTCCGGATGGTGTAGCTGTGGCCGAAGATCGTGACCTGGACCGGGTTCTTGGCGTCCATTGAGCCCTCGCTTCACCGCGTTTCCCTGCGACAGATCGTACTTGGTTTCGGTCCGGAGCCGCCGCGACGCGAGCGCCGCGCCGGCCCGGGGTTCAGCTCTCGAGCCGCTCGAGCTTGCGCACCAGCGACTCGATCCGGGAGGCCACGTCGCGCCTCTCGCTCGCCCACTCGCGCTGTTCGCGCCGGAGCGAGGCGAGCTCGCCGAGAAGCGCGGCGACATCCTGGCCCTGAAGCTTCTGCTCCGACTCCTTGAGACGGCGGGCCAGCTCGTCGCGCTCGCGCTCGAGCCGCGCCCGGTCGTCCCGGAGCTGCTGCACCAGCGAGGCGGCCTTCTCGACGCGCTCGGAGAGCCGGTCGAGGTCGGTGCTCACCGCCGGGCTGGTCTCGTTCATCTCTCCCTCAGGCGGCCGTCCAAGGTGCGGGTCACGGCCGCCACCATTTTCTCCTGGATCGCCCGGACCTCGGACTCCGTCAGCGTCCGCTCCGGATGCTGGAACTCGAGCGCGAACGCCAGGCTCTTCATGCCCTCCGGGGTGCCCGGGCCCGAGTAGACGTCGAACAGCTCCAGCGACGCGAGCCGCTCGCCCGCGGCCCCGACCAGCGCCTCCTCGATCTGCCGGTGCGTGACGCTCCGGGGAACGAAGAACGCCAGATCGCGCCGCACCGGCGGGAACCGCCCGGAGGCCGAGAACGTCACCCGCGTCCGGGCCGTGCCGAGCACGGCGTCGAGGAGCGCCACGAACAGGTGCACCTCGTGGCGGGCCGGGACCTCGATCTCCCACTGCTCGAGCAGCGGCTGGCCCAGCGTCCCCGCCCATCCGATGCGTGAGGTGGCGCCTGCAACCTCCGCGCTGGCACCGGGTTTCCACCCCGGCGCAGAATAGGCCCGCCATCCGGCACTGTCAACGCGCATCTCCTCCAGCCACGCCTCCCACAGTCCCTTGGCCGCGGCGAAATCGGTGAGCGGCTCGCGCTCGTCGTGAGCGTGCGCGTAGCGCGGCCCCACCACCACCGCCGCCGCCATCGCGACCTCTTCGGGCAGATCGTTCCCGCGGGCGCGGAAGCCCTTCCCCAGCTCGAAGAGCCGCACCGCCGCCCGGCCCTGGCGCAGGTTGTGGGCGGTGGCGCGCAGCAGCCCGGGCAAGGGATTGGGACGCAGCATCTCGCCCTCGCGGCTCATCGGATTCCGCAGCGAGACGAGCGACGCGCTCTCCTCGCCGAGCAGCCGGGCCGCGGCCTCGGCCTCGGGCGCGCTCACCAGCGAGGTGGTCCACGCCTCGGTGAGCCCGCGGGCGAGGAACGCCGCCCGCGCCCGCTCGATCCCGGCCTCGCGCGGCGTGCGGACCGCGAACACGCCGCGGGTCTCGAGCGGCGCCTCGCCGATCCGGTCGTAGCCCTGGGCGCGCAGCACCTCCTCGACCAGGTCGTCCTCGATCGCGATGTCGGTGCGCCACGGCGGCACGGTCACCCGCATCGGGTCGCCGGCCTCGACGCCGAACTCGAAGCTCTCGAGGTAGCGCCGCATCTCGGGGACGGTGAGCGAGTGGCCGGCGAGACGGGCGAAGCGCGCGGAGCGCAGGGTCAGGTGGCGGCGCTTGCCCTCGTTCGCGCTCCGGTCGCGCGCCGGGCCGAGCTTGGCGTCCGAGCTGTGCTCGCGCAGCAGGGCGAGGAAGCGCGCCACCGCCGCCGGGCCCACGTCCGGGTCCACGCCGCGCTCGAACCGGCGCGAGGCCTCGCTCGCGATCCCGAGCGCGCGCGCCCCGCGCCGCACGCGCTGGGGCTGGAAGCAGGCGCACTCGAGGAGGATGGCCGTGGTGCCCGGGCCGACCTCGGTCTCGGCGCCCCCCATCACGCCGGCGAGCGCGATCACGCGCTCGCGGTCGGCGATCACCAGCACCTCGCCGTTCAAGGCGCGCTCCTTGCCGTCGAGCGTGACGAGGCGCTCGCCTTCGGCGGCGCGCCGCACCCGGATCGCGGGGCCCTTGAGCCCGGCGAGGTCGAACGCGTGCATGGGCTGGCCGTACTCGAGCATCACGTAGTTGGTGAGGTCCACGAGGAGGTTGATCGGGCGCATCCCCATGAGCTCGAGCCGCTCCGCGATCGCGCGCGGCGAGGGCGCGACCGAGACGTTCTCGATCGTCTGGGCGATGTAGCGCGGGCAGCCCTCGGGGTCCTCGATCTCGAGCACGAAGTCGGAGCGCCCCTGCCAGCGGTTGGCGAGGCGCGCGCTCGCGTGGTCGGTCCAGCGCCCGTTGAACGCCGCCTTCACCTCGCGCGCGAGGCCCACCACGCCCAGCGCGTCGGGGCGGTTGAACGGCACCTCGACCTCGAGGATCTGCTCCGGGGGCCCGAGCACGCTCGAGAGCGGCGCGCCCGGGACGAGATCGCCCGAGCCGCCCGTGAGCGCGGCGAGGTCCACGATGCCCTCGTGGTCCTCCGAGAGCTCGAGCTCGCGGGCCGAGCACAGCATGCCCTCGCTCTCGAGGCCGCGGATCTTCGATTTCTTGATCGTCGTGCCGCCCGGCAGCACCGCGCCCACCGTGGCGAGCGGCGCGATCATCCCGGCCGTGACGTTGGGGGCGCCGCACACCACCTGGAGCGGCGCGCCGCCCGCCTCCACCTTGCATAGCGTGAGGCGGTCGGCGTTGGGGTGGCGGCCGACCTCGAGCACGCGCGCCACCACCACGCCCGGGTAGTCGCGGCCGTGGACCTCGATCCCCTCGACGTAGAAGCCGCGCCGCGTGAGCGCGTCCGCCACCTCTTCGGGCGTGGCGCCCACCTCGACCCACTCGCGCAGCCAGGAGATCGGAAGCTTCATCGCGCCCTCTCAGCCGCGGCCGGCCTGCGACTCCGCCCGCTTCTCGGCCGCGATCCACTCGTCCACCACGCGCTCCAGGATCGACAGCGGCAGCGCCCCGTTGGTGAGGACCACGTCGTGGAACTTGCGGATGTCGAAGTGCCCCCCGAGCGCGTCCATCGCCTTCTGCCGGAGCTGGAGGATCTCGAGCTCGCCCACCTTGTAGGCGCATGCCTGCCCCGGCAGCACGATGTAGCGCTCGATCTCGGTGACCACCTTGGTGGTGTCGAGGCCGGTGTTGCGCACCATGTAGTCGATCGCCTGCTGGCGCGTCCAGCGCGAGCGGTGGATGCCGGTGTCCACCACCAGGCGCACCGCCCGGAACAGGTCGGCCTGGAGCGCGCCGAGCGAGTCGAAGGCGTCCTGGTGGAAGCCGTTCTCGAGCGCCAGGTGCTCGGCGTAGAGCCCCCAGCCCTCGGAGTACGCGGTGAAGGGGAGCACGCGCCGGAAGAAGGGCAGGCCCTTCATCTCCTGCGCCACCGTGAGCTGGAAATGGTGCCCCGGGATCGCCTCGTGGTAGGCCAGGGTGCGCATGCCCGGGCGCTGGGTCTCCGCGGGATCGCGCAGGTTGGCGTAGAAGACGCCCGGCCGCGCGCCGTTCATGCTGCCGGGGTTGTAGTAGCCGCCGGGGGCGGTGGCCTCCTTGAACGCCGGCACGCGCTCCACCTTCACGCCGGTCTTGGGGCGCACGTCGAACAGCGCGCTCATCCGGTGGTCGGCGTCGTCGATGATGCTCTGGTAGTCGGCGAGGATCTTGGCCCGCCCCTCGTCGCCGGCCGGGTAGTGGAAGCGCGGCTCCTTCACCAGCTTCTGCATCGCCGCGGCCACGTCGTCCACCTTGTAGCCGCGCTCGCGCAGCAGGGCGCGCATCTGGCCCTGGATGCGGTCGACCTCGCGCAGGCCGAGGGCGTGGATGCTGTCGGCCGGCAGATCGGTCGTGGTGTGCCCGCGCAGGCAGTTCTGGTAGAAGGCGTCGCCGTCCGGGAGCTTCCACACCCCGTCCTCGGTCGTGGCCGAGGCTTCGAGCTTCTCGCAGCCGGCGATCAGTCGCGCGTAGGCCGGGTACACCGTGCCCGCGACCTCCCGCTCGGCGCGCGCCACCAGGGCTTCCCGCTTCTCCGAGTCGAGCCCGCGGATGCTGTCGATGCGGGTCGCGAACGTGGTGACGAGCGGATTGAGCGCGGCGGGCTTGGCGGTGAAGTCGCGCATCTCCTTGAGCACGCGATCGAGCACGAAGCGCGGCGGCACGATCCCCTTCGAGCGCCGGAGCTCGAGCCCGGCGAGCGTCTGGTCGAACGCGGCGCCGAAGTGCGAGAGGCGCCGGATGTAGTTCTCGGCGTCCGGCGGGTGCTTGAGGGGGTGGACCGTCATCATGAAATCGGGGAGCGCGCTCTGGACCCCGAACATCTGGTTCACCGGGTAGTCGTAGAAGAGAAACCGGTCGCTCTTCGACTGGTTCTCGAGGAACCAGCCCAGCACGTCGGCCGAGAGCCGCTCGCCCGCGCTCATCCGGCTGCGGTCGTAGCGGCGGAGCATGGCCAGCTCCTCCTTCACCTTCCCGGACTCCATGCGCTCGAACTCGGGCGACAGGTCGTCGAGCTTGTCCGAGTAGTGGTCGAAGGGCGTGCCGTCGAGCATGCCGAGCTGGGTCATGAAGGTCGGATGGCGCATCGCGAAGCGCAGGAACACGCGCATGTAGTAGTGGTCGATCGACCACGGCTTGAACCAGATCGTGGGAACGGCGAAGACCGCGAGCGCGGCCAGCAGCGCCGCGGACACCCAGAGCAGGATCTTCTTCATCGGAGGGCCTCGGTCGAGGGGTGGACGGGAAGCACGCGGGTCAGAACTGGTGGAGGAAGCGCAGGTCGTTCTCCAGGAACAGGCGGATCTCGGGGATGCCGTAGCGCATCATGGCGATGCGCTCGAGCCCCATCCCGAAGGCGAAGCCCGTGACCTCCTCGGGGTCGTATCCCACGGCGCGGAACACCTCGGGATGCACCATGCCCGCCCCCAGCAGCTCGATCCAGCCCGTGCCCTTGCACACCGAGCAGCGCCGCTCGCCGCCCTCGCCCGCGACCCGCCCCTTGCCGCCGCAGATCGAGCACTCCACGTCCATCTGGCAGCCGGGCTCGACGAACGGGAAGTAGATGGGCACCAGCCGGGTGCGCGTGCCCTCGCCGTAGATCGCGCGCGCGAAGGTGTTCAGGGTCGCCTTCAAGTCGGCCATCGAGACGTTGCGGTCGACGAACAGACCGTCGATCTGGTGGAACTGGTCCATGTGGCTCGCGTCCACCTGCTCGGCGCGGTAGACGCGGCCCGGGAACACCAGGCGCAAGGGCGGCTTCCGCTCCTCCATCGCGCGCACCCAGCCGGGCGAGGTGTGGGTGCGCAGCACCACGTCCTCGCGGACGAAGTAGGTGTCGTGCGCGTCGCGGGCCGGGTGGTCGGGCGGGAAGTTGAGCTTGGTGAAGTTGTACTCGTCGCGCTCCACCTCGGGGCTTTCGTACACCGAGTAGCCAAGTCCGTGGAAGAGCTCGAGCAGGTCGTCGCGGATGCGGCCCAGCACGTGGCGGCGGCCGACCCACGGACGGCGTCCCGGCAGCGTGACGTCGACCGCCTCCCGGGTCCCGGCCTCGGCGAGGATCGCGGCGCGCCGCGCCTCGGCGATCTCTCCGAGCCAGCGCTTGACCAGGTTGAGCCCGCGGCCGCGGGTCTTGCGCGCCTCGACCGCGAGCGCGGGCAGCTCGGCGAGCGCGCGGCTCACCACCCCGCGCTCGCGCCCGAGCAGCGCGGTGTGGCGCTCGTTCAAGGCCGCCGCGTCCGCCGCGCCCGCCAGCGCCTCGGCGCCGCGGCGGTAGAGGTCGGCGAGCGCCGGGTCGAGCCCGGTCAGCTCGGCCAGGCGCTGCGCGTGGTCCGGGGCGAGCGGCGTCGGATCCGCGGTGCTCCAGCCCGGATCGAGCGTCGCGTCCCGCGAGCCCACGGCCATCACGCCACCGCCGACTTCGCCACCTCCGCCAGCTTCGCGAACGCGGCCGCGTCACGCACCGCGAGATCGGCGAGCAGCTTGCGGTTCACGTCCACGTGGGCGCGCTTGAGCCCGGAGATCAGGGTGCTGTAGGAGAGGCCGTTGATGCGGGCCGCGGCGTTGATGCGCACGATCCACAGGCGGCGGAAGTCGCGCTTCCGCAGGCGCCGGTGCTCGTAGGCGAACTGGCCGGCGCGCTGCAGGGTCTGGAGCGCGGACTTGAAGAGCTTGCGGCGGCCGCCGATGTTGCCCTTGGCGGCCGTGAGCACCTTGCGCCGCCGGGCGCGGCCCGGGACGACGGTTTTTGCGCGTGGCATGGAATCCTACCTCCTTCTCCCGCGGGCACGCGGGCGCCCGCCTCGGGATGCGATCGATCTCTCCCGCGGGTGAGTCAGCGCTTGCCGAGCAGGCGCAGCACGCGGGCCTGGTCCGCGGCCGCCACGACCACCATGCCGCCGAGCCGGCGCTTGCGCGAGCGCCGCTTGCCGATCATGCCGTGGCGCAGGCTGGAATGCGCCCGCATCGCCTTGCCGGTTCCGGTGACCTTGAACCGCTTGGCGGCGGCTCGATTCGTCTTCTGCTTGGGCATTCGTTACTCCTTCGGGCCGGTCTCGACGCGCGGGCCGGTCTCGACGCGCGGGCCGGCCTCGACGCGCGGGCCGGGGCTCGCCGCGCGCGCGGCGGGGACCTCCGCGCTGTCGCGACTCTCGGACCGCGTGATGCTCTTCTGCTTGGGCATGAGCACGCTCGTGAGCGTGCGGCCCTCCGAGCGCGGCGGAGACTCCACGGTCGAGACGTCGGCCAGCGACGCGATCACCTTCTGGATCAGCCGGTGGCCGATCTCCTGATGGGCGATCTCGCGCCCGCGAAACGTGACCGTGAGCTTGACCTTGTCGCGCCCCTCGAGGAACCCACGCGCGTGCTGCAGCTTGAAGTTGTAATCGTGGTCCTCGATCTTGGGGCGCATCTTGATCTCCTTGAGCTGCATCTGATGCTGCTTCTTTCGCGCCTTTCGCGCCCTTCGGTTCTGCTCGTACTTGAATTTCCCGTAGTCCATGATGCGGCACACCGGCGGGCGCGCCGTGGGCGACACCTCGACCAGGTCGAGGCCCTTGGACTGGGCGAGCGTGAGGGCGTCGCGCACCGGAAGCACGCCGACCTGCGTGCCGTCATCGCCGATGACGCGAACCTGGGGGACTCGAATGCGCTCGTTGACGCGAACCTCGGGTAGCTTCGGTGTCGAAATGGCGTTCACCTCCGGTTGGGAAACGGAACTCGGGGCCCCGGCGGCCGATGCGCGCACGCAAAGACGCCGGGCGGGATCTCCTCGCACGAAGACCCCGCCCGGCGTCGAGCCGATGCCCGGGAGCCGCACGCGGCGGCGACCGGTGTCGCGAACCCTCGGGCGAGGCCTGACCGGGCCCGCGGAGGGTGAGAAGCGCGGGGCTTCTGCTTCGGATACGGCGGGGCAGTCTAGCGGCGGGTGTGCCGGGATGCAAGCAGCGTCTGGAACCGGGAAAGAATCCCGAATCGGGTGACTCCCGCGAACCCGCCGCCGGCCGCAGCGTTTGAATGCTTCCACGTCAGGCGCCCGGTACCGCGCACCCCTTCGAGGCGGTGGTGCGCAGACGCCCGCGATTACGCCCGGGCGCGGCGTGTCTGCTCGCGCTTGCGGCTCATGAACTCTGCGCCGAACTCGCGCTCGGCGGCGTACTGGTTGTGGGCAGAGCACAGGAGGCGCAGGTTCTCCACCGTCGCCTCGCCGCCGCGCGCGACCGCCTCGATGTGATCGATTTCCAGGAACCGGGTTTCCGTGCAGCGTCTCCCCGCGTCGCTCACGAACGCGCACCGGCCGCCGTCACGTTCGTAGACCGCGCGCCTGACCGCGGCCGGTATGCGTCGGGCTGACTGGGTCGGCCGGGAGTGACCCGGACGACTGGTCGCACCGAATCTGCGCTTCTCGACCTCGGCCTTTGCGATCCTCACGGCCTCCTTGAGCACCTGAGACAAGTCCCCCGACGGCACCTCGTGGCTCACCAACGCCCGGAAGTCGTTGTAGAGCTCGTAGCCCTCCTGGTCCCAGGTGCCGCCGAACCGGTAGCGCCCTGGCGAGAGCGGCGTCACCCTCGGGCACGGCCCGGAAGCGTCCACTCGCTCCGGATCCAGTGCGCCTGTCGCGACGGATGAAAGCGCTTCGGCATGCCTGCATTCGTCAGGCATGGTTGTTTTCACTCGCTCCGGAGCGAGTGAACCCGCTGGAGCGAGTGCGCCCGCCGGAGCGAACTCGGCGGATATCACGGACGCCGCTTGCGACGAGACGATGGGCTCGAGCCGGTCCGGCACGTCGGGCTTGGGGAAGCGCCCGGCGAGCAGGACCTCGAGCTCGAAGCGGGTCTTGCCCGCGGCCGCCGCCACCAGCTCGTCCGCGTTCCCCGATGTGAGGTACGGCCCCAGCATCAGCACCGCTCGCATGTGGAGCCGCCCGTCGGCCAGCGCGACCTGGATGCCCGGATACTGGCGGGCCAGACGCGCCGTAGTGAGGCGCTTGTAGGCCGCGCCCTCGGTGAGGCGCATCCGCTCCATGAGGAAGGCCTTCATGCAGGAATAGCCCTCCGCCAGATAGAGCTTGCGCTCGTCGATCTCGGCGATGCGGGTGAGGATCACGGCGAACGACTTGCGATCGTGCGCGACGCGCTGGTCGAAGTCGAGCAGCAGGGCCTGGTTGCTGAAATGGGAAGTCGCGAAGGGATTGGTGGTGACGCAGGCATTCATGGCCCGAAACTCCAGCGGGGGCTGGGTGTGATCTCGGGGGCCGCGGGGCGCACACGTTGTATCACGGCATATTTCGGCGCACGCAGGGCCGCGGGGAACGCATCGCAGGGGGCGCCACGAGCTTTTTCCTGCCGCGCAGAGAATCGCGCTGCCTGCGGGCATCCTGCGCACGCTGGCGCGCGGTGGCATGAACGGCCGCGCGCCACGGATCCGGCGCGCGCGCAGGTCGTCAACACAAGAATTCGTCAACTCGACGACGCGACGCGGTGCGGAATCCGCGAATGACGCCGGTGGCGCGCGCCGGCGAGCGGGGGCCGCGGCCTCGGCGGCGGCCCGGCGCTAGACCAGCTCGATCTCCGGGGCGCGCTCGATCGCGCCGGCCTCGACCGCGCGCCGGTAGAGCCGCGCGAGCGCCGCGCGGCCGACCTCGCCCATGTCGAGCGTGAGGTCGTTTACGTACATGCGCACGAACCTGCGCCCGCGCTCGGCATCGAGGCCGCGCCCGAAGCCGAGCGCGTAGCCGAGCGCCTCGCGCTCGTGGTCGAGCGCGGCCTGGATGCTGGCGCGGAATCCGGCGCTCACCGCGCGCATCGTCTCCATGCCGAGGTCGCGCCGAACCACGTCGAGCCCGAGCGGGACCGGCAGCCCGTCGCGGTCGCGCCAGCGCTCGCCGAAGTCGAGCACTTTGACCAGCCCCTGGTCGCCGTAGGTGAGCTGGCTCTCGTGGATGATCACGCCGGCCTCGACCTCGCCCGCGGCCACGGTGTCCGGGATGCGGTCGAAACGCACCTCGACCGGGATGGATCCGGGGCACTCGGTCGCGAGCAGCAGCGCCGCGGTCGTCAGGCGACCTGGCACCGCGACCCGCGCGCCGCGCAGGGATTCGGGCGCGCGCCAGGCGCGGGCGACCACCACCGGGCCGTAGCCCATGCCCATGGAGGCGCCGCAGGAGAGCACGGCGTAGCGATCCGCGATGAAGGCGTAGGCGTGCGCCGAGACCGCCGTGATCTCGAGGTCGGCGCGCTCGAGCGCGCGGCGGTTCAGGCTCTGGATGTCCTCGAGCACGTGCTCCACGCGGCAGCCCGGGACCGAGGCGAGCCCGGCGTGGAAGCCGTAGAACATGAAGGCGTCGTCGGCGTCGGGGCTGTGGCCGAAGCGCAGCGTGCGCAGCGTGGCCGGGGGCGCCGCGGTCATGACGCCGCCGCGCGGCCGGTCCCGTCGCGCGCGGGCGCGGCCGGTGGCGCCGCCCGGAAGCCCGCCCGCTCGCGCCACAGGAACTCGCGCAGGGGGTCGAGCCCCTCGCCGCTCAGGGCCGAGATCACGTGCGCCCCGCCGAACTCGGCGCGCAGGGCCGCGGCGTCGGGCCCGTCTCCCAGGCGGTCGCACTTGTTGAACACCAGCGCCGTGGGCCGCGGCCGCTCGAGGATCTCCTCCAGCACCTCCTCGACCGCGGCCATCTGGCGGCGGAAGTCGGGCGCCGAGGCGTCCACCACGTGGAGCAGCAGGTCGGCCTCGATCGCCTCGGCGAGCGTGCTGTGGAACGAGGCCACGAGATGGTGCGGGAGCTTGCGGATGAATCCCACCGTGTCGGTGACCAGCGCCACCTCGCGCTCCGGGCTCACCATCTGGCGCGTGGTCGCGTCGAGGGTGGCGAACAGCAGGTCCTCGACGAACACCTTGGCGCGGGTGAGCACGTTGAACAGCGTGCTCTTGCCGGCGTTGGTGTAGCCCACGAGCGCGACGCGGAACTCGCCGCGCCGCTGGCGGCGCTGGGTCTCGCGCTCGCGCTCCACGCCCTCGAGTGCCTTCCGGAGGCGCGCGATCTTCTCGCGCACGATGCGGCGGTCGGTCTCGAGCTGGGTCTCGCCCGGGCCGCGCGTCCCGATGCCGCCGGCCTGGCGCTCGAGGTGCTTCCACATCCCGGTGAGCCGGGGCATCATGTACTGGAGCTGCGCCAGCTCGACCTGGAGCCGCGACTCGCGGGTGCGCGCGCGCCGCGCGAAGATGTCGAGGATCAGCTCGGAGCGGTCCACCACCTTGACCCCGAGCGCCTTCTCCAGGTTGCGCACCTGGGCGGGCGTGAGGTCGTCGTCGAAGATCGCGAGGTCGACGTCGCGCTCCTGGGCGAGCGCCCCCAGCTCCTCGAGCTTGCCGCGCCCGATGAAGGTGGCGGGATGGATCCGGCCGCGCTTCTGCACCATCCGGCCCTGGACGCGCGCTCCGGCGGTGCCGGCCAGCCTCGCCAGCTCCTCCATCGAGCGCTCGAAGTGCGCGCCGTCGCGCCCGGCGCGGCCGGCGTGGCCGACGAGCAGCGCGCGCTCGCCCCGCGGCGGGTTCTCGACCTGGTGCAGGCGCTTCAACCGCGGGGCTCGATCTCGAGGTCGTAGGGCGCGGGCGTCAGGTTCTCGAGCGTGCCGTCGCTCCTCACCAGCACCAGGTCCTCGATGCGCGCGCCGAGTCCGCGCGACGGGTAGTAGAGCCCGGGCTCGACCGTGACCACCATGCGGGGCTCGAGCGCCTGGGTGTTGGACGGCGGGCCGCCGAGCCGCGGCGGCTCGTGCACCGCGAGCCCCACGCCGTGGCCGAGGCCGTGCACGTAGCCCTCCACGGTTCCCTGTCGCGAGCGCACCGTGGCGTGGCCGCGGGCCTCGAACAGGTCGCACACCACCTCCTGGAAGGTGCGGCAGGGGCGCCCCACGGCGAGCGACTCCATGCCGGCCCGGAAGGCGTCGTGTACGTCGCCGTAGAGCCGCCGCAGCGGCTCGGGCGCCGGGCCGAGGCAGAAGGTGCGGGTGAGGTCGCTGAAGTATCCGCCGCCGGCCTCGCCCGGGAAGATGTCGACCAGCAGCGGCGTCCCGGCCCGGAGCGGCTCGGCGTCGTTGCCGCGGTTGTGGGGCACGCCGGCGTCGCGGCCCTGGGAGACGATCGACTCGCCGCCCTCGAGCCCGTGCTCGAGGAAGACGGAGTGGAGCAGCCGGCGCAGGTCGCCGATCCGCACCGGGCCCGAGCCGTTGGCGCGGAAGCCGTCGCCGTCGCGCCGGAGCCCGGCGAGGTACGCGCGCAGCCGCGCGATCGCGTCCACGGCGCCGCGCGCCGCCTGGCGGATCACCTCCACCTCGGCGTCGCTCTTGGTCATGCGGGCGAGCGAGAGGATGTCGGGGTGGCCGTCGTCCACGCGCAGCGCGGGGTTCACCTCGCGCGCGCGCGCCAGCAGCGTGTGCGCCACGCCCACCGGGGTCTCGCCGAACCATGCGACCGGGCCCGCGAAGCCGAGCTGGGCGCTGATCTCGCCCGCCAGGCGGCCGAAGACGCGCGCGGGCGAGACCTCCTCGTCCTGGATCCGCGTCATGCCGTGCTGCTCGAAGGCGGCGTGCTCGCAGCCCACGGCCGCGGCCTGATCGCGCTCCATCGGGTCGTGCACCAGGTAGGCGCGCCCGTCCGACCCGCGGAAGTAGATGCCGTAGTGGATGCGCTGGCCGGCGGCGTAGTACATGGCCGGGCTGTAGCGGTCGAGGGCGACCACGATCAGCCCGGCGAGGCCGCGCTCCTTCATCAGTCGGTCGAGATCTTCGCGCATGGCCTCCTCCTCCTCAGGGTCGACGCAGTCTCCAGCCCGGGAATGCTAACGCATTTGACGCGATCCCGGAACGGGGCGGGACGCGGGGTGAGGGCTCACTCGACCCAGGCGCGCGACTCGCGCCCGCGCCGGGGGCGGCCGCCCGCGGCGGCCACCAGGACGCCGAACAGGAAGCCGCCGATGTGGGCCCACCACGCCACGCCGCCCGTCGCGGCGCCGAAGCCGACCGAGAGCGCGCCGCTGAAGAACTGGATCACGAACCACAGCCCGAGCACCAGCAGCGCGGGCAGCGGGACCACCTGGAAGAACGGGAAGAACGGCACCAGCGTGATGACCCGCGCCCCCGGGAACATCACCGCGTAGGCGCCGAGCACCCCCGCGATCGCCCCGCTCGCGCCCAGAGTGGGGAGCGGCGATCCGGCGTTCGTGAGCACGTGGAGCACCGAGGCCGATACGCCGGCGGCGAGATAGAAGAGCAGAAACCGCGCGGAGCCGAAGCGGTCCTCGACGTTGTCGCCGAAGATCCACAGGTACCACATGTTCCCGATCAGGTGCATCCAGCCGCCGTGCAGGAACATCGAGCTCAGGAACGTGAACCCGGCCTGCGCCAGCGCGTCCCCTCCGATGTCGAGGGCCTCCGGGATGCGCGCCGGGATCAGGCCCCAGGAGAACATGAAGTCGCGCAGCTCGGGGCCGAGCGAGAGCTCGTAGAGGAACGTCGCCACGTTGACGGCGATCAGGGCGCGCGTCACGACCGGCGTGGATTGCGAGGGATTCTGGTCGCGCAGCGGGATCATGGGTCGGCGGTCGGAGCGGCTCTCGGCGGGCGGTTCCTGTACGGTTCGGGCTCGGGGTCACGGCTCGCGCGCCGCGACGCGCGGGGGCGGATTCCTCCGGCGTCTCCTCGGGGACGCAGGCGGTCCGCGAGGCATCCTTTCCGACCGCGGCGCATCGCAAATAGCGTTTGCGTGTATAGTACACCACGTTCCGAGGGGGGGTGTTTCCATGGGAAACGCGGTCGCCGTCACCGAACAATCGTTCGAAAAGGAAGTCCTGCAATCCGATGTCCCGGTTCTGGTGGACTTCTGGGCGGCGTGGTGTGGTCCCTGTCGGGCGATCGCGCCCATCGTCGAGCAAATTGCAACGGAGTACGCCGGACGTCTCAAGGTGGTCAAGCTCGACGTCGACGACAACGGGGAGATCTCCATCCGCTACGGCGTGATGAACATCCCAACCCTGCTGCTCTTCAAGGGCGGGAACGTCGTCGAGCGCTGGGTCGGCGCCCTGCCCAAGCCCGCTCTGCTGTCGAGGATCCAGCCGCATCTCTAAGGCGGCTCACTCGGCGCCCGGCCCCGGCGAACCGCGCTCAGGCCGGGCGCAGTCGTTTCTCCAGCGCCTCGTCGCGCGCGCGGGTGAGCGCCAGCATCGCCGCGGGCACTGCCTCGAGCACGTCGACCGCGTCGAGCCCGAGCTGGCCCTTCTCGCCCGCGAGCCGGTCCGCGGCCAGGCCGTGGACGTAGACGGCGGCGCGCGCCGCGTCGTAGGGGTCGAGGCGCTGGGCGAGCAGCGCGGCGATCATGCCCGCGAGCACGTCGCCGGTGCCGGCGGTGGCGAGGCCCGGGTTGCCGGTCGGATTCACCGTGGCGCGGCCGTCGGGTCCGGCGGTCACGGTCGGCGCGCCCTTCAGCACCACCACCGCCTTCCAGCTCGACGCCGCTTCGCGCGCCGCGTCGATGCGCCACGCCTCGAGCGCGGCCGCGGTTTCGCCGGTGAGCCGCGCCATCTCGCCGAGGTGGGGGGTGAGCACGATCGGCGCTCCCGAGGGCGCCTCGAACGCCGGGCGACCCTCGAACGCGTTGAGCCCGTCCGCGTCGAGCACCGTGGGGCGGGTGCGCGCGGCCACCAGCCCGCGCGCGAGTGCTGCGCTCTCGGCGTTGCGCGAGAGTCCCGAGCCCACCAGCACCGCGTCGGCGCGCGCGGCCCAGCCCGTGATCCTCTCGAGCGCCGCGCGCGACAGCGTGCGCGCGCCGGTCTCGGGCGCGGGCAGCGTCATCTCCGGCGTGAGCTTGATCTCGAGGATGTCGTTGAGGCTCGCGGGCACCGCGCACTGGACGTAGCCGGCGCCCGCGCGCGTGGCGGCGCGGGCGGCGAGCGCCACCGCCCCGGTCAGCCCCGGGGAGCCCCCGGCGACGAGCACGCGGCCCGCCGAGCCCTTGTGGGCGCGCGGCTCGCGCGCGGGCAGGAGGTCGGCCGTCCCGATCGCGGTGGCGAGCTCGACCGCGAAGCGCCCGCCCTCGGGGACCGCGGGCAGGAGGCCGATGTCCACCACCTCGAGCGCGCCCACGAATGCGCGCCCCGGGTAGAGCAGGTGCCCGCGCTTGGGGGCTCCGAAGGTCACGGTGAGATCGGCGCGCACCGCGCGGCGCGCGATCTCGCCGGTGTCGGGGTGCACCCCGGTCGGAAGGTCGACCGCGACCACGCGCGTCCCCGCGTCGTCCAGGTCGCGCAGGGCCTGGGCTCCCGCGGCGACCAGCCCCTCGAGCCCGCCGCGCGCTCCGGTGCCGAGCAGCGCGTCGAGCGCGAAGTCCCAGCGCTCGCGCGTGGCGAGGAAGCGCTCGAGCGCATCCTCGGATCGCAGCTCGACCACGCTCGCGCCTTCCCGCTCGAGACGCTCGAGGTGGGCGAGCGCCTCGCCCCGCACCCGGGCGCGCTCTCCCGCGAGCCCGACGTGCGTCTCGGCGCCCCGCACCCTGAGGTGCCGCGCGGCGACGAAGCCATCGCCGCCGTTGTTGCCGGTCCCGCACAGCACCAGCACCCGCAGCGCCAGCGCCGGCCCGTAGCGGCGCTCCATCGCCTCCGCGACCCCGGCGCCGGCCCGCTCCATGAGCGCTTGTCCGGTGGCGTGCCCGCTCTCGATCGTGGCGCGGTCCAGCTCGCGCATCTCGGCGGCGGTGAGGAGGAGCACGGTCAGCGCGCCGTGAAGGTCACGGGGATCTCGATGCGGAACCGGACCCGCGCGCCCTGGGGAGCGAAGGGCCGGAACCGGCAGCTCCGCGCCACCGCCACCGCGGCGCTGTCGAGCTCGGGAATGGAGCGCGCGACCTCTGCCGCGATGGCGGCGCCGCTCGTGTCCACCAGCACCCGCACCCAGACGCGGCCCTGCACCCCGGCCGCGCGCGCCCGGTCCGGATAGGCGGGTGCCCTGAGCGGGGTGGAATCGGCGAGCGCGGGGACTGCGGGCGCCCCCTCGGGCGCGGCGCGTCCCAGCACGAAGGTCGCGGGGAACACGGGCACGGTGTCGGGCATCGCGGGCGGGTTCTGCGAAGCCGCGGCGGACGCCGCGGCCGGCGGCGCTGCGGCGGTGGCAGGCGCAGCGGTGGGAGCAGGCGCAGCGGGGGCCGGCGCCGCCGGGGCCGGTGGCTCCGCGCGGGAGACCGCGGGCGGCGGCGCGTGCGCGGGCTCCTCTCCCTCAGGCGCCGCCGCCGTGCCCGAGATCTCGGCGCGCAGCAAGTGCTCCCCGACCTCCAGGTGCACGAGCGTGGCGCCCTCCCAATCGCAGACCTTGTTCCCGGGCTCGTTCCGCTTCCAGCGCGCCCGGTAGCCCGTGCGCCGGAGCTGGTCGAAGGCGTAGTCGATCCAGTACGGCGCCGGGTCCCTGGCCTCGAACCGGATGCGCTCGAGGCGATCCTCTCGGAAGGTGAGCGTGGCCTGCCCCGGGATCCCGTACCAGGTCGCGTCGCCCTGGTACGCTCCGGCCTTGACCGGGGCGAGCGCGGACTGCGCGAGGCTCTGCGCCTGGGTCTTGCCGAAACGCATCCACGCGCCCGGGATGCGAAGCGGGGTGGCGGCGGGCGCGGCGGCCGCGCGCGGCGGAGGCGGCGCCCCGGTTCCGGGCGCGGGAGCCGCCGAGAGCGCTGCGGCCAGCACCGGCACGATCACGGGCCGGGGGAGATCAGTGCCGGCGCGCGCGCGCGCGCGCTTCCGAGCCCAGGTCCCGGACCAGTCGCGCGCGGTATTCGGAATCGCGCTCCACGCGGGCAGGGAGCTCGGGATCGCTCGAGAGGAAGGGCAGGTCGAAGAGCTCGGGGTCGGCCTCTTGCTCGGTGTAGATCTTCTCCTGCTCGTGGCGCTGGAACGCCGCCGCCTTCTCGACCGTGTCGAACGCCCGGCCGGGAAGGAAGGTCTGATGGAACACGTCGAAGGTGTAGACGTGCACCTGACCCGCGACCCCTCCCGTTCCGTCGGGCGGCTGGTGGACCCTGAGCTTCGATGCCTTGACCTTGGCTTCCGCCATGGAACCTCCCGGTGGATGTCCTGGACTATTGCCCGCGCGCCCGGACCGCGGGGGATGCGTCTCCGGCGTTCAGCCGGTCGACGATCGCCAGCAGCCCGAGCACGTCGTCGATGTCGAAATCGGCGCCCGACTCGCCGGTGTCGAAGGTGTCGCCGTAGCGGGCGAAGACCGTGGTCATGCCGAGGTCCCGGGCGCCCACCACGTCGCGCTCGGCCCAGTCGCCCACCATGAGCGCCTCGCGCGGCTCGACGCCGAGCCGCCGCAGCACCTCGCGGAAGGGCGCCGCCCCCGGCTTGCGCTCGCCGGTGTCGTCGAACGTGACCACCGCGTCGAACACGTGCTGGAGCGAGAGCGAGCACAGCCGGAGCCACACCTGGGCGCGCGGCGCATCCGACACCACGCCGAGACGGATGCCGCGCTTGGCGAGCTCGAGCAGCGTCATCTGCACGTGGGGATAGAGCACGAGCGTCGACTCGCGCGCCCTGCGGTAGGCGACCACGCCCGAGGCCAGGATGCGCGGGTCGATGTGGCCCAGCTCGCTCTCCAGCAGCTCGTCGAAGACCCGCTGGTACTCGAGCCCCTGCTCCTGGTAGATCGCGTCGATGCGCGCCCGCACCGCCTCGCGCGGGAGCCTCAGCCCGGCGTCGATCATGCCGTCGATCGCCGCGTCGATCGCGGCCGCCTTCATCTTCATGAAGTCGGTCAGCGTGTTGTCGAGATCGAAGACGATGGCCCGGATCAATCCCGCGCTCCGGGCTCTACTTGCTCGAGAGGCCGATGCTGCGCCCCAGGCTGATCTCGCCGTTGTCGATCCGCAGGTTGAACCCGCAGCCCGGGTTGCTGCACACCCAGGCCTTGTAGGTGATGGGCGCGCCGTCGCGCCCGTAGTCGGAGAGTGGCAGCAGCACGCCGTCGTTGCATTTCCGGCACTCGGGGAAGCTCACTTCCATCCCGGACCCCTCCCTCGCTCGTTCGTCGAACGCCCCCGCTCCACATTCTAGGCGCGACGCGCGCCGCGGTGTCAACTACTTCCACGTGATCCCGGCGTCGATCGGCCAGATCGAGACGTTGCCGACCGAGACGTGGCCGGGGGCGCAGCAGATCCAGGCCACCAGCGAGGCGACTTCGCCCGGCTCGATCGACTGGTTCCGATCCGGGGAGCCCGGGTCGATGGCGCGCCCAGCGGAGTTCATGTTGTGCGGGTAGACGATCGAGACGCGGATGTGGTGGGGCTTGAGCTCCAGGGCCGCGGACTCGAGCAGGCCGCGCAGCCCCCACTTGCTCGCGGCGTAGGCGGACGACCCGGGCTGGCCCACCAGTCCGCCGAGCGAGCTGATCCCCACGATCGTGCCGCGCTTCTGCGCGATCAGCGTCGGCAGCGCCGCCTTGAGCGTGAGGAACGCGCCCTTCAAGTTGAGCGCGAGGAGCTGATCCCAGGCCGCCTCGGTCATCTCGTGGATCTTGGCGCCCTGCCAGGTGCCGGCGTTGAGCACCAGGATGTCGAGCCGGTTCCAGCGCTCGAGCACCGCGCGCACGGCGCGCTCGACGTCTGCGGCGCGGGTGACGTCGGCCTCGGCCCCCAGCGCGCGCGCGCCGGATGCCGAAAGCCGCTGCACCGCCTTCTCCAGCTCGGCGCCGTCGCGCGCCACGAGCCCGAGCGCGGCGCCCTCGGCGGCGAGAGCCTGCGCGATCGCGAGCCCCAGGCCGCGGCTTCCGCCGGTGATGAGCGCGACCTGGCCTTCCAGCTTCATGCGCGCTCCAGGGCGGGCAAGCGTCCCTTGAGGAGATGGGTGCAGTCGATCGCGGTGCCGGTGCACGGCCGGCCCTCGACGTGAAGGTAGCGCGCGTCGTCACGGGCGAGGTGGACCACCGCGGAGGAGACCGTGACCATGCGGCCCGCGTGCAGGCAGACCGGCGGCGTGGGGCCCGCGCCGGGGGCCCCGCCGCCGTGGGAGCGAAGCAGGTCGAGGAGCGCGCGCTCGGCCTCGGCGGGGGTCTTCGGCGCGAAGCCCGCGAGCCGGCCGAGGAGCCAGCGGGTGCGCGGCTCCTCGCGGTCGTCGAGATCCGCGTGGGTGAGCGCGTGCCACCCCGGCGCGATCGGCGCGGACTCGATCGCGCGCCCGGCGTCGCGCCACAGCAGCCAGCTGCCCTCGGGAGAGGCGAACACCATGGAGAACGGCGCGTAGTCGGCGGCCGCTGCGGCCTCGCGGGCGAAGCGCAGCGCGGCCGCGGCGCCCCCGTCGCCCGCGGCCGCGACGTCCAAGGCGAGGCGCCCGCGCGAGGGCCGGGCGGGATTCGCGGTCGCCGTCTCCTCGCGGCGGTTCAGCATCGCGACCGCCGCGCGCCGCTCGCGGACCGCGAGCCACGTGCCGCCCTTCAGGAGGTCGCGCCCGCCCACCACGCGCGGCTCCTCGGCCAGCACTCCGGGCGGAGCGCTCGGCCGCGCCGGGTCCTCGTCGCGGTTCGCGGCCAGCATCACCGAGCGCGGCGCGGCGGCGTCGACACCGATGAGGAGCGTGCACACGAAAGCGAACTCTACGCGCCGCTTCGCGCCGGGGTCAACGTTGCGGGGCCCCACCGCGGCCACTACCCTCGTGCGAGGCATGCCGGTCGAAAGGCGCGCGTGTGGAGGCTTCATGGCACTCGTGGTTCTCCTGAGGGGAGTGAACGTCGGCGGCCACAGGACCTTCCGGCCCGCGATGCTCGCCGCGCGTCTCAAGCACCTCGATGCCGTCAACATCGGCGCCGCGGGCACCTTCGTGATCCGGCGGCCGGTCACCCGCGCGAAGCTCGGCGCCGAGCTGACGCGGGAGCTTCCGTTCGACACCGAGATCATGATCTGCCAGGGGCGGGAGATCGTCCGGCTGATGTCGCAGAATCCCTACCCCGGGCGGCTCGAGGGCCCGGGCATCGTCCGCTTCGTGAGCGTTCTGTCCGCGCGCCCGCGCCTCGAGCCGTCGATCCCCCTCCGCCTTCCGCCGAAGGGCAAGTGGCTGCTGAAGATTCTCGCGCGGGATGGACGATTCGTATTTGGCCAATACCGGCGCCATATGAAGGTCATCGGCTACCTCGGCACGATCGACCGGCTCTTCGGGGTGCCCGTGACGACCCGCAACTGGAACACCATCACTGCGATCGCCAGGGTGCTCGGGAACGGGCACTGATCCGCCTGCGAAGCACGCGTATTGGTTTGCGGGTCCCGATTCCGGACAGTACGCTCTTACGGGGCTTACCCTCGCTGGCGGGGGACCGGGATTGAGATCGAGACGAGGTCGTTTGGGCTGCCTTCTCGGAGCCGCCCTCTGGCCGTGCGTGTGCCTCGCTCCCTCGAAGGCCCACGCGGTGCTGGACCATCGCGACCGCGGCCCCAGCCTCACGGCCGGCAACTTCTCGCTGCGCGTCACCAACGCCGGCATCCTCGGCAACGCCTTCCTGGATGTGGGGCTCTCGTTCGACCCCTCGTTCGAGTACCCGATCGGCTCGGGGCACGAGGCGCTCAACTATGCGGCCCTGTGGGTGGGCGCGATCGATCCGAGCGGACGGCTGCTGGTCTCGGGCGGGCCGCTGCTCGAGTTCCGGCCCACCCTCGACCCCGGGGACCGCGTGACGCTCGCGGACTTCGGCCGCCTCGGCGCCCAGCGCTTCATCGACGACGACGGCGACGGGCGCGTGGACGAGGAGACCCTGAACGGCAGGGACGACGACGGCGACGGCGAGGTCGACGAGGATCTGGGGATGTTCTCCCAGCAGCTCGCGGTCGCCGACTACGTGGACGACACGCCCGAGGCCGTGCGCTTCGGCTACGCGGGGGGCGAGCGCCACAATCCCCTCGGCCTCTCGGTGCACCAGGAGGCCTACGCGTGGGCGGTGCCCGGCTACGACGGGATCGCGGGGCTCAAGTTCGTCATCACGAACCACGGCGCGACGACGCTCCGCCAGGTCCGGGTGGGCCTCTACGCCGACCTCGACTCGCGCGCCCGCGACGACCCCTCGGGTCACTACAACGACCGCATCACGCACGTCAGCTACTCGCGCACCGTGTTCGAGGGGATCTCGTCCACCACGGTCGGCGGGTATTTCCCCCGCCCGTCCGGGGGCCCGCTGTCGTGCAGCACGGCGCTCTCGAACACCCTCCCGGTGCTGGTGGATGGGGCGAGCGGATCGGGGCTGCCCGCGGTCGCGGTCGTGCCGCTGAGCCACACCACCGATCCGCTCGCGCTGCTCGAGCCCGCCGAAGCGCGCGCCGCGGCGCGGGCGCCGGGGAAGGTGTCCTTCCGCGCCACCGTGTTCGCGTACGGCCAGCTCCCGGGTCGCGGCGGGCCCCCGCAAGCCGACGCCGACCGGTACGCGGCGCTGGCGGGATCGTATCCCGGTGCGGACGAGCAGGTCGACGCCGACTATTCCCTGCTCGTGTCGTGCGGGCCGTTCGCCTCCCTCGGGCCCGGTCAGTCCATCGAGTTCGAGGCCGCCCTGGTCGCGGCCGTGAACCCCGACAGCCTCAGAACGGCGTTGGGAAACGCGGCGGTGATGCATCACGGCCTCACCCGCAACGTGCTGCCCGACAGCACCGGGCCCGATGCGAGGGAATGGCGCGTGGGGGAGACCGGGCTCAACGGTCATGAAGTGTGCATCGAGCCGCCGCCCGGGGTGACCTTCATGACCGATCCGCATTGTCCCACCAAGTACCTGGGGGACTATCAGCCGGGCGGCATCCTGGTGACCTACGAGCACGGTCGCTGCGTCTGGACCGACGCCGATTGCAACGAGTGCACCGGGCTCAACGGGTTCGAGACCCGCGAGCACTGGCTCGAGCCCGGCCTGATGCCGCCGCAGCCGGCGGTTCGCGCGGTCGCGCTCGACCGGGGGGTGCGCGTGGAGTGGGACAACACGCCGGAGATCCTGCTCCAGGCCGGCGTCACGCTCCTGCCCGCGCAGCGCCGGGAATCGCGACGCTCGCTCGGCTACCACGTGTGGAAGCTGGCCGACTGGAGAGACCGCCGGGCGCTGGTCCCCGACCGCGCCCGCTGGGCCCTGGTGGGGAACTTCGGCCCCGACAGCCTGCACGGGCAGCTCGCGCTCTCCACGATCACGGACTCGAGCCTGGCCTACATGCGCCTCCTGTACGAGCAGCCCCAGTACCCCGTGGGCCACTACGCCTTCACCGACCACGAGGTGCTCGACGGCTTCGACTACCTCTACACCGTGACCAGCCTCGCCGAGGTGCAGGAGCGCGACGCGGGCGGCACCCTCAGGACCCGCGTGATCGAGAGCCCGATCGACGTCGACTTCGCGCAGCGCGTGGTGCCGCGGGCCGAGGCGCGCCCGGGAGCCGGCGACGTCTGGGTGGTCCCCAACCCGTTCCGGGCCCGCGCCGACTGGGACCTGCCGCGCACGCTGGGCAACCCGCTCACCCGCCACCTCGACTTCATGGGATTGCCGCGCGACCGGTGCACGATCAAGATCTGGACCCTGGCGGGAGACTTCGTGGCGCAGATCGATCACGACGGCCGGTCGGGGGACGGGCAGGCCTCGTGGAACCTGGTCACGCGCAACGGGCAGGAGGCGTCCTCGGGGATCTACCTCTTCTCGGTGGACTCCCCGGCCGGCCACGAGGTCGGGCGCTTCGTGGTGATCCGATGAGGCCTTCGGCCGGCGCGCGCGACGTGGCTGCCCTGGGCGCGGCGCTGATGCTCGCGATGGTCGCGGGCTGCGGGCAGGGCGAGAAGCCGGCGCTCGCGCCTCCGGCGCGGCTCTCGGCGCAGATCGAGGCGGTGTACCCCGCGGCGCGCAGCACCGGGGTCACCTACGACACCGACATCTGGGTACGCTTCACCGAGCCGCTCGACCCCGCGACCGTGAACGAGCGCACGGTGTTCTTCAAGCTCGACACCGTGCGCATCCCCTCGGCCCTCGCCTACGACGCCCCGACCCGGACGATCCGCATCCGGCCGCTCGTCGAGCTCGCGCTGCGCCGCACGTACACGGTGGAGATCACGCCCGGGGTGGCGACCGCGGGCGGGCTCGCGCTGGCCCAGACCTACTTCTGGCAGTTCACAACCAACGGCCTGCGCCGGCTGTTGCACCCGATCCCGCCGAGCGGGACCACGGACGAGTCGCCCTTCGTGGCTCTCCAGTGGGACGTCACCGAGCCTCTGGCCGGCACGATCCGGTACGAGTTCTACTCGGGCGCGGACTCGGCCGCGGTCGCATCCCGCGCCGCGGGCCCGGTGCGTGTCGGCTCGCAGCCGTTCTATGTGCCCTGGGAGTCCTGGGGTTTCGATCGGCGGGTCTACTGGGCCGTCACCGCCGCCAACCAGACCACCGGCGAGCGCTTCGAGGGCCCGGTGTGGCGCTTCGAGACCCTGCCGCCCGGCCTCCCCGTGGACGTCCTCGAGGTCCCGGCCGGGGAGTGGGGCTACTACCGGCGGAACCCTCCGGTCCGCACGGTGTGCCAGAGCTCGCTCGCGAGCGGTCCGAGCTACAACAACGGCATTCACTGGCGGCTGCGTGAAACCGCCGGCGGCCTGAAGCTCGCCACCGCGCGGATCGAGATGCTCTCGAGCAGCGGCAACATGGTTCCGACCCGCCCGGTCATCCGCCCGGTGTTCGACGCCTGGGCGCCGTGCAGCTACAGCGTGACCGTGCCCCACGTGGGCGACCCGGAGCTCGCCGCCGGAACTCAGATCCTGACCTCGCCCTATTTCCGGCTGGAATCCGAGCGACTCACCTCCCACATCGAGGCCGCCGCCCGAGCCGGCGTGGTCTACGGGTTCAGCTTCGGGACCACCGTGGACGCCGGCCTCGGGACGCCCTCCGTCCCCGGGGGCATCCGCCTCGTGCTCACCTACTATCGGACGCCGATCCCGCCTTCGCCGGCGCCCTGAAGCCGGGCGCGCGCGGCGACTTGACCGCGGGCCGGGCGTTCGCGTCCACTCTGGCGCGATGCTCCGCTCGAGGAGAAGGGGGTGGTGCGCGGCCGCAATCGCGGCCGGCGTGTGCCTCGGGCTTTCCGTCGCTCTGCTTACGCGGGTCGCGGCCGCGCAGCCGATCCGCCCGTGGACGCCGCCCTCCTCCGACTCGCTGCTGGCATGGGCGGCCGAGGCGCGCACGCGCTTCCAGAGCAACGCCGGCGACAGCATCGGGGGCGAGAACTTCAAGGCCTACGAGCTCGTGGGCCGGATCGGCCGCCGCATGCTGGTCGCGCTCGGGCGCACCCACATGCTCCAGGCACACGCCATCGAGCCCGCGATCGACTCGCTCGGGCTCGACACCGAGGTGACGATCGATCCCGACCTCCCGTCGTTCGCGCTCCTCATGGTGCATAATCCGTTTCGACCCTCCGCGGGCGCCGTGGCCTGGCTGTTCTGGTACCGGCAGACCGACCTGCGGGTCCAGGGCGTGCAGTTCCGCGGCGGGCGCGAGCCGCGCATGAAGGTGTGGTGGACCGGGGCCCCCGACGCCCCCTACGAGTGGGCGGTGCTGGACCGCGTCCCCGGGAAGGAGGGCTACAACTTCACGTTGTTCCGGCTGGCGGCCGAGGGTTATTACTGGCGCGCCGACCAATACGAGGGAGTGGGCCCGGACCTGGGGGACGTGCTCGAGGCCGGGCTCCTGGACGTGAACCGCGACGGGAGGCCCGAGCTGCTGGCGTGGGCGAAAGCCGCACCGGACTCGCTGTTCGAGGCGTGCAGCAGCTGTCCGAGCCTGCTGACCGAGCGCCTGTACACCTCGAGCGCCGCCGGGTTCGAGCTCGACGACAGCCGGCTCGTGCCGACGGCGTACTCCACCTTCGTGCTGTTCATCCGCCTGCTGCACCAGCACAACGGCGCGGCCGCCTCCCGGGTGCTGGAGGATCCCACCCGGCTCGAGCGGGCCGTGGCGCTCGGATGGGGCGGGGGCGAAGGGCGCGGGCTGTGGAAGCTCGAGTACGTCGACCCCGACCGGCCGTGGCCGCACTGGCTGGCGGTGAAGCTCCGGGGACCGAAGGGGGAGCAGCGCTGGATCGTGCACTTCACGCAGAAGGAAGGGCGATGGGTGATCAGGGACTGGCAGTCGAACGAACCCCGCGGGGCCTCCCGGCGCGCCCCGTCGGCGTCTCCCGACAGCGCCACATCGCGCCGCGGCGCGCGGCCGGTGGGCGGGCGATGAGCCGCGCCCGCGCATCGCGCCCGCGCGGCGCCATCCGCCTCGCCCTGGCGGCCGCGGCCCTGCTCGCCGCGGTGGTGGCCGCGGGGTGCAGCTGCGTGGGGAAGCCCAAGTACGAGCCGCTCCACACCGACTCGACGGCGACCGTGCCCGTGGACTCCCTGGCGACCCTGGTGCGGGGCGCCCAGGACGCCTGGGAGCAGGATGGGGAGGGCGAGAATGCGGCCCTCCTCAGCGCGCGCCTGGTGCTCAACGACCTCGTGGTCCAGTCGCGCATCGAGCCCACGATGTCGTGGGAGGACCGCGCGCGCGCGCTGCTCGACTCCCTCGGGATCGGCGGCGAGGTCGCGAGCGACCGCTGCGCGCTGGTGGTCAACTTCTTCTCGCGCTCGAACCCCGATCAGGGCGCCTGGCCGTGGCTCTTCTGGTGCGGCGAGAACGCCATCCTCTCCGAGCCCCTCGACGCGCGCGGGCTCAAGCTCCTCGCCCTGGCGGGGCGCGGCCTGTGGGGCGATCCTCCCACGCCGCCCGGCCCGCCGTCGGTCGCGGTGCTGTTCGGCCGCCGCGCCTCGGGAGGCCAGCAGCCGCTGCTCACGGCGTGGGACCTGGGCGGCGGGCACCCCAGCCTCAGCCAGACGCTCGGACCCGATTCGCTCGGCGGAGTGGGCAAGGGCGAGTTCTCGGCGATCGAAGATTCGAGCATCCAGCTCACGGTCCGCGCCTATCTTCCCACGGCGGGCTTCAGCGAGTGCGGGAGCTGCCCGCACGTGTGGCAGGTGCGCCGCTTCCTGTGGGAGCCGTACGGCTTCGAGCGCATCTCGGTGGAGACCCAGTCCTCGCCCTATGCCGTGTTCGTCCAGTTCGTCCAGGCGATCACCTCGGACGACCGCGACCGCGCGAAGGAGCTGGTGGTCGATCGCGAGTGGGTGGATACCGCGCGGCGTCTGGGCTGGCACGAGCCCGGCGCCACCTGGCGCGTGGCGCCCGGGACCGAGGAGAACGCGGACGAGATGGTGTTCTTCCGCAGCCCGCGCGAGGCCTACCGCGTCACGTTCGAGCCGCGCGGCGGGGAGTGGCTGATCTCGGGCTTCCGTAGCACGACCACGTCGATCGAGTAGCGGGGCCCCCGCCACCCGAGCGGCCCGCCGCCCGCGCGCGCCGCGCTAACGCGCACGCGGCACCTCCGGCGGCCCCTTGAGGCTGGGCTGGATCGTCTTGGGCTGCCTGTACTCCATGCCGAGCTGGCTGAAGAAGAACGAGAAGATGTCGGCCGCCAACGCGTTGCGCGCCGAGAGCGGGCTGCCCACGCCGTGGCCGGTCCGGGCGTCGGTCCGGAGCAGGATGGGATTCGCCGAGCCGGTGGCCGCCTGGAGCCGCGCGGTCATCTTGCGCGAGTTCATGGGATCCACGCGTGGGTCGTTGCCGCCGGTGGTGAAGAGCACGGACGGATACGCAGTGCCGTCCACCACGCGGTGGTACGGCGAGTAGGCGCGGAGCGCCGCGTATTGCGCCGAGTCCTTCACCGTCCCGAACTCGGTGACGTTGAAGAGTCCGTTGGGCGACAGCTCGACGCGCAGCATGTCGTAGATCCCGACGTTGCTCACGACCGCGCGGAAGAGCTCCGGGTGCTGGGTGATCATGGCGCCCATCAAGAGCCCGCCGTTGCTCCCGCCCTGGCAGACGAGGCGCCCGGGCGAGGCGTACTCGTGCTCCACCAGGTACTGGGCGCAGGCGGCGAAGTCGTCGAACACGTTCTGCTTGCGCGTCAGGTTCCCGGCGACGTGCCATGCGTCGCCGAACTCGCCGCCGCCGCGCGTGTGCGCGATCGCGACGATCCCGCCCATGTCGAACCACACCCGCCGCGTGGGGGAGAAGCCCGGGCGCTGGCTGATGCCATAGCCCCCGTAGCCGGTGAGCAGGGTGGGTGCCGTGCCGTCGAGCCGGGCGGTCCTGGGCACCAGAACGGTGAGGGGCACCCGGGTGCCGTCCTTCGAGATCGCGGTCTCGCTCCGCACCTCGATGTCGTCGAAGCGGGCCGGCGAGCGCGTGACGAGTGCGGTAGCGGCGAGCCCGCCCTGCCCGGGCTCGTAGGTCACCCATCGTCCGGGCTCCGTGAAACGCGACATCTGGATGGTGACCCGCGAGCCCGGCCCCGCGACAATCGCGCCCACCGTGCTCTGGTCCGGCACCGGGACGGTCTCGCCCGGGCCGCCCTCCGCGCCGAAGACGCGCACGCGCGAAGGTCCGCCCACGATCTCCTCGACGTAGAGCCGGTCCTGCGCGGGCGTGAACCACTCGATCCCGGCGTCGCCCTCCGGGACCAGCACCGTCGCCCGGGCCAGATCGGTCTCGCCCAGCGGGAGCTTCAGCACCTTGCCGTTCGGCGCGTCCTTGCGCGAGAGCAGGTACAGCGCGGCGGGCCCGAAGCGCGCCCCGACGACGCGGTCCGCGAAATCCGAGATCTGGCGGAACGCGCCCGCGCCCTTCGCGGCCGCGGCCGCCTCCGCGAGCCACATCGCGTGGTCTCCGCCGTCGCCGTTCAGCACGTCGGCCAGCACCCAGCGGCCGTCGTCCGAGGTCGAGAGCACGACTTCGGCGATCTTCGGGAACTCGCGGCCCACCACGTACACGTCGCTTTCGGCCGGGGTGCCCAGGCGGTGGTAGTAGACCTGCATGTAGAAGGGCAGATCCTCGTCGGGCCGCTCGCCTTTTGCCGGGTAGCGCGTGCGCCAGAAGCCCGTCCCATCGGCGTTCCAGGCGACGTTCCCACCCCCCGTCCCACCGTGGACGTTCGGGACCACGTCGGGCAAACGCTTGCCGGTGCGCGCGTCGTAGACGTAGACCGTGCCCGACTCGGTGCCACCCTTGGAGAGCGACACCGCCACCTTGGTGCCGTCGTGGGACGGATCGAAGACGTCGATCGTGGTCGAGCCGCTCGCGTCGAGCCGGTTGGGGTCGAGCACCACCTTCTCGGTCCCGAGGTCCTCGAGCGAGCCCAGCCGCACGAGCAACGGCTGCTGCTTGGGCGGCTGGTTCTTGATCGCGAAGTACGTCCCGCCCTCGTACTGGAGCTCGGTCCACGCCGGCGACTGGTTCTTGGTCAGGGCGTCGACCCGGCGGAGCACCGCGGCCCGCATCGGCAGGCCGTCGAGGAAGGCGCGGGTCACCGCGTTCTCGGAGTCGCTCCAGGCGCGCACCGACGGTTCCTTCCAGTCCTCGAGCCAGCGGTAGTCGTCGCGGACCGGCGTCCCCCAGTAGGTGTCCTCGACCGGCCGCCGGGCGGCCGTCGGCCGGGGCGGGGAAGCCGCGTCGGCGACCGCGGTGAAGGTGGCGAAGCTCAGGAGAGCGATCAGGGCGCGGCGGTGCATGGGCTGTCTCCTCGAAAGGGCCGGGTGGGTGAGTGGCGGCGTCTCGTCGCAGCATACCGTTCGGGCCGGCGAATCGTGATCATTCGCTGGATCGAGCCTGGGGCGCAAATGCTCACGACCGCCCGTTCACCGGGTTGAGTTCACCCTCCCGCCGGGCGTACCGGCTCCGCGCCCGCCGGCTGCTGCACGCGGCGCACCGTGTCGCGCGCGATGAGCAGCTCCTCGTTGGTGGGGATCACGAACACCCGCACCCGGCTCCCCGCCGCGCCGATCTCGCCCTCCGCGCCGCCCACGCAGGCGGCGTTCTTCTCGCGATCGAGGACGATGCCGAGGAAGTCCAGGTCGGAGAGGATGCGCTCCCTCACCGGGGCGGCGTTCTCGCCGATGCCGCCGGTGAAGACGATTGCGTCCGCGCCGTTCATGCGCGCCAGGTAGGCGCCCAGGTACTTCTTCACCCGCAGGCAGAAGATCTCGATCGCGAGCCGCGCCCGCCGGTCGCCGTGCACGGCCTCCTCCTCGAGCAGGTCGCGCATGTCGTTCGTGAGGCCCGAGACCCCGAGCAGGCCCGAGTGCTTGTTGAGCAGCGCGTCCAGCTCCGCGAGCGACAGGCCCTCCTTGTGGTGCAGGTACTCGAGCACCGAGGGATCGACGTCGCCGGAGCGCGTGCCCATCACCAGCCCCTCGAGCGGCGTCAGGCCCATCGAGGTGTCGAGCGACCGTCCGCCGCGGATGGCGCAGGCCGAGCAGCCGTTGCCGAGATGGAGCGTGATCAGGTGGGTCTGCTCGCGCGTGCGGCCGGCGAGCTTGCGGTAGCGGTACGCCACGTAGCGGTGCGAGGTGCCGTGGAAGCCGTAGCGGCGGATCCGGTGGCGGACGTAGAGCGGATAGGGCAGCGCGTAGAGGTAGGACTCCTCGGGCATGGTGGTGTGGAACGCGGTGTCGAACACCGCCACCTGCGGCACGCCGGGGCCGAACCGCTCGCGCGCCGCGCGGATGCCCTTCAGGTTCGCCGGGTTGTGGAGCGGCGCGAGCTCGATGCACTCCTCGATCTGCGCCAGCACCGGGTCGTCGACGAGGGCGGACCGGGTGAGCTTCTCGCCGCCGTGGACCACGCGGTGACCGACGGCGTGGACGTCGCCCAGGGACGCGATCCCGTCGTGCTTCGCCGCCGGCGAGACCAGCCAGTGGAGCAGCGAATCGAGCGCCGCGCGGTGGTCGCGCAGCAGCTCGACGCGGCGCTCGGGCGGGCGCCCTTCGCCCGCGAGGTCGAGCAGCGCCTGGCCGCCGATGCGCTCGATCCGTCCCCACGCGAGGCGCCGGTCGGCGTCGCGCTCGATGGCGTCGAGGTCGGTGGCGATCACCTGGAAGCGCAGCGACGAGCTGCCGCAGTTGAGCACCAGGACGTTCATCGCGCGCTCCCCACGCGCGCCTTGCCGGCGCGGCGCCGGGTCGCGGCCCGGAGCGGCGTGGCGCGGCCGTTCCCTTCGCCCGCCGGGCGCGGCGCCTTCCAGCGCCAGTCGCGGATCTCGGGCAGGTCCTCGCCGTGCTCGCAGATGTACTGCCGGTGCGCGACGAGCTTCTCGCGCAGCGCCTGCTTCACGTACGCGGCGCGGGGGCCGAAGCCGCGCACGCGGTCCACGACGTCTCCCGCGAGGTGGAAGCGGTCGAGGTCGTTGAGCACCGCCATGTCGAAGGGCGTGGTCGTGGTGCCCTCCTCCTTGTAGCCGCGCACGTGCAGGTGGGCGTGGTTCGTGCGGCGGTAGGTGAGCCGGTGGACGAGCCACGGGTAGCCGTGGAAGGCGAAGATGATCGGCTTGTCCTTCGTGAACAGCAGATCGAAGTCGGCGTCCGTGAGGCCGTGCGGGTGCTCGCTCCGCGGCTGGAGCGTCATCAGGTCGACCACGTTGACCACGCGCACGCGGAGCTGCGGCGCCATCTCGCGGAGCAGGTCCACGGCCGCCAGGGTCTCGAGCGTCGGCACGTCGCCGGCGCACGCCATCACCACGTCGGGCTCCGCGCCCTCGTCGCTCGAGGCCCACGGCCAGATCCCCGCTCCCGCCGCGCAGTGCGCGATCGCGGCATCCATGCCCAGCCACTGCGGCGCCGGCTGCTTGCCGGCCACGATCACGTTCACGTAGTTGCGGCTCCTCAGGCAGTGATCCGTGACCGCGAGCAGGGTGTTGGCGTCGGGCGGGAGGTAGACGCGGATGATCTCGGCCTTCTTGTTCGCCACCACGTCGAGGAAGCCCGGGTCCTGGTGGCTGAAGCCGTTGTGGTCCTGGCGCCAGACGTGCGAGGTCAGGAGGTAGTTGAGCGAGGCGATCGGCCGCCGCCAGGGGATGCCGCGCGACACCTTCAGCCACTTGGCGTGCTGGTTGAACATCGAGTCCACGATGTGGATGAAGGCCTCGTAGCACGAGAAGAACCCGTGACGCCCGGTGAGCAGGTAGCCTTCGAGCCAGCCCTGGCACAGGTGCTCGCTCAGCACCTCCAACACGCGCCCGTCGGGGGCGATGTGGTCGTCGTAGGGCCGCGCCGGCTCGGAGAACGCGCGGCGCGTGACCTCGAACAGCGCGCTCCACCGGTTCGAGGCGGTCTCGTCCGGGCTCACCACGCGGAAGTTCCGCGCCGCGGCGTTCTGCCGCATCACGTCGCGGATCAGCTCGCCCTGGACGCGCGTGGCCTCGGCCGTCGTAGCACCCGGCTCGGGCACCTTCACGGCGTACCTGCGGAAGTCGGGCAGCCGGAGGTCGCGCAACAGGGCGCCGCCGTTGGCGTGCGGGTTGGCGCCCATCCGCCGCGGTCCCTCGGGCGCGAGCGCCGCCAGCTCGGGGCGGAGCCTGCCGCCTTCGTCGAACAGCTCCTCCGGCCGGTAGCTCCTCATCCACTTCTCGAGCAGCCGCAGGTGGTCCGGTCGCTCGCGCACCTCGGCGAGCGGCACCTGGTGCGCGCGGAACGTGCCTTCGACCTGCTTGCCGTCAACCGTTCGCGGGCCGGTCCAGCCCTTGGGGGTGCGCAGCACGATCATCGGCCAGCGCCGGCGGCGTACGAGACCGCGGCCGCGCGCCCGCGCCTGGATGGCGCGGATCTCGGCCACCACCGTGTCCATCGTCGCGGCCATCCGGCGGTGCATGGGCTCCGGTCGGTCGCCCGCGACGAAGTGCGGCTCGTAGCCGTGCCCGCGCAGCAACGAGGCCAGCTCGTCCTCCGGGATGCGTCCCAGCACCGTGGGACCCGAGATCTTGGCGTCGTTCAAGTGCAGGATCGGCAGCACCGCCCCGTCCGTCGCCGGGTTCAGGAACTTGTTCGAGGCCCAGCTCGCGGCGAGCGGGCCGGTCTCGGCCTCGCCGTCGCCCACGACGCAGGCCACGATCAGGCCGGGATTGTCGAACGCCGCGCCGAAGGCGTGGGCGAGCGAGTAGCCCAGCTCGCCGCCCTCGTGGATCGAGCCCGGGACCTCGGGCGTCACGTGGCTCCCGATCCCGCCCGGAAACGAGAACTGCTTGAACAGGCGCCTGAGCCCCGCTTCGTCCTCCGAGACGTCCGGATAGAACTCGCTCCAGGTGCCCTCGAGGTAGACGTTGGCCACGATCCCCGGGCCGCCGTGGCCGGGGCCGGTCACGAGGATCATGTCGAGGTCGTGCTCGCGGATCACGCGGTTCAGGTGGACGTAGACGAAGTTGAGCCCCGGCGTGGTGCCCCAGTGGCCGAGCAGCCGAGGCTTCACGTGGCGGGCCGCGAGCGGCTCCCGGAGCAGAGGGTTGTCGAAGAGATAGATCTGGCCGACCGAAAGGTAGTTCGCGGCCCGCCAGTAGGCGTCGAGCCTGCGGAGCAGGCTTGCGGAGAGGATGGGGCGGCGAGGCATGCAAGGCTCCTCGGGCTCGGCCCACGGGCCGGCCGGCTGCCCGGGGTGGGGGCTCGGACCCCGGGGGACCGGCCCAAAATACCAGAGGCGCGCGCTCCGGGCGCGAGAGGGCGGAGCCCGGCGGAGCGTGGGGGCCGGGGGAGCCTTGGTGTGCTGGTTCGACGACCGCAAGGCCACCTACGACTGGGATGTCTATGCCCCGCGGAGGAGCTCCTCGCCTCGAGATCGGTGGGTTCGCCTGGTGCACGTCGGGGCGAAGCTGCGTTCGGCTTGGAAGCAATCCGTTCGACCGGAACCTATCTCCTGCTGCGCCAGGGAGCCGCCTCGAGCACTGTCCGGATCGTCGTGCTCGACTGAGCCTGCTGCGCCACTCCCGCCCGGCCGACGGGCGATCGCGAGCGTCCCGGCGGCCGCCGCGCGCTCCTCGGGACTCTCCACCTCTGTGATAGGCTTCGAAGCGTTCGAGCCCCCGCGGGATCCGCCCCCGCGGAGCGCATCGTGCCCGAGGTCAGTCGATTCTTCGGAATCGTGATCAGCATGTATTTCGACGACCATTGGCCCCCGCACTTCCACGCGCGATACGGCGAGTCGGACGCCGTGATCGCCATAGAATCTCTGGGTACGCTGCGCGGCGCGCTGCCCGGCCGGGCGCGTGACCTGGTGGTGGAGTGGGCGACCGAACACCGGGACGAGCTGATGGCGAACTGGGCTCGTGCCCGAGATCGCAAGCCCTTGAGAAAGATTGCCCCTCTGCGGTGAACCATGTTGCGTGACGTGGTCGAGGTCCAGGCGCTCGATGGGTACCGCGTCTACCTTCGTTTCGGCGACGGGGCGGAAGGTGTGGTGGACGTGTCGCGCCGCGTGCCGTTCGACGGCGTGTTCGCGCCGCTGCGGGATCCCGAGTACTTCCGCCGAGTCCGGGTCGACACCGAGCTGGGCACGATCGTATGGCCGAATGGCGCGGATCTGGACCCGCTGGTCCTCCGCTCCTTGATCACCGGCGAACGGCTGCCGGGAAACTGAGCGCGATGAGGTTTGGGACTCCGGCATCACCGAACGACCACTCCGCGAGACGTGAGGGAGCCGCCGTCATGGGGCGGACCGCGGCCCGCCGCGCGCCGCAGCATCTTGCGCGATCATGACGGTGAGTTCCTTCCTGTCGAGCCTGTCGATACGGTTCCTTCCTTCCCCCACCCGCCGCGGCTATACTGCCGCTCACCCGCCCGGCCGGCGGGCGATCGCGAGCGTTCCCGAGCGCTCTCGCCTTTGAATCCAAGGGGCCGCGGTGCGCGCGGCCCCGAGGTTCCGCCTCATGCAAGCCAGACCCGCCCGCTTCCTCGCGGAGCCGCGCGCTCTGCCGGGGGATGGCGACAGCGTCGCCTCGTGGATCGCCGAGATCGCCCGGAGGCCCGAGCACCGCGGGGCGATCGCCCACTGGGAGACGCTGCCCGCGCGCCCCGCCCGCCACGGCGAGCTTTCGCTCGCGCTTCCCGAGCCGCTCGCGGAGTCGCTCGCCGCGCACGGGATCGGGCGGCTCTACAGCCACCAGGTCCAGGCCATCGAGGCGCTGCGCGGCGGGCTCGACGTGGTGGTGGTGACCGGGACCGCGAGCGGCAAGAGCCTGTGCTACCACCTCCCCGCGCTCGAGCGCCTGCTCGCCGATCCCGAGGCGACGGCGCTCTACCTCTATCCCACCAAGGCGCTGGCGCAGGACCAGCTCAAGGGGCTGACCCGGCTCGCCGCCGGGCATCCCGACCTCATGAAGCGCGTGCGCGCCGGAGTGTACGACGGCGACACCCAGGCCTCGACCCGGCGGCGGCTGCGCGACGAAGGGAACCTGATCCTCTCCAACCCCGACATGCTCCACCAGGGGATCCTGCCCTCGCACGCCAAGTGGGGGCGGTTCCTCTCGCGCCTCGCCTTCGTGGTGGTGGACGAGATGCACGCCTACCGCGGCATCTTCGGCTCGCACGTGGCGAACGTGCTGCGAAGGCTCGAGCGCGTCGCCGCCCACCACGGCGGCGAGTACCGCGTCGTCCTGTGCAGCGCCACGATCCGCAATCCCGGCGAGCTGGCGGGCGGGCTCACCGGGCGCGCGGTCACGGTGGTGGACGACGACGGCGCCCCGCGCGGCGAGAAGCACTTCGTGTTCTGGAACCCGCCCTACGCCGACGAGACGCGCATCGAGCGGCGATCCTCGAACGGGGAGGGGAGCGCGATCTTCACCGCCCTGATCGAGCGCGGCGCGCAGAGCCTGGCCTTCACCAAGTCGCGGGTGGCGGCCGAGCTGGTCTACCGCTACGCGCGCGAGCGGCTCGAGCGCGCCTCGGCCGGGCTCGGCGAGCGCATCCGGCCCTACCGCGGCGGCTACCTGCCCGAGGAGCGGCGGGCGATCGAGCGCGCGCTGTTCTCGGGCGAGCTGCGCGGCGTGGTGAGCACCAACGCGCTCGAGCTGGGCGTGGACGTCGGCGGCCTCGACGCGGTGGTCATGATCGGCGCCCCGCCCACGCTCGCGAGCGCCTGGCAGCAGGCGGGCCGCGCGGGCCGGAAGGGCGCTCCCTCGCTGGCCGTGCTCGTGGCCTACAACGAGACCGTTGACCAGTACCTGATGCGGCGTCCGGAATATTTCTTCGGGCGCTCCCCGGAGGCGGCCTGCATCGATCCCCAGAACCCCTACATCCTGGCGCAGCAGCTCACGTGCGCGGCCCACGAGCTGCCGCTCTCGCCCGCGGACGAGCAGGCGTTCGGCCCCCAGACCGCGGCGATCCTGGCGGCGCTCGAGGAGGCGGGGGAGACGCGATCGATCGACGGCCGCGCCTACTGGGCGAAGGCCGAGTTCCCGGCCACCCAGGTGAACCTGCGCACGCTCTCGAACGACACCTACACCATCATGGACGCCACGCGCGGCAACGCCGTGCTCGGCACGGTGGACGCGATCAGCGCGCTCGAGCTGGTTTACCCGCAGGCGATCTACCTGCACGAGGGCGAGACCTGCTTCGTGCGCGAGCTGGACCTGAAGCAGAAGGTGGCTTACGTCGAGCCGCGGGAGGTGGACTACTACACCCAGCCGGTGCTCGAGACCGGGATCACGGTGCGCGGCGAGCTCAAGCGCCGCGAGTGGCGGGGCGAGACCGTGATGTTCGGCGAGCTGACCTACGCCTGGCAGACCGTGGCGATGAAGAAGATCCGCTTCCACTCGCTGGACGCGATCGGCTATCACCCGCTCGAGCTGCCGCGGCTCACGCTCGACACCTGCGGCTTCTGGCTCGCGCCCTCGCCGGCGGCGATGGGGGCGGTGGCGCGCCCGGGGTGGAACCCGGTCGAGGGCCTCTCGGGGGTGCGCAACCTGTTCCTCACGCTCCTCTCCCTGCTCGCGATGTGCGATCCCGCCGACCTCGGCGGCGTGATCGACTCCTCGAACCTGGGGCGCACGGCGCTCTTCGTCTTCGACCGCTACCCCGGCGGCCTGGGCTTCGCCGAGCAGGGCTTTGCGAGGCTCGACGAGCTGGCCGAGGCCGCGCTCTCGCACCTCGAGGCCTGCGAGTGCGGGTCGGGCTGCCCCTCGTGCGTGGGGCTCCCGCTGCTCCGGCCGGCGCAGCAGCAGGATCCCGACCTGGGGCGCGCGCGCGCGATCCCCGGCAAGGACGCGGCGCGCGCGCTGCTCCGCCACTGGCTGGGCGGGTCGGCGTGAGCGCGCGCGGCGCCGGAGGGCAGCGCGCGTGAAATCGCCCGCCGAGTGGCCGGTCGCGTTCTTCGACGACGACTACCTCCGGATCTACCAGCCCCAGCTCACTCCCGAGCGCACCGCGGAGGAGGTGGACTTCATCGAGTCCTCGCTCGGACTCTCGCCGGGAGCCGCGGTGCTCGACTTGGCGTGCGGGAGCGGCCGGCATGCGATCCGCATGGCGCGGCGCGGCTACCGGGTCACGGGCGTGGACTTCAACCCCCGCTACCTCGAGCTCGCGGCCGCCGAGGCCGAGCGCGAAGGCGTGCGCGTGGAGTGGCTCATGCGCGACATGCGCGCGCTCGACCTCGACGCCCGCTTCGACGGGGTCTACTCGTTCTTCACCTCGTTCGGCTACTACTCGGACGAGGAGAACGAGGTGGTGCTGGCGCGGATCGCGGGCGTGCTGGAGCCCGGCGGGCGGCTGCTGCTCGACGTGATGAACCGCGACTGGCTGATCACCCATCCGCAGCAGCGCACCTGGAGCCAGCGCGCGGACGGCGCGCTGCTCATGGAGGAGGTCTCGATCGATCTCCGCACCTCGCGCGTCACCTCGCGCCTCACGCTGATCCAGCCCGACGCGGGCGCGGGGCCGGTGAAGCGCTTCGATCTGCGCGCCTACACCTGCGCCGAGCTCACGGCGCTGCTGCGCCGCGCCGGGCTCGAGGTGCGCGAGGTGTGGGGCGGCGCGGATCGGAGCGAGCACTCGACCGAGGCCCGGCGGCTGATCCTGCTGGCCGAGAAGCGGGGCGACCCGCCCGGGGGGCCGGCACATGCTGGATAACGATCTCCTGCGCGCCCGGCTCGGGGAGCTGGTGCGCGGGCGGCGCGCGGCGCCCGTGCCCGGGGAGGAGCCCGCGCCCGGCGCGGCGGAGCCGGCGCCGGGGTCCGGCGACGAGCCCGCCTCCGCGCTCCGCCGCCCGTCCCGCCCTCGCGAGCAGGGCGTGGGCGTGGAGGAGTACCTGCCGGGCGGGGAGTGGCGCGGCGAGCATGGCGCGGTGTTCGTGCACGAGCGCCTGCGCTCCGCGATCGAGAAGCCGCGCGCGCACTGGGGGCGGCTGGGCGAGGCGCCGGAAGAAGAGCCCGAGCTGCGCGCGCTGGCCGCCGCGGGGCTCTCCCGCGCCCTGTTCCTCGACCTCGAGACCGGGGGCCTGGCCTCGAGCCCGGTGTTCCTGGCCGGCACCATGCACTGGAACGGCGAGGACTTCGTGCTGCGGCAGTACTTCGCCCGCCACTACGGCGAGGAGGCCGCGCTGCTCGCTGCGGTCGGCGCGGCGGCGCGCGGCTTCGAGTTCCTCGTCACCTTCAACGGCAAGTCGTACGACGCGCCCTTCCTCGCCGGCCGCGCCGTGGTGCACGGGCTCGAGATCAGCCTCCCGCCGCGCCACCTCGACCTGCTCCACGCCGCGCGCCGCCGCTGGAAGGAGCGGCTCGCGGACTGCCGCCTCACCACGCTCGAGCTCCACGTCTGCCGCAGGCGGCGCTCGGGGGACGTGCCGGGCGAGGAGGTGCCGGGCCTCTACCACGACTTCGTCCGCAGCGGCGACCCGTACCGGCTGATTCCGGTCTTCCACCACAACCTGCTCGACGTGATCACGATGGCGGAGGTCCTGCACGCGCTCTGCGCGACGAAGGGGCTCGAGACGCCGGAGCGCGTCGAGATTTGACACCCGCGACACCACCCGCCTATACTTCTCGCAGAGTTTTGTTCTCAGGGTCCGTCGATCGAGCGTGGTCTGTTCGTGAACACCGGCAGCTTTTCCAGTCCAGTCCGTTTCTTCGTCGGCTCGCTCGCTCCGACGTCGGAGTCGCCCCGGCAGCGCTGTGCTGCGGGGGCTTTATCTTTTTCGGGGGCCGGCCGCGGCCGGGGTACGAAGGGATGTTGAAACTGACGATGGCGAACGAGCTGGACCAGCGCATCAAGTGCGTGGAGTGCGGGGACGAGTTCATTTTCACCGCCGGGGAGCAGGCGTTCTACCGGGAGCACGGACTGACCCACGCCCCGACCCGGTGCAAGAAGTGCCGGTCGAGCCGCAAGGGCGCCCGGGGCGCCGATGCCTCGCCCGCGTCCGGGAAGCCGCGGCCGGCAGCGGCGGGTGGCGGGCGCCCGCGGGGGGACATGCACGCCGCCGTGTGCTCGGAGTGCGGGGCCGAGACGCTCGTGCCCTTCGTGCCGACCTCCGGACGCCCCATCTTCTGCCGCGACTGCTACCGGTCGCGCCACCCGGCGCGGCCGGCCGCGAGCCGGGCGCGGGCCCCCCAGCCAGTGGCCGCGCCCGTGGGCGCTCCCGCGGGGGGAGGCGCTTCGGGCCGGACGCAGGGAGCGGTGAAATGGTTCAACGAGGCCAAGGGATTCGGCTTCATCCGGGACGACGACGGGCAGGAAATCTTCGTGCACTTCTCGGCCATCCATTCGGACGGATTCCGGACGCTCACCCAGGGCGACCGCGTGGAGTTCGACGTGGTCCCCGGCCCCCGGGGCAATCAGGCCGCAAACGTGGTCCGAATCGCCTGAGCCCGATTCCTCAATCGACGAAGGCCTCCGCGCGGGGAACGCGGGGGCCTTCCGTTGCAACCCCTGGAGCCCGATGATCGAGACCCTGAAGGCGTTCGGCGCGCTGCGCGAGGAGTTCGTGGAACTCTCGCTGCGCCACAACCCGGTGGCCGCCACCCTGGCCGGCATTCACGACTACGACGGGATCCTGCCCGACGACTCTCCGGACGGGGTGCTGAAGCGCGCCGCCTGGCTGCGCGACTTCGACCAGCGCCTCGCGGTCGCCGTCCCCTGGGAGAAGCTGCCGGCCGAGCAGCGGGTCGACTTCGCCCTGCTGCGCTCCAAGCTCGCGGCCATGCGGGCCGACCTCGAGGAGATCCGGGTGCACGAGCGCAACCCGTCGCTCTTCCCCGAGACCGCCCTGAACGGGATCTTCCTCCTCATGGCGCGGCCCTTCGCGCCGCTCGAGGAGCGCAAGGAGATGATCCTGTCGCGGCTCATGGAGGTCGGGGACTACCTGATCGCGGCGCGGCTCAACCTGAAGACCGTGCCTCCGATCTTCCGCGACACCGCGATCGAGGTGACCACCAGCGCGCCCGGGTTCGTGGACGGCGTGGCGGGCGAGCTGATCCGGTCGTTCCCCGACGAGGCCGAGCGCATCGAGCACGCCGCCTCGCGGGCGCGCGTCGGGTTCATCCAGTACCAGGAGTTCCTGGACCGCGACCTCAAGGGCAAGCTGGGCGGCAGCTTCGCGATCGGCGAGCGCTGGATGAACTACAAGCTCGAGCGCGAGCACATGCTCTCGCTCGACTGCCGCTCCCTCGAGGAGCTGGGACGCGAGCACGTGGCGCGCACCCGGGCCACGCTCGAGGCCGAGGCGCGCAGGATCGACCCGGCCCGCTCGTGGCAGGAGCAGGTCACGGAGGGCAAGAAGCGCCACCCCGAGTCGCGGCGCCTGCGCGAAGCCTATGTGGCCGAGGTCGAGCGCGCGCGCCGCTTCGTCGAGCAGAAGCGGATCGCGCCCATGGTGGACAGCCCGCTCGAGATCATCGACACCCCGGTGTTCGAGCGCCCCACCACGCCCTACGCCGCCTACCTGTCGCCCGCGCCCTTCGACCACGACCAGACCGGGTACTTCTACGTGACCCCGGTGGACCTGTCGCGCCCGAAGGAGGAGCAGGCGCAGCAGCTCGAGGGGCACAACGCCCTGGCGCTCCCGCTCACCGTGGTCCACGAGGCCTTCCCCGGGCACCACCTGCAGCTCAGCCACTCCAACCGCGGCGGTTCCCGGCTGCGCCGGCTGGCGGACAGCGCGCTGCTCGCCGAGGGCTGGGCGCTCTACTGCGAGGAACTGATGGTCGAGCAGGGCTACCACGCCGACCCGCTCACCCGCCTGTTCCAGCTCAAGGACCTCCTGTGGCGCGCCTGCCGCATCGTCATCGACGTCGGGCTGCACACCGGGAGCATGAGCTTCGGTCAGGCGGTCGACTACCTCGTCGCGGAGGCGCTGCTCGAACGGGTGAACGCGGTGACCGAGGTCAGGCGCTACGCCGCGACCCCGACCCAGCCCATGAGCTACCTGGTGGGCAAGCTGCAGCTGCTCGAGCTGCGCGAGGAGGCGAAGCGCCGGCTCGGGAGCGGCTTCACCTTCTACGACTTCCACGCCGCCGTCCTGGCGAGCGGAAGCGTGCCCCCCTCGCTGCTGCGCCAGGAGATCTGGGAGCGCCTGAGCCCCGCGCCGGCGTAGGGCCTACGGCAGGGGCAGCCCGCGCGGCGCGAACAGCGTTTCCAGGCCCGGCACGCCGGCCGGCAGCCAGGGCGGGAGGCCCGGCTCCGCGCGCGCGACCCCGGCACGCGAAGCGGTGAGCGTCGCGAACTGCGTCGGATCGATCGGCGTGACGTTGGATCCGAACTTCGTGTTCACCGCCGCGATCAGCTCGTTGCAGAGCAGCGCGTGCCCGAGGTCGTTGGGGTGGACCCCGTCCAGGCTGAACACCCCGCCCGTCACGAACGCGCTGGTGTAGCGCACTCGCTGGATCAGGAAGCCGGTGGTCGCCGCGGTGCGCAGCAGTCCCCGCAGGTCCACGACCGCGATGTCTCGCCGCGCGACCGAGGTGTCGATCACGGTGTTGTAGTTGCGGACCTCGATCTGGAAGGTTTGCGCCTCGCTCGAGGAGAGCACCAGCGAGTCGCCGAGACCGAGCCCGTTGCCGGGCACGGGGAGCCCCGAGAGATACGAGGTCGTCCCCACCGGGTAGCCGAAGCCGGCGGCGAGCAGCGGGGCAGCGGTGAGCAGCACCCGGTCGTTCGCGGTCAGCGCCACGTTGCTCGGCCCCAGCACGAACCTCGGCGAGCCGTTCGGGTTGACGAGCGGCTGGCCCTGCGCGTCCAGCAGGCGGTTCGAGAGGGTGTTGAAGAACGGAATGGTCGTGATGTCGGGGACGTTCACGATCGCCAGCCGGGCGTTCGGCAGCGAGTCGGCGAAGAAGGCGAGGGTCCGGCTCATCAGCGCCGCATAGGTCACGTTCGACACGATCCCGAGCGTCGTCCCCTTCACCGCGGGCCCCAGCAGCTCGTTCGCGCCGTACTCGAGGATCACGAACGTGGGCTGCGGGTCGAGCTGGCGCGCGACCTGGAGCGCGAGCGGGCCGCGCTGGCGCTGGATGAGCCCGAAGAAGGGGTTGTTGCGCCCGGGAAGCTGGTAGAGCGTGGTGTCGGTGGCGTCCACCAGCAGCGCGCCCGGGATGGACATGTTGTGGTAGGCGGTCGGGAGGGGGAAATTCGTGGGGCTCCCCGGCGTCGCGCTGATGGGCGCGATCACGACCGGCGGCGGGGCGAGGCGCTTGATCTCGAGCAGCGGCGGGATCCCGTCCCCGCCGATGAGCGGCAGGTCGAGCGGATGCGCACCCACGCGCTGGGCGAACAGCACGGCGTAGCTGTGGGTCTGGTGGCGGTCCACCAGCCCGCCCGACTGGTACCCGGCCGTGATGCTGGTCCCGAGCGCCGCGACCACGGAGAAGTTGGCGCGCCCGCTGTTCAGGGCGGGGGCGGTGATGGGCCCGATCTTGCTGCAGCCTGCGGCGGCCGCGGCGGTCGCGAGCAGCAGCGGGATTCGCGTCCGGCTCTTCATGGAGCTCCTCTCGCGGCCTACCATCGGTAGGCGAGGCTCAACCCGGTCGAGTTGACGTAGGACTTGTATTCACCCTCGAAGCCGTCGCGATTCACGCCCTCGGTCTTGCGGTTCTTCACGAACAGCGCCAGCTCGTAGAGATCGAGGCTCAGGCGCCGGTCCTTGCCGAAGCCGAGGCCGACCCCCAGCGTCGCTCCCTGGCGATCCGCGTCCGGCAGGATCGGGCTCACCGACTCGGTGGGGGCCGCGGCCTGGTCCATGTAGTAGCCCGCGCGCCAGGTGAAGGCGGTTCCCCGGCGCTCGGCCCCGAAGCGGAACTGGAACGAGTCGTCGTAGCTCTCGACGATCCGCTGGTTCGCCGACGGCGTGCGCTCGAGGTAGATCGGGAGGTCCTTGAACGTGGACCACTCGGTGAAGACCGCGTCGCTCTCGAGCGTCCAGGCGCTCCCCCAGCTCCAGGCCAGGCCGAGCGCGGCGATCGAGGGCAGGCGGAGCACGGTGCTCGCGGCCTGGTCGGGCGGAAGCTGGCCCGCCACCACCGCGTCCAGGGTCCCGTCGCCGGTCGGGATCTGGGTGATGTCCACGTTGCCGTCCACGTGCAGGATCACGCGGCTGCGATAGGTCAGGCCGACCTTGCCCGGGAGCGGGATCCATCCCCACATCATCCTCGTCCCCGGCCGCCACGAGAGCGCGGCGTTCCAGGCGTAGCCGGGCGTCCAGTCGGAGGTGAGATCCACGTTCGCGACCTCGACCTGCCCGCCGCCGCCGCCGGGCTTGGGCACGAACTCGCGGTTGGCGAGGTCCACGTTCGCGTACACCAGGTTGCCGCCGAAGCCGATGTCGAGGTTGGGCCGCAGCGTGTGGGCGGCGACCAGGCTGGAGCTGATCGTCCGGAGGTTGGCGCGCGCCACGATGTACCGCCCGGTGAACTGGTCGGGGTTCTTCCAGTCCACGCCCAGCCCGAAGGGGGAGTTGAGGCCGAGCCCGAGCGCCCACCCGGTGGGGAAGTGATGCGTGAAGTACGCGGTGGGCGGATAGAACTGCTGCGCCTTCATCTCCTCGGTCACGCCGAAGCCGGGATGGGGCGCCACGCCGGCGAAGCTGGTGAAGGGCTGGAGCAGGCTGCCGCCCCCGTAGATCCGCGTCCCTTCGATCCCCATCAGGGCGGCGGGATTGAAGAAGACCGCCGAGGGGTCGTGCACCGATGCGGTCCCGGCGCCCGCCATCCCGAGCACCGCCGCGCTCTGCTCGTAGATGCCGTAGCCCGCGGCGCGCGCCCCGGCGGGCGGGAGCACACATCCGGCCACGGCCGCGGCCAGCAGGATCCTTCTGAATCTCATCGAGCCCTCCTCGCGGCCGTGGGCGCGGGTTCGATCTGCGCGCCGGCCGCCGCGGGGCCGGAAGCGTACAGTCCTTCGATCTCCCTCGAGAACTTCCGTGCGATCACGTGGCGCTTGATCTTGAGGCTCGGCGTCAGCTCGTCCGCCTCCTGGGTGAATTCCCGGCCCAGCAGCTCGAACTTCTTCAACTGCTCGAAGGGCGCGAGGTCGGCGTTCAGGCGCACGACCTCGGCCGCGTAGATCTCCCGCACCTCGGGCCGGCGCAGCAGCTCCTCGCGGCTCGCGGTGCTCCAGCCGCGCGCGCGCGCCTCGGCCTCGAGCGTGGCGAAGTTCGGCACCAGCAGGGCCACCACGTAGGGCCTGCGGTCGCCGATCAGGACCGCCTCGGTGATCCATTTGCTGGTCTTGAGCCGGGCCTCGAGCGGCTGCGGGGCCACCTTCTTGCCGCCCGCGGTCACGAGCAGGTCCTTGAGCCGGTCGGTGATCGTGAGCGCACCGCGCTCGTCGAGCTTCCCCACGTCCCCGGTGTGGAACCAGCCGTCGCGCAGCGCCTCCTGGGTGGCGCGCTCGTTCTTGAAGTACCCGGCCATCACGTGCGGGCCGCGCGTCAGGATCTCGCCGTCCGCGGCGATCTTCACCTCGACCCCGGGGATGGGCGGCCCCACCGAGCCGGGCGTCTCGCGCCCCGGGAGGTTGAGGCAGATCACGGGCGAGGTCTCGGTGAGGCCGTAGCCCTCGATCACCGTGATCCCGACCGCGAAGAAGAACTCCATGATCTTGGGGGCGAGCGGGGCGCCGCCCGAGATGCAGTACCGCAGCCGCCCGCCCACGCGCTCGCGCACCCGGGCGCCCACCAGCCGGTCGGCGAGCGGCGCGAAGAGCGCAGCCCCGAGCGGCGGGCGCGTGCCCGCGAAGCGCGCGCGCGCCATCGCCGTGCCCAGGCTGAGCCCCCAGAAGAAGATGCCCTTGCGCAGCGCCGGCTGGGCGAGCGCGTTCTCCATCACCCGCGCGTAGACCTTCTCGTAGAAGCGCGGCACCCCGGTCAGGATCGTGGGCCGCACCTCGACCGCGTTGGCCGCCACGGTGTCCATGCTCTCCGCGTAAGCGATGGTCACGCCCGCGCGCAGCATGGCGTAGAGGCCGGCCATGCGCTCGAAGACGTGGCTGAGCGGCAGGAACGAGAGCGCGATGTCGCTGGGCCTCAGGTCCACCACGCGCAGGCACGAGTCCACGTCGAACACGATGTTGGCGTGGGTGAGCATCGCGCCCTTGGGCTCGCCCGTGGTGCCCGAGGTGTAGATGATGGTGGCGACGTCGCCGGGATTGCGCTCCGCCGCAAGGCGCGCGAACGCGCCCGGGTCGGCCGCGCGCAGCTCCTTCCCGCGCCGGATCAGGCCCTCGAATGCGTGCTCGCTCGGGCCGCCCGCGGGCGCGGGGTCGATCGGGATCAGCGCGGAGAGCGCGGGCAGCCGTCCCGAGATGGCGCGCAGCTTCTCGAGCTGGGCCGGGGTCGAGGCGAAGGCGGCTTTGGCTTCGGAGTTGTCGAGGATGAAGCGGCACTGCTCGGCGGTGAGCGTGGGGTAGATCGGGACCGAGATCGCGCCCAGCGAAAGGATCGCGAGGTCGGCGATCGGCCACTCGTAGCGGCTCTCGGACAGGATCGCCACCCGGTCCCCGGGGCCGATCCCGAGCTCGCGCAGGCCCAGCGCCATGCTCTCCACGTCGGTGAGCGCGCGCTCCGCCGGGATCGACTCCCAGCGCCCCGCGACCTTGCGCATGAACTGCGCGGGCTTCTTGTGCTTCGCGACGGTGTCGAGGAAGACCTGGACCAGCGTGTCGGGCATTCGAGTCTCCGGGCCTCGCGGCATCCCCAAAGGGCGGACGCCGGGCGGGAAGCCTTAACATCGGGCCTGCCCGCGCTCAAGCGCAAATGGGGGCGGGACGGCGGCGCTGCGCGCGGGCAGGCGAGGCGCCGCGCCGGCCGCGGCCGGCGCGGGCGGGCGGGGGGGCGCGGGGAGCCGGCGAGCGATGCGGGCGATGCGGGGCGCGGGGAGCTGGTGGAATGCGGTCGGGGCTGGGTGCCGGCAGGCGCCCCGCGCTACCGGGTGACGATCACGGGCTTCGAGATCGACCGGTCGCCGGCGCGCAGCCTGAGCGTGTAGAGGCCGGGAGCCAGCGGTGAGGCCGGGCTCAGGCCCACCCGGTGAGCGCCCGGCCCGAGGCCGCCGACCTCGCGCGACAGCACGCGCCGGCCGGCGAGATCGAAGAGCTCGAGCGCGGCGGGCGCGCCGCCCGCGAGCGTGAACCTCGCCCACACCATGCCGCGGGCGGGATTCGGATGGGCGCCGCCGAGGCCGAGCAGGGGCGGCGCGTCGGAATCGACGCCCACCGGCGGATCGCCCGAGATCCGCTGGGCGTAGATGTCGCCGCGGTCCTGACGGCCGTCCTGCCACACGACGATCGCGCCGCTCCCGCTCGCGACCAGCGCGGGGGCGCTGCGGTCGCCTTCGGCGCTGCAGATCGGGCGGCCTCCGTCCTGCCAACCCGCCTTCGGCCCGCCGCCGGAATCGAGCTGGATCGCGTAGATCTGGTCACCGCCGGCGCGCCGGTCCACCCAGCACAGCGTGAGGCCCTGATCGGCGTCGGAGAGGACGCGGGGTTCGACCTGGTCTCCGGCGGCGAGGGTCACCGCCAGGCCGTTCGAAGGCCACCCGCTCGCGAGAGCGCCGCCTTCGGTGATGCGGCTCGCGAACAGGTCCCAGTTGCCGAAGCGGCGGTCGGTCCAGATCGCCGCGGCTCCGCCCGCCGGCTCGGGCGTGAGCGTGGCGAGATCGCGCTCGCCGGATGCCGTGCACAGCGGGAACGTCCACTCGACCTCTCCCGCGGGGCCGATCCTGCGGACCAGGAGGTCGGACGCGGAGGAGCGCGTGGCGATGAGCTGGGATTCGGACCCCGACGGGGCGCCGCAGGCGTCGTCCTCGGGGAATCGGAACGCGTCGCCGAAGGAAAGCGTCGCCTCGGCGGTGATCCGTGCGGCTCCGGAATAGACGCCGGGGCAGGAGGCCGAGCCGCAGGGGGACTCGTAACGGGTCTGCCACGCGACGGCCGTTCCACCCGACGGGTCAGGGCCGAGAACGGGCGCGTCGAACCGGACGTTCTCCAGGCCCGACGGCTCGCCGGTCCACTCCGCCACGCGGACTCCGGCCGACGGCCAGCCCGGGGCAGGGAGCCCGGCGGCGCTCAGGCGCTGGCAGTACAGCGCGACCGAGCCGCCGGGTGCTCCTCCGGAGTAGGCGACGAAGACGCCGCCGGCGCCGTCCGCGGCAAGAGCCAGGTCCGTCGCGACGAAGCCCGGAGACGACACGAGCCGCCCCGGGCAGGGACCCACCGCGCCCCCGGCCGTGACGCGGGAGAGAACGACCGCCGAAGGCGATTGCGCTCCGGGCTGGAGCCAGGCGACCCACGCGCCTCCCTCTCCGTCCTGCGCGATCCGGGCGCTCGCGTGGCGGGTGGTGTCGGCGCAGAGGGGAATGCCGTTCGCGGGCCAGAGAGCGGTGCCGGCCTCGCTCATGCGCTCCGCGAACACCGCGCTCGCCGCCTCGCGCCGGTCCTCCCACGCCACGATCGCGCCGCCCGCGCCGTCCGAGACCGCGCGCGGATCGGTCTGGTCCCCCGGCGCGGCGCAGACCCTGGCGCCGTCCGCAACCCATCCGGCATCCGGCGAGCTGGGAATGGAGCCGACGTTGAGGAGGATCGAGAGCGAGTTCCCGTTGTAGTTGGCCACCGCCAGATCCGGTTTGCTGTCGGCGTTGAAGTCGGCGGCCTCGACTGCGAGGGGTCCGTTCCCCACGCTCCGGGTGAGCACGAGCTGGAATCTCCCGTCGGCGACGCCGCCGGTGGTGAGACCGCGCAGGAGATGGAGGACGTTGGTGCCGCCTCCCACGTCCACCACGTCGGTGACGCCGTCCCGGTTGAAGTCGCCGAACTCCAGGGAATGGTCGTTCGCCAGTTGCGGCATCGTCTGGGCGCCGAAGGTGCCGTCGCCCCGGCCCCGGGCGACGGTGAGGCCGTAATAGCCCACGATGCCGAGATCGAGGTTCCCGTCCGAGTTCAGGTCCGCGACCTTCAGGTCGTAGGGGTAGGGGTTGTCTTGCGTCACGTAGTCCGCCGCGGCATCGAAGGCGCCGTCGCCGCGGCCGAGCAGGACCTCGAAGCTCCCCGGGGTGTGCACGCTGACCACCAGATCGGGCGTCCCGTCGCGATCGAGGTCCGCGGCCCGCATGTTCGCGGGCAGGCATCCGACCGCGTAGGCGACGGGCGGTCCGAACGAGCCGTTCGCCAGACCGTACTCGCCCCGGCCCAGGAGAACCGACACTGTTCCCGGCGAGCAGGTGTTGTTGGACACCGCGAGGTCGGTGATGCCGTCGCCGTTGAAGTCGCCGGTGGTCACCGCGTAGGGCGCCGGACCCGCCGCGTAGTTGGCGGGCGGTGCGAACGTGCCGTCCGCCGGGCCGGGCACGCCCTGGCCGAGGAGAATCGAGACGGTGCCCGCATTGTAGTTGGCGGTGACCAGGTCGAGGATGCCGTCGGCGTTGAAGTCCCCGGCGGCCAGGCCGAACGGCCGGCCGGGGACCGGGATGCTCACGGCCGATGCGAACGCGCCGTTCCCCACACCGCCGCTTCCGAGCCCGAAGTGAAGCGTGACCGCGTCGCCCGCGTTGGCGATCGCGACGTCGAGGATGTGGTCCGCGTTGAAGTCGCCCACCACGAGCGCGTGAGGGCCCGCGCCTGCCGCGTACTGCGTCTCGCAGAAGTAGAGCCCGTCGCAGGAGACCGCGTGGGCCATCACCGGCGGCAGCAGGGACGCGAGCGCAATCAGCGCGATCCGGGCGGCGCGACCCGACACGGTGCATGCAGGCGGCACTGCGACCTCCTCCTGCCGTACGCCGCCGCCGAGCCGGGGGCGGCGCGGGGCTTCGCAACGGGGAGGGGCGAACGATGCCCCGAGCGTGCCCTGAGACCCGAACAAGTAGACTCCCGGCCCGCGCACCGAGTCAATCGCTGTTTTGTCACGCCACGAGATCGCACTCGATCGTTGACTCGCGGTGGCCGCGGTCCTAGCCTTGCTTGCGTCCGAGCCACCTCGGCTCCGGGCGGAAAGCTCATATGGGGCCGCTGCGATGCCGCTGACCGATCCGCCCCACCACCCCCTGTTCGGGCTCCGGCGGATGTTGCCGTCGGCGCGCGGCCGTTCGCACCGTGCTCTCTGTCTCCTCCTCGGGCTCGGTAGCTGGCTCTGGGCCGGCCCAGCCCGCGCGCAGCTCAGCTTCGCGCCTCCCACCACCTACGCGACGGGAGGCAGCCCGATCTCGGTCGCGCTCGGCGATCTCGATCTCGACGGCCGGCTCGATCTCGTCGTGGCCAACAGCGGCTCCGCCACCATCACGGTGCGGCTCGGCCAGCCGAACGGCACTCTGGGGTCACGGGCCGACTATGCCACCGGTACGAGCCCCTACTCGGTCGCGCTCGCGGACCTGAACGGCGATGGGAAGCTCGATGCGGTGACGGCGAACAGGGACGCCGCAACCGTCTCCGTCCTGCTCGGCACCGGCACCGGCTCCTTCTCCCCGCGGACCGACTACTCCACCGGCACCGGGAGCGCTCCGGTAGCCGTCGTGGCTCTGAAGATCGACGGGGATCAGCGGCCGGATCTCGTGGTGGCGAACAACGCGACCAACGGAGTCCGGATCCTGATCAACAATGGCGCCGGCGCCTTTCCCTCGTCTTCGTTCCAGGGGGTGTCCGCGATTCCGACCTCGCTCGCCGTCGGCCGGCTCGACGGCGACGGCTACGACGACGTGGCGGTGGGGAACAACAGCTTCTATGTCAGCCTCCTGATGGGGGCGGGAGGAGCGTTTATTTCCTCGAGCGCCAATGCGGGGCTGAGGCAGACCGCAGTTGCGATCGCCGACGTCGATCGCAACGGAGGTCAGGATCTCGCGATCTCGGGATTCAATTCGGGCTCCTTCGCGATCCTCGATGGCATGGCAGGCGGAGGTTTCGGCGACCCGGAGCTCTATGCCGTCGGCGGCTCCCCCGCCGGGATCGTGGCGCAGGACTTGAGCGGCGATGGATGGCCCGACGTCGCGGTGACCTCCTATGCCGGCTCCGCGTTGGCCGTGTTCTACGGAGACGGGGCCGGACGGCTGACGAGGACGACCGACGTCCCGGCCGGTTCCCTTCCCTACGCGGTCGCGGCCGGGGATCTCGACGGCGACGGTCTCCCGGACCTGGTGGCGACCAACCTGGGCGCCGCCACGGTCTCGGTCCTCCGCCAGACGCCGTCGCCGCCGCTGATCCGCGTCGTCCCGGCCGCGCTCGCGTTCGGGCCCGGCTTCCAGGGCACATCGCAGGTGCTCAGCATGCGCGTCCAGAACGTCGGGACGCTGCCGCTCGAGATCACAGCCATGACGCTCGAAGGGTCGACGGAGTTCTCCCTCCTGGACCCGACCAGCTTCGTGCTGGGCCGCGGCGAGTATCGGGACGTGCGGGTCCAGTTCGCGCGCAGCCAGGCGGGGAGCTTCGAGGGAACGCTCACCATCTCGAGCAACGATGCCGGACAGCCGAGCGTGACGGTGACCTGCTCGGGCAGCGCCATCGTGCCGCCGGTCGCGGAGCTGAGCCCGGGGTCCCTGGCGCTGGCCGCCTACACCCGAGACTCGGACTCGGGAGCCCTCTCGCTCTCCAACTCCGGCGGCTCCCCGCTGACCTGGACGCTCGCGGTGGTCGGGGGGCCGCAGGCGTGGCTCACGTTCGATCCCTTCGCCGGCGCGGTCCAGCCCGGGGCCAAGACCTCCGTCACGGTGAACGCCTCCGCAGGGAGGCTCGAGGGCGGCACGTACACGGTCACCCTTCGCCTCACTACCAACGACCCGGTCCGGCCGCAGATCGACGTCCCGCTCTCGTTCACGGTGACCAGCGTGCCGCGCATCTCCATCGATCCTCCCGCGCTCGACTTCAGCGCCGGCTATCTGGGCGTACCGGAGGTGCTCAGCGCCCGCGTGCAAAACGTCGGGACGGAAACCCTCGAGATCACCGGCATGACGCTCGAAGGGTCGGCGGAGTTCTCCCTGCTGGACCCGGCGAGCTTCGTGCTGGCCGTCAGCGAGGCTCGCGATGTGCGCGTCCGGTACGCGCGCAGCCAGCTCGGGAGCTTCGCGGGCACGCTCACGATCCCGAACAACGATCCCCGGCAGCCGAGCGTGACGGTGCCCCTTTCCGGCAGCGCCGCACTGCAACCGGCCGCGGATCTGAGCCCGCCGTCGCTGGAGCTGACCGCCAACAGCGGGGACGCCGCCGCGGGAACCCTCTCGCTCTCCAACCCCGGCGGTGTGGCCTTGACCTGGACGCTCGCGGCGATCGGCGGACCGCCGCCGTGGCTCACGTTCAGCCCCTCGGCCGGAACGCTGCAGCCCGGGATCAAGATCTACATCACCGTGAATGCCTCCGCCGCCGCGCTCGTGGCCGGCACCTATACGACAACCCTTCGCCTCACCTCCAACGACCCGGTCCGGCCGCAGATCGACGTCCCGGTCACGTTCACGGTGACCGGCGTCGCGCGCATCTCCGTCACTCCCGCCGCGCTCGACTTCGGCTCGGACTTCGTCGGGGCGGTCGAATCGCTTTCGGTCCTGGTCCGCAGCACCGGCACGGACTCGCTTCACGTCGCCTCGATGACCACCGACTCGCCCGAGTTCGCCGTCTCGGGGGCGACCGCGTTCGCGATCGCCGCGGGGGGCACGCGCACGAGCTGGGTCCGCTACCTGCGCCTGTCCGTGGCGACCGTCTCCGGCACGCTGACGATCGAGAGCGACGCCACGACGCCGAGCGTCACGGTCGCCCTTTCGGGCGCGGCGACGCCCGCGCCCGAGATCGCGGTGACGCCGGCGGCCGTGGACGTGACCCTGTTCATGGGAGAGAGCACAGTCGTACCGATCTCGATCGCGAACCCGGGGAAGGTCACGCTCGAGTTCACCGTCGACGTGGGCCGACCCGGCGGCGTGCCGCTCGCCCGGGCCGCGCCGCTCGCGCCCAGCGCTCCTCCGGAAGCGCTGTCGGGTCGGGCGGACGAGGTGTTCTCGATCGGGGATCCGCAACCGTCGGCGGCTTTGCCGGGCGCCGTCGATGTACGCCCGCTGGGCGCGGTCGATGCACGCCCCGTTCCGCTCTCAGGCGCCGTCCCCGGCGTGCTCTCCACCACCAGCGTGCTCGTGATCGCCGACGGCGGCACCGAGACCGACGTGGCCCCGATCCTCAGCAGCGCGGGCTATCCGGTGACCCTGGTCGCGGACGACAGCGCCTGGGACGGCCTCCATCCGAGTCCCGCCGCGTTCGGCGCCGTGGTGCTCCTCGACGGTGTCGACTTCGGGGACGACATGCCGGCCGCGGCCCAGCAGGCGCTGGTCGAGTACGTCCAGAACGGCGGAGGGTTGATCGTCACCGAGTGGGCTTCGTACGAAATCACGCAAGGACGCTACGCCGGCCTGGGCTCCGTGCTCCCGATCACGCGCACGACCGGCGTGACCGGCCTCTTGAACTACCACGTGGTGGGCTCCCACCCGGTCACGGAAGGCGTGAGCGCGAACTTCGCGGTCACGGCGGCGGTGACGGTGGGCGCGGTCAACTCGGGCACGGCGGTGGTGGCGCTGTCGAGCGGCGCGCCGGCGGTGGTGGTCAAGGAGGAGGGCCAGGGGCGGGTGGTGGCGTTCGCGATTGCCGGGAACTACAACGGGCGGCGGCCGTTCCTGTCGGCTGACGTGCGGCGCCTGCTGCTCAACGCCACCTCGTGGGCGATTGGATTCCGGTGGCTGTCGCTGGGCGCGCAGGGCGGGACGGTGCCGCCCGGAGGCAAGCAGTCGTTCGACCTGATGCTGAGCGCGGCCCGCCTCACACCGGGGGTGGAGCAGGCGGAGCTGGTGATCGACAGCAACGATCCGGTGAGCCCGCGGGTGATCGTGCCGATCCGCCTCACGGTCGAGGAGCGCCCGACCCCGGTGCTGGTGTCGCTGGTGAGCCAGGAGGTGGAGGCGGATCGGGTGCGCCTGGTGTGGCACACGTCGGGGGCGGACTTGCCACTCGCCATGCTCTACCGGAGCCGGTCGGGCGAGGAGTGGCGCGCGCTGCGCGAGCTGGCGGCGGACGGGGTCGGGCGGATCGTGTGGGAGGACCGCGACGTGGCGGCGGGGACGCGCTACGGCTACCGCCTCGGCATGCGCGAGGGCGGGGCGGAGACGATCGCGGGCGAGGTGTGGGTGGAGACGCCGGCCGCGGTGCTCGCGCTCCACGGGGTGTGGCCGAACCCGACGGATCGCGAGCTGGTGGCGTCGTTCTCGCTTCCGGACCGCGCGCACGCGCGGCTCGAGCTGTTCGACCTCCACGGGCGGCGCTGGGCGGAGGTCTCACTCGAACGGCTCGGACCGGGGCGCCACGACGTGACGCTCGCCCCGCGCGGGCGGGTGCCACCCGGGCTCTACTGGGTGCGCCTCACGCACGGCGATCGCACCTTCGCCGCGCGCGCGCTGGTGCTGCGCTAGGAGCCCGCTCGCACCGCTCCAGCGATTGACAACCCCGCAGCGCTGCGCCAGATTCGGCGCCGATTGCGTTCCCCTGTTGGTGCGGAGAGCCGATGATGGGTGACCGCCGCCAGTCCGCGGCATGGACGTCGTGTCTGGCCGTGCTCCTCGCGCTCCCGCGCCCGGGAAGCGCCGCGGACGCGCGCGAGGCGCTCGCAGCCGGCGACTCGGCGTACGTGCATGGCGACCTGGCCGGCGCGCTCCCCCACTACCAGCAGGCGCTCGCCGCCGGCACGACCTTCGGCGCCCTGTGCCGCATCACGCGGGCGGAGTCGGAGCTGGGCGAGGACGCCACGGGCGACGAGCAGCGGCGGCTGGTCGCCTCCTCGGTCGCCCACGCGCGCGAGGCCGTGTCCCTCGCGCCCGACAGCGCGCTCGGGCACCTGTGGCTCGCAGCCACGCTGGGCCGCAAGGCGCTCAAGGAGGGCCCGCGGGCGCGGCTCGCCCTCTCGCGCGACGTCAAGTCGGAGATCGACCGGGCGATCGCGATCGATCCCGGCATCGGGCGCGCCTACCACGTGCGCGCCCTGTGGAACCGGAAGGTGGCGAGCTTGAACGCCGTCGAGCGCCTGGCCGCCAACGCCGTGCTGGGCGGGGTGCCGAAGGGCGCCTCGATGGAGAACGCGGTGCGCGACCTCGAGCGCGCGGTCGAGCTCGAGCCCAACTACCTGAACCACCACCTCGAGCTGGGACGCACCTACCTCCAGCTCAAGCGCCGCGAGGACGCGCGCCGCGAATTCGAGCGGGTCCTCGCGCTCCCGCCCACCAGCAACCCGCGCGACCCGCACTTCCAGCGCGAGGCCCGCGAGCTGCTGGCCCGGCTGCGGGACTGAGGAGCGATGCCGGGCGCGAAGGAGCCGGTGACCTGGATCCTGAGCGGCGTGCGCACGCCCTTCGTCAAGGCGGGCGGACCGCTGCGCGACACGCCGGTCTACGAGCTGGGGCGGGTGGCGATCGGCGAGCTGCTGGCGCGCGAGGAGCTGGATCCGGAGCGCATCGACGAGGTGCTGATCGGCAACTGCGCCCAGCCGGCCGAGGCGGCGAACGTGGCGCGCGTCACGGCCCTGCGCGCCGGCGTCCCCGAGCCGGTGCCGGCTGCGACCGTGCACCGGAACTGCGCGTCGGGCATGGAGGCGGTGGCGGACGCGGCCTACCGGATCGCCGCGGGGGCGGCGCGGCTCGTGCTCGCGGGCGGGATGGAGTCCATGAGCCAGATCCCGCTGCTCTACAGCTTCGAGTACGGCGCGTGGCTCGAGGGCCTGATGCGCGCCCGCAACCCGCTCCAGAAGGCCGCCGCGCTCGCGCGCTTCCGGCCGCGGATGCTGGCCCCGCGCATCGCGCTCGCCGAGGGCCTCACCGACTACGTGTGCGGGCTCAACATGGGGATGACCGCCGAGGTCCTGAGCCGCGAGTTCCGCATCACGCGGCAGCGCCAGGACGAGTACGCGCTCATGAGCCACCAGCGCGCGATCGCGGCGCGCGAGCGGCTGCGCGAGGAGATCGTGCCGATCTTCCCGCCTCCGCGCCACGAGATGCTGCGCGACGACGTCGGGCCGCGCGAGGGCCAGACCCTCGAGGCGCTCGCCAAGCTCAAGCCCTACTTCGACCGTCGCAACGGCACGGTCACGGTCGGCAACTCCTGCCAGGTCACGGATGGCGCGGTCGCGCTGCTGGTCGGGGACGAGGAGACGGCGCGCGCCTGGCCCACGCCGCCGCTCGGGCGCATTCGCGCCTTCGCCTTCGCCGGGCTCTCGCCGCGGCGCATGGGGCTCGGCCCGGTGTTCGCGATGTCGCGCGCGCTCGAGCGCGCGGACCTCGCGCTCAACGACATCGAGCGCTTCGAGATCAACGAGGCGTTCGCGGCTCAGGTCATCGCCTGCCTCGAGGCGTCGCGCTCCGACGCCTTCGCGCGCGCCGAGCTGTCGCGCGACCGGGCGCTGGGCGAGATCCCGCTCGGGATCCTCAACGTGAACGGCGGTGCGATCGCGCTCGGGCACCCGGTCGGGGCGAGCGGCGCGCGCCTCCTCCTCACGCTGCTGCTCGAGATGCGGCGCCACCGGCTCAAGCGCGGCTGCGCCGCGCTGTGCGTGGGCGGCGGGCAGGGAGCGGCCTTCATCGTGGAGCGCGACTGATGCCGGTCTTCCGCGTGGAGAGGCAGCCGAACGGCGTGGCGCACGTGGTGATGGACGACCCCGCGCGCAAGGTGAACGTGATCGACGAGGCCGCGATCGCCGATCTCGATCTGGCGCTCGCCACGCTCGAGGGCGACACCGGGCTGCGCGGCGTGGTGCTGCGGAGCGGCAAGCCGGGCTCGTTCATCGCCGGAGCCGACGTGCACGCGATCGCCGCGCTCACCGACCGCGCCGCGGTGCACGCCCTGGTGCGGCGCGCGCACTCGACGTTCGGGCGGCTCGCCGCGCTTTCCTGCCCGACGGTCGCTGCGATCGACGGCGTCTGCCTGGGCGGCGGCACCGAGCTCGCGCTCGCCTGCACCTCGCGCGTCGCAAGCGAGGAGGAACGCACGCAGATCGGGCTGCCCGAAACCCAGCTCGGGATCATCCCCGGCTTCGGCGGCACCACGCGGCTGCCGCGCCTCGTGGGCCTCTCCGCCGCGCTCGACCTGATCCTGACCGGGCGCACGCTGGACGCGCGCCGCGCCGAGCGCATGGGGCTGATCGCGCGCGCGGTCCCGGCCGCGTGGCTGATCGAGCACGCCCACCGGCGGATCGCCGAGCTCGAGAAGAAGCCCCCCAAACGCCGGGGCGACCGGTACCGCACCCGTCGCTTCGCGGCCTGGCTCATGGACGGCACCTCCGTCGGCCGCCGGCTGGTGTTCAACGGCGCCCGCGCCCTCACCCGCAAGCGCACCGCCGGGCACTACCCCGCGCCGCCGGCCGCGATCCGCGTGCTCGCGCGCGGCCTGGGCAAGCCGGTCGACGAGGCGCTGGTGATCGAGGCGCAGGCGGTGAGCGACCTGGTGGTGGGCCCGGTGTGCAAGAACCTGGTGCGCCTCTTCCTGCTCTCCGAGCGCGCCAAGAAGGACCCGCCCGGGCTCGATCCCGGGCTCGAGCCCCGGCCGGTGCGCACCCTGATGATGGTGGGCGCGGGGGTGATGGGCGGCGGGATCGCCGCGCTCGCGAGCCGCAACGGCGTCGGCGTGCGCCTGCGCGATCTCAAGCCCGAGTCCCTGACCCACGCGCTCCAGACCGTGCGCTCGCTGGCCCAGGAGCGCGCGCGCCGGGGCCGCGGCGGCGCGCGCGAGCTCGACGCCCAGATGGGGCTCATCCTGCCCGGGACCGAGCTCACCGGAGTGCGGCGCGCGGACCTCGTGCTCGAGGCGGTGGTGGAGGACCTCGACGTCAAGCGCCGGGTGTTCGGCGAGCTCGAGGCGCGCATGCGGCCGGACGCCATCCTCGCCACCAACACCTCGTCGCTGTCGGTGACCGAGCTGGCCTCGGGCCTCGGGCATCCCGAGCGCTTCTGCGGATTCCACTTCTTCAACCCCGTCCACCGCATGCCGCTGATCGAGGTGGTGCGCGGCAAGCGCACCTCGGACGCCACGATCGCGACCGCGGTGGCCTTCGCGCGCCGCCTGGGGAAGACGCCGGTCGTGGTGCGCGACGCGCCGGGCTTCGTGGTGAACCGCATCCTCATGCCCTACCTGCGCGAGGCCATGCACCTGCTCGAGGACGGCTACCCGCTGCGCGACGTGGACGCCGCGATGCGCGGCTTCGGCATGCCGATGGGGCCGTTCGAGGTGCTGGACGAGGTCGGCCTCGACGTGGCGCAGAAGGTCGCGGGCGTGCTGAGCCGGGCGTTCCCCGACCGCATGTCGATGTCGCCGATCCTGGAGAAGCTGATCGCGGGCGGAAGGCTGGGCCGGAAGAGCGGGCTCGGCTTCTACCGCCACCGCGGCCGCAAGCGCACCGAGGCCCCGGGACTGCGCCGGCTCCTCGGGCTGCGCCGCCCGCGGCGGCCGCTCGGGCTCGATCAGCTCGCGGAGCGCATGGTGCTCGCGATGATCAACGAGGCCGCGCGCGCCCTGGAGGAGGAGGTCGTGGCCGAGGCCGGCATGGTCGACCTCGCGATGGTGTTCGGCGCCGGCTTCCCGCCGTTCCGCGGCGGCCTGCTGCGCCACGCCGACACCCTGGGCCTTTCGACCGTCGAGGCGCGTCTCGGGGCGCTGCGCGCCGAGCACGGCGAGCGCTACAAGCCCGCCGCGCTGATCACGAGCCTCGCCGCCCGCGGCGCGACCTTCACCGAGGGCGCCCCGGCCGAGCCCGCCCGCGCCGAAGCCGCGAGCTAGAGCGCGGCGCGCGGGCCGCGGCCCCCAAGCAAGATCGCCCGGCTGCCGGGCCGGGCGACGCTTGCCGGGCGCGGGGCGTCGAACCTTGGCCCCTGCCCATTCTCCGTTGGACGATACCGCGACTGGTTTGGAAGTCGCACGCCACGCTTTGCGTCACGTGGCAGGTATTTAGACCACGCCGGGGTCCCGAAAGTTGCAAGGCTCTCGTCATTTCGACGGAGCCGGGCGTATGAACCGGATGTGAATCGATTGCGGCGTGCGGGAGGCTGCGGCGTGCGGGCGGCTACGCCCCGGCGGGGCGCGGAGCGGGCGGCGGGAACGACTCGAGCTTCTCGCCCGGCGCGCTCTTCTGGCCCTCGTCCGCGGTCGCGGCCGCCTCGGCGGTCAACTCGGGCTCGACCGCAGGGCGCAGGGGCTCGAGCTTCTCGCCGCGCAGCACGCGATCCATCTCGTCGCCGTCCAGCACCTCGCGCTCGAGCAGGGTGTTCGCGAGCAGGTGGAGCTTGTCGACGTTCTCGCGCAGGACCTTCTGGGCGTTGTTGTAGGCGGTCTCGATGATGCGCCGCACCTCCTGGTCGATCAGCACCGCGGTCTGCTCGCTGTAGTCCTTGTGGGTCGCGATCTCCTTGCCCAGGAACACCATCTCTTCCTTCTTGCCGAAGGTGAGCGGCCCGAGCGCGTCGCTCATGCCGTAACGGCAGACCATGTTGCGTGCGGTCTCGGTGGCCTGCTCGATGTCGCTGATCGCGCCCGTGGTGAGGTGGTTGAAGATCAGGAGCTCCGCCGCGCGCCCGCCCATCATGTGGCACAGCATGCGCTCGAGGTCCTCCTTGGAGCGGTTGTGCCGCTCCTCCTGGGGGACCCACGAGGTGATGCCCAGCGCCCGGCCGCGGGGAATGATGGTGACCTTGTTCACCGGGTCCGAGCCCGGCAGGAGCCAGCCCACCAGCGCGTGGCCTGCCTCGTGGTACGCCGTGCTGCGGCGCTCCTCCTCGGTCATCACCAGGCTGCGCCGCTCCATGCCGAGCATGACCTTGTCCTTGGCGTCCTCGAAGTCGCGCTGGGTGACCTTCTTGCGGTTGCGCCGCGCGGCGAGCAGTGCCGACTCGTTCACGATGTTGGCGAGGTCCGCGCCGGCCAGGCCGGGCGTGCTGCGCGCGATCATCTTGAGATCCACGTCCTCGGCCAGCGGGATCTTGCGGGTGTGCACGCGCAGGATGCCCTCGCGGCCGCGCACGTCGGGCCAGTCCACCACGATCTGGCGGTCGAAGCGCCCCGGCCGCAGCAGCGCGGGATCGAGCACGTCGGGGCGGTTGGTCGCGGCGATCATGATGACGCCCTCGTTCGACTCGAAGCCGTCCATCTCGACCAGGAGCTGATTCAGCGTCTGCTCGCGCTCGTCGTGCCCGCCCCCGAGCCCCGCCCCGCGATGGCGCCCAACAGCGTCTATTTCATCCACAAAGACTATGCACGGTGCGTTTCTCTTTCCTTGTTCGAAAAGATCGCGGACCCGGCTGTTATGCAGAAGAACTGGCTTATCGCCTCCGAAGAACGCCTCGCCGTCACAACCGCAGAGATCATAGACGTACCCCTCGTAGGGCTTTCTCACTACGCGGCGCACGATCGGCTTCTTGGCCTGGTCGCGGATCGCGGAGTCGCGGCGGAACGGATGACTCGTCTTGCCGATGATGAGGTTCCACGCAACCGTCTCGGGCAGAGGCTTCGACTTGATCACGCGCCCAGCCGGCAGTCTCATGCGCCGCACGCCGGCCTTGATGCCGTGCATCGCGCAGAGCCAGGTCAGCTCGCGGATCAGGCGGTGGCTCACGGACGTGATGCTGAGCTTCCCCTCCCGGGTGGTGTATCCGTCGCCGAGGGCGTACCCGGTGAGGAAGGCGTCGAAGTGCTCGCGCGGCAGGTCCCAGAGCACTTCGGGCATGTGCTTCTCGTGACTGCCGGTCCCACAATGGCGAGCAAAGAAGCGGCCGAGCCTGACCACGTGATACGTGATCTTCGTGCTGTGGTCCTCGGTATGACGCACCTTCGGATCCACCCCGAACACGCGCTTCATGCGGGCGATGCAATCGGCGTGCAGATCCGTCTCGTGGGTGCCGAAGGTGAATTCGAGGCAGCCGTTCTCGCGACCTTCCGCGGTGTAGTACCCGAGCAGCCTCATGAGATCGGTCGTCACCGGCACACGCTCGGGCAGGCGGGTGTGCACGTGGCCGGAAGAGATGGCGCGCGGCTCGTGCCGGCCCCGCTGCCAGTTGCTGACCGTCATCTGCGATACGCCGATGGTTCCCGCAATCGCCGCCTGACTGATCTGGCCCTGGTGGGCGAGCGCGTACTCGTACTGACTCCGGCTTTCCTCGTGCCGCTCCCAGACGTCGAGGACTGGCAGCTCGCCCGTGCTCGTGAAGCTGTGCGCGCGCACGCTGTGCGGCGTGCCGAGCTCCTTCGAGTATTCCCCGCGCACCTTGAACGGCAGCCCCACGAGCACGTCGCCCGCGTCGAGCTCGGCGGCCGCAACCGGCTTGATCCCATCGCGAGTCCGGACGAACACGCTGTGGTCGGCGGTCGTCCGGATCACGCCGCCCAGGAAGTGGATCTCACAGATCTCGCTCACGCGGTGGCGGTAGGCGCCGCGCACCCGGCTCCATGCGCTGCCCTTGACGAATGTCTTGGGCGAGCCTTTGAATTTGGAGTCGCGCTCTTCGAAGCCGAGGGTTTCCACGCCTTCGACCGGCACTACGTGGCCCTCGTCGTCGCCGGTATGGAAGCGGTCCACGAACTCGCCGATGGTCGTGAGCCGCGTCGCGCCGTCTTCGCGGATTAGCACCGGCGTGTCGCCCGTCACCGACGCCCCCACCCCGACAAACATCTCCACGAAGTCGCTGCCGCTCATCGAGAAGAACGGCACCCCCGCCTCGCCCGCCACCGCCTTCGCGAGCAGGGTCTTGCCCGAGCCCGGCGGGCCGAGCAGGAGCGCGCCCTTCGGAATCCGTCCGCCCAGGCGCTGGAACTTCTGCGGCTCCTTCAGGAACTCGATGACCTCCTGCAGCTCCTGCTTGGCCTCGTCGCAGCCGGCCACGTCCTTGAACGTGACCTTGGGGGCGGTCTCGAGCAGCACGCGCGCCTTGGTCTTGCCGAACTTGAGCGCGGCGCTGCCGCCCGACTGCACCTGGCGCACCATGAACAGCCACAGCACCAGCACGAACACCACCGGGAGCCAGCCCACCAGCACGCTCACCCAGTTGAAGCTCGGGTTGCGCACCTCGACCTCGATCCCGGGATTGGTCTTCCACACCCGTTCGGGCAGGTCGGCGCCGTCGCCCAGGATGTTGGTCTTGAACGCCTTGAACGGCACGTCGTGCGCGCCGATCCGGATCGAGCTCTCGCCGCGGAGCTCGCCGGTGACGAGCTTCTCGATGATCTGGAGGTCCTGGATGTTCCCCTTGTCGACCTCCTGGATGAAGCGCGTGTAGGAGATCTCGATCCGCTGCGGGGCCATGAAGCTGCCCTGGTACATGCGGAACGCCACCAGCGACAGCAGCGCCACGAACGCCCAGAACGCGAGCGTGCGGAACGGGCGCCCGCCGGGCAGCGGCGGCCGGCGCGGCGGCGTGCCGCGCGGAGTTCCGGGGCGGCGCGGTGCGCGGTTGCGGGAGCCCTCGGACCCGCGGTCACCCTCCTGATGCGCGATCGTGTTGCGGATCAACTCTCCTCCAGCACCCCGACGTAGGGGAGATTGCGGTAGCGCTCGTTGACGTCGAGACCGTAGCCCACCACGAACTCGGGCCCGATCTTCCAGCCCACGTAGTCGAGCGGCACGTGAATCTTCCGGCACGGCACCTTGTCGAGCAGGGTGGCCACCTTGAGGCTCGCCGCGCCGCGGTGGCGCAGCAGGTCGAGCACGTGGGAGAGCGTGAGCCCCGAGTCCACCACGCCCTCACACAGCACGACATGGCGTCCGGCGACGTCGCCGCGCAGGTCGTTGATGACGTGCACCGTGCCGCTCGATGTCGTGCCCTGGCCGTAGGACGACACCGACAGGAAGTCGAGGTCGACCTCGAGCGGCGTGGCGCGGGCGAGGTCGCACTGGAACATGCAGGCGCCCTTCAGCACCCCGACGAACAGCGGCCGGGCGGTCGGCAGGTCGCGCGCGATCTGGAGGCCCATCTCGCGCACCCGGGCGCCGATCTGCTGGGCGGTGAACATCACGCGAACGGCAGGCTCGGCGTGAACCGCAGGCTGGCTCTCGGTCATGGCTCTCCGCTTGAACCCGGAGGGATTCCCGGGCCGGGGACGCGCCCGCCGCGCGCGCGGCGCATCGCGCTCCCGACACCCATCGAACCCCTCCTGCGTTGGCGGGAGCCCGGGGCCGGGCTCCCGCATTCCCTGGCGATGGCCCCGGACGCGCCGCGCGGCCGGCCGGAGGGCGCCAACCATTCATCGGCCCCGGAGGCGCGAGGCTCCAGCGCACCGTGCGCTCCCCGCTCCGCCCGCAGCCGAACCACGTCGTGATCGCGCTCGGCGCGCATCCCCGCAGGGAGGTCGACCCGGCCGCGCACCGGCGCTCCGGCGAGCAGACTACACAACGCCGCAAGGTGTCGTCGCGTGAGACCCGGCCCGCCCGGGGCCACGAGCCGCCACGTCCGATGCAAGGCCAAGCGGCGAGCCGCGATAGGAAAGGAAGCCAGCCCGCTCACGCTGAGCTCGGCGACGCCCCCTTGGATGATCGAATGCGCCGCGCGATCGCGCCCGAGCCAGACGCCGAGTGCGCGCTCCGCATCGCGCACCTCGCGCGCCGCTTCCGCGAAGCGTCGCGCGAGCCCGGCGCGCGCGCGCGCGGGATCGGACGACGGATCGATCGCGCGGAGCAGCGCGGGCACGGCGCCGTGCCGCAGACGGTTGCGCGTCCAGGCCGGGTCGCGGTTCGAGAGGTCCTCGCGCCAATCGATGCGCCCCCGGCGCAGGTCGGACTCGATCTCGAGCCGCGTCGCGCCCAGCAGGGGCTTGAGCCACGCCCCGTGCCGCTCGCGCATGCCGCCGAGCCCGGAGAGCCCGGTGCCGCGCGCAAGGCGCATCAGCACCGTCTCGAGCTGGTCGTCCGCGGTGTGCGCGGTCGCGATCGCATCGGCGCGCGCCCGGCGCGCGGCGGCCGCGAGGAAGCGGCGGCGCAGCACGCGCAGCCCGTTCTCGCCGGAGAGCCCGCGCCGCTTCATGAGCGCGGGCAGGTCGCGGCGCGCGGCGACGAGCGGCACGCCGAGCCGGGAGCAAAGCCCGCGCACGAACTCGAGATCGGCGTCCGCCGCCTCACCGCGCAGGCCGTGGTGGAGGTGCGCGGCGTGGAGCGAGAGGCCGAATTCGGGAGCGATCCGCGCGAGCCCGTAGAGCAGCGCGGTCGAGTCCGCCCCGCCGCTCAGCGCGACCAGCAGCCGGGCGCCGGGCGGCATACGGCACGGACCCCGGAGCGCCCGCCGGAGCAGCGGCTCGACCCGGCGCAAGCGCATGTCAGGCCGTGGAATAGCTGGTGGCGGCGCAGGGACTCGAACCCCGGACACAGAGATTATGATTCTCCTGCTCTACCAACTGAGCTACGCCGCCCCGGAATCGGAAGCCCCAACCCTTATAACAGGTTGCACGCTCCGGTCAACCCGCGGACCGGAAGGCTCTGACGGCGACTGTGCGGGAACTGTGCGGGAACTCCGGTGCAGGGCTGCCAACCGCCCAACTCCTACCACCAAGTCCCCCTCCGAGACAATCGCGTAGCGCCGGTAGACCGCCTCCGTGCGATGCCCCGTCAACTGCATCGCAGTGGAACGCGGCACACCCGCACGCTCCAGGTTACGGACGGCCGTGCGTCTCAGGTCGTGAACCAGCCGACCAGGGACACCTGCTGCCGCACACGCCTTCGCCCACGCCTTCCGGAAGCTCTTGACCGGCTTGCCCACGCGGTTGAAAACCCACGGCACGATGCGGCCGAGAGCCCTCTCAACCGCGGCCGTCCGATCACGGCGCTTGCGCAGCAGGCCCGCCAGCTCCGGGAACGTCTCGAAGGGGAAGCTCCGTCCCTCGCCGTTCTTGGTCGTCCCCGGCTCCAGCCGGACCACCTGGGCGGAGAAGTCCACCTGCCGCCACGTGAGGCCCGAGATTTCACCCCTCCGCCAGCCGGTGAGGTAGGCGAAGCGAACAAAGTCCCCCAGGTCCTCCGCCAGCCCGCCCGCGACCCGCTCGAAGTCGTCGGGCTCGAAGAACCCCTTGCGGGCGTTGCGGACCTCGATGGTCGGAAACTCGGGTATGTCCCGGACCTTCCCTGAGCGGAGGCCGAGTCGGAACATCCGCTTGAGCATCGCCAGCTCGTAGCGCACCGTCGCGGCGCTCGCCGTCTTCCGAGACCGCACGTAAGCGGTGACGTTGTCCGACGTGATGTCCCCCGGGTGCCGCTCGCCGAAATACTCGCGCAGTTTCGCTACCCGGTCAGTCATCGCCGGGAGCGACTTCCGCTCGTTGATCTCGTAGTCCGCCACGAGCATCTCCGCCAGATCCTCAAAGGTTGTGCCCGCAACGTCCGGGCCGATCAGCCGTCCGGTGCCGATCTCGGCCTGGCGCTGCCGGAGGAGCCGCATCGCGTCCTTGCGATCACTCGACCGCGCCGACTCGCGGTGCTGCCTCCCCCTAAACCAGTACTCCACCCACCAGACGTTTCCACGCCGGTAGACCCTTCCCAAACCACGTGCCCTCACCCCGATTCCTCCTTTCGTGAGGTGAAGGGATGTCGCCATTGCTTCTGATGCGCCGAGAGCATTCAAGTGTCTATTTTTCACCTCGGTCCGACCCGCATGAATACAGGGTGGAATCAGGCTCGCGCCCTGCTCGCGCACTCAGGGTTCAGTGAACGGTGTGATATAATACGTGGACCGCGAGTCTAGCGATTCAACTTCGGAGACCTTGAAAGATGGCTGTTCCGCGGGGCCGAGAACGACCCCGAATCCCACTCAACGGGTGCCTGCCAGGCAACAGGGCAGGCGCCCTTTTCATTGGCGCAAAGGAGGTGAATAGGATGAACGACTTGGATGTCCTCAGAAGGGCGCGGCTGGCGGCCGGGCTCACTTTCCGGGAGGTCGGCGAAGCTGCCCGACTCGATCCCACAATGATTGTCCATTGCGAGGCTGGCAGGGCACGGCCGAGCGCAGAAGCGGCAAGGCGGTGGCAGCGCGGGCTGGCAAAGCTCCTAGCCCAGCGGGTCGCGGCCGCCTCGGCGGCACTCTTGGAACTGTAAGAACAACAAGGCCCCGACCTGTTGGCGCAGGCGACGGGGCCGAAACGGGAGATACTTATGGCAACCGACAAGCATGATACCACAACACTGGAGTCCGAGAAGGAAGCACCACGAGTACTGGAGCGCGTCTCGTGGAAGTCACAAGCCGTACTCGTTGAGCAGTTGGTAACGGGTGACAAGGCCGAATTCATCGTGAGGCATCGTAACGGCACGGTGGACCGAGTTGAGTCGTTCGAACTCGACGAGGGCAGGGTCCTGAAGCCCCTCCCCATCGAGGATCTGGATGCCCTCCGGTGGACGCACTTCGACAGGTCCATCATCCTAATACCCACATCACCTGCCCGCTACGGCACCATCGATAACCTGGACCGGAGGATCAAGGAGCACGTTGCCCGTTATTCGGTCGTTCCAGCCGAGATCGAGCCCGTCCTGTCTTTGTATGTCCGCGGCACCTGGCTCGCGGATCGCTCGCAGACCGCACCTTACCTTCGGCTCACGGGGCCACACAGCTCGGGTAAGAGTCGGACCTCGCGGGTAGTGGGCCATCTCTGCCGCAAGCCGTACCTGACGAACTCCACCGCATCCGAGGCGTCGCTGAATCGGACAATGGAGATGCTCGGCCTCTGCACGACGATCATCGACGAGAACGAGTACGACCGAGGTAGTGAGACCCAAGTGGCAATGAACAAGATGCTCCGCGTGGGTTTCGAGACCAACGGTTCGGTCGAGCGGTGCGACGAGGTCGTTCGGGATGGGATCAGGACCCACCGGCCGGTGCGCTTCCACGTGTTCGGGCCAAAGATCATCTGCGCGATCAACCATGTCCCGGACCCGGCCCTTCAATCCCGCTGTATCCCGGTCAGGATGGTCGAGAGCCGATCGGCTCCGATTGAGTTGCCCGCGGGATACTTGGACGAGGTCATGGCGCTTCAGGCCATGCTCATTCAGTATCGGCTAGACCACTACTTCGACCCTCTGCCCGAGCCCGAGAGGCTGAACGTCTCGGGGCGGCTGAACCAGCTCTACCTGCCGCTCGCGAAGTTGGGGACACCCGATCAGCTCGAAGCGCTCAAAGTGCTCATCTTCGGGTTGCAGGAAGAGCGTGACAGCGAGGCCGAAGTCGGTACCTACGCGCGGATCGCGGAGGCCATCCGGCTGCTGGCCGAGGACCCGAACACGGAGCACATCCATATCGATTCCGTTGCAGCCAATACAGAAGGGTCGGTCTCGAAGCAGGAGGTCGGCTACTTCGTCCGGAGGCTTGGCCTGAGGAGCACCCGAGGCAGGGGAAACCGTGGACCACGGTGGATCGACGCGCCCAAGGAGACCACCCTGGCGGCCCTGGCGACCGCCGGGTATGGCGCCGGGGAGCCGGAAATGAAGGCAGCTTGAGGCGCCGGGTTCGCGCCGGGTTCATCGAAACTCGGCGCAGCTCGAAGCTCATGCGGTGCAATGGGTCTCGGTCAGCTTGCGCCCGAACCGCCGGGTACGCCGACTCCCGCAAGAGGGAGGGAGCATTGTTTTTGTTCCAAAGGCTAATTTGACAGAGGCGAGCGCAGTCGGCGTGTCGGCGCATTGATGCCGCTGCTCTTTGCCACACATCCAGTTACTGCTGCGCCAACTTCCCAGCGAGTCGGCGCAAACGTGGCGCAACGGTGTTGCCGATGGCAACGGAATTCGGGTCGTGCTTCGCGCGCCCGGCCTCCGTCCCGCTTGGGCCGGGCGGTGCAACATTCCTTCTGTATTTGACGGAGAGGCACGCACACCCACGAAAAACGCCCCTAGGCAGCCCGCTGCTCCCGAGATACGGCCCACTATCAGTTGTAGTAATCGATTGTTCCACAACGCGTTAAGCCATATTTCGACCAATCTTGAGGTGGGCTCCCTGTACTGCTCGTGAAGCACTAGCATGGGGTTGTGTCTCGGTTGACCAGCGCCACGCTGGCCGAACACCGGGCCCGGCCTGGCACCCGGCGTGCCACCAATGGAGAAAGGACCTGCGAGCATCTGTAGCCCTCGGCGCACCAAAGGGAGGGGCGCTAGGTGTACGGAAACTGCTCACTCAACCTCCAGTTCCGTCAGAAGAAGATGGCGGCGTACGCCTCCGGGTATTCTCTGCGATACCACTCGACAAAGGCGGCCTCGTCCACGGTCTTCACCTTTCCATATGCCTTGCCGCGCTTCGCGATGAGTTCGGCCTCGGAGGGAGCATTCTTGGGCAGTGCGTCTCTCCAGAACCTCGCATGATCCAGAATCTCGATAGCCATTTGTCGCGGGCTGCGTGCGTAGAAAAGGCTCCGGTAGCGCGCCACGCTCCAATTAGTGCGACTCCCGCGTCGAACGCCTCGCTGGACCACTCCGCCGCCGAGGATTCGGAAGCAAAGCATGGCGAGGTCTTCGACGGCCGCCGTCAGGACCTTGGCGTGGCTGCGGGCCCTCTTGGCTCGGTCCGCCGCGCTCTGGCACGCTTCCCTCAGCTCCCTGATCTGCCGGAGGTCACCGACAACAGTGTCCCGTATCGCTTTGTCCATCGAAGTGAAGTAGCAGCTCATGCAACCGCGCCACGAGTCGAGCGACGTCTGGTCGTGAATGTGGAGCATCGCTTCGAGACCAAAGTGATCGCGGAGAATGACCTCTAGGCCCATCCCAATCGCCAAAGCCTTGTCCACTGGCTCATGTACACGGGGGCGAGTGCGTGCAAAGAGGGCATTCCGGCGCGTGAATTGAGAGGCCATGCTCAACCTTCCCCTACCTATCTTGCGCCTGCTTCGCCGTGCCCTCCATGCGGTAGCGCGACTTCATAGCGCCCCACGAGGTACGCGTTGCAGCCGTCGGTCCACTGAAGATGTTGCCCTTGTACACCCACGTTGGTGAACAACATCCCTGCTGATAAATGTCGCCATCGCTCGTCATCACCACTGCGCCTGCAGTCGCGACGACGGTACCCGACGAGGTCCTTCCGGCCGACTGGAAGACATTGTTGCTGTAGTGCCAATTGCAGGGGTAGCAGCCGCCCGTCTCCTGGTCATACACATCTCCACCTGCCGTGACGGCACGCCCGCCAGCGATCGCTGCAATCGGGTCCGCGGACTGGTGCCCGGCCGTCACGAAGACGTTGTTCAGGAAGTGATAGGTGCAGAAGTCACAGAAGGCGCTCTCAGGTCCGTAGGTGTCGCCATTCGCCAGGATAGCGCCATTGCCGTAGAAGCCTACTACCGGGTTCGCCGGTGGCTGCGCCAGGGATTGCCGGGCGACAGCAAGGGCGATGGCGAAAACGACCACAATTGCCATGAAGTGCTTTGTCATGGAGTCCTCCGAAGGCGAGCCAGGTCCCTTGACGGTAGGCTCATCGAATCGTGCGCTACTTGTTCTGCGTCGGCGCTGTCGGCCGGTAGCGGGCCTTCAGCGAGCCCCACGTCTCCTGTGTCGCGGGTGTGGGACCCGAGAACGGGAAGGTGCCTTGCAGACCCCACGAGACGCCATTCCACTTCCAAGCCTCGCCGTTCTCAAGCACGACTCCGTCGTAACCACAAGCGACCGCTCGGGACGCGCTCGGAATTGTCCCGGTGCCGTCTAGGGCCCCCGCCTCGGCTCTCCACAGCTCGTGATTGATGACCGCGGCTGCGGTGTGCTCACTGTAGCCCACGCACTCCACTGGACCTGTTGGGTAAGCCTCGCCCGAGGCGCTCCGGGCTCCGAGGTGGTAGGCGAACGCGAGGCAGAGAATCCCGGCGCAAATGAAGAAGAATCGTTTGGCGACCATGGCGGCCTCCTAGGTTTGAGAGTGGACCGCGCGCTACTTGTCCTGCCGTGCCGCACCGGGCCGATAGCGGGCCTTCACGCTGCCCCACGTCTCCTGCGTCGCGGGGGTCGCCGGCCCGAGCATGTTGCCCAAGTACTGCCAAGTCGGCACATCGCTGTTCCACCAGTAGACGTCGCCGTTCTCAAGCATCGCGTGGTATCCGTGAGCGCCGCCAACGCCGGTGGCGATGATACGAGCAGACCCCGGCACGGGGACAGGAGCCGGTGTGCCAAGGTCAGTGTAGAACGTGCGCCCCACCGCGCACGTGTATCTGATGACGCCCCCATCAAGGCCCTCGATATTCCCGGCCTCGCCGGTGGCTACCTGCGCCGTGGCGCTCATGGCTCCGAGGTGGTAGGCGGCGGCGAGCAGGAAGATTCCCGCGCAGACGAAGAGGAATCGCTTTGCGACCATGACGGCCTCCGAGGTTCGGCGCAGCCCGATTACCGCGCCACAGCCTCGATTCTACGCCTGCCAGGGTGCAGGGCGCGCTACCTGTCCCGCAGCGCTGCGGGCGCGTCCGGGTGGTACTTCGCTTTCAGCTCGCCCCAGGTCGGGAAGCCATCAGCCCCCTGTAACGGTCTTCCAAGCCCACTTGAGCACGGCGAGAGCGACCAAACCGAGTGCCCCGAGGACAAGCAGGTAGAAGATGCCCGCAAAGAAGCATCCCACCCCGTCGAAGAATCCGTCCACCCAATCAAGTTTCCCGCGCTGCGGGGGCTGAGCTGCCATTCCAGTAGTCTCCGACGAGGGCGGGTCCCGGACTGGGGCCGCCGGCCGCGGCACGCCCCTGCCTTGATCCTAACGCATTAGAGCCGGAGTTCCCCGCGATCTTGCAGAGTTGTCCGAAGCGTCAGGAGGTAGCGAATTCGCGGCCCCGCCTGGGGGGTGCTCCGGGGGGGTGTCCCGGACAGGCAGACTCGGGGGGGGAGTGAAAGGCCGTCCGCTGCGGTTCGGGCCTCCGGTTGCGACTGTCAGCCACGCGGCTCTGCGCCCAAGTGAAGAGCCCCAGGCTGTCGATTGCCCGGGGCTCTCCTCGCGACATCCCTTCAGTTTGTGCGGGAACTGTGCGGGTCGGCCGTTCACCCTCCTCCCAGCCACGTTCCCGGCATGTCTAACTCATTGGTATTCCGTGCGGCGGTTTCTCCACAGAGATTATGATTCTCCTGCTCTACCAACTGAGCTACGCCGCCCTTAGCGAGAGACCGAGAGGGTGACCCGACGCCCACGACCTCGCCGACCGCGGGCGCGCCGGGCTCATGAGCACGTCGGGTTGAGAACGGGAGACGTTATGGGGGGCGGATGCCCAAGTCAAGCCGCGCCGTGTCCCGGCGCCGCTCAGCCCGCCGCCTTGCTCGCCGCCTCTTCCTGGGTCGCGATCTCGGCCGCCTCGTCCTGCGGCCGGATGCGGAAGATCCGCACCAGCTCGCTGCGCAGCGCCCCTTCGTCGAGGCGCTCCTGCAGGGTGCCGCGGTAGGCGACGGAGATCGCTCCGGTCTGCTCGCTCACCACGATCACCGCGGCATCCGACTCCTCGGCCAGGCCGAGCGCCGCGCGGTGGCGCGTGCCGAGCACGCCGCTGACGCGCGGGTTCGAGGACAGCGGGAGGATGCAGCCCGCGGCCAGCACGGTTTCCTCGCGCACGATCACGGCGCCGTCGTGGAGCGGCGAGCCGGGGCTGAACAGGGTCTCGATCAGCGCCGCCGAGACCTTGGCGTCGATCCGCGTTCCGGTATCCACGAAGTTGCGCAGCCCCACGTTGCGCTCGAGCACGATGAGGGCGCCCTGGCGGCGCTGCGCCAGGGCCTCGGCCCCGCGCACGATCTCGCCCAGCACGCCGTAGCTGCCGCCGCGCAGGAACGAGCGGAAGTAGCGGGTGCGCCCGAACTGGGCCAGGGCGTGGCGCAGCTCGGGCTGGAACAGGATCACGAACGCGATGAGCCACACCGTCTTCAGGCTGTCCACGATCCACTTGACCGCGATCAGGTCGAACCAGCGCGCCAGGAATCCCACGAGGACGATGAGGAGGAGCCCCACGTACATCTGCGCCGACCGCGTTCCCTTGACCAGGATGAGCAGGCGGTAGAACAACACCGCGACCAGCAGGATGTCGAGGAGATCGAGGAGCCAGATGGGATGGACGGGCGTCATGGCGGGTGTCCCGTGCCGGAAGTCACGTGCGTGCCACGTTCAACACTACCAGAGGGACACGCGCCCCGGAAGCCGCGGACGCGCGCGCCCGACTCGTCCCGCGCCGACTCCGGCATTCGCCCCGGCGCGTTTTCAGGGGACTTCCCGATGGCCGTCTCTCTCGGCGCTCCCTAGGTTGGACTGCGGGGAATCGAGAGTCCCGCGCAGGCGCGCCCATCGGGCGGCGAAGAGCGCCGTTCAGGCGCTCGCTGCGGGGCAGATTGCCGGGCGGGCGGCGGGCACCCCGCGCGCGGCCAGGGAGGTCCGTCATGGGCGAGTACGTCGGTTTCGTGAAGGCGCTCGAAGGCATCGGAGCGGTGCTCCTCGGCGCGGTGTTCCTCCTCGGGATCGGATTCATCCTGTTCGACCGCGGGCGCGACCGAGCCGGCGGGTCGGCGACGCCCCACGGGCACCTGCCGGGAACGTGAAGCTCAGGCGATCGCCGTAGCCCGGCGCGCTCTCAGCGCCTCGGCGATGCGCACCGCCCGCACGGTCGCGGCCACGTCGTGCGTGCGCACGATTCGCGCGCCCAGGAACACCGCGACCGCGGTCGCTGCGAGCCCGCCCTCGAGCCGCTGGTCCACCGGCAGGTCGGGCTCCGGGACCGCATCGCGTTCCGCCGCGCGCTTCCCGAGGAAGCTCTTGCGCGAGACGCCGACGAGCAGCGGTCGCCCGTGGCACGCGAATTCCTCGAGCCCCGCGATCAGCTCGAAGTTGTGGCGCGCGGTCTTGCCGAAGCCGATGCCGGGATCGAGCGCGATGCGCTCCCGCTCCACGCCGCACCGGACCGCGCCCGCGAGCCGCGTCCCGAGCCACTCCGAGACCTCGCGCACCACGTCGCCGTAGCGCGGGTCCTCCTGCATGGTGCGCGGCGTCCCGCGCATGTGCATGAGCACCACGCCGGCGCCCGCGGCCGCCGCCACCTCCGCCAGGGCGGGGTCGGCGAGCGCTCTGACGTCGTTCACGACGTGGACGCCGGCCTCGAGCGCGCGCGCCGCGACCGCGGCGCTCGCCGTGTCCACCGAGAGGCACGTGCTCCGCTCCGCCGCCAGCTCCTCGAGCACCGGGAGCAGGCGGCGGAGCTGCTCGTCGGCGTCCACCGGATCGGCGCCGGGGCGCGTGCTCTCGGCGCCGAGGTCGACGATCTCCGCGCCCTCCGCGATCAGCCGCCGCGCGTGCGCCGCCGCGGCCCCCGGGGCCAGGAATCGGCCGCCGTCCGAGAACGAGTCGGGCGTCACGTTCACGATCCCCATCACGAGCGTGCGCGCGCTCAGGTCGAAGGTGCGGTCGCGGCAGCGCCAGAGCACGGTGGGCCCTACTTGGACAGAGCCTGCTTCAGGCGCGCGATCTGGCCGGCGTGGTTGTGGGCGTGCCCCGCGTAGATCTGGAGCCAGGTCGTGGTGGTGTAGAGCCCGCTCTCGGTGTGCCAGCCGGTCCGCTTCCAGTCGGCGTCGCCCATCTCCTTCAGGAGCTGGGTGGTCGTGGCGCGCGCGGTCCGGAACGACTCGAGCGCCGGGCCGTGGTCGCGCAGGTTGTAGCGCAGGAGCACGGCGTAGGCCTCCTGGTCGTAGCCCTGGATCACCGGGTGCTCCTCGGCGAGCAGCCGGCGCAGGCGCTGGGCCGAGATGTTCTCGCTGTCGGCGAGGTGGTGGACGATCTCCCGCGCGCTCCACTTGCCCGGGAACGGATGGGCGACGAGCCCGGCAGGCGGAAAGCCGTCGAGCGCGGCGGTCACCTCGTCGTAGCCTGCGGCGTACACGGCGATCAGCTTGCTTCTCTCCTCGGACGTCATCGCAGCGGGATCCTTTCCGGGAACGGGGTCGTCCTCCGCGGCCGCATCCGGCGGGCGCGACGCCGGGCCGCGCCGGCCGCGGGACGCGCGCGCGCCGCACTTCGTTGACCTCGCGGGTGTCGGATGGTAGCACTTACCGGTCCTTTTGCCCGTGCGCGGGGTGCTCGCTGGCCGCAGCGGCCCCGCCGATTTGTCTCGGGGACGTGGTGGGCGCGAGGAGGTCGACGATTCGCATCGCGAGGACGAGGGCAGCGTGGTGTTCCCTGGTGACCGCCGTGGCGCTCGCCGCTCCGGCGGGGGCGCAGATCGTGGGGCGGCCCTTCGAGATCTCGGGCGGCGCGGGCGTGTTCGCGCCCGACGCGCGCGCCCGCATGAAGACCGGCCCGGCGTACAAGGGCGCGCTCGGCTGGCGCATCCTTCCGGCCTTCGTCCTCGAGGGCCACGCCGCGTTCGCGCCGAGCGAAGCCGACACCGCGCCCCGCCAGGACTACAACTTCGCCATGGCCGGGCTCGACATGCGCTGGGACCTGCGACCCGGGGACGCGCTGGCGGTCCCGTACCTGATGGCCGGCGGCGGCTACGGCCTGAGCCACACCACCGGGAGCGTGCCCGAGAAGCTCGACCGCGGAGCCGCGGCGCTCGGCCTGGGGATGCTGCTCAACCTCCGCGAGCAGCGCCTCTACGTGCGGATCGAGGCGCTCGATCTGATGTTCCGCGATCGTGGGCTGCACGAGTTCAGCCACGATCTTGCGGCCACCGTGGGCCTCCAGATCCAGCTCTTCGGCCGCGCCCGCGACCAGGACCTCGACCGGGTGCGCGACGGGCTCGACAAGTGCCCGAACACCCCGATCGGCGCCGTCGTGGACGCGAACGGATGCCCCAAGGACGGGGACGGGGACGGCGTGTACGACGGGCTCGACAAGTGCCCCGACACGCCGAAGGGCTGCACCGTGGACAAGAACGGCTGCTCCTCGGACGCCGACGGCGACGGGGTGTGCGACGGCGTGGACCAGTGCGCCGACACGCCCAAGGGCGCGACGGTGGACGCCCGGGGCTGCCCGAGCGACCCGGACGGAGACGGCGTGTACGACGGCATCGACCAGTGCGCGGACACGCCCAAGGGCTGCACGGTGGACGCGAAGGGCTGCCCCTCGGACGCCGACGGCGACGGGGTGTGCGACGGCGTGGACGTGTGCCCCAACACGCCGAGCGACCTCAAGGTCGACGCGCGCGGCTGCCCGGTCGAGGTGAGCGAGAAGGAGGTCGAGCTGCTCGACACCGGGATGATCCGTCTCGAGAACATCCAGTTCGACACCCGCAAGGCCACGCTCAAGCCCGAGTCGTTCCCGGCGCTGGACGAGGTGGGGAGGATCCTGCAGCAGTACCCGCAGCTCCGCGTCGAGATCGGCGGCCACACCGACAACCGCGGCACCAAGGTGCTCAACGACACGCTCTCGGAGTCGCGGGCGGGCACGGTGCTCGACTACCTCAAGGGCAAGTTCTCGATGATCCCCGCCACCCAGTACACCGCGAAGGGCTACGGCTTCTCGCGCCCGATCGCGCCCAACACCACCGATCTCGGGCGCGCCCGGAACCGGCGCGTCGAGTTCAAGGTGCTGAACACCCAGGCGCTGCGCACCGAGCGCGAGAAGCGGCGCTTCGTGCGCAAGGCCGAGACCGCGGCGCCCGACACGATGCGGACGGTGAAGCCCGACACCACGCGGGCCGCGCCGCCCGACAGCACGCGGCGCTGAGCCGCGCCCGGCGGGGCGCGCCCGCAGGCGCGGGGCGGAACACCCGTCCTGGCCTCCGCGCCCCGCGCCGGGGAGCGACCATGACCGAGTGGCGGCGCGGCGAGTACACCCTCACCACCGACCCCGCGCGCGTCGACCTCGCGGTCGTGCACGGGTACCTCGCCGGCTCCTACTGGGCGAAGGACATCCCGCTCGAGGTGGTGCGGCGCTCGATCGAGCACTCGCTCAACTTCAGCCTGCTCCACGCGGGGAAGCAGGTGGGCTTCTCGCGCGTGATCACGGACTACGCCACCTTCGCCTACGTCGGCGACGTGTTCGTGCTCGAGGAGCACCGCGGGCGGGGGCTCTCGAAGTGGATGATGGAGGTGATAGTCGCGCACCCCGACCTGCAGGGCTTCCGGCGCTGGGTGCTGCTCACCCGCGACGCGCACGGGCTCTACGCGCAATACGGCTTCCGCGCGCTCAAAGCCCCCGAGCGCTACATGGAGCGCTGGGTTCCGGAGGCCTACCGCCGCGGCTGAGGCGCTCCGGCTTCAGCGCTTGCGGACCAGCACGTTCCCCAGCACCAGCAGGTCCATGTCGGACTTGACGAAGGTGTTGTGCGCGTTGGCCGGAGTGTTCACGATCGGCTCGCCCTTGAGGTTGAACGAGGTGTTGAGCACCACCGGCACGCCGGTGGCCTTCCCGAAGCGCTCGATCAGCGAGTAGTAGAGCGGGCTCGAGTCGCGGAACACGGTCTGGAGCCGCCCCGAGCCGTCCACGTGGGTGATCGCCGGCAGCGTGGCGTGGTGCTCGGTGCGGACCGGGACCACGAGCAGCATGAAGCGCGCGGGATAGTGGCGGCAGGCGTCGGGCAGCTCGAAGTAGCGCTCGGCGGCCTCGGCCACCACCGAGGGCGCGAAGGGCCGGTAGGGCTCGCGGAACTTGATCTTGGTGTTGACGATGTCCTTCATATCGGCGCGCCGGGCGTCGGCCAGGATGCTGCGGCAGCCGAGCGCGCGCGGCCCCCACTCGAAGCGTCCCTGGTGCCAGCCCACCACCTCGCCCCGGGTGAGCGACTCCACCACGCGGTCGAGCAGCCGGTCCTCGTCGTCCACGACCTCGTGGGTGATGTTCGCGGAGCGGAGCCAGTCGGTCGTCTCGCCCGTCCCGTACGATTTCCCCCAGTAGGCGTGGTCCATGACGAAGCGCCGCGGCTGGCCCAGGAGCTGGTGGTAGCCGTAGAGCGCCGCGCCCAACGCGCCGCCCCCGTCGCCCGCGGCGGGCTGGACGTAGAGCTCCTCGAACGGCGTCTCGCGCAGGATGCGGCCGTTCGCGACCGAGTTGAGGGCCACCCCGCCCGCCATGCACAGCCGCTTCTGGCCGGTTTCGCGATGGAGCGCGCGCGCCATGTGGAGCAGCACCTCCTCGGTCACGCGCTGGATCGAGGAGGCGATGTCGGCGTAGTACTGGTTGCGGTCGGCGAGCTGCTCGTAGTCGGCGGGCTTCTCGCCGAAGTAGGAGGGATAGCCCGACTCCCGCGTGAAGAAGTGCATCGCCGGCGGACGCTCGGGCCCGAACAGCTCGACGAACCTGTGATTGTAGGTGTGGCGCGCCGAGTAGTGGAAGCTGAAGTACTCCATGGCGAGGCGGAACGAGCCGTCGTCGCCGAGCTGGATCAGCTTCCACACCTTCTCGGTGTAGCGCGGCTTCCCGTAGGGCGCCATGCCCATCACCTTGTATTCCCCCTCGTTGACCTCGAAGCCGAGGAAGGCGGTGAAGGCGCTGTAGAGGAGCCCGAGCGAGTGCGGGAACCGGATCTCCCGCGTGAGGCTCAGGTGGTTGCCGTTCCCCACGCCGAAGGTCGCGGTGGCCCACTCGCCCACCCCGTCCACCGTCAGGATCGCGGCGTCCTCGAAGGGCGAGGAGAAGAACGCGCTCGCCGCGTGCGAGGCGTGGTGGTCGATCGCCAGCACCCGATCCGCCCGCACGCCCATCCGGTCGGTGATGAGGTTCTGCACCCACAGCTTCTCGGAGAGCCAGGCCACCATGCCCTCGCGGAACACCTCGTAGCTGCGGGGGAAGGTCTGGAGGCTGCTCGAGAGGATGCGTTCGAACTTGAGGAACGGTTTCTCGTAGTAGACGACGTAGTCGAGGTCCTCGGCGCGGATCCCGCCCTGCTCGAGGCAGAACGCGATGGCCTCGGTCGGGAACCCGAAGTCGTGCTTGATACGCGAGAAGCGCTCCTCCTCGGCGGCGGCGATCAGCATCCCGTCGCGCACCAGGGCGGCGGCCGAGTCGTGGTAAAAGCAGGAGATGCCGAGGACGTTCATCGGGGGAGCGGGATCGGCCGGGCTAGAAGCCGCCGCGCGCCTCGTCGACGCTCGACGGCGGCGGAGGCAGCGGAGACCAGCGGGCGGGCCCGGGCCGGAGCGCGAGCGGGTCGGAGAAGAGGCGTACCCCGACCCCGAAGATCGGGATCACGACCAGGTAGGCGACCGTGGTCACGATGCGCGAGAGCAGGTTGCCGATCGCGCGCGCGATCCGCTGCCAGCCGCGCCACAGGTGCTTGTAGAACGGCGCGCCGGGCGGCAGCGGCTTCTCGCGGCGCGTCGAGCCGAGCTGGACCGCCGCCGACGTGAACCCCATGCGCTAGAAGATGGTGTAGATGAACGCGCTGATGGCGGACGACTGGCCGAAGATGATGAGCACGCCGAGCAGCAGCAGGACGGCGACGAGCGGCGTCATCCACCAGAGCTTGCGGCGCCAGAAGAAGGTCAGGAGTCCCCGGGCGATCCCCAGGCGGGCGGAGGTGTTGCGCAGGAAGCGGAGGATCGGGTTCACGGCTGCCTCTCCGAAAAGAAGGTGGGGGTTCGAGAGAAGGCATATATTATAGCCTCCAGAATCACGGGCGGTCAACCCGCCCGCGCGATCGTGCGGCCGCGTCTTCCACCCTCCATCCACGAGTGTTCCCATGAAGCGCCGGTCCTGGATTCTCGTCTTGTGGGGGCAGGGATGATCGGCAGGATCACCCGGGTCGCCGCCCTCTACGACATCCACGGCAATCTTCCCGCCCTGGAGGCCGTCCTCGAGGAGGTGCGCGGCGCCCGGGTCGATCGGGTCGTCGTCGGGGGCGCGCGGAGGCCGAGATGCTCGAGGTCTTCCGCCGGGCCGAACCGGGGTAGCTCCGGCGCCGGGCCTGGCGCGGAGCGCGGCTAGAACCTGCGCTCGCGGCGGAGCTGCTCGAGCTTGCGGCGCACCTCCGGCGCGTTCCACGCCTTGGCGTAGCGCGCCAGGCACTCCTCGTACTGGGCGGCGGCGCGCGAGTCGTCCTTGAGCCGGATCCGGTACACGTCGCCCGCGCGCTCGCGCGCGAGCGGGGCGAGCCGGTCGGCGGGGAGCGAGTCGGCGAGCGCGAGCAGGGGCTCGAGCGCCCCGGCCGCGTCCCCGGCGGCTTCCCGCTCGCCGGCGAGCAGCATCGCGGCCTGCGCCCACGGCGCGCCGCGAGGGAGCGTGCGGTAGAGCGAGTCCGCGAGCGCCGTGGCGCGCCGGGTCTCGCCGCGCCACTCCTCGTAGGCGATCCGCCCGAAGACCAGCAGCGCCGCGCCGGCGCCGGACTCCTCGAGCAGGTAGAGCCGCTCGAGCGCGGCCCCGGTGAACGCGCCCGCGGGGTCCGCCGCCGCACGCTCGTACCAGGTGTGCGCGGAATCGGCCTCGCCCGCGAAGAACAGGGCCTCGGCGTACCGGAACGCCTGCTCCGCGGAGCCCTCGGCCGCGGCGCGCAGCCCGGGCAGCGCGCGCGCGGGCGGGCCGTCGCGGAGATCGGCGAGCGCGCGCTCGGCCGCGAACTCGGGGCTGTCCTCGCGTCCGCCCTGGGGCTCGAGCAGCGCGCGCGCTTCCGCGGTGCGCCCCGCCTGGCGCAGGCCGCGCGCCAGGCCGAGCCTGAGCTCCGCGCTCAGCCCCGCGGCGGGCAGGTCGGCGAGCGCCTTCTGCAGGCGCGGCGCGAACTCGCGCTCGGTGCCGCGGGCGACCACCACGTCCCACGCGCGCCGCGAGGCGGCGGTGCGGTAGGACGGGTCGTAGCGCGTGTCGGCGGCCAGGTCGAGCCAGGTCTCGGTCGCCCCGGTGGAATCGCGCGCCGTGCCCTCGCGCATCAGCTCCTCGGCGAACGTGAACCGCAGGCGCGGGCGCGCCTCCGAGCGCTCCGCCGCGGCCAGCGTGCGGAGCGCCGCGCGCAGGTCGCCGAGCCTCCAGTCGAGCCGCGCGCCGGCGCGCGCGAAGTCGCTGCGATCGGGGTAGCGCAGCGCGGCCCGTCGCACCACCTCGCGCACGCCGCGCGCGTCCGCGTCAGCCGCGCGCTCCACCACCTCGCCCGCCCAGTCGTTCTCGACCGGCGAGCAGGCCCAGACCTCGACCGCCACCTGCGCGGCGTCCCGCGGCCGCTTGAGCTTCTCGAGGGCGATCACCAGCTCGCGGGCCAGCAGCAGCGAGTCGCGCTGCGCCATGCGCTCGGTCCGCGCCATCCGCTCCACCTCGGGGTAGTCCTCGAGCGAGTTCTCGACCCGGGCGAGCGCGACCAGCACGCGCGGGTGGTGCGGCGCCTCGGCGAGCAGCCCCTTGAGGAGCGCGAGCGCCCTCGGGTTCTGCCCCATGGCGCTCAGCCTCTCCGCCTCGTCGAGGCGCGCCTGCTTCGCCGGATCGAGGGGCGGCGCCGGCCGCTGGCTCACGGACGGGGCGATCGGGACGCGCACGATCAGCGGGCCGGCTTCGCGCGGCTGCGGCTGAGCCCATGCGGCGGCCGCCGCAGCGAGCAGGAGGAAGGTCGCGGCGGCGGGCCGCACGGCGCGCGTCACCGGCGGTTCCCGGTGAGGCTGCGCAGGTAGCTCTCGATGAACGCCCGGTACTGCGCCGGGTAGCGGTCGGCCTCGGCCTTGAGCAGGTCGAGGCGCAGGCGGTCGGTTTCGCGCAGCAGGTCGCTGGGGAGCTCGGCCGGCGAGCGCCGCGCCACGTCCTCGCCCGGCCGCGACTCGCGCTCGGGGTCGAAGTCGCGCCGGTTGATCGAGCGCTGCGCGTCGAGCATGCGCGACAGGATGCGCTGCTGCTTCTGCATCGTCTCGCCGTCGGCCAGGCCGTCGTGCAGCGCCTCCTCGACCTCCTTCATCTCGTGCTGCGCCTGGTCGAGGCGCCCGAGCAGCTTCTTCCGGGCCTCGTCCTCGCGCTGCAGCTCCTCCATCTGCTGGCGGATGCGCGCCTGCTCCTGGGCCAGGCGCTCCATCTCCCCGCGGTCGCCGCTGGACATGCGCATCTGCTCGCTCAGGCGCTGCGCGATCCTCCGGGTCTCGCGGTTGACCTGTCCCTGGCGCTGGCCCATCTCGCCCATGCGCTGGGACATGGTGCGGCTCTGCTTGCCGCCGGGGTTGTTCCCGGGCATCTGGCACATCGCGGACTCGGACTGGCGCAGCTCGATCACCGCCTCGTTCAGCGCCTGGTTGCCGGTCCGCCCCGCATCCTCGCCGCGCTGGCGGTTCCCGCCGCCCAGCTCCTTGCCGGAGGAGGAGAGGCTGCCGATCGCGCGCCCCAGCGCGGCCCCGAGCTTGGGCGAGATGAACGGCGTGCGCGCGGCCAGGGTATAGAGCGAGTCGGCGACGCGCGCCACGCCCTCGGAGAGGTCGGTCTGCCGGTCGGCGCGCTGATCGGTCGGCGCGCCCGACGTCAGGTTGCTCTCGCCCTCGCGCTGGAGCGACACCAGGTCCTGGGCCGCGCGCCGCACCGCCGCGAGGTCCGCGCCCGCGCGCTCCTGCTCGCGGCGGGCGAGCATGTCCATCATGTGCTGGGCGGCGCGCGACAGGCTCTGGCTCGCGCGCTGGCCGGACTGCTGCGCCTTCTGGCGCTCGAGCCGGGCCGCGGCGCGGGACGCCTCGCGCTGCGCGGGGCTCGCGTTCTGCTCCATCTCCGAGGCGCTCTGCTCCAGCTCGTCCTTCTCGTCCTGCGAGTCGAGCTCCTGATCCATCGCGCGCACGTCGCGGCTCAGCTCGTCGGTCTGTTGCGCGGCCCGCTCCTGCTGCTCGGCCCGGGCCTTCGCCTCCTCGGCCTCGCGCTCGCCTTCGCGCTGCTGCCCGTTCTGCGCCTGGTCCCTCTCCGCCTGCTGGCCGGCGTCGCGCGGCGGCTCCTTCTCGGCCGCCCGGTCCTGGTTCTCGGCCCGGGTGCCGGAGCTGTCGGCGCCGTGCTCGCGGTTGAGCGCGTCCTGCCGCTCCTGCAGCTCCTTCATGCGCTGGGCGAGCGATTCGAGCTTCTCCTCCTGGCGGAGCTGCTTGAGCAGCTCGAGGGTGCGCTCCAGGTTCTCGAGCATGTCGCGGTTCTGCTCGCGCCACTCGGGGAGCTGCTGCTCGAGCGGGCGGCGGTCGAGGCGCTCGAGGGCTTCGCGCATGCGCTTCAGGGCCTCGCGGAACTCGGGCGACTGGATCTGCTCCACCAGCTCCGCCATCTCGCGGAGCTTGGCGGTCATCTGCTGGTTGAAGGCGTCGCGCTCGGCGGCCTGCTCGATGCTCTCCCGCAGGCGCTCCGAGGCCTCGTCGATCTGGCGCGTCATGTCCTGCTGGCGGTCGAGCGCGCTCTTCAGCTCCTCGCTGCGCTCGTACGCCGGGGCGCTGGGGGGCGCGTCGCGGGGGGCGACCTGACGGCTCATCCGGTCGAGCGACTTCTGCAGTTCGCGCGCCTTGTCGGCCACCTTCTCGAGCGTGCTCTGCACGCCGCTCTGCGTGGCGTCCACGTGCTCGTAGAGCTCGGCGAGCGAGGGGAAGCGCAGCTCGAAGGTGGGCGAGAACGTGCTGCTCCGCCCCGAGACCGCGTTGTCGTCGAGCAGCTCGAAGCGGAAGCTCGCGGTCTCGCCCGGGAGCAGACCGAGCGCGGACGCGTCCCAGCTCCCCTGGAAGTGGGCTTCGCGCGGCTGGCCGTCGAAGCGCGCGAGCGGGACGTTGGTCCAGGGGGCGGCCGGGTCCTTGCGGTGCTGGAGGCGCAGCTCGGACAGGCCGAGATCGTCCTCGCCCAGCACCTCGAGCGCGACCTGCTGGCCGGCCGGCAGATCGAGATCGCCCTCCGGGGCGCGCACCGCGATCACGGGCGGGGCGTCGGGGAGCGGCGTGACGGGGTAGCGGAACCGGCCCTCGCCGCGCGGGGCACGAGCGCGCAGCTCGTACTCGCCCTCGCGCTCGATCGGGATCTCCCCCTGCCAGCGCCGCGGCGTGAGCGCCGTGAACCGACCGGGAGCACCTCCCGGGAGCCGCGCCTCGAGGGCTTCGAGGTCGCGGTCGAAGGTGATCTCGAGCCGGGCGCGCGCGCCCTTGAGGGCCGCGAGATCGCCGCGGGTCGCGGCGCCGCGCTGCACCGGGAGCCGGGCGTAGGGGGGCGATTGGATCTCGATCTCGAACGAGAGCGGCATGGGCTCCCCGGCCATCGTGATGTGGTAGGTCGGGCTCGCGAGGCCCGCGGCCCGCACCCGGTAGTCCTCCTCGCGCGTGAGCTGGGTGAGGTCGAACCGCCAGCGGCGCTCGCCGCCCGGGGCCGCGCCCTCCGGCACCGCCTCGACTCCGGGGCCTCCGCGCTCGATGCGGGGGCGCTGGCGGGTGTTCCACACCCGCGCCCGCACCGCGAGCGCCGCCCCGGGGGTGACGCGCACCGAGCCGGGCTCGATCACCATGCGCACCGGCGGGGCGGCGAGCGCCGGGTTCCACAGGGTGCGCCACGAGCGCGAGACGCGCGCCGGGCTCGCCACGCCCATCGCCAGCACCACCGCGAGCGCGGCGCCGAGGACGAGCCCGGGGGCGCGCGGCTCGAGCCGGGGCGAGAGCTGCTCGAGCGGCACCGAGCCGAGCCGCCGCCCGGCCTCCGCGCGCAGCGCCTGGGCCAGCTCCTCGGAGGTGTCGCGCGGCGCGCGGCGCTCGAAGTCGAGGGCGTTGCGGAGCCACGAGCGCACCTCGGGGAACCGCTGCTCGATCCGCTCGAGGTAGCCGTCGAAGCCGAGCGAGAGCCGGGCGGCGGCGCGCGCGGCCCAGGCCGGCGCCCCGAGGCCCGCCAGCGCCACGACCGCGAGCCGCACCGAAGCGGCCGCGGGCCCCATCGCGACCAGCGTCCCGGCCGCCACGGCCAGCGCCAGGAATGCCGCGACCGCGGCCGCCGCCCGCAGCCCCAGGCGCAGCGCCAGCGCGCGGGTCCGGGCGCCGTAACGGGCACTGAGGGTGCGGAGGAGTGGAGTCATGCGCGGGCGGCTGTCCATGGGAGTCGCGCCGCCCGGCTCGGGGCGGCTTCAGTGAGTGAGGGCGTACTGCGCGATGTTGATCGCGGCGCGCAGCGCGGCCTCCCTCTTGTCCGGGGGATCGTGGTGGATTTCCTCATCCTCCAGGCCGTCTCCCAGGTCGCAATCGAAGCTAAAGAATACAACCAGCCTTCCGTCGTGGACAATGCCGAACGCGCGGGCCGGGCCCCCGCTGTGCTCATGTATTTTCGGCAATCCCCCGGGCAAATCGTAAAGCTGGTGAAAAATCGGATGGGAAAAAGGCAGCTCCACGATCGGCGAGTCCGGGAACAGACGCTTCATCTCGCGCCGGAACGAAGGCTCGATCCCGAAATCGTCGTCCACCCACAGGAACCCCCCGGAGGTGAGGTAGCGCCGCAGGTTGGCGACCTCGGTGGGGGTGAACTTCATGTTCCCGTGGCCGCACGCGAACAGAAACGGGTACTGGAAGAGCGCGGCCGAGCCCGGCTCGGCGACCGCCTCGCGGTCGCCCGCGACCGGGATCGAGGTCCGCTCGCGAAGCCCGCGCAGCAGGTTCACCATCGAGGTGCGGTCCTCGTACCAGTCGCCGCCCCCGCCGTACTTGAGGCGGGCGATCGAGAAGTCCCGCGCACCGGGCGGAGGCACGTCGGCGCGTGCCGCGGGAGGGGGCGCCGTGAGCGCGCCGAGCGCCGCGAGAGCCGCTCCCGCCGCGACCGCGGTCAGGCTGAGGAACGCGGTGCGTCCGAAGCGAGGCGGCCGCCGTCCGTCATTCATGCCGTTCCTTCGCGGCCGCGGCTCCGTGGAGCCGTTCGCCACCGTTCCGCGCTCCGATCCTTCTAGGGATAGCGGAACGTGATCACCTTCCCGGCGGGCGGGATCTCCTTCAGGCCGGCGAGTCCCGCCAGCGTCGGGCTCGCGCCCGACCGCGGGAGAACGTGGGCCGCGCTCGAGCCGGGGAGCGCCCGGAGCGGGCCGGCGAGAGGCGCGTTCGTCGATGGCCGGGGGAAGACGTACGAGCCGTAGTAGAACACCCGGTAGTTGCTGATGTCGTCCGCGATCCAGACCGGGTCCCCGAGCGTGTAGGCGATGAATCTCCCCTGGCAGTCGAGGGCCGAGATCCGGATCAGGAAGCCTCCGGCGATTCCCGCCGGGCCGCGCAGCGTCAGGAAGCTCTCCCCGTCCGGTCCCAGCGCGCAGGGCCTGCCGGTCTCGGGGACGTAGACGAGCAGCAGGTCGCTCGACCTGCCGTCCCAGATGGGCGCCGGGGCCCCGCTCGTGAACTGGTCGCTGCCGCGGGAATCGCTCCGGCCCCGGTAGAAGTGGATGAAGTAGCCGGCGGCGGAGGGAACCGCGGGGAAGGTGAAGACCAGCGTCGAGTCGTTGCTCCCCGTGAAGTTCACCGGGATGTTGTACAGGCTGGCCGCAGTCTGCAGGGGCGACGGAGCCGTGTTCGTGACCGGCGCGTTCACGGTCACCACGCCCCCCACCACGCCGCGCGCCGAGTATCGGTCCGACGCGGCGGCCGACGCATTCTCGTCCACGAACGAATACTTCTCCCATCCCGTGTCCAGCCACCGCCTCGAGGGGAGCACGAAGTAGTCGTAGAGCTGGTCGATGCCGCCCGAGCCCTCGCCCTTCCAGATCTGATACGCGTCCGCCGCCGTGCTGTCGAAGACCACGCCGCGCACCCAGGTGGTGTCGCCCTCGAACGCCGGTTCGACGGCGTAGAGCGTGTCCCCGGGGCTGGGTCCGGCGGGATGCGTCGGGTCGATCGGCTTGTACTCCCGATAGAGGAAGATCGGGTTGGGGAGGTTCTTGAACGTCGTCAGGAAGGACAACGGCGTCGTCTTTCCCTCCGGCGTGACGAAGCCCGGGTCGAGCGTGGTCTTCTTGCTCGCGCAGCCGGCCCCGAGGAGGCCGAGTGCGAGACCGAGAGCGAGAGCCCGGGAGCCTGGGCGCATCGAACGTTCCTCCGTCACTCCGCCTGGATGCCCTTGCGGCGGTCGATGGCGATCCAGCTCTCGAGCGCGAGCGCGCTCGCGACGTAAACCGACGAGTAGGTGCCGAACACCACCCCGACCAGCATCGCGAACGAGAAATCACGCAGCACCTCGCCGCCCCACACGTACAGCGCGAGCGCGGTGAGGAACACCGTGAACGACGTGATGACCGTGCGGGACAGGGTCTCGTTCACCGCGATGTCCATTACCCGGGAGTGCTTCTCCCGGCGCAGCGCCTTGTTGCGCTCCCGGATGCGGTCGAACACCACGATCGTGTCGTTGATCGAATACCCGGCGATGGTGAGGAGCGCGGCCAGCACGGTCAGCGACACCTCCCGCCCGGTGAAGCACAGCATCCCCAGGGTGACGAAGACGTCGTGGAACAGCGCCACCACGGCGCCGAACGCGTACTTGAACTCGTAGCGCCAGCCCACGAAGACCAGGATCGCCCCCAGGCTCCCGAGGATCGCCCAGATCGCCTTGCTGCGCAGCTCGCTTCCCACCTTGGGTCCCACCGCCTCGGTGCGCCGCAGCTCGACCCCGGTGCCCGGGGCCTGCTTCTCGATCGCGTCGTGCACGCGGGTCAGCACGTCGCCCTGGTTCTCGGTGTGCTGCACCCGGATCAGGAACTCGTTGCGGCTCTCGCCGGTCATCTGCTGGAGCTCCGCGCCCTTGAGCCCGCCGGCGTCCAGCGCCTGCCGCACCTGATCCGCGGGCAGCACGTGCCCGAGACGGATCTGGAGCAGCGTGCCGCCGGTGAAGTCCACGCTGTACTTCGGCCCGCCGTGCGCGACGAGCCACACGGCGGTGGCGACCACGATCGACCCCGACACGAGGTACGCGTAACGGCGGTACCGCATGAACGGGAGGTTGGTTCCGATCAGGAGCTGGAACATGGATCGCGCCTCGCCTGGGTCAGATGCTGAGCCGCTCGACCGGACCGCGGTCCAGCATGAAGTCGAAGATCATCCGCGTGAACACCACGGCGGTGAACATGTTGGCGAGGAGCCCGATGATCAGGGTGACGGCGAACCCCTTGACCGGGCCCGTGCCGAAGCCGAGCAGGAACAGGGCGCTCAGGATCGTCGTCACGTGGGCGTCGAGAATGGTGCGGAAGGCGCGGTCGTAGCCCAGCCCCACCGCCTGGCGCACGCTCCTCTGGTTGCGCAGCTCCTCACGGATCCGCTCGAAGATGAGCACGTTGGTGTCCACCGCCATGCCCACGGTCAGCACCAGCCCGGCGATCCCGGGCAGGGTGAGCGTCCCGCCGAAGCCCGCCAGGGCGGCGATCACGTAGAGCACGTTGAGCAGCAGCGCGGCGATCGCGATCACGCCCGAGAGCTGGTAGTAGACCAGCATGAACACCACGACCAGCGCGCTCCCGATCAGGCCGGCGGTGAGTCCCTCCTGGATCGAGTCGCTCCCGAGCGAAGGCCCCACCGAGCGCTCCTCGATGATGTGGACCGGCGCCGGCAGCGCGCCCGCCTTGAGGACGATGGCGAGGTCGCGGGCCTCCGCGATGTCGAAGTTGCCGCTGATCTTCGCGTCCCCGGAGGGGATGCGCTCGCGGATCACGGGCGCCGAGTTCACCAGGCCGTCGAGCACGATCGCGAGCTGGCGGCCCACGTTGTTTCCCGTGACGCGCGCGAAATCGGCGCGGCCGCGCGGGGTGAGCTTCATGCCCACCGCCATCGCCCCCGGCGAATCCTGATCGGGCTCGGCGATCGCGCTCGAGATCGTGCCGCCGGTCATCTCGGGCTCGCGCTTGAGGAGGTGGAGGCTTCGCCCGGTCACGCCCTGCCGCTCCTCGTCGGGCTTGCCCCACACCAGCTTCGAGTCGGCCGGGAGAATCGAGTCGATCCCCGCGGTGGCCATCAGCTTCTCGACCGCCGGCAGCTCCTCGTTGCTGATGAAGGCCGAGCTCCCGAGGTCGTGGAAGTGCGCCGTGAGCGGCGTGCGCCGCAGCGAGGTGTCGAGCCCGGCCGCCACCCCGCGCGCGGCGAGGAAGGAGTCCAGCCGGTCGAACACGTTCTTCGCCTCCTCGGGCGTGCGCACCAGGTAGAACTCGAGCAGCGCCGTCTTGCCGATGAGATCGATCGCCCGCTGCCGGTCGGTGAGGCCGGGAAGCTGGACCACGATCCGGTCCTCGCCCTGGCGCTGGATCAGCGGCTCGGCCACGCCGAACTGGTCCACGCGGTTGCGGATGATCTCCATCGCGCGCTCCGGAGCGTCCTTGGCCTCCGCGGCGCTGAGCCGCGAGCGATCCACCTCGAGCACGAGGTGCATGCCGCCCTGGAGATCGAGGCCGAGGTGGATGGCCTTGTGACGGAGGTCGGAGAGATCCTTCGGCGGGAGCGCGGCCTGCTGGGTGGCCGTCAGCGAGTAGAGGCGGTACGAGGGCCACAGGTAGATCAGGCTCGCGGCGGTGACGACCACCACCCCCGCGAGCTTCCACTGATCGGTGCGGGTCATGCGATTCCCCCGGACGCACTCAGCCGCCGGTGAACCCTAGAGGTGAGGACGACCGGCGGCTCCTTCGCGCATGGGCAAAATGAGGGCGGCAGTCTACGGTCGCCCGTGGGGGGTGTCAACGACGAGACACGCAAACCGGGACTGGGGCCGGTTGGCGGCCGGCCCCGGAGAGGCGATCTTCGTCACTCGGTGGGTTCGGGGTGAGGGAAGTGGAGCGCGGATGTCTGTGGGATCCCGGTTGCGATGATGCAGCGGCAGGCGCGTCCCGCAACAACCGTTCCCGCGCAGGCGAGGCCGCAACCGGCCCATTTCCGGCTCTTCGGCGGGAAGTGCGCGTCCGCGGGCCGACGCCTCCGACCACACGCGGTTGCCGCCGCGCACATCTTCAGGAGCCGGAAGGAACGCCGGGCGCACGGGCGGCAGAACGCGCTGGACACCCCCGGAGGCGATTCCTATACTGCCGCGCTCATCGTACCGGGCCCACCGTTCCACCTCCCTGAGCGGACGAGGAGCCTCCCTGGAATGATTTCACCTGTCGGCCGAGTGGGCAGCGTCTTGTTCGCGCTGCTCGCAGGGGCATCGCTGTGCGCGGCCGCGGAGCCGGCCTACGGCCCGCGCCACGGCGGCATCGGCGGCCTGATCGGCGGATCGCAGGTCTTCGCCGACGGCGACTACTCGAACGCGCGCACCCCGTCCATGGAGTTCGGCGACATCGACGCGCGGCCGCGGCTGGCCTTTGGCGCCAACCTCCGCTATATCATCAAACCGTGGCTGCGCTGGCAGGTCAGCCCGGGGTTCTTCTGGGCCGGCTACAAGCACACCTCGCTCCTGCCCTTCCGGGACCTCAACTTTCCCGCCGATCTCACCAAGGAGAAGATCCTGACGCTGGTCATGCCCGTCTCGGCCCAGATTCAGGTGACCCGCCACAGGGGAGACTGGCTCTATCACGTGGGCGCGGGCCCGGGAGTCTACCGGGTGTGGATCGAGAACCGCCGCAAGGTGCTGAAGGATCCGTTCACGAAGAGGCTCCACCGCGGCTTCTATCCCGGCGTGAGCGCCCAGCTCGGGGCCGAGCGCTTCTTCTCCGCCGTGCCGGCGACCTCGATCGAGGTCTCGGCCGCGGGGCACTGGGCGTTCGCCGACCGGCCGGACCAGTTCCCTTCGGGCTACAACAGCGCGCTGCTCGGCGCCGAGCTCAAGGTCGGCGCCAACTACTACTTCGAGCTGAAGCGCTTCGTGAAGAAGAAGTCCGAGACCGCGGTGCCGGGCGCGAAATGAGCGACCGCGACCCCGGGGCGCGCGCCGCCGCGGCGTCGCAAGGCTGAGGGCGCGATGAGCGAGCGCGTCGGGTGGGAGGAGAAGGTGGGGCCCGAGGCCCTGACCTTCGACGACGTGCTGCTCGTGCCCCGGCTCTCCGAGGTCCATCCCCGCGAGACCGACGTTCGCACCCGCTTCTCGCGCCGCATCCCGCTCAACGTCCCGATCGTGAGCGCCGCCATGGACACGGTGACCGAGTCCGAGCTCGCGATCGCCCTGGCGCGCGAGGGCGGGATCGGCGTGATCCACAAGAACTTCGCGATCGCCGCGCAGTGCGCCGAGGTCGACCGGGTCAAGCGCTCGGAGAGCGGCATGATCCTCGACCCCGTCACCCTGCCGCCGGGCGCCACGCTGGGCGAGGCCCGCGAGATCATGGCCCGCTTCCACGTCTCGGGGGTGCCGATCACCGAGGGCGGCAAGCTGGTCGGCATCCTCACCAACCGCGACCTGCGCTTCGAGGACCGGATGGGCCGCAAGGTCTCCGAGGTGATGACCCGCGAGGGCCTGATCACCGCGCCGGTGGGCACCACGCTCGAGCAGGCCCAGGCGATCCTGGCGAAACACCGCATCGAGAAGCTGCCGGTGGTGGACGGGGAAGGGCGCATGAAGGGGCTCATCACCGTCAAGGACATCGAGAAGCGCCGCAAGCACCCGCACGCGTGCAAGGACGGGCTCGGCCGCCTGCGGGTGGCGGCCGCGGTGGGGGCGGGCGGCGACTGCCTGGAGCGCGCGGCGGAGCTGGTGCGGGCGGGCGTCGACGCGCTCGTGGTGGACAGCGCGCACGCCCATTCGCGCGGCGTGCTCGAGGCGACCCGGGCGCTGCGCAAGCGCTTCCCCGATGTGGACCTGGTGGCCGGGAACGTGGGCACGGCCGAAGGCGCCCTGGCGGTGGCGGCCGAGGGGGCGGACGCGGTCAAGGTCGGCATGGGGCCGGGGGCGATCTGCACCACACGGGTGGTCACCGGCGCCGGCATGGCCCAGATCACCGCGGTGCTCGAGGCGGCGCGCGCGCTCGAGGGCCAGGACGTGCCCGTGATCTCGGACGGCGGCATCAAGTACACCGGCGACATCGTCAAGGCGATCGGGGCCGGCGCGCACTCGGTGATGATCGGGAGCCTGTTCGCGGGCACCGAGGAGAGCCCGGGCGAGGTGGTGCTGCTCGAGGGCCGCTCGTTCAAGGTCTACCGCGGCATGGGGTCGCTCTCGGCCATGGCCGAGGCGCAGGGGAGCCGCGAGCGCTACTTCCAGGAGAGCGCGGACGAGCTGTCCAAGCTGGTGCCCGAGGGGATCGAGGGCCGCGTGCCCTTCAAGGGCACGCTTTCCCAGTCGGTGTTCCAGATGGTGGGCGGGCTCAGGGCCGGGATGGGCTACTGCGGGGTGCGCACCATCGAGGAGCTCCGCACCCGGACCCGGTTCGTGCGGATCAGCAGCGCCGGCCTGCGCGAGAGCCACCCGCACGACGTCACCATCACCCAGGAAGCGCCCAACTACGAGCGGCGGTGACGGGCGGTGGCGGCGCCAGGCCGCCCCAAGCCCTCTAGTCCGGCCTAGCGCTTCGGCAGCTCGAACTTGAAGTCGGGGTTGATCTGCCGGATCTCGCTCACCACGCGTCCCAGGCTCTCCTCGCGCTCCGGGGTGGGCTCGGACCTCCACGCGGTGTAGAGCTCCAGCAGCTCGTCCTGCTTGAGCCGCAGCAGCTCCTGCTGCGAGCGCTCGTTGATCGAGCGCTCGAGGTGGTAGACCTCGCCGTTGGAGAGGCGCTTGAGCAGGTCGAGGTACTCGCCGCGCATATGGGACAGGATGCGGATGTACTTCTCGAATCCGACCGAGAGCTTCTCCAGCACCTCCGAGACCCCCGCGTTCTTGCGGTGCATCTGCTGGCTGTACGAGTACGCGAAGTGGTAGTAGGTCTTGCCGCGCCCGATGTAGGCCTCCTCGCTGGGCTGCATCTTGGCGCGGTGGCCCTCGGCGGCCGCCGGGTTGTCGAAGATGCCGATCGAGACCAGCAGGAAGTCGGCATTGGTCTTGTAGATCTGGTACTTGAGCCGCGCGTCGGTCGAGTGCGCCAGGCGGCGGAAGACGTCGGTGTCGTACTTGGACAGGAGCTTCTTGGACTGCTCCACGTACTCGGGGTTGATGAACGAGTGGAGCAGGTGGGCGAGGTAGACGTTGACGTCCTCGTCGTAGTAGTCCTGGTTCGACACCAGCCCGGTTTCCATGCGGCTGTACAGCAAGCAGTTGACCATGAAGTAGTAGGTCGGCTGCAGGTCCCGGCTGCTGTCTTTGAGATCGACGTAGTGACGCGGGTTCATGCCTCGCCTCCCCGTCGTGCCCGTCCCGCGCTGATGCGGGCCTGGGGCACGGCCTGGGCCTCCGAGCCGGAGAGTCGTGCATCGTCCATGCCACTGGGACGACGCCCCATTCGATGCTTCCCGAGCGCTGGAAAACGGCCGGCAATTCCCTGAAACGCGGCCCCGGCAAACCCTGAACGCGTCGCCACTTCGCGCCGTCCCGCGCAGTGGGTTGGGGGTTCTGCCCCGCTCGGCACCGCGCACCCACCCCCCTCGGGTGCCCGAGTTTCGTGGTCGCGCATCGTGGCTCGGCCACGACGGATTTCGCAATGCGCTTGCGTGCGAGTAAAGTCGTTTAATAGTCGCGCGGCGATAGCACGCTGGCCCGCAGCCACATCGAAGGATGATTGCAAAACCTTCCCGGCCTCGCCTTCTGCGAACACGGAGAGTTACGCACGGCGCCGATGGCCTACCCGAAACCCACGTCCCGCCTCCGCGTGCCGCGCCCGCGCCGGGCATATGTCTTGCGAGATTGGCCGACTTGAACACTCGACTCCACGCCGACTCCACCCGCCTCGGGCCGCACCACGCATGACTCAAAGCCCTCCGCTTCGGCCCGTGCCGACGCCCACGCGCTCCGCGCCCTCGCTCAGGATTCGACTGTGGCTGGCCTGCCTGGCCGGTTCGCTGGTTGCGGCCGCGGGCATCGCGTGGGTGCTCGGCATGCGGGTGGGTCCCGGCGGGCAGGTGGATCCCGCCTCCCTCGTGGTGTGGCTGGTGGGCTCGGCCTCGCTCGGCATCGTGACCGGCGCGGCGCTCGCCCTGTGGCTGGACGCGCGCGTCCTCGGGCACCTCAAGGGCCTGAGCCGCACGCTGGCCTCGGGCCAGGTCGAGGACGTCGGGCGGCTCCCGGCCTCCTCGGGCTGGGGCGAGCTCTCCGAGCTGACCCGGCAGGTCCAGCTCCTGATGGAGGGGCAGCGCGAAGCGGTCCGCGCCCGCGAGGAGCTGGGCGCGCTGGAGGGGCCGCTCGCGGCGCTGCACCGCGCCGCCGAAGGCTGGAGCGCGACCGAGCGCTGGCAGCCGCTCGCGCTCGAGAGCGGGCCGCTCACCAAGCTCGCCCGCGCTCTCGATCACGGGTTCGCGCGCGTCGGCGAGGTGCGCGAGCAGAACCAGGAGGCGGCGCGCCTGGTCCGGGTGGAGCTGGCGGCCGCCCTCACCGACGCCCAGGAATCCGTCGAGCAGGCCGAGCGCGGCTTCGTCGAGGCCACCGCGCTGCTCACCACGGTGCGCGAGCTGCAGAGGATCTCGGGCGAGCTGGAACAGGCGCTCGGCGCGCCGGCCGCCGTCGCGGAGATGGCGCCGGGCGCGGCCCAGGGCTACGAGCGCCAGCGCGCCGCCACCGCGGCCGCGATCGAGGAGCTGGTCGCGGTCTCGACCGAGAGCGTCGAGCACCTGGGGCGCGGCCTCGGGCGCGTGCAGGAGATCGGCGACCTCGTCCACCTGCTGGCCAACCGCGCCACGCTGATCGCGCTCAACGCGGTGGTGACCGCGGGCGAGGCCGGCCCGGGGCGGGGCGAGGAGATCGCGGACGAGCTCAAGATCCTGGCGCGCGAGGTGCGCGAGGCGACCCTGCGCACCGACCAGATGTCGCGCGAGATCGAGCACGAGATCAGCGCGGCCTCGCAGCGCATGAAGGGCGTGCGCGAGCGCATCGCGGCGCGGCTCGACCAGCTCCCGCCGCTCCCGGCCCTGGAGGTCGTGGCGCTGCCCGAGGACCTGGTGCGGCTCCAGGGGCGGATGCGGGAGATGGTCCAGGACGCCACCCGCAAGGGCGAGCGGGTCTCGGCCGCGGGCGAGCGCGCCTCGCGCGCCGCCGAGCGGTTCATGCGGAGGCTCGAGGAGGAGCTGCGCGAGGTCGAGGGGCTGGTGGCGCGCCTCGGCCCCGCGGGCGGCCCATCTTCGGCCGGAGCGGAGGAGCGCGGAGCCGGGCGTCCCGGGCCGCTGCGCCTGCTCGAGCCCGGCCCGTCGGGCCCGGTCGAGTCGCGAGAACGGGGGAAGCACCCCTTGCCCCCCCGCGATCGCGGAGAGCTCTCGTGAGCCGCGTCGGCGAGCGCGACCTGGAGCGCGAGATCGCGCGCAGCCTGGTGGATGCGCTGCAGGCGGCGCTCGCTCCGGGCGGAGGCCAGCCCGAGCTGCGGGCGGCGCGCGACGCGGCCCAGCTCCTCGAGATGCCCGGGTTGGATCGCCTGATCTCGGCCCTGGCCCCGCACGCCCCGGTGCGCCCCTGGCCCACCGAGATCCAGCCGGTGGTCGAGCGCCTGCAGCGCGTGGGCGCGCGCGCCGCGGCGTCGGGCGATCTGGACGTGCTCCGCAGCACGGACCCCGACTTCCTCGCCCTGGCCGGCGAGATCGTGGCCATGGAGTGGAGCGCGCTGCCGTCGCGGCCCGGCGGGCCGGGCCCGTCGGTTCCCACGCTGATCGCGGCCGAGATGCTCTCCGACCTGCCGCTCTCGGGCGAGGAGTCGGCCTCGGTGGCGCGCCGCATCCGCCTCACCATGCCCGTGGCGGCGGCGGTACGGGCGGCGATCGACTGGATCTCGGGGCGTCACGGTCCGAAGGTGCCGCTCGCGCTGCGCGGCGACGCCTCGGTGCTCGAGATCGGATGCGAGCTGCGCGACGCCGCGGGCCTGGCTCCCGCGCACGAGGTGCTGGCGGGCGTCGACGGCAGCCTGGGCCCTGCGCTCGGGCCGCCGGTCGCGGCTTCGGCCCGCCCCTGGGTCCTGCGCGTCCCCTCCTTCGGCGCGCGCGCCACGTACGCGATGCTCGAGCAGGGCGGCCTCAAGCTCGCCGTGCCGTGGCACGCCGTGATCAAGCTCCAGGTGGTGCGGCGCGACGCGATCCAGGTGCGCTCGGCGCGGCTCGGTATGGAGGTGCTCTCGCCGCTCGCGCCGCTCACGCGCCGCGCCACCGAGTGCCCGGTCGCGATCGTGGCCCACGGCCTCAAGCGCGCCTGGATGGTGGCCGACCGTCTGGTGTGGCGGCTCGCGGCCGATCCGAGCGAGCCCGATGCGCGCATGAAGGAGGCCGGGCTCACGAGCGCGGTCGCGACCGACGACGGCGAAGTCTTCGGCCTCGCCGAGCCCCGCGCGCTGCTCGCGGGCGTGCCGCTCCCGCCGCCGCCCGTGATCCTCGACACCCCGGACGAGGCCACCCGCACGAGCGCCCCCGAGCCTGCGCCGCAGGAGCGACCCGCCGCACCGGTCGCGGCCGCGGAGCGGAGTCGCTCCGCAGCGGAGCCCCGCGGGCGCGAGGTGACGCCTGTGCCGATGCCGGCCCTGGACGAGAGCTGGGTCACGCCGCTCGCCACGCTCGAAGAGAGCGAAGCGCCGGCTCCGGAGCCCGTGCTCGAGGAGATCGCCCCGGCCGCGGAACCGCCCGCCGCGCCCGAGCGGGCCGCGCGCCGCGCCCTGGTCGCCGAGGACTCGATCACGGCGCGGATCTTCCTCACCCGGCTTCTCGAGCAGCACGGCTTCGAGGTGGTGGCCGTGGAGCGCGGCTCCGACCTCCACGCCGCCCTCGCGGGCGGCCCGTGGAGCCTGGTGTGCGCGGACGTGGACCTTCCCGACGCGCGCGGCGCCGCGTTCCTGCGCGACGTGCGCGACCGGCTGCCCGAGGAGACCCCGCTCGTGGCCCTGGCTCGCGACGAGCAGGACATCGCCGCCGCGCGGGTCGCGGGCGTGCGGCGCACCCTGCTCAAGCCCGTCGAGCCCGGCGCGCTGCGCCGCATGCTCGACCGGCTCGGCCTCGCCGAGACCGCCTCCGAGTGATCTCCGGCGCCAAGCCCCCGCGTCCCCCGGAGCGCCCGCCGCGCATCCTGGTCGTCGACGACGACCGCCGGGTGCTCGAGCTGCTCGACCTCGCGCTCACCGCGCAGGGCTTCCAGGTCCTGACCGCGCTGGACGGCGACGAGGCCCTGCGGCAGGCGCTGGAAGAGAGGCCGGACCTCGTGGTGCTGGACGTGCGGCTCCCCAAGAAGGGCGGGCTCGACGTGTGCGAGGCGCTGCGCCGCGACCCCGAGGACGGCACGGTGCCGATCATCCTGGTGTCGGCCTCGGGCGAGACCGAGACCCGGCTCCAGGGCTTCGCGCGCGGGGCCGACGACTACCTCGCCAAGCCGTTCTCACCCAAGGAGCTGATCGCGCGCGTGAAGCGCCTGCTGGCGCGTTCCGCCGAGGCGCGCGAATCGCGCCGCCGGGCGGTCCAGCTCGAGCGCGACCTGGGACGCGCCCAGGACGACGTGCGGCGCGCGAACGTCGACCTGAGGCGCGAGCAGCGGATGCGCGAGCTGGCCTACGAGCTGGGGCGCGAGCTCAACAGCACGCTCGATCTCGATCAGGTGGCCGCGCGCTTCCTGCTCGCCGCGCAGTCGCGCCTCGGATCGGGCATGGTGGCCCTGCTCGCTCCCGGGAGCGAGTGCTCCCTGGTGCCGCTCGCCGTGCGCGGCGACGGGTTCGAGCGCCTCGACGGGATCGACGTCCGGCACGGCGGCGAGCTGGAGGGCCTGCTCTGCGGTCTGGCCCGGCCGGTGTTGCGCCGCGACCTCGAGCGCTTCCCGGAGCTCGAGGCCGAGGTCCGGCCGCTGACCGCCCGCGGCGTGGCGCTGATCGCGCCGCTGCGCGGGCCGCGCGGAGCCGTGGGCCTGCTGCTGGCCGACGAGCGCATGGACGGAGCCGACTTCGACCCCTCGCAGATCGAGGTGCTGGGCGGCCTGTGCGAGATCGCCGCGGCCGCGCTCTCCAACGCCGGGCGCGCGCGCGACCAGCTCGATCGCGCGCTCGAGTTCCACGGCGGGCGCCCGCTCAGCGGCCGCGCCCGCGCGCTGCGAGCCGAGGCCGCCGCCCTCACGGACCGCGCGGCGCGGGCGACCCGGCTGCCGCCGCGCTCCCGGTCGCTGCTCTCGCACGCCATCCGTCTCGGCGCGTGGGGGCTGGGCGAGCAGGGCCGGCGCGCGCTCCACACCCTGGGGTCCGACGATCCGACCGGACGCATGGCCGAGCTGATCCGGATGCTCGAGGGCGCGATCGCGGGGGGCGGCGCTCCCGACGAGTCGTTCCCCGACCAGCGGCGCGCGATCCTGCTGCTCGGCGTCGCGCTCCGCTACGCCGACGAGCGCATCGCCGGGCTCGACGTCGAGCCCTCGCTCGAGGTGGCCGCGGCGCGCGCCGGAGAGGCGCTCGACCCCGCGACCCGTCACGCCCTGAACCTGGCGCTCCTCGAGTTCCGCGCGAGCGCGGAGCCCGGCGAGCCGCACGCGGCGATCGCCCGGGCGCCGCGCGCGCCCGCGCCGCCCGCCGGCGGCCCGACCAAGCCGGCCTGATCCGCCCGGCTCACGCGCCTTCCGGGGGCGGCCAGAACGGGTGTTGACTGATTGCCGAAAAGGGGACTAGCATCCCGCGCTAGCTAGGTAGGTATGGACCCCCTCGTTTCCAAGGAGACGAGGGGAGGGCATGAAGAGAAGACGAAGGGGCCAGTCCCTCGAAGGGAGTGGCCCCTTTCCTTTTTTCTCGAGGAGAGGGCCGTGGGAACGGTCGCAGTTTTTATCGATGGCGGTTACTTGGACAAAGTAGCGGGGTTTGAAGGCCAACGGATTGATTACCAGACTGATGGCCAGCCGATCTTCGTCCAAAAGCGCGTGGACAACATGGTGGGCGTAGACATGGCCATGCTCGCGGGAAAGGGCAAGATCACCAGCCTTGCATTGCTCTCTGGTGATAGTGATTTCATACCGTCCATCGAAGCCGTCAAGCGAGAGGGCGTCATCGTCACTCTATGGCACGGGCGCAGAGGTCAGGAAGAAACTGCCCCGAGCCGCGAGCTCTACGACCTTTGCGACGAGCGGCGCGAGTTGTCTCCGGAACTACTGAGACGAGTTTCCCGTCCTGCTCGGCCCTCGAATTGACATGCCCCCGCCCGCAACGCTCACTTGCGGATCCCGGTCATGTCCACCTTCGGGGCCACGCGCGCGGTCTCCGGGATCTTGTAGTAGGGCGCCTCGGCGAAATGGAAGGCGCCGGCGTAGAGGTTGGTGGGGAAGCGCTTGATCAGCGTGTTGTAGTCCTGCACCGCTTCGTTGTATCGCATGCGCTCGGTCGCCAGGCGATTCTCGGTCCCCGCCAGCTCGTCCATGAGCTGGACGAACGCCTCGTTGCTCTTGAGCTGGGGGTAGTTCTCCACCACAACCAGCAGGCGCGCGAGCGCCGAGCCGCCGAGCGCCTGGTCCATCGCCTGGCCTGCGGCGGTGCGCTCCGCGGGCGTCTTCGCACCCGCCATCTGCGCGCGCGCGGCGGCGATGTCGCCGAACACCTGCTGCTCCTGGAACGCCGTGCCCTTCACGGTCTCCACCAGGTTCCCGATCAGGTCGTTGCGGCGCTGGAGCTGGTTGTCCACCTGCGCCCAGCGCTGCTTCACCCCCTGGTCCGCGGCGACCAGCCGGTTGTATCCGCCCGCGAGCCGGCCGGCCACGAGAATCACCAGCACCGCCACCACCGCCAGCGTGATCCACCCCGTACGCTTCATGAGCTCTCCTTTGTGCGAAGGCGCAGGGTCGCTGCGCCCGACTCGCCTACCAGTGTCCGCCTCCGCCACCTCCGCCGCTCGATCCGCCCCCGAAGCCGCCGAAGGACCCGCCGCCAAAGCCTCCGCCGCGGCCGCCGCCGAATCCTCCGAGTCCTCCTCCGAAGAATCCCCCGCCGAAGCCGCCGCCATAGCTCCTCCAGCTCCCCCATCCGCCGCGACGCCCGTACCGCGCTGCGAGGATCGCCCACAGCACGAACACCACCACGATCAGGAGCACGACCGGCGCGGGCAATCCCGGGCGTTGGCGCCGGTGGTAGCGCAGCTCCTCGCCGTTCCACTCGAGCGTCACGCCCCGCTCCGCCGCGACGCGCGTAGCGCAGGCGATCATGCCGGCGGTGATCCCGCCGGCGTAGTCGCCGGCGCGGAAGCGGGGCGCCATCTCGAGCCGGAAGATGCGCGACTCGAGCCCGTCGGGGAGCGTGCCCTCGAGGCCGTAGCCGGTCTCGAAGCGCGCCTCGTGATCGTCGGTCGCGACCAGCAGCAGGAGCCCGTCGTCCTCTCCCTTCCTGCCGATCGCCCAGCGGTCGAACACCTTCACCTTGTACTCGCTCGCCGTGAGCGGCGCCGTGCTCTTCACGGTGAGGACCGCGAACTGCGCCCCGGTCTTCCTCTGCACCTGGTCCAGGAACGCCTCGAGCCGGGCGCGCGACTCCTCGTCCATGACGCCCGCGCGGTCGTTCACGTGGCCCGTGGGCTCGGGGATCGCGGGCTCCTCGTCCGCGCGGGCGGCGAACGCCAGCGTCAGGGCGAGGGTGAGGGCGAGGGCCGGGAGGATCGCAGGGCGCGCCGGCGCGCGCCGGCGCGTCATGGAACGGGAAGCTCGTCGATGGCTTGGATGAGGCGATCGACCTCGACGAGGAACTTCCGGTAGCCACGCGGGACCTCGGCGCGCCGCGCGGCGCGCCCCGAGTGGCGCAGCAGGTGCGGGACGAGCAGCGCCGCGGCGTCGAGCTGGAACACGTCCGCGACCCGCTCGAACACGCGCGCGGCCGCGGCCGGCGGCTCCTCGCCGCGCAGGCGCAGCAGCGAGCGGAAGAGCGCGGCGAAGCTGCTCGCCGAATCGCGCAGCGTGCGCTCGAGCGTGGCCGGGTGGCTCGCCGCCGCGAGCAGGGTCTGGCGGAGCTGGATGTGCTTGCCGCGCAGCTCGTGCTCGAGCTGGAGGCGGAAGTGGGTGCGCGGGACCTGGAGCCCGGCGACCACGTCCTCGCCCTCGAGCAGGAGGTGGCGCTCCTGGATCTCGATCCACTCGATCGGGAAGACGTCGAGCGATTTCTCGATCTGGCGCCGGGTGAGGAAGAGCGGCTGGAAGTGCGGGGCGCGGCGTGGCGTAGGGATCGCGCGCGAGAGCCGGTCGAGCATGTCGGTGTCGAGCGTGCGCGCGACCACCAGCAAGTTGACGCGCGAGCGCCGCGGGTCGAAGCCCTGGCCGAGCGCGCTGCCGGTGAGGTAGGCGGCGAGGAACTCGGGGCCCAGGGTCTTGCGCACCGGCTCGAGCCAGCGTCGCGACGCCTCGAGGATCTCGGGCAAAGGCTCGATGCGTGGCCGACTCTCGGTCATCATGGCGCGCGCACGCTAATCACGCCCAGCCGGGGGGTCAAGAACGCCGCGGGGGGCTTGACCCTCTCGAACATCGCCCTTACCGTCGGCTGCATCCGAACCAGCGCTCGCGCTCTGCCGGGCGCTCCGCGCGGCGCCCGCGGCGGCGGCCGCCACCCGGAACGCAGGCCGTAACGCATTGGAGCGAGGCCGGTTCCGTCGTCGGGGCCGTCCCGCCGAGCCCGTGGAGGTCGGTTGCACGAGGTGCTGATCATCGGCGGAGGCCCGGCCGGGCTCACCGCCGGGATGTACTGTCGCATGCGCAAGATGACGGTGCAGGTGGTGGACGCGGGCCGGGTCGGGGGCCAGCTCATCTCGCTCTACGGCGACAAGCCGGTGCACGACTGGCCGGGCATTCACTACATCATCGCGAACGAGCTGGCGGGGCACCTGATCGAGCACGCGCAGAAGCTCGAGGTGGAGATGGTCGGCAACCAGAAGGTGGAGGACGTGACGCGCCCGGGCGACGACGCCTTCGAGATCGTGGCACGCGACGTGGTCACGAAGGAGGAGCACCGCTACCGGGCGAACGCGGTGATCGTCGCGATCGGGGGCGGGGCGTTCGAGCCGCGCAGGCTCAAGGTGCCGGGCGAGGACGGGCTCACGGAGGAATCGCTCACCTACCGCATGCCCGACCGCGCCCGGGTCGCGGGGAAGAAGGTGGTGGTGGTGGGCGGCGGCGACTCGGGCTTGGAGAGCGCGCAGGCCGCGCACGAGGCCGGGGCGCGCGTCACCCTGGTCCAGGTTCTGGAGCGCTTCACCGGGATGGAGAGCAACATCGATCTCGTGAACCGCATGGAGATCCCGCGGCACTTCAACACCCGGGTCAAGGAGATCGTGGTCGGGGACGGGCGCGTGCGCGCGGTGCGCGTACAGACCAAGGGCGCGCCCGAGCCGTTCACGATCGAGTGCGACTACCTGGTGGTCAACGTCGGGTCCGCGGTCAACCTGGACGCGGTCAAGCGCTGGGGGATCGAGGTCGAGAACAACCTCATCCGCGTGGACCGCAGCATGAAGACCTCGGTCGAGGGCATCTTCGCCTGCGGCGACATCGTGACCTACGACGGCAAGTACAAGCTGCTCCTGACCGCGTCGAGCGAGGGCTGCGTGGCGGCCCAGTCCGCCTATCTGCACGTGCGTAAGCCGCAGCGCCTGACCATGACCGACCTGTGGACGTGAGGCGAGCGTGAAGTCCGTGGTGAACGATTTCAGCATCCAGGTGGCGACCGTGAACGGCTCGGGGAGCCAGACGGCGAACGCCGTGCTGCTGCGCGCCATCTTCCAGATGGGCGTGCCGGTGAGCGGGAAGAACCTGTTTCCCTCGAACATCGCCGGGCTTCCCACCTGGTTCACGATCCGCGCCAGCCGCGACGGGTACCTGGCGCGGCGGCGCGAGACCGACGTCATGGTGGTGATGAACCCCGAGACCGCGGCCGAGGACGTGGCGAGTGTTCAGCCGGGCGGGGTGATCGTGCTGAACGACCAGATCGTCCCACCCCCGATCCCCGAGGACCGCATCGTCTACCGGGTGCCGATGAAGTCGCTGATCGAGCCCATCACCACCGACGTGCGGCTGCGGCGGCTCGTGACCAACATGATCTACGTGGGCGTGCTGGGCGAGCTGCTCGGGATCCCCGAGCAGGAGGTGGAGACGGCGCTCGACGCCCAGCTCGGACGGAAGCCCAAGGCGCTCGCCCTGAACCACGCCGCGGTGCGCGCCGGCTGGGAGTGGGCGAAGCAGAACCTGGCGAAGCGCGATCCCTTTAGGCTCGAGCGCATGGACAAGACCGCGGGCAAGATCCTGATCGACGGCAACACCGCGGGCGCGCTCGGCGCGCTGATGGGCGGTGTCACGGTGGTGACGTGGTATCCGATCACGCCCTCCTCGAGCCTGGTCGAGGCGCTGATCGGCTTCCTCGAGCGCTACCGCAAGGACGAGTCGGGCCGCGCCACCTACGCCGTGGTCCAGGCCGAGGACGAGATCGCCGCGATCGGCATGGTGCTGGGTGCTTCCTGGGCCGGGGCGCGCGCCATGACCTCGACCTCGGGGCCCGGGCTCTCGCTGATGGCCGAGTTCGCGGGCTACGGCTACTACGCCGAGATCCCGGCGGTGGTGTGGGACATCCAGCGCATCGGCCCCAGCACCGGGCTGCCGACCCGCACCTCGCAGGCCGACGTCCAGTTCGTGTACGGGCTCTCGCACGGCGACACGCGGCATCCCATCCTGCTCCCGAGCAGCGTGCGCGACTGCTACGAGTTCGCGATCAAGGCCTTCGACCTCGCCGAGCGGCTGCAGACCCCGGTGTTCGTGCTCTCCGACCTCGACCTCGGCATGAACAACTGGATGAGCGAGCCCTTCCCGTACCCGGAGCAGGCGTGGGACCGCGGCAAGGTGCTCACCGACGAGGCGCTCAAGGGGCTCGCGCGCTTCGAGCGCTACCGCGACGTGGACGGCGACGGCATTCCCTGGCGCACGCTCCCGGGCTTGAACCGCGACGCGCGCGGCGCCTACTTCACGCGCGGCTCGGGCCACGATGAGGCGGCGCGCTACACCGAGAGCCCCGAGGTCTACGCGCGCAACATGGAGCGCCTCGCGCGCAAGTTCGAGACCGCGCGCACCCTGGTCCCGCCGCCCGAGGTGTGGGACGACGAGCGGGCCGAGGTCGGGCTCGTGGCGTTCGGCTCGACCCACTGGGCGATGCTGGAGGCGCGCGACCAGCTCGCGGCCGCGGGCCTCAGGACCGGCTATCTGCTGCTCAAGGCCCTGCCCTTCACCGAGCACCTCGCGCGCTTCGTGAAGAAGTACCGGCGCATCTACGTGGTCGAGCAGAACCGCGACGGGCAGATGTGCGAACTGGTGCGGCTCGAGCTTCCCGCCGAGGCCGCCCGGGTGCGGAGCGTTCGCCACTTCACCGGCATGCCGGTGGACGCGCGATTCGTGACCGAGGAGATCCAGAAGCAGGAGGGCGCGGCGCAGCCGCCTGCCGCGCGGCCCGTGGCCGAGAAGGTGATGCGATGAGCGACGAAACCACGAAGCGCCCGGCGAGCGCGGGCGCCGCGGGCGCCGGCGATGGCGCGGCGAAGACCGGGGAGAGCGCGGCGAAGGCGGGCGAGGGCGCGGCACGCGCGGCCGAGCCCGGCGCCGCGCGCAACCGCGCCGGTCTCACGCGCGCCGACTACGACGGCTCGAAGACCACGCTCTGCCCGGGCTGCGGGCACAACGCCATCACCGCCGCCATCATCCAGGCGGCTTACGAGGCGGCGCTCGAGCCCCAGAACGTGGCCAAGCTCTCGGGCATCGGCTGCTCGAGCAAGACCCCGGCCTACTTCCTGGGCCAGACCCACGGGTTCAACGCCGTGCACGGGCGCATGCCCAGCATCGCGACCGGCGTGCGCGTCGCGAACCGCGACCTGCTCCTGATCGGCGTCTCCGGCGACGGCGACACCGCGAGCATCGGGCTCGGCCAGTTCTGCCACCTGGTGCGGCGCAACGTGCCGGTGGTCTACATCATCGAGAACAACGGCGTGTACGGCCTCACCAAGGGCCAGTTCTCCGCCACCGCCGACATCGGCAGCACCATGAAGGGCGGGAAGGCGAACGAGCTGATGCCGATCGACTGCTGCGCGATCGCGATCCAGCTCGGCTGCGGCTTCGTGGCGCGCTCGTTCTCGGGCGACCAGAAGCAGCTCCGGCCGCTGCTCAAGGCGGCGTTCGCGCACCGCGGCACCGCCGTGATCGACGTGATCAGCCCGTGCGTGACCTTCGCCGACCACGAGGGCTCGACCAAGTCGTACGCCTACGTGAAGGAGCACGACGCCCCGCTCCACTCGATCGACTTCGTGCCCTACTTCGAGGACATCCACGTGGACTACGAGCCCGGCTCGACCCACGAGGTCGAGATGCCGGACGGCTCGAAGCTGCTCCTGAAGAAGCTGGGCCCCGACTACGACCCCGCGGACCGCGAGGGCGCGCTTCGGACGCTGGAGCAGGCGCGGCGCGAGCAGAGGCTCCTCACCGGCCTGCTCTACGTGGAGCCCGAGCAGATGCCGTTCGAGGAAGAGCTGAAGCTGGTGGAGGGCCCGCTCGCCGCGCTCCCGCTCGACCGCGTGCGGCCGCCGAAGCGCGTGCTCGACGAGGTCATGAGCCAGTACATGACCGGCAAGGGGCTGACCGCGCCCGCGGGCGGGGGGTAGCGGGAGGGACTCTCGCCGCGTGGCATCGAGCACCCGCCGCCCGCGCGGCATCAGGCCCGCCCCACCCGCTGCGCCCCGGCGCGGACTCCTCGCGCGCCGCTGGCCGCTCGCGCTCGCGGCGGTGTTCCTGCTGGCCTGGGCGTGGCGCTTCCTCTATCTCCAGCGCCTCTCCCACACCGTGCTGGCGGGCGATCTCACCGAGGACGCGCGCTCCTACTGGGTGTGGTCGGGCCTGCTGCTCCAGCACGGGTTCCTCGGGAAGAACCCGTTCTTCCTCGGGCCGCTCTATCCCTACGCGCTCGCCGTGCTGCGGCTGGCCTGCGGCGATTCGATCGGCGCCGTGCTCCAGGTGCAGGCGCTGTGGGGCGCGCTCGCGGCGGCGCTGCTCGCGGACGCGGCCCGCCGCCTCGCGCGGCCTTCGGTCGGGCTCGCGATCGGCGCGCTCGCGGCGCTCCACCCGATGGCGGTGTTCTTCGACGGTCTGGTGCTGATGGAGTCGCTGCTCTTCTTCCTCGAAGCGGCGCTGCTGTGGTGGGTCGCGCGCGCCGGGGACGCGCCACCGGCGCCGCGCGCCCTGCTCGTGACCGGCGTGCTGATCGCGCTCGTCGCCGAGGGCCGCGCGACCGCCGCCTTGCTGCTCGTCCCTGCGGCGCTCTTCCTCCTGCCGTGGCGTGGCGTGCCCCGGCTGCACCTCGCCCGCTCGGCCGTGGCGCTCGCCGCCGGCTTCGCGCTGGTCGCGCTTCCGGTCGCGTTGCGCACGCGGGCGGTGAGCGGCGAGTGGATCCCGTTCACCTACAACTTCGGCTTCAACCTCTACGCGGGGAACAACCCGGAGGCGACCAGCGCCTTCAGCAGCATCACCGGTACCCATCTCATCAGTCCGGCGGGCGCGATCCACGAGGACGGCGCGATCGAGGCCGACGGCCGCGAATACCTGCGCCGGGTCGAGGGGCTGACGCTCGGGGCGCGCGCCAGCTCCGACGTCTGGGCCGCCAAGGCGTGGCGCTGGATGCGCGAGCACCCGCGCGACGTGGCGCGCCTCACGCTGCGCAAGCTCGGCATGATGTGGAGCCGGCGCGAGTACCCGCAGATCGAGAACGCCGACGAGTTCGCCCTGCTCGCGGGCCCGCTCGGCCTGCCGGTGCTCGGGAGCTTCGCGTTCCTCTCGGCGCTCGCCCTCCCCGGCCTCGCGCTCGCCTGGCGGCGGGGGCGCCCCGCGCGCTTCGTGCTCGGGTACGTGGTGGTGGTCACGCTCTCGGTTCTGCCGTTCTTCGTGGTGGACCGCTACCGGCATCACCTGGTCCCCGGCGTGCTGCTGCTCGGGGCGCTGACGATCGACCGCGCCATGCTTCTCGCGCGCGGGCGCGAGGTCCGGCGCCTCATGGCACTCGCCGCCGGCGCCGCCGCCGGTCTCGCCGTAGCCTTCGCGCCCGTTCCGGCGATGAGTACCAGGAAGTTCGAATGGGGGCTCGCCTTCGACGTGGGCACGCGCTGGCTCGAGCGCGGACGGCCCGATCTCGCGGCCGATGCGTTCGCGCGCGCGACTCGGCTCGAGCCCGGCGGCCACGGGCCGATGGCGCGCGGAACCACCCACGCCACCGAGCGCGCCGACCTCTACTACAACTACGGCCTGGCGCTGACACGGCTCCAGCGCGACGCCGAGGCCCGGGCCTGGTTCGAGCGCGCGGTGGAGGTGGCGCCCGACCGCGCGCCCGCGATCTGCGCGCTCGCCGACGCCTGCGTGCGCGCGGGCGAGAAGGCGCGCGCCGAGTCGCTGTACGCGGCGCTCGCGACCAAGGTAGGAGGCGTGGGGCCGAGCCTCGAGGGGCGCGGGATCGGCGCGGCGCAGGAGGGAAGGCTCGACGAGGCGGCGGCGCTCTTCGAGCGCGCGGTGCGCGCCGATCCCAATCTCGCGAGCGCATGGGGCGCGCTGATCCGCGCCCAGCTCCAGCTCGGGCGCCTGGCCGCGGCCGAGTCGTCGCTGGCGCGCGCCGGGGCGGCCGGCCTGCCGCTCCCCGCGCTCCGCGCCCACCAGGCGCTGGTCGAGGCATTGGCGGGGGGCCGCGAAGCCGCGGAGCGCGCGCTGGCCGCGGTGCCCGCGGAGGCGATCGCCGCGGACCCGGTGCTGGCGGACGTGGTGAGCGTCGCGCGCCGGGTGCTGGGGAAGGCGCCGTAGCGGGGCTCGGGCGCAGGGCGCCATTTGCCTCTTGCGACGGCTGGCGCATGGCGCCCCTCTCAGCGCACCGCGGATTCGGGTATAGTTTTCGCGTCCCTGCCATCCATCCGGAGGTCCGCGATGTACTTCAAGCAGTTCTACGTCGGCTGCCTGGCCCATGCCTCGTACCTGGTCGGCGACGGCGGCGAGGCCGCGGTCGTGGATCCCTCGCGCGACATCGAGATGTACCTCGAAGACGCGCGCGCGAACGGGCTCGAGATCCGCTGGGTGCTCGAGACCCACCTCCACGCCGACTTCGTCTCGGGCCACCGCGATCTCGCGGCCCGGACCGGAGCCACGATCGCCGTCGGGCGCAAGGCCGACGCCCAGTACCCGCACCGCGCCCTGAGCGACGGCGACGAGATCCGGCTCGGCGGCGTCGTGCTGCGCGCGCTCGAGACTCCGGGGCACACGCCCGAGAGCCTGTCGTTCCTGGTGTTCGAGCACGCGGGCGACGAGAAGCCGTGGGGCGTGCTCACCGGCGACACGCTGTTCGTGGGCGACGTGGGGCGCGTGGACATCCTCTCCTCGCGCCTGCCCGTGACCGAGCTCGCGGGGCTCATGTACGACAGCCTGCACGGCAAGCTGCTCAAGCTCCCCGACGAGACTCGGGTGTGGCCCGCGCACGGCGCGGGCTCGCTGTGCGGCCGCAGCATGAGCAAGGACACCTGGAGCACGATCGGGCGCGAGCGCCTGATGAACCCGGCGCTGCGCTCGATGAGCCGCGCGGAGTTCGTCGCCGACATCACGCGCGACGTGCCCGAGACCCCGGTCTACTTCCTCCACTCGCGCGACCTGAACCGCGCGGGCCCCGCGCTGCGGGCGGACACGCCCCTGCCGCCGGCGCTCGCGCCGCGCGAGTTCGCGGCCGCGGCGCGCGAGGGCGCGGTGATCCTGGACACGAGGAGCACCGCGGCCTTCGGCGTGGCGCACCCGGCCGGGGCGCTCCACGTCGGGCTCGACGGGCAGTACGCGTCGTGGGTCGGCACTCTGGTCAATCCCGGGGACCGCCTGCTGCTCGTCGTGGAGCCCGCGCGAGTCGAGGAGGCGCTGATGCGGCTCGCGCGCGTCGGCTACGAGAACGTGGTGGGGACTCTCGACGGCGGAGTCGAGCGCTGGAAGGCGGAGGGGCTGCCGCTCGCCTCGATCCCGCAGGAGCCGGTGGACAGCGCACTGCGCCCCGGCCGGCGGGTGCTCGACGTGCGCCGCCCCGCCGAGTGGGAGCGCTTCCACCTGAAGGGCGCCACGCTGATCCCGCTCGCCCAGCTCCCGGCGAAGCTCGGCCAGCTCGACCGCGACGCGGACTGGGTGATCGTGTGCGCGAGCGGTTACCGCAGCAACATCGCCGCCAGCGTGCTCGCGCGCGCCGGCTTCGCGCGCCTCACGAACGCGGCCGGTGGGATGGACGCGTACCGCGGGATGGGCCTGCCGGTGGAGGTCGGGGCGTAGCGGCGGTCCGGACCCCGGCGACATCGCCGTCGCCGCGCCCCGCTACGGAAAGACCTGGTTCCCCTCGTCGTCCTCGACCACGATCGCCTGGCAGGGGCACGCCTCCGCGGCTTCGATCAGCTTCTCGCGCGGGGCCGCCTCGGGATCGAGCACCGTGGACTTGAGCTTGCTGTCGATCGCGAACACGTCGGGCGCGACTTCCACGCACGCAGCGTTGCCACAGCACTCGGAGCGTCGGATGCGAACTTGCATGGGGGATCCGGGCAAAGAGGTCGGGCAGCAGGGAGAGCCATCCTCACCGATTCACGGGCGCGTGTAAAGGCCGCAGTGCTCCCGGCGCGAACGAAGCCCGTTCTCGCGGGCCGCTCCCGCGGCGCCCTGTGCTACATTCGCGCGCCTTCGACCGATTCGTCGTTCCGCGGGGGGTGAGCGAATGGATGCGTTGACCCAGTACCTCGAGCAGCATCGCGACCGCTTCGTCGAGGACCTGAAGGTCGCGCTCCGCATTCCGAGCATCAGCGCCCAGCCCGAGCACAAGGGCCACGTCCAGGAATGCGCCGAGCACTTCGCCGGCGAGCTGCGCAAGCTCGGCATGTCGCGCGTCGAGGTGGCGAAGACCATCGGGCACCCGATCGTCTATGCGGAGTGGCTCGGCGCTCCCGGCAAGCCCACCGCGCTGCTCTACGGGCACTACGACGTCCAGCCGCCCGATCCGATCGATCTCTGGACCTCGCCGCCCTTCGAGCCGGTGGTGCGCGACGGCAAGCTCTACGCGCGCGGCGCGGTGGACGACAAGGGCCAGGTCTTCATGCACCTCAAGGCGATCGAGGGCCACATGAAGGTGAACGGCCGGCTCCCCATCAACCTCAAGATTGTGCTCGAAGGCGAGGAGGAGGCGGGCAGCGAGAGCCTGCCCCTGTTCCTCAAAGAGCGCCGCAAACAGCTCGACGCCGACGTGATCCTGGTGAGCGACACCGTGATGCTGGGGCCCGACCAGCCCGCGCTGTGCTACGCGCTGCGCGGCATCCTCTACACCCAGATCGAGGTCATCGGCCCCTCCAAGGATCTCCACTCCGGCCACTTCGGGGGCGCGGTGATGAATCCGGCCAACGCCCTGTCCGCGATCGTCGCCGCACTCAAGGACGGCGACGGGCGCATCACCGTGCCGGGCTTCTACGACCGCGTGCGCACTCTCACGCCCGCCGAACGCGAACGACTGCGCGCGCTCCCCTTCGACGAGAAGGGGTTCCTCGCCGAGAGCGGCGCCCCGGCGTGGGGCGAGAAGGGTTACACCACGCTCGAGCGCACCACGGTGCGGCCCACGCTCGACGTGAACGGCATGTGGAGCGGCTACACCGGCGAGGGCAGCAAGACGGTTCTGCCGTCGTCCGCCGCGGCCAAGGTGAGCATGCGGCTCGTGCCCGACCAGGACCCCAAGGAGCTGTTCCCGCGCTTCGAGGCCTACGTGAAGAAGCTGGCGCCCGGAGGCGTGAAGGTGAAGGTGCTCGACCTGCACGCCGCGAAACCCTGGATCACCGAGCCCGACCATCCGATGCTCGCGGCCGCGCGTCGCGCGCTCACGCGCGCGTGGCCCAAGCCGCCGGTCATGGTGCGCGAAGGCGGCTCGATCCCGGTGATGGCGATGTTCGAGGAGACCCACAAGCTGCCGTCGATCCTGATGGGCTTCGGCCTCGACGACGACCAGGTGCACTCGCCCAACGAAAAGTTCTCGCTCTCCTCGTTCCACGGCGGCACCAAGAGCGTGGCCTACCTCTACGAGGAGCTGGCGAAGGGGGCGTAGGGGTCGAACGGCGTCGGTGCGCGGCGGCGGGCCCGCGCCGCCCACTCAATTCGAGCGGTAGTTCCCGAACTTGAGCTCCACGCCGAAATCGTTGCCCTTGAGCAGCGCCATCACGCCCTGGAGGTCGTCCTTGCTCGGCGAGCTGACCCGCACCGTGTCGCCCTGGATCGCGCCCTGCACCTTCTTGAGCTTGGCGTCCTTGAGCACCCGCACGATCTCGCGCGCCATGTCGGCGGTGAGCCCGTCCTGGATCGCGACCTCCTGGCGTGCGCTCCCCATCGCCGCGGATTCGACCTTGCCGGGCTTCATGTTCTTGAGCGGGACCTGGCGCCGCGCGAGCTTGGTCTGGAGCACGTCCCACATCGCCTTGAGCTTGAACTCGTCGGGTGCGGCGAGCGTGATCTTCTTCTCCTTGGGGTCGAGCGCGAAGCTCACCTTGAGGCCCTTGAAGTCGTAGCGCTGCGTGATCTCCTTCGTTGCCTGATCCACGGCGTTGTGGACCTCCATGAAGTCCACGCCGGTGGTGACGTCGAACGAGCTGGTCGCTGCCAATCGAGCCTCCGTTATCGTGGCCGGTTCGCCGGCCGCTTCGTCGTGACTTCGAGTGCGTGCGCGAGCGCTCCGCCCCGCAGCACCTCGCGCCGCACGTCCTCGAGGCCGCGCCGCTGCGCCCCCCACAGGAAGCGCCGGCTCGCCCCGCGCGCGCCGAGGAACGCGGACGCGGTGTGCTCGCGCGAGATCGTGACGCGCTCCTCCGTGCCCACCTCGGCCGCGAAGCGCGCCAGCACCCGCACCACGCCCGCGGGCGCGTCGAAGTAAAACGCCACGCCCTCGAGCGCCCACCACCTCTGCGGCGTGAGCCCGGTCTCCTCGCCCACCTCGCGGGCCGCTCCGGCGAGCGCGCCCTCGCCGCGCCGCAGCTTGCCCGTGACCGGTTGCCACACCCCGGTGAGCCTCCGGCCGGGCGCGCGCCTCAAGCACAGGAACTCGACCCGCCGGCCGCGGCGCCGGAACACGTACACCTCGATCTGGGTCGGCCGGAGGTCGGGCACGGGCGGGCAGAATAGGGCCTCGCCCGCGCGCCGGCCAAGAGCGCGCGGCGGCGTGGCCGGCGGCGCGCGCGGGCGCCGGCTAGGCCGCGCCCCCGCCAATTCGCCCTTTGACTTCGGCCGCCCGCCTCGCTAGAAGTAGCCGCGGATCACCCCGGAAGGAGCCCGCTCTTCCCACTTTGACGTTGACCCCGCCCGGCTCTTTCTCTAGATTCCTTCGGCTTCCCGGCACCCGTTGCAGCTTCGGCGGTTGCGGGAAGATTGTGAAAAGTTTCACCCGGGGCGTGCGACGTGCCGGAACCGCGGGACAAGAACGGAGAGCCCTCCGCCCTGCGGACCGCCGGGCTGTTGCTCGCCATTCCCACGCTGCTCATCGTGTCGCCGATCGTGGGCTACTTCGTGGGCAGTCTCGCGGACCGCTGGCTCGGGTGGGCGCCGTGGGGTGGCATCGCCGGGCTGGTGCTCGGATTCGCCGCCGGCGGGCGCGAGACCTACCTGATCTACCGCCGCTATCAGGCAGAGGAGGAGCGCAGGGCGCGCCGCTGAGCGGGTGCCCACGACCCATGAAGACCTTCCTCGCTCGGGTGCGCCGCGCGACCATCGTTCTCGCCGCGGTCGCGGCGATCGCGGGCGCGACCTACGCCTCGCTCCCCTCGGGGCTCGCCGTGGCGGCGGGCGCCGCGTGGTCGCTCGTGAACCTGCTGCTGCTCGAGACGCTGGTGCGGGCCGCGACCACGCCCGGCACCGAGCCCGCGAGCGTGGCGCGGCGCGCGGGCTGGGCGCTCGGCGGCATGGCGCTGCTGCTCGCCGCGGGCGCGTGGCTCCTCTTCCATACGCCCGCCCTGTGGCTCGTGGCGGGGTTCTCGCTCCCCTTCGCCGTGATGGTGCTCAAGGCGGTCTCCCACGCGCTGCTCGAGAGCCGCGCCTGGCGCGCGCTGGTGCGGAGCCCGTGGCGCGCGACCGCGGTGGTCGCGGCGCTGATCCTCGCGGCGTGGTGGCTGGCTCCCTCGGGCTCGCGCGGCGAGCGCGCCGCGGGCGACACGGCGGGCGCGCCGGCAGCGAGCGGCGACGTCGCGGGCGGGCACGAGACGCCGGCAGCCGAGGGGGCGGCGGAGGGGCACACCGAGGGAGCGGCCGCGACCGGCGAGGCGGCCGAGGCCAAGGAGGAATCGGGGACGCAGAAGTTCCCGAACGTGATCACCCTGATCGTGAACGCCAACCGCGGCGCGCCCTGGGCCCACACGCTCCACTTCTGGGAGCCGGTCGTGTTCGCGCTCGCCGTCGGCCTGCTGGTGTGCGGCGCCGGATTCTTCGCGAGCCGCAACCCGCGCATGATCCCGGGGGGATTCCAGAACGGGGCCGAGGCCCTGGTCGAAGCGCTCTACAACTTCGTGGGCGGCATCCTGGGGCCGACGCATGGGCGGCGCTTCTTCCCGCTCCTCGCCTCGCTCTTCCTCTACATCTTCGCGATGAACCTGTTCGGCCTGCTGCCGCTCATGGACTCGCCCACCTCCAACCTCAACGTCACCTTCGCGCTCGGCTTCACGGTGTTCGTCTACGTGCAGTACGTCGGGATCCGGAGCCTCGGGATCGTCGGCTACGTGGACCACATGCTCGGCAACCCGCGCACGGTGACGGGCTGGATCCTCGCCCCGCTCATGCTGCCGATCCACGTGCTGGGCGAGCTCGCCAAGCCGATCTCGCTCTCGTGCCGGCTCTTCGGCAACATCTTCGGCGAGGACATGCTGCTCGTGGGCTTCGCCTCGCTCGGGATCAGCATGCTCTCGTTCACGCACCTGCCGGTGGGGGTTCCGCTCCACGCGATCTTCTACCCGCTCGCCCTGCTCACCAGCACGCTCCAGGCGTTCGTGTTCACCGTTCTCACCACGATCTACATCCTCCTCATGCTGCCGCACGAGAGTCACGGGCACGAGGGGGAAGCGCAGCACGCCCACTGAACCACCCAAGGAGGAGACCATGAACTTCCAGGCAGCCCTCGCCCTCGGACTCCCGATCGGCATCGGCATCGCGGCGATCGGCTCGGGCATCGGCCTCGGCTTGATCGGCCAGGGCGCGATGCAGGGGATCGCGCGTCAGCCCGAAGCCACGGACAAGATCCAGATCAACATGATCATCGTGGCGGCGCTCGCCGAGGCGTTGACGATCTACGCCTTCGTCGCGCTGCTCATGCTGAACGGGAAGATCAGCTGATCGCGGCCGGCCCGCGGCGAGGTTCGCCCGGGCCCGAGGCTCGCGGGGAGCGCACATGAACCTGATCGATCTCCGGCTGGTCGTCACCCAGATCCTGGGCTTCCTCGTCCTCCTCTGGGCGCTCAACAAGTGGGCGCTCGGGCCGCTGGTTGGCGTGCTCGAGGCGCGGCGCGCCAAGATTGCCGCCGAGTTCGAGGCGGCGGAGCGCGCGAAGGCCGAGGCCCAGGAGGAGAAGAACCGCTACCAGCAGGAGCTGCGCGGCATCGAGGCCAGAGCGCGCCAGCGCCTCACTGAGGCGGTGGCGGAGGGGCAGAAGGTGGCAGCCGAGATCCGGCAGCAGGCGCAAGCCGAGGCGGCGCGGCGGCTCGAGCGCGCGCAGGACGACATCGCGCGCGAGAACGAGAAGGCGAAGGAGCGCGTCAAGGAGCAGGTGATCGACCTCGCGATGCGCTCGGCCGAGAAGATCCTGCGCCAGAAGCTCGACGATCCCGCCCAGCGCCGACTGGCGGGCGAGTTCATCGACGAGGTGGAGGCGCTGCGATGAGGCGCGGCCGCCGGACGGAGGGATCGCGGTGAGGGACACCACCGTCGCCGCGCGCTACGCGCGGGGGCTCTTCATCGCCACCGAGAAGCGCGGCGAGACCGCGGGCGCGCTCGAGGACCTGAACGGGCTCCTCGAGGTGCTCCGGCCCGGCACCCCGGCCGGCCGCTTCCTGGCCTCGGCCGAGGTGCTGCTCGCGGAGAAGCGCCGGGTGCTGGAGCGGGCACTCGAGGGGCGCGCGCGGCGGATCGTCGCGCTCTTCCTCGACCTCCTGCTGCGCAAGAAGCGCATGCGCGAGTTCCCGGTCGCGGTGTCCGAGTTCGAGGCCCTGGTCGAGAAGGCGCAGGGCATCCGGCGGGCGCAGGTGGTGAGCGCCACCCCGCTCACCGAGAGCGAGCGCGAGCGGCTCCACCGCGCGCTCGAGAAGCTCACCCGGGCTCACATCAAGCTGGCCGCCGAGGTGGATCCCGAGCTGCTGGGCGGCGCGCTGGTGCGGATCGGCGATCGCGTGATCGACCGTACGGTGAGCACCCTGCTCCGGGCGATCACCGAGCGGCTGCAGCACGCCAGCGTGTGATGTCCCACCCAACCACCCTCCGACGCAAAGGACCGCGATCATGACGTTTCGACCGGAAGAAGTGAGCGCCGTCCTGGCGCAGGAGCTGGAACGCTACGAGGCGCAGCTCGAGACCAAGAGCGTCGGCACGGTGCTCACGGTCGGCGACGGCATCGCGCGCCTGTGGGGACTGGAGGACGCCATGGCGGGCGAGCTGCTCCGGTTCCCGGGCGACATCGTGGGCATGGTCTTGAACCTCGAGGAGGACAACGTCGGCGCGGCGCTGTTCGGCTCGGACAAGACCATCAAGGAGGGCGACCGCGTCGAGCGCACCGGGCGCATCGCCTCGGTGCCGGTGGGCAAGAACATGATCGGGCGGGTGGTGAACGCGATCGGCCTGCCGGTGGACGGCAAGGGCCCGATCGGCTCCGACCAGTTCCGCAACCTCGAGTTCGTAGCGCCCAGCGTGGTGGAGCGCCAGCCGGTGAAGGAGCCGCTCCAGACCGGCATCAAGGCGATCGACTCCATGATCCCGATCGGGCGCGGCCAGCGCGAGCTGATCATCGGCGACCGCCAGACCGGAAAGACGGCGATCGCCCTCGACACGATCATCAACCAGAAGGGCAAGGACGTGGTGTGCGTCTACGTCGCGATCGGCCAGAAGGAGTCCACGGTCGCGAACGTGGTCAGCATTCTCGAGCGCTACGGGGCGATGGAGTACACGATCGTGGTGACCGCCTCGGCCTCCGAGTCCGCGCCGCTCCAGTACATCGCGCCCTACTCGGGGCTGGCGATGGGCGAGGCGTTCACCTACGAGGGCGGCCACGCGCTGTGCGTGTACGACGACCTCTCCAAGCACGCCCAGGCCTACCGCCAGCTCTCGCTGCTGCTGCGCCGGCCGCCGGGCCGCGAGGCCTATCCCGGCGACGTGTTCTACCTGCACTCGCGCCTGCTCGAGCGCGCCTGCAAGCTGTCGGACGCGCGCGGCGGCGGCTCGCTCACCGCGCTGCCGTTCATCGAGACCCAGGCCGGCGACGTGTCGGCCTACATCCCGACCAACGTGATCTCGATCACGGACGGCCAGATCTTCCTCGAGAGCGACCTGTTCTACGCCGGCGTGCGGCCCGCGATCAACGTCGGCATCTCGGTGTCGCGCGTCGGCGGCAACGCCCAGATCAAGGCGATGCGCAAGGTGGCGGGCCGGCTGCGCCTCGACCTCGCCTCCTACCGCGCGCTCGCGGCGTTCGCCCAGTTCGGCTCCGACCTCGACAAGGCGACCCAGGCCCAGCTCACGCGCGGCGAGCGCATGGTGGAGCTGCTCAAGCAGGAGCAGTACGTGCCCATGCCGGTCGAGCAGCAGGTGATCTCGATCTTCACCGGCACCCAGGGCCACCTCGACGAGCTGCCGGTCGAGGCGGTGCGCCGCTTCGAGCGCGAGTTCCTGGCGTTCGTCGAGAAGACCTACCCCGAGGTGCCGCACAACATCCGCACCACGAAGGACCTCTCCGAGTCCGACACCCAGCGTCTCGGCGAGGCGGTGAAGCAGTTCAAGGCGACGTTCAAGGCCTGATTCCATGAGCACGCTGCGCGCGCTCCGCCGGCGCATCCGGTCGGTCCAGAACACCCAGCAGATCACCAAGGCCATGGAGATGGTGGCCGCGGCCAAGCTGCGGCGCGCGCAGAACCGCGCGCTCGCCGCCCGCCCGTACGCGGCGAAGATCACCGAGATGCTGGGGAACCTGGCCGGGGCGGCGAGCGAGCTGGACCACCCGCTGTTCAAGGCGCGCGAGGTCAAGACCACGGCGCTGGTGCTCGTCACCTCGGACCGCGGGCTGTGCGGCGCCTACAACGCCAACCTGCTGCGCGCCACCGAGCACCGGATGCGCGCCGCGCGACCGGGGTCGCTGGCGCTGGTGCTGGTCGGGAAGAAGGGGCGCGACTACTTCCGCCGCCGCAAGTACCCTGTGCTGGCAACCCACACGCCGCTGCCGCCCGAGGCGAGCCTCGGCTTCGCGCGCGAGCTGACGCAGGACCTGATCGCGCGCTTCACCTCGGGCGAGGTGGACCGCGTGGAGCTGATGTTCACGCACTTCGTCACGGCGCTCAACCGGCGCGTGCTGGTCGAGCCGTTCCTGCCGGTGGGGACGGAGCGGACCGGCGCGCGGCCTTCGGGCGGCGCGGTGATCTTCGAGCCCGACGCCGAGAGCCTGTTCGCGGAGCTGCTGCCGCGCTACGCCACGGCCAAGCTCTTCGCCGCGCTCGCCGACGCGCTCGCCTCGGAGCACTCGGCGCGCATGATCGCGATGGGCGCGGCGCGCAAGAACGCAGGGGAGCTGATCGACCTCCTCACGCTGCGGCGCAACCGCCTGCGGCAGGCGGCGATCACCAAGGAGCTGCTCGACATCGTGGGCGGCGCGGAGGCCCTCAAGTGAAAGGAAGTCAGGGCATGAACGTCGGAAAGATCGTCCAGGTGATCGGACCCACGGTGGACGTGATGTTCGATCCCGAGCAGCTCCCCCGGATCCTGAACGCGATCCGGATCGAGGATCCGAAGCGCGGCATCCGGCTTACCGTCGAGGCCGCGCTCCACATCGGCGACAACGTCGTGCGCTGCATCGCCATGGCCTCGACCGACGGCCTGGTGCGCGGGATGCCGGCGGAGGACACCGGCGAGCCGATCTCGGTGCCGGTGGGCGAGGTCTGCCTGGGCCGCATCTTCAACCTGCTGGGCGAGCCGATCGACGGCAAGGGCGAGGTGAAGGCCGAGAAGCGCTACCCGATCCACCGCTCGCCGCCCTCGTTCGAGGACCAGGAGACCACGATCCGCATCTTCGAGACCGGGATCAAGGTCGTGGACCTGCTCGCCCCCTACCTGAAGGGCGGCAAGGTCGGGCTGTTCGGCGGCGCGGGCGTGGGCAAGACCGTGATCCTCCAGGAGCTGATCCGCAACATCGCCACCGAGCACGGCGGCTACTCGGTGTTCGCCGGCGTGGGCGAGCGCACCCGCGAGGGCAACGACCTCTACCGCGAGATGACCGAGTCGGGCGTGATCGAGAAGACCGTGATGGTGTTCGGCCAGATGAACGAGCCGCCCGGAGCGCGGCTCCGGGTCGGCCTCACCGGCGTGACCATGGCCGAGTTCTTCCGCGACGAGCGCGGCCAGGACGTGCTGCTCTTCATCGACAACATCTTCCGCTTCACCCAGGCGGGCTCGGAGGTCTCGGCGTTGCTCGGGCGCATGCCGAGCGCGGTGGGCTACCAGCCCACGCTCGCCACCGAGATGGGGGCGCTCCAGGAGCGCATCACCTCGACCCGCAAGGGCTCGATCACGTCGGTGCAGGCGATCTACGTGCCGGCCGACGACCTGACCGATCCCGCGCCCGCGACTGCGTTCGGCCACCTCGACGCCACCACCGTGCTCGACCGCGGGATCTCGGAGAAGGGCATCTACCCGGCGGTGGACCCGCTCGCCAGCACCTCGCGCATCCTCGATCCCAAGATCGTGGGCGACGAGCACTACGGCACGGCGCGCGCGGTGCAGAAGATCCTGCAGCGTTACAAGGATCTGCAGGACATCATCGCCATCCTCGGCATGGACGAGCTGTCGGAGGAGGACAAGGTGATCGTCCAGCGGGCGCGCAAGATCGAGCAGTTCCTGTCGCAGCCGTTCTTCGTGGCCGAGGCGTTCACCGGCCGCTCGGGCAAGTACGTGAAGCTCGAGGACTCGATCAAGGGCTTCAAGATGCTGGTGAGCGGCGAGCTGGACGAGCTGCCGGAGCAGGCGTTCTACATGTGCGGTCCGATCGAGGAGGCGATCGCCAACGCCGAGAAGATGGCGGCGATGACTTAAGGGTTCGCGCGGGGCTTCGTGCCCCGCGCGCTGCGCAGAGGTGTGATTCGGGTCGGCGGGCCGGGGCGCTGACATCTGAGACCGGGACAGCGACCGCCCTGGTCCCCGACCCATGACGAGGAGCCGTCGATGGCGAGCGAGTTCAACCTCAGCGTTCTCACCCCCGAACGCACCGTGTTCGAGGGCGCGGTCGAGTACGTGCAGGTGCCGGGCAGCGAGGGCTACCTCGGCGTGCTCGCCCACCACGCGGCACTGGTGACTGCGCTCGCGCACGGCACGCTCACCCTGCGCGCCGCCGGGGGGCGCGAGGAGCGCATGAGCGTGAGCGGCGGGTTCTTCGAGGTGAGCGCCAACCGCGCCACGGTGCTGGCGGACGGCGTGGAGGACGCGAAGGGGTAGCCACGACCCGGCCGTCCGGCACTCCGAGCGACGTCCCATCCATGCCCGATCCCTCCTCCCAGCTTCGTCGCCGCGCGCTCGTCGCCGCGATCGCCGCCGCCTTCGCGGCCATCGCCGCGACCAGCCTCCTCGCCCTCGCCCAGGCGCCGCAGGGGCAGCAGCCGGCTCCGCCCTGGCGGGAGCCGCAGCGTCCGCCCCCGCCCCCGTCGTGGCCGGTGCCGATGACGCCGCCCCGGCGCCCGCCCGAGCAGGCCCCGCCCGCGCTTCCGGCCTCGCCCGTGATCGCGCGCATCGAGGGCCGCGACATCACGCAGATGGACTTCGACCGCGTCGCCCAGCCCTACTTCCTGAGGCTCAGGGCCCAGCTCGGGCCCGGCTTCGACGACGCGACGCAGAAGCTCGCCTCGTTCAACGTGCTCGACGAGCTGATCCGGCGCGAGCTGCTGGCGATCGTGGCCGAGCGGCGGAAGATCGAGGCCTCCGACGCCGAGGTGGACTCGATCCTGATGCGGGATCCGTTCTTCCGCACCGACGGCAAGTTCGACCCGGTCAAGTTCAGCACCTTCAAGTCCAGCCCCGCCTCGAACTACCTCCAGGTGCTGCCCCGCCTGCGCGAGATCGCGGCGACGAACCGCTTCGACCAGTCGCTGTGGAAGCGCTTCACCCCGCCGCCGGGAGAGGTGCGGGCGGAGTGGGAGCGGCGCAACGACCAGGTGCGCTTCCAGCTCCTGCCGCTGCTCGAGCGCGACATGCCGCTCGAGCCCGAGGCCACGGAAGCCGAGCGCGCGCAGTACTACCGCGACCACGCCGCGCAGTTCATGCGCAAGGCGCGCGTGCGCCTGCGCTACGCGCGGCTCCCGCTGCCGCCCGTGGGTGACTCGACGCGCGCGGCCGCGGAATCGAAGGCTCTGGAGCGAGCGAAGGCCATCGCCGACTCGCTGCGCCGGGGCGCGCTGCCGGACAGCGCCGCGGAGCTCGTCGACACCGGCCCGTTCGAGATCCCCGCCCCATCCCTCCCCGGCCTCGGCCGCGTGCCGGAGCTGGCGGCCGCGGTCGGCCGGGCCGAGGACGACTCGACCGTGCGCGTGGTGGGGCCCTTCACGGCGCCAGATGCCGTGATCGCCGGCGTCGTGGCGGAGCGCCGGCCGAAATACCTGCCGCTGCTCGCGGACGTGCTCGGCGACGTCAAGCGCCGCGCCGACATGGAGAAGCGGCGCGCGGCGAACGAGACCGATCGCCGCGCCTTCTACGAGACGAACCGCGAGCGCTGGCGCACCACGCGGGCCTCGCTCACCCGCGTGACGCTCGACGCCTCCACGCTCGCGGTGCCGCCGGCGCCCGGGCCGGAGGTCGAGCGCTGGTATGCCGAGCACGGGCGCTCCCTGTTCGGCGTGGGGGACAGCTCGCGGGCGTGGGTGCCGCCGCTCACCGACTCGCTGCGCGCCGTGGTCCAGGCGCGGATCGCGGACGAGCGGCGCCCGCAGCGCGCGGCCGAGGCCATGGCGCGGATCGCCGCGGCGCTCGGCGGCGCCCGCGACGCGCGCGCGCTCGCGCAGGCGAACGGCGCTTCGGCCGAGACCCTGACGCTGGTGCGGGGCGCGGCCGCGGACACGCTCTTCCCGCCGGCGCTCGTGGACTCGCTCCTCGCTTCTGCCGTCGGGATGCGAGGGACCGCCCAGGGTCCGCGCGCCTTCGGGTCCCGCTCGGCGGCCTGGCGGATCGACGCCGTCGACACCGCGTTCGTTCCCCCCTACGAGATGGCGCAGGTGCGTTCCGACCAGGAGTTCAACGAGGACCGCCGCCGCAAGGACGAGGCGGAGGCGCGGGTCTACTTCGATCAGCACCGCGCGGAGTTCAGGACGCCGGAGAAGTTCGCGCTCGACTACGTCACGGTGCGGATCCCGCCGCCCGACTCGGTGCGCGTCCCCGAGGCCGAGATCCGCGGCCACTACCAGGCGCACCTCACGGACTACCGGCAGCCGGAGCAGCTCAAGGCGCGCCACATCCTGTTCATGACGCGCGAAGGGGGGCCCGAGGTCGAGAGCCGCGCGAAGGCGCGCGCCGACTCGCTGCTGGCCGCGATCCGGAAGAACGGCGGGGACTTCGCCGAGCTGGCGAGGCGCTTCTCGCAGGAGCCCGGTGCTTCCACGAGCGGCGGCGACCTCGGCTGGTTCGGCCGCGGGCGGATGGTGAAGGAGTTCGAGGACGCCGCCTTCGCGCTCAAGCCGGGGGAGACGAGCCCGGTCGTGAAGACGCAGTTCGGCTACCACATCATCCGTCTCGAGGACCGGAAAGCCGCGTCCGTCCGGCCGTTCGCGGAGGTGCGAACCGAGATCCGGGCGCAGATGGGGCAGGCGCGCGGCGACTCGAGCGCGCGGCGCGCCGCGGCCTCGCTGCGGCGGCGGCTGGCGCTCGGCGCGGACGCAAAGGTCCTGAGCGCTCCTCATGGCGGCATGCTTTCCGCCGCGATCGCGGCCGGCGAGGCCCTGCCGGGGATCGGCATCGCCCCGGGCCTGGCTCAGGACCTGCCCGCGATCCCGCCCGGCACGTGGGCACCGAGCCTCTATCGAGTCGCGGGCCGCTACCTGATCGTGCGGTTGCGCGGGAAGTCGCCGCCGCGGCCGGCCGAGTTCGACGAGGCGAAGAACCAGGCCCTCGAGGCGGTGAGGAGCGGCAAGCGCCGCGCGCTGCTCGGCGAGAGGGTGTCGGCGCTCCGCTCCGCGCTGGCCGCGGGCGCGTCGCTGGATTCCGCCGCCGCATCCTTCGGCGGGCTCAAGGACAGCGGGTTCCTGCGCGAGAAGCCGGGCTTCGTGCCGACCCTGGGGAGCGAGCCGCGCGTGCTGCAGCGGGCGTTCGCGATGAAGGCGGGCGAGCGGTCGGACACGCTGCAGGTGGCCCTGGGCGTGGCCTGGATCCGGGTCGAGGAGCGGAAGCCCGCGGATCCGGCCACGTACAAGGCGGCCGCGGCCGAGATCGAGGGCGAGATGGCGAAGAAGAAGTACGACGAGTGGGTGGAGGAGGAGAAGAAGACGGTGAAGATCGAGGTCCTGCGGCCCGACCTCAAGGGCCCGCGGCCGTCGCCGGTCCGGACCGCGACGTTCTCGACCGGCGGATGAGCCCGAGGCTGCGTCGCGCCTGCGGCGGCGCGGTGATGCCGCTGCTCGCGCTCGCCGCGCTCCTCGCCGGCTGCGTCGCCGGCGCGCCGGGCGCGGCGCCGCCCTACGCGGTCCCCGTCGACGCCCGTGCCCGGGTCACGCCGCTCGTGACCTGCGGCGCGCGCCTCCCGCTCACTGGCGGTGCTGCGTCCGACACCTACGTGCTGCCCGGCATCCCGGACGGGATGGGCCTGCTGCGACGGGACGGGCGCATCGTGCTCTTCGTCAACCACGAGCTCCGCCAGGCCCGGGGCGCCGCCGCGGGCCCGGTCAAGTCGGGCGCGCGCATCAGCGAGCTGACGCTGGAGCCCGGACGCGCGCGGAAGCCGGTGTCCGGCCGGCTCGCGTTCAACGAGATCCTCGAGGGCGATCCGCCGGTGCCGGTCGCTCCCGGCACTCGCGCGATGTCGAAGCTCTGCTCGGCTTTCCTCGCCACCGACAGGGTCGGCTTCGACGCGCCCATCTACCTCACCGGCGAGGAGGACACGAGCACCTTCGACGGCCGGGGCGGCATCGCGTTCGCGCTCGCGGACGGCAGGCTCTTCGCCCTGCCCGCGATCGGACGCGCGCAGTGGGAGGACCTGGTCGTGCTCCCCGGCACCGGCGAGACCACTGCCGTCGTCTGCCTCGAGGATGCGCTCGCGACCGGCGACGGGCTCACATCCCAGATCTACCTCCACGTCGGCACGAAGGATCGGAGCGCGCGCGATCCGATCGCGCGCAACGGGCTGCGCGACGGGACGTTCTTCACCTGGGTCGCGGACCGCGCGAAGTCGGAGGCCGACTTTCGCGACAAGGGGAGCACCGAGCCGGGTCGCTGGGTGGAGGTCTCGCCCGAGCCCGACGCGGCGGCGCTCGAAGAGCGCGCCCGCGCGGCGGGGGCGTTCGGGTTCGTGCGCATCGAGGACGGTGCCGCCGACCCGTCCCGGCCCGGCGTTTTCTATTTCGTCACGACCGGGGAGCCGGGGACCGTGAATCCGAAAGGCCGTCTCTACCGGCTGGACTTCGAGCCGGCGAGCCCCGCTGGCCCCACGCCGCTCACGATCGTCCTCGACGGGAGCGAGGGCATCGTGAGCCCCGACAACATCGACATCGACCGCCACGGCCGGATCGCGATCTGCGAGGATCCGAACTTCGACCTGAAGAAGGACTTGGGCCTCGAGCGCGACACCTCGCTCTGGTTCTACGACATCGCGACCAGCGTGCTCACGCGCGCGCTCATGATCGACCGCGACTCCACGCGCCGGCACTTCCTCGCCGCCGATCCCGCCAACCACGTCAACGCCCTGATCGACCACGCGGGCGGTTGGGAGATGAGCGGCGTGATCGACGCGGAGGACGTGCTGGGCCCCGGCGCGTGGCTGTTGACCGTGCAGGCCCACGCGCTCGTGCCCGCGGCACCCGAGGTGGTCGAGGGCGGTCAGATCCTGCGGCTGGAGTGGAGGCCGTAGCGCGCGCCGACCGCGTCGCGGTGGCCGGCCCGTGGGGTGCCGGTGACGCCCGTCATGCGGCCCGTACGACGCGACGACCGCGCGGCGGTTGCCCTGCCGCGCGGTCGCGCGAGACTCGAGTGGCGCCCGGGGCGCTGCTCACTTCACCTCGATCGTGACCTTGTTGATCAGCAGTGGCTCCTTCGGCATGCCGCTTTGCGATCCCGCCGCTTCGAGCTTCTTCAGCACGTCCATACCCTCGACCACCTCGCCGAAGATGGTGTGCTTGCCGTCGAGAAACATCGTGGGCACGAACGTGAGGAAAAACTGGCTGCCGTCTGTCCCCGGTCCCGCGTTCGCCATCGACAGCAGGCCGGGCCGGTCGTGCTTCACGCTCGGGCTGAACTCGCCCGCGAACTTGTAGCCGGGACCGCCCGTGCCGGTGCCAAGCGGGCATCCGCCCTGCGCCATGAAGCCCGGGATCACGCGGTGGAAGGTCAGGCCGTCGTAGAAGCCGAGCTTGCTGAGGTAGATGAAGCTGGTCACGTGCATCGGCGCTACCTCGGGCATGAACCTGATGAGGATCGGGCCCATGTTGGTCACCATGCGGGCGTAGTACCTGTGGGTGGAATCGAACTTGACCGGCGTGGGCATGTACTTGTGGGCCGAGTCAATCGGCGCCGCCGTGGGAATGGAGAGCGCCGTGCGCCAGCGGGGCTTCTTCGTGTCGACCTTCGCGCTCGCGATCATGCTCTCGATCTGCTGCATGGCACCGTCCTTCATCGTCGGAGGGGTCTTGGCGGGTGCTACCGCGGTCGAGTCGGCGGCGGCCGCGACACCGTAGAGGCTGAGCGCCACGAGGCTGATCCACAGGCCTTTCATTCAGGGATTCTCCTTCTCTATAGGGGTTGATCCGGCCCCGGCGTCGGCGCGGCCGGGGCGCGCGATGCGGGGAGGCTCCGCGCGGGCGGGACACCCTATCATTTCGGCCCGTCCGGGTGTTAAGCGGGTGCAAGCATCGCTGCTATGCTCGCGCCGCCGTGGGCCGCGCCCACGTCGACGCACCCGCAGAGGAGGCAGATCGTGGCCCCACGCCGGATCCCCCGCCGCGCAGCAACGCCCGCAGCAACGCCCGCTGCGACGCCCGCGGCGGGCCAGGGCGGCGTCGAGCGCGTGCTCAACGTCTCGGCCGACGTGTTCGACCTGCGCGACCGCATCTACGAGCCCGGCCTCGACGCGCTGCCGCGCGAGGTGGACAACCGCGCGCGCATCCCGCGCGCGAGCCTCCGCGATCAGGGCGCCGACGGAGCCTGCACCGGGTTCGCGATGGCGGCGGTGGTGGATTTCCTGTTCGCCGCCCAGGGGCGGGAGTTCACGGCCTCCGCGGGATTCCTCTACGAGAACGCGAAGCGCCACGACGAGTGGAAGGGCCGCGACTACGAGGGCTCGAGCCTGCGCGGGGCGATGAAGGGCTTCCTCAAGCGCGGCGTGTGCTCGGAGCGCACGATGCCCTTCGTCCCGGGCCAGCCGCTCGAGCGCATCCCGCTCGCGGCGCTCGAGGAGGCCGACGACAAGCCGCTCGGCGCCTACTACCGGGTGCGCGTGCGCTCGATCAACGAGATGCAGAGCGCGATCCACGAGGTGGGCATCGTGCTCGCGAGCGCGCGGGTGCATCGCGGCTGGCTCGGCCTCGGCGCCGCGCGCGCGCGGGCGCCGGCCGAGATCCCGTGGCGTCCCGGCGAGGAGCCGCTCGGCGGCCACGCGTTCGCGATCGTGGGCTACGACGAGCAGGGCTTCCTGGTGCAGAACAGCTGGGGCACCAAGTGGGGGAGCGGCGGCTTCGCGCGGCTCGGCTATCGGGACTGGCTCGCCAACGGGATGGACGCCTGGGTGGCGCAGATGGGCGTGGGCCGCGTGAGCGTGACCACGCCGGCGGGCCGCGCCGCGCAGGAGGCCGCGGCCGCGCCGCGGGTTCCCGAGCAGGCGATCCGCGGCCACTACCTGGCGATCGAGAACGGCGACTTCGCGCGCAACGCGATCTACCCGTCCACGCCCGAGGACGTCGATCGGATCGCCGACGGGATCCGCGACCTGGCGGGCCGCGCCCGGCGCGTGCGCGTCCTGCTGTGGGCGCATGGCGGGCTGGTGGGCGAGGAGGAGGCCGCACGCCGCGCGCTCGACCTGAAGACCCGCTTCCTCCCGCTCGGCGTCTACCCGGTGCAGCTCATCTGGCACACCTCTTTCCTGGAGGAGGTGGGCGATCTCCTGATCCGCAAGAACGAGCGCGCGCTCGGCCCCGGGGCGGACGCGGCCCGCGCGCTGGGCGAGCCGCTCGACCGCGTGAGCGAGCGGGTCGACGACGCGATCGAGGTCCTGGCGCGCCCGATCGGCCGGCCGGTCTGGCGCGAGATGAAGCGGGACGCCCGCCGCGCCACCGCCGGCTCCGGGGGCGAAGCCGGTCCCGCGCTGCGCCTCGCGGACGCGATCGCGGCGCGCGACCTCGCGGTCGAGGTCCACCTCGCCGGACACAGCGCGGGCGCCGTCCTCCATGGCCGGCTGGTTCCGGGCCTCGCCGCGCGCGGGCTCACGGTGCGCACGCTGAGCCTGATCGCCCCTTCCGCCACGACCTCGCTCTTCCGCGAGTGCGTGATGCCGCACGCCGGAACGGTGGTGAAGGCGGTCGCGATCCACCTCATGACCGACGCGGACGAGCAGGGCGACCACGTCGGCAACGTCCCGCTCACCGGTCTGGCGATCTATCACAAGAGCCTGCTCTATCTCGTGAGCCGCTCGTTCGAGGAGATCGGCCGGCGGAAGCTCCTCGGCCTCGCGCGTCACGTCGACCAGGACCGCGACGGCCGCACCGGCGACCGCGACCCCGAGGTCGCGCGCTGGGTGAAGGAGTCGGGCCTCTGCGCCCTGATCTACCGCCGTCCCGAGCGCCCCGACCCCACCGACACGCTGCACGGCGTGTTCGACCGCGACCCGGAGACTCTCGAGACGCTGGAGAAGCGCGTCGCGGGGCTGGGCGCCCCGCCGGGGGCTTCGAGGCGACGGCGACGCACTCGCTGAGGCGCGCGCCGGCGCCCGGCGGCCCGGGTCAACTGTCCCCGGGGACAGTCGGGGTCTTCCCGGAGCCGGTGGGTCAACATGCTCCGGAGCATGCTGGGCCCGGGCCAGCCGCGCCTCCGCCGCCCCCCTGCGCCCGCGGCGGTTTCCCGCCGATAACGGAGCGGCCCCAGTGCGCCGGTGCGGGGGGATCTCACGCCTGCCATCACGAAGAGGATCGTCGTTTACGCCGCCCTCGCCGCCTGTGCGGGGGCGGTGCTGTGGCTGCAGTTCCGCACCCCGGACGCGGAGAGTCCCGGCGTGCGGCTGGCCTCGGCCCCCGGCCTTCCCGGCTCCGAGCCGGCGCGGGATCCGTACCGCCTCCAGCCCGACGTGCGCGTGCTGCAGGCCGCGGGCGACCTCCATCACCTGATCACCGGCCAGCCCCACGAGGACGCGCGGGCCGAGTTCGAGGGCGGGCGCTGGCGCATCGTTCATCGCGGCGCGGTGATCGGCAGCCTGCCCGAGTTCCCGGAGTTCGACGACCTGGGCCGCCTCCTCACGGACTGGGCGCTCGAGCTCGGCCTGCGCGACAGCCTGAAGGCCGCGAAGCGCGCGGGCGCGGGGCGCGAGGCGCAACGCGCGGCGATCGCCGGCAAGCTCGCCGAGCTCGAGGCCACCGCCGCGGCCGACCTCGCGGACCGGCGCTGGAGCGCCGGCGATCGCGACCCCGCGCTGCTGCGGCTCGCCGCGCATGCGCTGGTCCTTCTCGGGGTCGAGGCGGTGGACGAGGTGGGCGGGGCGGACCGGGTCGTGGCGCGGGGGCTGGCGCTGGTGGCGGCGTGTGCGGCGCTCGACAAGGCCTCGGTCGGAAGCGACGCCGCGCTGCTCGCCGACCGCATGGGCTACGCCGCCGCGGCCTGGGAGCGCACCGCGGCGCTGCCCGAGAACGACGCCGTGCGCCTGTTCGTGCGCCACGAGGACGACGCGCTCACCAAGCAGGCCGGCCGCGCGTCCGGCACGCGGGAGGCGCGCTTCCTCGCCCTGCTCAGGCTCGCGCGCCGCCACGACCTCGAGCGCTGGCAGAAGTGGCTGGGCCGGCACTTCGCGGACGACCGCGCGCTGGCGCTCGCGCTCACTTGCACCTCGCTCGAGATCCGGCGCTTCGAGGCCCACCTGCCGGCCGCGATCCAGGTGCTGGCGGGCGTGGTCCAGGACCTCAAGATGATCGGCGAGGTCGAAGACGACGAGGACGTGCCCGGCAAGACCGCCTCGCTCGAGACCATGATCCAGGAGTTCGAGCGCCTGATGGGGGCGATGCGTTCCAACGCCGACGGCGTCTTCCTCGACGGCGAGGTGCTGCGCGCCTACTACCGCACCTGCTTTTACTCGGCGCTCGCGATCCTGGGCGAGCACCTGCGCGAGTCGCTCTCGTCCCTGCCGGACACCCGCGCGTTCGCGGGCGACCTCGGCGAAGGCGACGAGGGCGTGGCGGGCGAGTTCCAGCGCTGGTACACGCATCTCGCCAACGCCAAGCTCGGCAAGCCCGAGCTCGCGGCGCTGCAGCGCGACCTGCTCGGCATGCCGCACTTCGGCGCGCCGCTCCTGCTGCGCACCTACCAGGTGATCGAGGAGCAATCGACCTACGGCGCCCCCGCACTGCGAACCGCCGCGCGGCGCATGGCGAAGAGCCTCGACACCCGGCCCGAGGCGATGGTGGCGTTCGCCGCCATCGTGCAGCGCAGCGTGCTCGACCTCGAGCGCGCCGAGAACCTCTACGCGCGCGGCATCCGGGAGCGGGGCGCCAACGAGCGCCGGCTGCGGGCGTGGTGGGCGCGCTACAACCTGGAGGCCGATTCGCTCGAGAGCATGCTCGGGGCGCCGGGGCTCGAGCCCGCCGAGCAGGCCGAGATCCTGGAGCGGCTCGCCGAGATCCCCGGCGTGGACTCGAGCGCGGTCGAGGCCTCCTGGGAGCGCTGCCTCTCGTCGAACCGGAAGAGCTGGGAGCTGGTGGACGGCTACACCCGGCTGGTGCGCGCGCGCGGCGAGTACCCCAAGGCGCGCGCGGCGCTCGAGCGCTGGCTCGGCCGCCAGGCGCCGGGCAGCGGCCCGTTCGAGGAGATCTTCGCCCGCACCCGGCTGGCCCGCACGTTCGCCGATCAGGGGCTCACCGACCGCGCCATGCAGACCATCGAGCCGATGGTGGAGAGCCAGCAGTTCGGGGCGATGGACTGCATGGTGAGCCTGCTCGAGAAGACCGGCCAGCTCGCGCGCGCCGAGACCCTGGCGGTGTTCGCCTGGGGACGCTACCCCGATTCGCCCCAGGCCCAGGCGCGGGTCATCGGGCTGTGCTGGCGCCAGCGCAAGTATGCGCTCGCGGCCCGCATGCTGGCGCAGGCCCCGGTGCCGCTCACGTCCTACGCGATCGCGACCGACCTCGCGCCGTACTTCCTCGACTGCTTCCGCGCCGCCCCGGCGAACGGCATCCGCGCGGTCGAGGCGATCCTCGCGTCCGGGTACGCCGAGCCGCGCAACCTCGGGCACCTGGCGGCGGCGCTCGACGAGGCCGGCGACCACCGCATGGCGTACGAGGTGCAGTCCCGGATCCCGGCGGACGGCCACGACGCGGTCGGCAAGCTCGGGGTGTGCTACCACATGATGAAGCGCTGGAAGGGCGAGGAGGCGGCGCGCGCCTGGCTCGAGCCGCGCGTGGAGCCCCTGGATCCAAACGAGCGGGCCTTCCTCACCTATGTGGCCTACGACTCGCACGACTACGAGCTGCTCTGGGACGTGAAGGTCCCCGGAGCCGGGCGCGAAGACGTGGACTTCCACTGGCTGCTGCGGGCCGCGGCATCGCTGCGCATGGGCGAAGGGAGCGATCCCCACCGCGCCGAGCTCGAGCGCCACTTCGCGCGTGGCGGCCGCGCGCGCTACCACGTGCTGGGACGATTCCTGCTCGGGCTCGAGGACGTGCCCGCGGCCCTCGCCACCGCAACCAGCATGAAGGCCGCGTGCGAGACCTTCTACTACGTCGGGCTGCGGGCCCAGAGCGAGGGCCGGGTGCGCGAGGCGGCGCGCTGCTACGTGCGCTGCATCGAGACCGGACAGTCCTCCAACGGCGAGTATCGCTGGGCCCTCCACCAGCTCTACGAGTGGATGTCGGAGGGCGAGAGCCTCGCGCGCCTCGAGGCGCAGGCGAACCGCAAGGGCTCGCGGCCGCTCGCCGCGGCGGCCCGCTCCTGATTCGGGAGCGGCGGAGCGGCGCGGGTCGCGCTCGGCGGGTCACGGCGGCGCGCGGCGACTCCGTCAGCGCATCTGCGCGGTCACGGCGATCAGCGACTCCCGCAGGTGGGCGCGCCAGTAGCTCCAGTTGTGCCCGCCTCGGAACTCCCGGTACGTGTGGGCGACCCCGAGGGAATCGAGCGTGCGGTGAAGCGCGCGGCTCGAGGCCAGCGCCCCGTCCGAGGTCCCGACGTCGAAGTAGATCGAGAGGCCGCTCAGCCGCGCCGCCGCCGTGTCCGCGATGAGCAGCGGGCTGTTCTCCTCGAGCCGCCGCGTGGCGAAAGGCTCCGGGCCCAGCACGCCGCGCACCGTCCAGCCGCGCGCGAGCCGGTACTCGCCGCTGTGGCCGCCGCACGCGCCGAACACGTCGGGATGCCGGAAGGCGAGGCACAGGGCGGCGGTGGCGCCGTCCGAGAGCCCGATCAGGCCGCGGTGGCGCGGGTCGCGGAGCGTGCGGAACCGCGTGTCGGTCCACTCCACGAGATCGCGCGCGATGAATCGCGCCACGCGCATCGAGGAGTCGCGGCCATCGAGGTAGAGCGAGCGGCCGAGAAAGCCCCGGCCCGCGCCGTTGGCCGATACCAGGATCACCTCGGGGATGCTGTCGCCCGCGAAGAGCGAGTCGGCGATGCGTGCCGCGTGGCCGCCGCCGAACCAGTTGCCCTCCGAGCCGGGCCATCCGTGCAGCAGGTAGATCACGGGGAACGCGCGGCTCGACGAGTCGGGCGCCGCGTAGCCGGGCGGCAGGTAGACCTGCACCCGGCGCACGGCGCCGCCGAGCGAGGGAGCGCGCATTTCGAGATGCAGCAAGGCCCCGGCGGGGGCATGGGCCGGCGCGGCGCGGGCGCCGGCCAGCGCGGTCGCGACCAGCAGCGCGGCCAGCGGCAAACGTGTGCAGGAACAGGTGATGGATCGAGGGCTCAAGCGCGGGCCCGGGTTTGACGAAAGCTGAAGGGCCCGCCCGGGATCACATTTGACGAAGCCATGAAGCGAGGGGCCCGGCGCGCGGGGTAGAGTGCGGGTGGAGAGTTCGCGCGCGGGCGCGACGTGTCATCTCGCACGGTCGCAGGCGCGCAACGGGGGATGTCTCGGGCGTGAACAGAAACGTGGTGCCGGTCGCGTTCGCAGGGATCTTCGCCGCGCTCTTTTTGGCGTGGTGCGCGCGCCCCGCCGCCGCGTTCGCTCCCGATCCGGGCGCATGCGGCCGGGAGGACGCCGTCTTCCACGCCTCCGCGCTCCGCGCCTCGTCGCGGGTCGCGCTGCACCCGGGGTCGCGCCTCCACCGGCACCGCTACGGCCTCCACGCCACCCGCCACCTCCGCCGCCATCGCGCGGTCGCCGAGCTGAGCGCCAATCGCTCGCTCGGCCTGCCGCCGCGCACCGCACCGCTTCCGCATCCGGCTCCCGCGCGCGCCCCTCATCCGCGCGCCGCGCTCCCGGTCCTGGTCCGGCCCGGTCACCACACCACTTCGGGCGGAGGCGCGCGCTGGGCGTGCCTGCCGCCGGGCGAGAGCCGGACGCTCTCCCTGATCGCGGCCCGCATCGCATTCGATCATCACACGAGCCTCGAGGAAATCGAGCACCGGCCGAACGCGGCCCGCGGTCCTCCGCGCCTTGGAGCCCACGCGCTTTCTCCCGCCTTCTTCGCGCGGAGCCGTTCCACCCTCTCGCCCGCGCAGTTTCCTCCCGCCGCAAACCCCATTCCGATTTCCGGCCCACGCACGCGCCCCGCAGCGCCGAGCGCGACGTCGATCGTGCCCGCTCGCGACGCCGGCGATCCCGATTCCCGGCGCGACCGCGCGACCTGCGGCGGGCGCCAGAGTAGCCCGCCCGCCTCCGGCGCGCGAGAGCCGCGCGCGACGAGCGGCGCGGATGCGCGCGAGGCCGCGACCTTCGAGCCAGCCGTTTGCAGTCCCATTCAACCCGGCGCCGCCCTTCTTGAGGGCGGGGTGGCGTCGTCCCAGGTGCCCTCTCGTGGAGGTGTAAAATGAAGTCCCCGATCAAGGCTCTCGTTCTCGTCGTGCTGGCGGGTGCGCTCGCGCTCCCGATCGTCGCGCTCGCGGACGAGACCACTCCCGCCGCCACTCCGGCGGCGGACCAGTCGGCGCACAAGGTCACGGCCAAGGCCGCGAAGGCAACGCCGAGCGTGGATCTGAACGCGGCCAGCAAGGAGGAGCTGACCCGGCTCCCGGGGCTCACGGACGAGATCGCCGACAAGATCATCGGCGCCCGTCCCTTCAAGAGCCGCACCGAGCTGCTCAGCAAGAAGCTCGTGACCCGTGCGGAGTACGCGAAGCTGCGCGCGCACGTGATGGTGAAGTCGGCCGAGTCGAAGAAGAGCTAGCGCTTCCTCGCGAAGGCAGCGGAAGGCACGCCGCGGGCTCCGGTCCGCGGCGTGCGCCGTTTTACGGCGGCGCGGGCGGGCGCGGGCGGCCGCCGCGCTTGCCGCAGGGCGGGCGCCGGCGCCATCGGGCGCCGAGCCCGTCGATCACCTCGGCGATCGCGACCCCGGGCCGTACGCGCGCGGCCGGCGTGCGAGCAGCGTCGAGTGCCCGAGGTGGCAGCCGACGCAGCGCACGGTCTCGCCGGCCGGCGCGGCGTTCGATCCCAGACCCTGCGCGGGGCCCCGTGCGGTGCGGAGGACCCGGCCGTTTCCGTCCACGATCTGCTCGAACATCGGCGTGCCCGCGGGCAGGCCGGTCTCGTCGACCGCCCCGTCGCGCCCGACCGGGGCCTCGCGCACCAGCACCGCGGTGTCGCCGCCCGCGGCCGCCGGGCGCGCGAGCGTGGCGAAGAAGCGGATGCGCGCCCCGGCCGTGCGGGGCGGCGGCACGCCGCCCTCGCTCCCGGCCGGCCCGCCCGCGAACACGTCCAGGCTCTGGAACCGGAACGTCTCGCGCGGATGGACCAGCGCATCGAGATCGGTCGCGGGCGCAGCCGGCGGCTCGCGCTCCGCGGCCGGCGCCTCGCGTTCCGCGCCCGTCCGCCCCCGCGGTCGGTTGCGGGCGGCGAGGCTCCTTCGCACCACCGGCGCGGGGTCGAGCTCGAGCGTGCCGGGAAGATCCACGACGCTCCTCCGCCCCGAGCCGTCCGCGTTCATCACCCAGATGCCGAAGTCGCCGCGCGCGCCCGGATCGTAGGCGAAGAGCACGCGGCCGCCCGGGAGCGCGGCCGGCGCGCAGGCCGCGGGCGCCGCGAGCCCGCGCGTCCCGCCGTAGCCGGCGTCGCCGGCCGCGGGATCGGCGCCGGCGAGACGACGGGCGCCGTCGAAGCGGCGCTCGAACGCCTGGATGCCCGTCCCCCCCGCGCTCGGAGAGAGCGCCAGGTTCGTGGCGTAGACCCCGAGCACCGTGCCGTCCTCGAGCACCGCGGGCTGGTAGGCCATCGTGCTGCGCCGGGTCCTGAGCCATCCGGCGGCCAGCCTCGGGTCCGTGCCGTCGGGCCACATCTCCATCACCTGCCACAGATTCGCGCTGTCGGCGGGGATCGCCTCCGCGGCCCTGGTGGTGAGGCCGCCGGGGGCGCGGTCGGAGGCGTGATAGCGGTTGTACCACCAGCGCGCGAACAGCACGCGGCCGCTCGCGGGGTCGAAGCACGGCTCCTCGGCGCCGTTGCGCTCCGAGGTCAGGCGCCGGGGCCGGCCGTGGGGAAGGTCCACGCGGTAGAGGTTGGTGACCGGGAGGTCCGCGTACTGCGCGCGCTGCGGGTAGCGCGTGCTCGCGAACGCCAGCGTGCGCTCCGAGATCCAGCAGGGATCGAGGTCGTCGTAGCGCGCGGGCGGCGCGCCCCCGGCCGCATCGCGCGCCGAGTCCGTGCCCGTCACGGCGGCGAGGCCGCGGCCGTCCAGCCCGACCACGTAGAGGCGCCACGCGCCGTCCGCGGAGGCGAGGCCCGCGAACGCGACGCGCGCGCCGTCGGGCGAGACCGCGGGATCGCTCGCGTCGTGGAGCGCTCCCTCCGGAAGCAGCGGGCGCACCCTTCCGCCGCGATCGAGCAGCATGAGCCGCCCGCCGGTCGCGACCGCGCGGTGGTGCGGTCCGAGCCCCGGGATGGCGCCGGGCTCCCCGGGCAGCGCGTGGCGCGAGACGAACACGATCGGAGGCAGGCCGGGTGCTTCGGGCGAGGGCGGGAGCGCCGCGAGCGCCAGCGACGCGCAGATCGCGCGGCGCGCACGCGAGGCGCCGGCGCCCGCTCCTCGCGCCGCAGGCGCACGCCGGGGCTCTGCGATCGAGGCGCGCATGCGCCGAGGCTACACCGCGCCGCGGGCGCGCGCAGAAGAGCCTCGTCCGCTCTGGGAAACCGCAGGAAGGAGCGGCGCCCCCGCGGTCGGCGGCCGGCGGCGGGCTCTGCGCGCCGGCCGCGTGCGACTACGACGAGAGGGCGGGCGCCCCGGCCTTGCGGCGCGATCCGAAGCGGAGGTAGATGGAGGGGACCACGAACAGGTTCAGCATCGTGGAGGTCACGAGCCCGCACAGGATCACGATCGCCATCGGGTGCTCGATCTCGTGGCCGGGAATGGAGCCCCCGGCCACCAGCGGCACCAGGGCGAGCCCGGTCGCCAGCGCCGTCATCAGGATCGGGGAGAGACGCTCGAGCGCGCCGCGCAGCACCAGCCCCGGCCCGAACATCTGGCCCTCCTGGCTCTCCAGGTGCTGGTAGTGGTTGATCAGCAGGATGCAGTTGCGCGCCGCGATCCCGAACACGGTGAGGAAGCCCACCAGCGAGCCGAGGGAGATCACGCCGCCGGTGAAGTAGGCCCCCAGCAGGCCGCCGACCAGGGCCGCGGGCAGCGTCAGGAAGCCGAGGATCGCGAGCCTCAGGTTCGCGAACGATTCGAGCAGGATCAGGAACACGCCGATCGCCGCCGCGATCGCGAAGGTCAGCAGCCGCCGCTCCGCGGCCTGCCGCTCCGCGTACTCGCCGATGATCACGGCGTGGTAGCCGAGCGGGAACTCGATCCCGGCCACGCGCTTCTGGACCTCCTCCATCACGCGCTTCAAGTCGCCGCCCCGGATGTTGCCGCCCACGTCGATGCGCCGTGAGGCGTTCTCGCGGTAGATCACGCTCTGGGCCGGGGCGATGCGCACGTCGGCCACCTGGCCCAGTGTCACGTGCCCGCCGGAGGGGGTGTCGATCGGGAGCATGCGGATGGTGGACAGGTCGTGGCGCGCCGCGGGCACGCTCCACACGTTCACGTCGTACGCCTTCCCGTCGCGGAAGAGGTCGCCCACCTCCTCGCCCGCCAGCATGGTCGCGGAGGCCCGCCGCACGTCGCCCGGCTTGACGCCGTAGCGCTGCGCGTCCGGGAGCCGCACCTGGACCTGGATCTCCGGCACCTCGGACTGGAGCTGCATGTGCAGCTCCTCGATGCCCTTGACCTCGTGGAGGCTGTGCTCCACCTCCTCGGCTTTGGCGCGGATGCCCCGGAGGTCGGGCCCGTAGATCCGGACGTCGAACGTCTCCTTGGAGCCCGTGATCACCTCGTCGATCGTCTCGTTGAGATAGGTCTCCACGTTGTGGAACATGCCGGGATAGCCGGTGACCACGCCCTCGATGGCCTCCACGGTCTTGTCGTAGTCCACCTTGGGGTCGATGCTGATCCAGTTCTCGGCGAAGTTGACGCCGTTGACCTCGTCGGCGAGCAGGGCCTGTCCGATGTGGGACCCGAAGTTGCGCACCCCCGGGATGGCGCGCAGCTCCCGGCTGGCCTGGATGGCCATCCGCCGCTCCTCGTCCACGGAAGTGCCGGGCTTCGTGATCCAGTGCATCAGGAAGTCCCGCTCCTTGAACTCGGGGAACAGCGACTCCCCGAGCCGCGGCATGATCACGAGGCCGGCGAGCGCGACCAGCGCGGTGATGGCGAAGACCGGGCGCGGGCGCTCGATGATCGCCGACAGCACCGGCCGGTAGAGGCTCTTGAGCCAGCGCATGAGCGGCGGCTCCTTGCGGGTGATGGGCGACCGGTGCAGGAGCAGCAGGCAGAGCACGGGCGTGACCGTCAGCGCGACCAGCATCGACGCCAGCACGGCCAGCGCGTACGAGATCGCCATCGGGCGGAAGAACGCGCCCGAGACCCCGCCCATGAAGAAGACCGGGAACAGCACGACCGCGTCGATCAGCGTGGCGTGCACGATGGCCTGGCGCACCTCGAGCGACGCCTCGAGGACGATGCTGGCCGTGGAGCGTTTGCTGCCCACTTCTCGGGCGAGGCGCAGGCGTCGCACGATGTTCTCGACGTCGATGATGGCGTCGTCCACCACCACGCCGATCGCGATCACGAAGCCCGCGAGGATCATGGTGTTGAGCGTCACCCCCCGGGTGTAGAGGACCAGCGCTCCCGCCACGAGCGACAGGGGGATCGCCGCCAGGCTGATCACCGCCGTGCGCCACTCGAAGAGGAAGGCGACCAGCACCAGCATCACCAGCAGGCACCCGAGGAGCAGGGCGCGGGTCAGGTTGTCGAAGGCGAGCTTGATGAAGTCGGCGGGGCGGAAGATCGTGGGATCGATCTCCAGCCCGGGCAGGCCGGGGCGCAGCTCGTCGAGCGCCTTCTCGACGCCGCGCGTCGCGTCCATGGTGTTCGCCCACGGGTACTTGAAGACCACGAGCATCAGCCCGGGACCGTCGTTGATCACCGCGTCGCCGAACAGCGGCCAGGTGTCCTCGACCACGTCCGCCACGTCGCCCAGCACCAGGGGCGATCCGTCCGCTTTGTGCCGGTTGTACACCGGCGCCTTGGCGAGGTCGGCCGGCGCGACCAGCGGCGACATCAGCCGCATGCCGAGCCGCTGGTTGGGCGTATCGATGAAGCCCCCGGTGCCGATCACGGCGCCGTTCGAGTAGTAGAGGATCCCGACGTCCAGAGCGTCGGCCGTCAGCTCCATGACCTGGTTCAGCGAGACGTCGTGGGCGCTCATGCGCGCCGGATCGGCGCGGACCTGAGGCATCTTGATGCGCTCGCCCCAGATCACCACGTTCGCCACTCCGGGCACCCGCAGCAGGCGGGCGCGGATCGTCCAGTAGGAGATCATCGACATGTCGGTGAGCGGGATGGTCTTCGAGGAGAGCCCGATCTTCATGAACCGGCCGGTCACCGAGACCGGCGGCATCAGCACCGGAGGCGCGGCCCAGGTGGGCAGGTTCGGGATCACGGTGGTGATGCGCTCCTGCACCAGCTGCCGTGCGCGCAGGATGTCGGTCCCGGGCTTGAAGAGCAGCTCGATCGAGGAAAGGTCGGAAATCGACTTGGAGCGCAGGACGTCGAGGCCGGCGACGCCGTTCAGCTCCTGCTCCAGCGGCACGGTGACGAGCGTCTCCACCTCCTGGGCCGAGAGCCCCAGGCAGATGGTCTGGATCTCCTCCCGCTCGGGCGCGAACTCGGGAAAGACGTCGACGGACATGCCCGGGATCTGCCGGATGCCGAAGAACAGCAGCCCGGCGGCGATCGTGAGGATGATGAAGCGGAATTTCAGGCAGGAGCTAACGATCGACCGCATCATGGATGGTTGGGTCCCTTCCCGCTCTACTCTTCTTCGAACTCGAGCTCGGATCCGTACAGCTCTTCGGCGCCGACGGTTACGACCAGGGTGCCGGCCGCGGGGCCGTCGGACAGGAGCGCGAGCTCGCCGTCGATCCGGTCCACGGTGATCCGGTGCCGGACGAACACCAGCGGCTCGGGGCTCAAATAGGTCCAGGTGTTGCCGTCGGTGTCGTACAGCACCGCGGCGTAGGGGATGGCCTTGCCCGCCCCCAGGTCGCGCACCTCGGCGGTCTGGATGTCGAGCCGCTTCGCCGCCTCCTCGGTCAGCGTCACCCGGGTGGGCTCGGCGCCCTTCAGGTGCTCGACCTTGGCGGGTCCGGCCTCTTCGGCCGCGGCCTCGGTGCCCGGCTTGCACGAGGCGAGCCACAGGCAGGCCGGGATGAGGATGGCGAGCAGCCAGCGTGAGCGATGCTTCATGACGTCCTCCTGTATCCGGTGGAATGGCACGGTCCGGGCCCTCAGTCGGCGGCGGCCGACGAGGCCGGGATGGCGCCGAAGACTCGAGCGTGCGGGGTTTCGAATGCCGGCTCCGGCTCGCGCACCGAGCTGACTCCGAGACTCAGGAACAGCGCCGGCACGAGGGCCAGGTCGAGCACCGCGGTGGAAACGAGCCCGCCCAGGACCACGATCGCCATGGGGCGGACGACCTCGAGGCCGGGCGCGTCGCCGAGCAGGAGCGCCGGGAGCACCGTGGCGCCGGCGGCCAGCGTGGTCATCAGAATGGGCGAAAGCCGCTCGCGGGCGCCGCGCAGAGCGAGGTCCATGCCCGGCGGCACGCCCTGGTTGCGCTCCAGGTGCTGGTAGCGGCTGATCAGCATGATGTTGTTGCACGCGGCGATGCCGAAGACCGTGAGCATGCCCGCCAGCGAGCCGATCGAGAACGGGGCGAAGGCGAGCGCGGCGAGCGCTCCGCCCGCGAGCGCCGCGGGCAGCGTGAAGAAGGCGAGGGCCGCCAGGCGCCAGCTCCCGAAGGCGGCCTGGAGGAGGATGAAGATGCCGATCGCGGCCACGATCGCCAGCGTCGTCGCCTGGCTGCGGGCGGCGCGCGCGGCCGCGAACTCGCCCTGCACCTCGGCGTGGTACTCGAGCGGGAACTGGAGATTCTGCAGGCGGCGCGAGATGTCGGCGGCGACCGCCGGCAGATCGCGGCCCTCGACGTCCGCGACCACGTCGATGTAGCGCTTGACCGCGTCGTGGCGGATGACGCTCGAGGCCGGCACGATCCGCACCTTCGCCACGTCGCCCAGCCGGGCCCTGCCGCCGCCCGGGGTGTCGATCATGAGGTCGCGCACGCTGCTCAGGCTGTGGCGGGTCTCGGGGGCGCTCCACACCACCACCTCGAACACCTTCTGCTCCTCGTAGAGGTTGCCCACCACGATGCCGGACATGAGCGTGGCGGCCGCGCGCCGCACGTCGCCGGGCTTCAAGCCGTGGCGCTGGGCGGCGCCCATGTCGACCGTGACCTCGACCGCGGCCTGCTGCACCGGCGCCTTGATCCGGCTCGCGGTCACCCCGCGCACCTCCGTCAGGGCCGCCCGCACCTGCTCGGCGCGGCTCTTCAGGCCCGGCTCGGTCTCGCCGTAGACGCGCGTGACGACGCGGTCCTCGGGGCTCGGGACCACGTCCTCGCTGACCTCGCGCAGGTAGGTGCGCACGCCGTGCGCCACGCCGGGGTAGCCGTCCACCACGCGCTGGATGGCCGCTGCGGTCCGGTCGTAGGGAGCCGCAGGATCCATGCTCACCCACAGCTCGGCGGAGTGGACGTCGACCGCCTGGTCGCCCAGCACTGCCCGGCCGATGTGGGCGCTCACGTCGTGCACGCCGGGGATCGAGATCAGCTCGTCGCGCACCCGCCCCGAGATCCGCGTCATCTCGGGCTGCGAGGTGCCGCGCAGGCAGTGCAGGTCGATCACCAGGTTGCGCTCCTTGAACGCCGGGAGCAGGGACGGCTTGACGGTCAGCAGCACGCCCGCGGTGATCGCGGTCAGGACCAGGGTCGCTGCCAGCGCCCGGCCCCCGCGCGGGAGCATGCGGGTGGCGAGCGGCTCGTAGACCCGCTCGAGCCAGGCGGCGAGCGGCGAGGTGCGGCGCTCGACCGCCCCGCCCAGGAAGATCAGGCACAGCGCGGGCGTCACCGTCCAGGCCACGACCATGGAGGCGAGGACGGCGAGCGCGTAGGAGATCGCCAGGGGCCGGAAGAACGCGCCCGACAGTCCGCCCATCCAGGCGATCGGCGCGACCGCGAGCAGCAGGATGAGCGTGCCGAAGATCACAGCGCCGCGCGATTCCAGCGAGGCCTCGAGGATGATGCGCGCGGTGGAGTCGGTGCTTCCGCCGTTGCGGCGCTCGCGCAGCCTCCGCACGATGTTCTCGACGTCGAGGATCGCGTCGTAGACCACGACCCCGATCGCCATCGCGAAGCCGGCCGCGACGACGGCGTTGAAGCTCGCCCCGGTCAGGCTCAGGACCAGCGCGGCGGCCGCGACCGAGAGCGGGATGGCGACGAAGCTCACCAGCGTGGTGCGCCAGTCGGCGAAGAACGCGGCGAGCAGGAGCAGGAGGAGCACGAGTGCGACGAGCACCGCCGTCCCGAGGTTGCGCATTGCGGCCTCGATGAAGTCGGCGGGCCGGTAGACATGGGTGTTCACCTCCATCCCGGGCAGCCCGGGGAGCAGCTCGCTGAGGGCCTCCTCCACCTCCTCCGTCACGTCCAGCGTGTTCGTCCCCGGGAACTTCTCGACCACCAGCAGGAGCCCGGGGCCGTCCTTGGTGAGCGCGTCCCCGATCAGCGGCTGATGATCCTCGACCACGTTGGCGACGTCGCTCAGGCGCTCGGAAGTGCCCTCGATCGGCACCTGGGCCAGGCCCTCGGGCGACACGATCGGGAAGACGTGGCGGATGCCGAGCCGCTGGTTGTGGGTGTCGATGAACCCGCCGGAGCCGGGCGTCGACGCCTCGACGAACGAAAGCGTCGACCACCACAGCGCGTTCCCCGTGGTCTCGAGCACCTTGAGCAGCGATACCTTGTGCGCCGAGAGTCGCGCGGGATCGACCCGGACCTGGAGCTGGCGGTCCCGCTGGCCCCAGATCGCCACGTTGGCGACGCCGGGCACGCCCTTCAGGCGCGGCACGATCGTCCAGCGCGCCAGCACCGACATCTGGATCGGGGAGAGCGACTTGGAGGAGAGCCCCACGATCATGACGCGGCTGGTCGCCGAGCGCGGCTGGATCATGATCGGCGGCTTCGAGACGTGCGGCAGGGCGTAGGCCTGGATCAGGCGCTCCGACACCATCTGGCGCGCCCGCATGAGGTCGGTCCCCGGCTTGAAGACGATCACGATCGAGGACAATCCGGGGAGCGACTCGGAGCGGATGCTCTGGACCCACGGCACCCCGTTCAGCAGATCCTGCTCCATGCCGAGGGTGATGAGCTGCTCCACCTCCTCGGCGGACAGCCCGAGGGCCTCGGTCTGGATCTCCACGTACGGCAGCGAGAACTCGGGCAGGACGTCGACCGGCGTGTCACGGAGCCGGCTGAAACCGATGGCGAGGAACGCCACGGCCAGAACCACGACCACGAACCGGGCTTTGAGACAGGACTGAACGATGGCGCGCAACATTTCTAGAGGCCCCCCTCCAGGGTCAGGTTCCTACCGATTGAATCGAAGCCGAGCCGGTCGGTCACGCCCGGGCTCGGAAGCATGGAATGGATCGCGCCGCGCGGGCCGGCGGCGGATCGACGGATCGAGGCGGGAGTGTGGGACGGGCGGGGAAGCCCCAGCGGGAGATCGCGGCCCGCGTGAGGCGGGGACGCGGCGCGTTGGTGTCGCCGACTCGTTGTCTGAGACGAGTGCACGGCCCGATCCAGAAAGGGCGCGCTTCAGCGATCCTTCGGAGTCACGCGCTCGTGCGTCTGAGACGCACTAATCCAATGTTGTCGAGTCGCGCTCCCGATCCCGTGCATGGGAGCGCGGGGGGCGACCTTTTCCGTTGGTGGACCTCGATTCTGTTTCGTTCGAGGTCACCGCTATCTGGTCACGAATCGCTCTATCCGCGGGCCGCTTATGGGGATCGGCGCCGCGAACAAGACTATGAGCCAAAGTATCTCGTAAATCAATGGTAAATTGCATGTCTATTCCAGATTTCATCCACGCACCCGGCTTTCGTGTCGTGGATCCGCTGCCGCGCGGCACGCGCGCCGGAAACGGGCCGGCTCGAGCGCAGCGCTCGCGCGCGCGGCCCCGAGCCCGCGCGGTGGCGGCGCGCGAAGTGCGCGGAATACACTCGCCCGCGGCCCGATGCTAGGGGCCGATGCTTGCGGAGATCCCGATGACCGAGATGCTGCTGGTCTTCACCTCCTTCGCCCGCGAGGACGATGCGGTGCGCGTGACGCGCGCGCTGATTGAGGAGCGCCTGATCGCGTGTGCCAACCTGCTGCCCGGCGCGCGCTCGCTCTACCGGTGGAAGGGCGCGATCGAGGACCAATCCGAAGTGGTGGTCCTGATGAAGAGCCGCAAGCAGGACTGGACCGCGCTGCTCTCGCGGCTCCACGAGCTCCATCCCTACGACACGCCGGAGTGCATCGCGGTGCGGGTCGCGGCCGGAGCGCCCAAGTACCTGGCGTGGCTCGAGGCCGCGCTCGAGCCGGAGGGCTCGGGATGACCGCGCCGGCTCCGCGCGAGGCGGCGCCACCCGCGCCCGCGGCAACCCCCGCGCCTTCGCCGCCGGACGCCGCGGCGGCGCGGCTCGTGCTCGGGATCGAGACCTCGTGCGACGACTGCTCGGTCGCGGTGCTCGAGGACGGCGCCCGGCTGCGCGCGCACCTGATCGCCGCCCAGGACGTGCACCGCCTCTACGGCGGCGTGGTGCCCGAGCTCGCCTCGCGCGCCCACCTCGAGCTGCTCCCGCGCATGGTGCGCCAGGCGCTGGTCGAGGCCGCGATCCCGGCGAGCCAGTTGACGGCGATCGCCGTCACCCGCGCCCCCGGGCTCGCCGGCTCGCTGGTGGTGGGCGTGGCGTTCGCGCGCGCCTACGGCCTCGCGCTCGGGATCCCCGTGATCGGGGTCAACCACATCGAGGCCCACCTCCACGCCGCCACGCTCGAGCACGGGGAGAGCCCGCTGCCCGCGGTGGCGCTCGTGGTCTCGGGCGGTCACACCGAGCTGGTCCAGGTGATCGACCTCGGCCGCTACCGCTGGCTCGGGAGCACGCGCGACGACGCCGCGGGCGAGGCGTTCGACAAGGTGGCCAAGCTCCTCGGCCTGCCGTTTCCGGGCGGGCCCCCGATCGAGCGCCTGGCGCGCGGCGGGAACCCGGAGGCGTTCGACTTCCCGCGCCCGATGCTCGCGCACCCGGGCTGCGATTTCTCGTACTCGGGCTTGAAGACCGCGGTCGCGCTCGCGGCCGCCGCCCGGGGCGCGCCGCCCTATCCGGACGCGTGGCTCGCGGACGTCGCGGCGTCGTTCCAGGCCGCGGTGCTCGATACTCTGGTCGCGAAGACCCTGCGCGCGCTCGACCAGACCGGCGCCCGCGCCCTCACCCTGGGAGGCGGCGTGGCGTGCAACGGCGCGCTCCGCTCCCGACTCGAGACCGAGTGCGGGCGCCGCGGCGTCGCACTGCGGATCCCCTCGCCGCGGCTGTGCGCCGACAACGCGGCGATGATCGCCCACCTCGGCGCCAGGCTCCTCGCGCGCGGGGTCTCGACCCCGGATCTCGACGTGGTGGCATCGCTGGAGGATTCGGGACTCCCCGCCGATAACCGCTGAGCCGCGCAGGGGCGCAGGTCGCGGCCCGCGCGGCGCGGCCAGGGATTGCCCGCCTGCCCGCGCGGCCGGTTGCGGAATGCACTCCGGCCCCTCGGACGCCCGGCCGGCCGCCCACGGCCCAATGCGCAACTCGTTGGCCCGATTGAAGCTCGGGGAGCACCGGAGGGTCCCGTGAGCGCCCGCCGTCGCGCGCAGCGTGGCATGCGCCTTGCGTTTCGTGCGGGGGGGACTCCCCACGCCGCAACGCATGCATCGAGGACCGAGGGCCTGTCGTGGATGTGAGCCGACAGAAAGTGCTGGTGGTCGAGGACGAGACCTACCTGCGCGACGTGCTGCGCATCCAGCTCGAGGCCGACGGCTTCCAGGTGGTGCAGGCCCGCGACGGACGCGAGGCGCTCGAGGTCGCGCTCCAGACCCTGCCCGACCTCGTGCTGCTCGACGTGATGCTCCCGCACATGGACGGCTACGAGGTGTGCCGGCGGCTGCGCGGCACCTTCGCCACCCACCACATCCCGATCATCTTCCTCACCGCCAAGGCCGAGATCGAGGGCCGCATCCAGGGGCTCGAGGGCGGGGCGAACGACTACGTCAGCAAGCCGTGGGAGCGGCGCGAGCTGCTGCTGCGCGTGCGCAACGCGCTCGAGTGGAGCCGCCAGCAGCGCGCCGCGAGCCCGCTCACCGGGCTGCCCGGGAACGTCTCGATCAACCAGGAGCTGGCCCAGCGCGTCGGGCTCGGCAAGCCGTTCGCGATGCTCCAGATCGACATCGACTACTTCAAGGCCTTCAACGACTACTACGGCTACGCGCGCGGCGACCAGGCGATCCAGACGCTGGCGCGCATCCTGGTGGAGTCCTCGCACCGCTTCGGCGGGAGCGCCAACTTCATCGGGCACATCGGGGGGGACGACTTCGTGGTGCTCACCACGCCCGACGTGGCCGAGGCGTTCGGCGAGGCGATCATCGCCGAGTTCGTGGAGATGGTGAAGACCCTGTACGACGACGACGACCGCGAGCGCGGGTACGTCGAGGTCCGCAACCGGCGCCACCAGATCGAGCGCTTCCCGCTCATGAGCGTGACCATCGCGATGGTGAGCACCGACCGCCACGCGGTCTCCCACCTGGCGCAGCTCATCGACATCGCGCAGGAGCTCAAGGCCCACGGCAAGGGCATCCCCGGGAGCGTGCTGGTCGGCGAGCGCCGGCGGTCCACCGAAGCACAGGCCGAGGCCGAGAGGGACGTGGCGTGACCGATCCGGCCATGGCGCAGGGCGGGACCCAGGCGCCGACCGACGACGATGCGCTCTCGCGCGAATCGCTCGGGCTCTTGTCCCAGGCCATGCTCGGCCTGCGCAGCACCGGCGACATCGGCACGGCGTGCGCCATCGCCGGCTCCTGCGCGCTCACGGCGCTGGGGGCCGCGGAATACCGGCTGCTGCGGCTCGAGCCGCGCAGCGGCGCGCTCAAGTGCCTCGACGGCACCGGCGCGGAGACCCGCTACCTGCCCGAGCCCACGGGCCCGGTGGACTGGGCGATGCGGCGCGACCAGGCGGTGTTCGACGACGGCCTCACCGACACCGCTGCCGCGCGCGAGCCCGGGCTGTGGCTCGAGCCGCCCGGCGCGCTCGCCACCGTGCCGCTGATCTCGGGCGGGGCGATCGTCGGCTTCCTGCTGGTGAGCTTCTCCGGGCCGCGGCGCTTCGGCGCCGCGACCCGGATGTTCCTGCAGACGCTCGGCGACGGGCTGGCGCTCGCGCTCGAGCGCACCCACCTGCGAAGCGAGCTCGAAGAGGAGCGCCGGCGCGTCCAGACGCTCGAGAAGCGGCGCAGCGACGACGACGAGGCGTCCTCGAACCTGATGTCGGTGGTGGCCCACGAGATCCGCAGCCCGCTGACCGCGATCAAGGCCTACACCGAGGCCATGCTCGACAACCTCTCGAACCCGAACGCGCCCCACGAGCGCTTCCTCGGGATCATCAACTCGGAGTGCGACCGGCTCACGCGGCTGGTGAGCGACGTCCTCGATCTCTCTCGCCTCGAGGCGGGGCAGCGCCCGCTGCGGCTCGCGCGCTTCGATCTCGAGCGCCTGGTGGGGGAGACGCTCGAGGGCCTCGCGCCCAGCGCGATGGAGCGCAGGATCACGTTCGCGCCCCGGCTCGAAGCCGGGCTGGTGGTCGAGGCGGATCCCGACCTGCTGCGCCGGCTGCTCATCAACCTGGCGGGCAACGCCATCAAGTTCTCGCCGCTCGGCGGCACGGTGCGGGTCGAGGCCCGCTCCGACGGCGACGAGTGGCTGGGCCAGATCGAGGACCAGGGGCCGGGGATTCCGGCCGAGGACCTGCCGCACGTGTTCGAGCGCTTCTACCGCGCGCGCCACCCACGCGACGAGGAGGTCGAGGGGACCGGCCTCGGGCTCGCCATCGCCCACGGCATCGTCGAGCTCCACGGCGGCCGCATCTGGGCGCAGCCGCTCGAGCCGAATGGCACGCGCCTGTGCTTCGCCCTGCCGCTGCGCCAGCTCGCCTCGCCGCTCGCGCGCCGCACCGCCCGCCGCATCTGGGGCCGGGCCGACCTGCGCGAGCTGCTCGAGGGGACCGTGGACATGGTCGCGGCCTCGATGGACGCCGAGATCGTCTCGCTCATGCTGGTGGACCCGGACCACGGTGACCTGTTCATCGCCGCGTCCCGCGGCCTGGACGGCCAGAATCTCCAGGGGCGCCGCACCACGATGCGCGCCGGGGTCGCGGGCTCGGTCGCGGTCTGGGGCCGGCCGCTGCTGGTGGGCAACATCGAGACCGACAAGCGCTTCAGCCGCCTCAACCACCCGCAGTACACCACCAAGTCGCTGCTGTGCGTGCCGCTGCGAGTCGAAGCCGAGGTGGTGGGCGTGGTCAACGTCAACAACAAGATCTCGGGCCAATCGTTCGACGACGACGACCTCGCGGTGCTGGCCGCGCTGGTGGAGCGCGTCGGC
>DASXQT010000062.1:0-12227 GCA_036507005.1 Candidatus Eiseniibacteriota bacterium
GCCTTGCGTCGCGGCAGATGCGGGGCAATCCGTGCCCACTGCGCATCGCTCAGTCGTCCACTGAATGCCATGGTTCACCTCCGTGTGAGTGACCATGGCTTCACCCTACCCCGCGTTGCGGGGTTTTGAAACGAGTTCTAGCCTAAAAGCGGCCCCGCCTCCGCTCCCGGGCCGGCAGGTTCTCGAGGCACGTGGTCCACCAGCCGGTGCGGATGGTCTCTACGAACTCGGCGGGCAGCGCCTCGGCCTCCATCTCGCGCGCCAGCGCGTCGAAGTCGTACGCAACGGGGCGGAACTCCACCCGCACCTCGCCGTCCAGATCGAGCGCGGCGTACCACACCTCGGTTCGCCCGTCGTTGGCCGGGCGCCCGATCGCGCCCACGTTGACGACGTGCCGCCCCGAGGGGAGCGCGCGGTGCCAGTGGAGGCCGGTGTGCGTGCAGGCGATCACGTCGGCTTCATGGCGCTCGCACAGCCACTCGAGGAAGGCGTCCGAGCACGCGGACTCCCACAGGAACTCGTTCACGCGCCGCGGCGAGCCGTGGCACAGGAGCACGCGGCGCCCCGCGATCTCGAGACGCTGCTGCTCGGGGAGCGAGCGCATCCACGCCCGGTGCTCGGCGGCGGTGCGGGCGAGTGTGTAGTCATAGGAGATTTGCGCGAAGCGGTTGTCGCTGGGATCGGTGTAGCCGCACGCGCAGTCGGCGCGTTCGTTGCCGATCGAGTCGTCGTAGTTGCCGCGCAGCATGGGGACGCCGGCATCGCGCAGGGCCTCGGCAGAGCGGTCGGGGTGGGGGCCGAAGCCGCCCAGATCGCCCAGGCACCACGCGAGGTCGGCGCCGCGCGCGCGCACGTCGCGCAGCACGGCAGCGAGCGCCATGTGGTTGCTATAGACGCCGCCAAAGAGCGCGAGCCGGGTGCTCATCTCAGGCGTTCCCGCACGTCATGCCGGTGGCGTAGCAGGTGAAGCACGCGCCGTGCGCCAGCTCGAAGGGGCCGAGCGCCTGGTCGAGGCGCTCGCCCATCCGGGCGCGCGGCTCGTCCACCAGCAGCGGGCACACGAACACGCCGCGGCTCGTCACGGCGCGGCACGAGTGGCACTGGAGCCGCGCGGGGTCGAACGCCTCGGCGGGCAGGTCGCGCAGCGACTCGGCGGCGGAGTAGCCGCGGGTGCGCTCGGTCTCGCGGCCGAGCAGGAAGAGCGGAATCACCTTGAGCCGCGGCCGCGCGAGGCCGGCCGCGCGCAGCATCGCGAGGTAGCGCTCGCGGAACGCGAGCGGGTCCTCGTCGGTGTTCTGCGTCACGGTTACGATCGGCAGGAGCCCGTGCGCGCCCAGCCTCCGCAGTCCGTCCAGGGCGAGCGCGAAGCTGCCCGCGCCACGGTAGCGGTCGTGGTCCTCGGCGCGGTGGCCGTCGAGGCTGACGCGGATCTCGAGCGAGTAGCGCTCGGAATCGCTCATCCGTCGCAGCGCCTCGAGCCGCCCGCGCGTGAAGAGCGTGCCGTTGGTGAGCACGGTGCAGGGCCCGTACACGAGAGTGTCGCCGAGGATCTCGAGCATCGCGGGATGGAGGAACGGCTCGCCGCCGGTGAAGTAGAACTCCTTGACCCCGAGGCGCACGGCCTCGGCGACGCGCCCGCGCACCTCCTCGCGCGAGAGGAGCGCGTGGTGGTCGTCCCCGGGCCCGCACGAGACGAAGCAGTGGGTGCAGCGCAGGTTGCACAGGGTGCCCGCGACCTGGATCCAGAGCGCGTCCAGGTGCTCGAGCGGCTCCATGGGGAACGGGCCTGCCGCGGCGGTCGCGGGCTCAGCGGCGCGCGCGGCCTCGGCAGCAGGCGCGGGCAAGGCGCCGGCCGCAGCGCCGTGCACCGCCGGAGCATGCGAGACGCCCGGCGCCCGGGCGCCGCCATCGCTCATCCAAGTGGAGGATGCGCCGGCAGAAAGCCCAGAATCCGGGCTCCAGGTTTGACTCAGCGGGTCGCGGTTCATAAGCTCAGTGGTTCTCGATCCACTCTGATGAGGGCGCTACGGCCGCGGAACGCCCCTGATGATGCTGCAGAACCCGGCCGAAGTCATTCCCGGGCGCCCGGGTGAGGCTCCCGGCGGCGCCCCGCGCGGCGAAAGTGAGTGTCCCAGGATCATGGCCAAGCTCGATCGCGAAGACGTGCTCGGAGCGTTGCGGACGGTGATCGACCCCGATCTCCACCGCGACCTCGTCACCCTCAACATGGTCGAGGAGCTGGCGGTGGACGGCGACCGGGTGGCCTTCACGCTGGTGCTCACCACGGCGGCCTGCCCGCTCAAGGAGCAGATCGAGGGCGAGGCGCGGGCCGCGGTGATGAAGCTGCCGGGAGTGCGCGAGGTCGCGATCAAGACCACGTCGCGCATGCGCAAGCCCAAGGACCCGACCGCCGACCGCAAGGCGCTCCCGGGCGTGGCGAGCGTGATCGCGATCGGGAGCGGCAAGGGCGGGGTCGGCAAGTCCACGGTGGCCGCGAACCTGGCGGTGGCGCTGGCCGCGACCGGCGCGCGGGTGGGGCTCCTCGACGGCGACATCTACGGGCCCAACCTGCCGCGCATGCTGGGGGTGAGGCGCCAGCCCTCGCAGCGCGACGGCAAGATCCTGCCGGTCGAGGCGTGGGGGCTCTCGTTCATGTCCATGGGCCTCCTGGTGGACGCGGGCGAGGCGGTGGTGTGGCGCGGTCCGATGCTCCACGGCGCGATCAAGAGCTTCCTCCACGACGTGGACTGGGGCGACCTCGACTACCTGCTGGTGGACCTGCCGCCCGGGACGGGCGACGTCCAGCTCTCGCTGATCCAGCAGACCTGGGTGGCGGGCGCGGTGGTGGTGACCACGCCCTCGACGGTGGCGATCGAGGACGCGGTCAAGGCGATCGCGATGTTCGGCAAGCTCGACGTGCCGGTGCTGGGCGTGATCGAGAACATGAGCTGGTTCGAGTGTCCCTCGTGCGGGGCGCGCCACGAGATCTTCAACTCCGCAAGCTCCGAAGAGCGCGCGCTCGCCATGGGCCTGCCGTTCCTGGGCGCGATCCCGGTCCATCCCGAGGTGCGCGCGGGTGGCGACACCGGCAAGCCGGTGGTGCTGTCGAAGCCCGACAGCGCGTACGCAAAGGCGCTCACGGCGATCGCGGGCCACCTGGCGCGCAAGGTCTCGATCCTCGCGCACGCGGCCTCGGCCCCGAGCGCGGTGTGAGGTCCCCGATGCGCGAGGTCTACGCCGATCACGCCGCGACCACCGCCCCGGCGCCCGAGGTGGTGGCGGCGATGCTGCCCTACCTCGGCGAGCGCTTCGGCAACGCCTCCTCGGTGCACCGCCGCGGCGAAGCGGCGCGCGAGGCGGTGGAGGAGGCGCGGGCGAAGGTGGCGGCGCTGATCGGCGCCGCGCCCGAGGAGATCGTCTTCACGGCCTCGGGCTCCGAGGCCAACAACCTGGCGCTCAAGGGCGCGCTGCTGGCCGCGGCCGACGCGGCGGGCTCCGGACCCGCGCGTCGCAGGCTGGTGGTCTCGGCGATCGAGCATCCCTCGGTGCTCGAGACCGCGCGCCATCTCGAGGCGCGCGGCTACCTGCTCACGATCGTCCCGGTCGAGCCCAGCGGCGTGCTCGATCCGGAGCGACTCGAGGAGGCGCTCGGCCCGGACGTGGCGCTGGTGTCGGTGATGTGGGTCAACAACGAGATCGGCACGGTGCAGGAGGTCGCGCGCATCGCGGAGGCGGCGCACCGCGCGGGCGCCAAGATGCACTGCGACGCGGTGCAGGCGGTGGGCAAGCTCCCGGTCGCGGTGGCCGAGGCGGGCGTGGACCTGCTCTCGCTCGCCGGGCACAAGTTCCACGGCCCGCCCGGGGTTGGCGCGCTCTGGGTCCGGCGCCGCACGCGGCTCGTGCCGCTGGTGCACGGCGGACACCAGGAGCGCTCGCGCCGCGCCGGCACCGAGAACCTCGCGGCGATCGTGGGGCTCGGCGCCGCCGCCGCCCGCGCCGAGCGCTGGATCGCCTCGGACGGGCCGCGCCTTGTCGCCGCGCTCGGCGAGCGACTACGTCAGGAGCTGTGCGCCGCGGTGACGGGCGCGCGCCTGAACGGCGACCCCGAGCGCCGCCTGCTCTCGATCGTGAACCTGCGCTTCGCGGGTGTGGACGGCGAGGCGGTGCTGCACGAGCTGGACCGTGCGGGCGTCACGGTCTCGACCGGCTCGGCGTGCAGCGCCGCCTCGCCCGGCCCCTCGCACGTGCTGATGGCGCTGGGGTTGAGGCCCGAGGACGCGCACGCCAGCGTGCGCTTCTCGCTGGGCGAATGGAACACCGAAGCAGATGTCGATACCGTGCTGGGGAGCGTTCCGCCCGTGGTGGAGCGGCTGCGGGCGCTCGCCCGGGAGCCCGGGGCGCCGCCGGGGGCCCGCGCCGGCGCGGGGCCGCATGCGAACGACGAAGCACCGCGGCCCGAGGCCGCGGTGGCGCGCGCGAACGAAGGCGAGAGAGGAGACACACCGTGAGCCAGCAGGAACAGTTCCGCCTCAAGGTCGGCCTGGCGGAGATGCTGAAGGGCGGCGTCATCATGGACGTGATGACCGCGGACCACGCGCGGATCGCGGAGGAGGCCGGCGCTTCGGCGGTGATGGCGCTGGAGCGCATCCCGGCGCGCATCCGCCGCGAGGGCGGCGTGGCGCGCATGTCCGACCCGCGCCTGATCAAGGAGATCGAGGCCGCGGTCTCGATCCCGGTGATGGCCAAGTGCCGCATCGGGCACAGCGCCGAGGCCCAGATCCTCGAGGCGCTGGGCGTGGACTTCATCGACGAGAGCGAGGTCCTGACCCCGGCGGACGAGGAGAACCACATCGACAAGCACCCGTACAAGGTGCCGTTCGTGTGCGGCTGCCGCGACCTGGGCGAGGCGCTGCGCCGGGTCGGCGAGGGCGCGGCCATGATCCGCACCAAGGGCGAGGCCGGCACCGGCAACGTGGTGGAGGCGGTGCGCCACATGCGGAGCGTGATGCGCTCGATCCGCACGCTCGCGGCACTCTCCGCCGACGAGCTGATGGCGGCGGCCAAGGAGCTGGGTGCGCCGTTCGAGCAGGTGAAGCAGGTGGCGGCGACCGGCAAGCTCCCGGTGCCGAACTTCGCCGCCGGCGGCGTCGCCACGCCCGCGGACGCGGCGCTGATGATGCAGCTCGGCGCCGAGGCAGTGTTCGTGGGCTCGGGGATCTTCGAGGTCGGGCTCGACCTGAGGCCCGAGGACCAGCGGCGCGAGCAGCTCCGCATGGCGGAGGCGATTGTGAAGGCGGTCACGCACTATCGCGAGCCCGCGATCCTGGCCGAGATCAGCGAAGGGCTGCCGCGCGCGATGAAGGGGCTCTCGATGGAGGCGATCCCGGACGAGCAGCAGCTCGCGAAGCGGGGCTGGTGAGCGCGTGAGCCCGGGGGCGGAGGGCGCTCCACGCGTCGGCGTGCTCGCGCTCCAGGGTGATTTCGAGCGGCACGAGGCGGCGCTCGAGGCGCTGGGCGCAGCGGTGGTGCGCGTGGCGCTGGCGCGCGACCTCGACGGGCTCGATGCGCTCGTGCTCCCGGGCGGGGAGTCCACCACCATGCTGCGCCTGATGGGGGCGAACGGCCTGCGCGCGCCGCTCGAGGAGTTCGTGCGCACGCGCCCCGTGCTCGGCACCTGCGCCGGGCTGATCCTGCTCGGCACCGAGGCCGAGGGGCTTCCGGCCCCGCCGCTCCGCGCGCTGGACGTGAGCGTCGAGCGCAACGCCTACGGGCGGCAGATCGACTCCTTCAGCGCCCCGCTCGAGAGCCCGGCGGTAGGCGGCGAGTTCCCGGGCGTGTTCATCCGCGCGCCCCGCATCCGGCGCGTCGCCGACGGGGTCGAGGTGATCGCGTGGCGCAGGGAGGGCGGCCGCCGCGAGCCGGTCGGGGTGCGGAGCGGGCGCATCGTGGGCCTCTGCTTCCACCCCGAGCTCACGCTCGACCTCCGTTTCCACCGCTGGTTCCTGACCGCGGTCGCGGGCGTGTCGCTCCCCGCGCCGGCGGAGGGCGCGCCCGCGCGCGAGGAGGCCGCGTGACGCCGGACCCGCGCGAGCGCCGCGCGTTCCACGAGTTCGTCGACCGCCACCGCAGCTTCCTCCTCACCACCCACATCAACCCCGACGGCGACGGGCTCGGCAGCGAGGTCGCGATGGCCCACTGGCTGCGCGGGCTCGGCAAGCGGGTGCAGGTGCTCAACGACTCGCTGGTGCCCGCGGCGTTCCTGTTCCTGGCGCGCGAGGTCGCGCTCGAGACCTTCGTGCCCGAGCTGGCGGAGCGGCGCTTCGCCGAGAGCGACGCGATCGTGGTGCTCGACACCAGCAACCGCCAGCGCGTCGGGCGCCTGGCCCCGCTGCTCGACCGCCACCCGATCCCGATCGCGGTGGTGGACCACCACGTCTCCCACGCCGGCTTCGGCGAGGTGAACGTGATCGAGCCCGAGGCCTCCTCGACCGGCGAGATCGTCTACGAGCTGATCCGCGAGGCCGGCGGCGTGCTGAGCGCCGGGATCGCGGAGGCGCTCTACGTCGCGCTCATGACCGATACCGGATCGTTCCGGTACTCGAACACCGACAGCCACGCCCACCGCATGGCCGCCGACCTGCTCGCGCACGGGCTCGATCCCGAGAAGATTCACGCCCAGGTCCACTCCCATGCCTCGGCCGGGCGGCTCCGGTTCTTCGGCGAGGTCCTCGCCCGGCTCGAGCTGATCGCGGACGGGCGCATCGTGGTGCTCGAGGCTTCACCCGAGCAGTTCCAGCTCAACGGGCTCACCGGCTCGGACACCGAGGGCCTGGTGGACATGCCCCGCACCATCGCGGGCGTGGACGTGGTGGCGCTGTTCTCCGAGGTCGAGCCCGGCAAGGTGAAGGTGTCGCTGCGCTCGACCGGCCGGGTCGCGATCGACCAGGTGTGCGCGCGCCTCGGCGGCGGCGGGCACGCGCACGCGGCCGGCGTGCTGCTGCGCGGCACGCGGGCCGAGGCGCGGGCGCGCGTGCTGCCCGATCTGACGCGCCTGGTGGACGCCGGAGCGTCACCCGGCGCCGAGGGCGGCGTGCCCGCCACGGCCCGCGGCGCGGCGGCGGAGGGCGCTTGAGTGCCGCGCTCGCGCCGGCGCCCGCCACCGCGGCGCTCACGCTCGAGGCGAGCGGGCTCGAGCACCGCTACGGAGCGCGGCGCGGGCTCGATCCCCTGAGCTTCCGCCTCGCTTCGCCCGCGGCGGTCGCGGTCACCGGGCCCAACGGCGCGGGCAAGAGCACGCTCCTGCGCATCCTCGCCGGGCTCCTGCGCCCGACGGTGGGAGTCGGGGCGCTGCGCCTGGACGGCGCGCCGGTGCGGGCCGAGGCCCTGCGGCGGCGGGTGGGGTTCGCCTCGCCCGAGCTCCAGTTCTACGACGAGCTGAGCGTCGAGGAGAACCTGGGCTTCGCGGCCGAGGCCCGCGGCCTGGCGGACGCGCGGGCCGCGGTCGGGGGGGCGCTCGAGCGCGTCGGGCTCGCCGCGCGCGCCCGCGACCGGGTGCCGGCGCTCTCCTCGGGCATGAAGCAGCGCCTGCGGCTCGCCTTCGCGCTGCTCGAGCGCCCGGCGCTCCTGCTGCTGGACGAGCCTGGCAGCCACCTGGACGACGAGGGCCGCGCCATGGTGGCGCGCGTGATCTCGGAACAGAGCCGCGCGGGGCTCGTGATCCTCGCCACCAACGACGAGAGGGAGTGGAGGCTTGCGACCCAACGGATCGAGCTCCGCCGCCGCGGTCTGGGCGATCCTTCGTAAGGAGTGCCGCAGCGAGTGGCGCACCCGCTACGGGCTCAACGCCGCGCTGCTGTTCGCGCTCACCTCGCTCGCGGGCGTGAGCTTCGCGGTCGGACCGCTCGGCGACCGCACCGACATCCTGAGCGCGATGCTGTGGGTGGTGCTGCTGTTCGCGGCGCTCGCCTCGCTCTCGCACGCCTTCGTGCGCGAGGTCGAGGGCCACACGCTCACCCTGCTCCGGCTGGTGGCCTCGCCCACCGCGATCGGGCTCGGGAAGCTGCTCTTCAACCTGCTCTTCCTCGCCGTGCTCGAGCTGGTCACCGTGCCGCTCTTCCTGCTGCTGATGGGCGCGCCCGCGCCGGGCTGGGGCGGGTTCCTCGCCGTGCTGGCGCTGGGGAGCGTGGCGCTGGCCGCGGCCTCCACGCTGGTGGGCGCGGTGATCGCCCAGACCCGCGGCCGGGGCGCGCTGTTCGCGGGCGCGTCGCTCCCCCTGCTGCTCCCGGTGCTGGCCGCGGCGGTCAAGGGGACACGCGCCCAGTGGCAAGGTGGTACTGTAGGGGGTGAGGCCAGCCTGCTCGTGGCCTATGGGGCCGCGGTGTTCGGCGTCAGTCTGCTGCTCTACGACCATCTGTGGGAGGAATGAGTTGATCGCACGCGTCCTGCTCTTCCTCTGGATCGCGGCCTGGATGGTGCTGGGCTTCACCTGGGCGCCGGTGGTGCCGGTGCTGGGCGAGACCACGCGGGTGCTCTACTTCCACATCCCCGCGGCCTGGGTGACGGTGCTGGCGCTGGCGTGGTCCATGATCCAGAGCGTGCTCTATCTGGCGCGTCGGCGGATCGAGCACGACGACCAGGCGGCCGCTGCGGCCGAGCTCGGCATCCTGTTCTGCATCGTCGCCACGGTGAGCGGCTCGCTGTGGGCCAAGGCGATGTGGGGCTCGTACTGGAACTGGGACCCGCGCGAGACCTCGATCTTCTTCCTGCTCCTGATCTACGCCGCCTACCTCGCGCTGCGCAGCGCGATCGAGGGGGAGGAGCGGCGCGCGCGGCTCGCGGCGATCTACTCGGTGGCGGCGTTCGTCGCGGTGCCGTTCCTGATGTTCGTGGTGCCGCGGATCTACGACTCGCTCCATCCCTCGCCGATCCTCCCGTCGCGCGAGGCGGGGAGCATGGATCCCCGGATCCGCACGGTGTTCTTCGCGATGCTGGCGGGGTTCAGCGTGCTGTTCTTCTGGATGCTGGGGCTCCGGGTGCGCTTCGGGCGGGTGGAGCGGCGCCGGCTCGGGCTGGTCGCGGCGGGAGGCGAGAGTGTCGGGTAACCTGGTGGTGATGGGGGTTTCGCTGCTGACGTGGGCCGCGATGTTCGTCTACCTGGTGCGCCTCGAGCGCCGCATCAAGGAGCTGGAGAAACCATGAACCTCAAGGTGATGATCGCCGCCGTGCTGTTCGTGGTCGCGGCGGTGATCGGCGTCTCGAGCTTCCGCAAGTCGGTGACGCCCTACATCTCGTTCCACGACGCGCGGCGCGCCGCCGGACTCGTGCAGGTGAACGGCGTGCTCGCGGACAAGGCCTACGTGCTCAAGCGCGACGAGCAGTTCCTCGAGTTCAAGCTCAGGGACTCGCACGAGGAGGTCATGCCGGTGGTCTACCGCGGCGTGATCCCCGGGAACTTCGACCAGGCCACCTCGATCGTGGCGATCGGCCGCTACAAGAGCGACCACTTCGAGGCCGAGCAGCTCCTGGTCAAGTGCCCGTCCAAGTACCAGGCCGAGGCCGAGAAGGGCAAGATCGCCTCGTGAGCCCGGGCCCGATCCTCGTCTGGATCGCGTTCCTCGCCTCGCTGGTCGCCGGGCTCGGGTTCCTGGCCGCGACCGGCGGCCGCGAGCAGGCCCTGAGACCCGCGCGCTGGGCGTTCCGCGTGCAGTGGCTGGCGCTCGCCGGCGCCATCGCCACGCTCTGGACCCTGCTCTTCTCCCACGACTTCCGCTACGAGTACGTGGCGAACTACACCTCGCGCGCCATGGAGTGGCACTACGTGATGGCCGGGCTGTGGGGCGGCCAGGAGGGCACGTTCCTGCTGTGGGCGCTCATCACCTGCACGCTCGGCCTGGCGTTGATGCGGGTGCGGCACGCGCTCACCACCCCGGCGATGTTCTTCCTCAACCTGCCGCTCGTGATGCTCGGCCTGGTTTCGGTGATGCGCGGCCCGTTCCTGATGTTCCCGGGCGGGCGCTTCCCGATGGACGGGCAGGGCCTGAACCCGCTGCTCCAGGACCCGTGGATGACCATCCACCCGCCGGTGCTGTTCACCGGGTTCTCGTCCCTGGTGGCGCCGTTCGCGATCGCGATGGCGGCGCTGGTGCGACGCGACTACGACGGCTGGGTCAAGGTGGTGCTGCCGTGGGCGGTGCTCTCGACCGCCGTGCTCGCCACCGGCTTCATCATGGGCGGGGTGTGGGCCTACAAGGTGCTGGGCTGGGGCGGCTACTGGGGCTGGGACCCGGTCGAGAACGGCTCGTTCATCCCCTGGCTCTCGAACGTGGCGCTGCTCCACGGGCTGCTGGTCCAGCGCGTGACCGGGAGCCTCCGGCGCACCAACTTCTTCCTGGCCGTGACCTCCTACGTGCTCGTGCTCTACGCCTCGTTCCTGACCCGCAGCGGCGTGCTGGCGGACTTCTCGGTGCACTCGTTCGTGAACCTGGGCCTCAACGGCTTCCTGCTCTCGTTCCTGCTCCTGACCGCGATCGTGGGCTACGGCACGCTGCTCTACCGGCTGCGCGACATCCCCGGGCCGCGCGAGCCGCTCGGCAGCTTCTCGCGAGAGTCCATGATGTGGCTCGGCCAGCTCGTGTTCATGCTGATGTGCGCGCTCACCGCGGTGGGGATGAGCGCGCCGCTCATCACCCGGCTCTTCGGGCCGCCGTCGAACGTGCAGACGACCTACTACAACCTGGTGAACGCGCCGCTCGCGGTGGCGCTCGGCGTGCTCCTCGGCCTGGCGCCGCTGATGCGCTGGCGCAAGCAGGACCCGCAGTCGCTGCTGCGCGCCGCGCTGCCCGCGATCGGGGTGGCCGTGGTGGTCGCGGTGATCGCCGTGGCCGCCGGGGTGCGCGCGCCGCTCTCGGCCGCGATCGTGTTCGCGGCCGCCTGGGGGCTCGCGGCCAACGCGATCGTGACGCTCCGCGGATTCCGCGCCGGGTGGAAGCACGGGATCGCCTACCTCGGCCACCTCGGGGTGTCGGTGATGCTGATCGGGATCGTGGCTTCCTCCCAGTACGGCCGCGAGGTCCAGGTGCAGCTCCCCCAGGGCCAGGAGCGCTCGGCGCTCGGTTACCGCATGACCTTCGAGGGGGTGCGCAAGTCGGCGAACGGCAAGGACCGCGTGATGATCGCGGTGAACGCGCCGGAGCGGAAGTTCGAGGCGTTGCCCGCGCTCTACTGGAGCGAATTCAGCCAGGGCTACATGAAGAAGCCGCACATCGAGCGCCTGCTGACCCACGACATCTACATCTCGCCGCTCGAGATGGTGGGCGAGGACCCTGCGGCGCGCGCCCTGTGGCTCGGGAAGGGCGAGACCAAGCAGGTGGGGCAGGTGAAGTACACGTTCGTGGACTTCGACCGCCAGATGGGAGAGGTGGTGCGCGTCGCCGCGCGGCTGCGGGTCGAGATCGGCGGCCGCACCGTGCCGGCGCGCCCGGTGCTCGAGATGAACATGCAGAACGGGGTGCCCAACCGCATCCCCGACTACCTTCCCGGCGGCGGCTCGGTCCAGATCGTCTCGGTGGATCCCAACACCGGCCGCGTCGCGCTCGAGGTCCCGGGCATGGGCCACCGCGAAGGCGGCGACGTGCTCGCGGTCGAGGTCAGCACCAAGCCCCTCATCAACCTGGTGTGGGTGGGGGCGATCATCATGCTCGGGAGCGCCTTCCTGAGCGTGCTCCGTCGCGCGCTCGATCTGAACCGTTCGACCGTGAGCGCCTGAGGCCGATGCAGGTTGAACCGATATGAGCGCCCCCTCGAGCACCCAATCCGCTCCCGGAACTACAGGCCGGACCGGGACGCGAGTGCGGCGCGGGACCGAGTCCCGGGCTCGCTCCGCGTGAGCCGCGGTCCCGGTTTTCCGGAGCCCCTCCCCTGCACGAAGCGTCGCGGCTACGGCTGCGGAGGTCCCTCGACCCCGGGGGGCTGAGGCGGGAGAAGACGCAGGAACGCGCGCAGCTCACGGCGCGCCTCCTCGACCCGTGGGTCGCCGAGGCGGGCGTAGCTCCCGGCGCGAGCGGTGAGAATCTGGAGCGTCCACGGGACCTCCCTTCCGAACCCGTCGATGGCGGCTCGCATGCGCTCGCCGGGTGCGTTGCCCTCGATGACGTGCGCGAGGTCGAGGCGAGTCTCGAGCCGCGGCAGCTCGAGGCAGTAGACCGAGAAGGGCGCTTCGAGCGCCGCGA